>NZ_UCNU01000009.1:0-548326 GCF_900474085.1 Synechococcus sp. UW86
ACGTCAAACCATCCCCGCTGTGGCGCGCGTCCTACAGCGATCGTCATGAGAGGTGCTTCATGATCCGTTACATGGCCGAGCCTAGGGGGTGATCACCGAAATGGGGCGGCTCCCCGCACCCTTTTCGAAGGGATGAGTAGAAATGCGCATTTTTGGACCGACGGGATGCCGGTCCCTCCGCGAAGATGACGCATCGCTTCTTTCCAACGCTGTGTACGTCATCGAACTGGCCCTGCGCATGAGTCCTGTCCCGGTGTCTGTTCAGCGCAAGGAGCATGCAGATGCCGATGCGCTGTATGAGCAGATCCGCCAGGCCCTCGAGAACGGCCAACCGCGGCTGCTGGAGCTCACCTGCGAGAAAGTGGAAGGCAAGAAAGTAACGCTGCTGGTCAGTGAGGTTCTCGCCGTTCAGCTTTATGAGAAAGCTTCGGCAGCGGGTGGCAGCAAGCGTCCCGGCTTTTCCTTTGATTCCTGACACCTCAACCGCCGAACTGAGCGTTGAGGCCGTCAGCCACCGCTGGCCGAACGGCCAGCAGGCCCTCAACCGTTGCAACCTGGTCATTCCTGGCCCGGGCCTCTGGATGCTGGTGGGCAGCAACGGCAGCGGCAAAAGCACCCTGTTCCGCCTGATTTCAGGACTGCTCGAACCCCAGAGCGGACGCATCGCCTGCCGCAGCAAATCGGCCCTGGTGTTTCAGAACCCAGACCATCAGCTGCTGCTCCCCAGTTGCGGCAGCGATCTGCTGCTGGGCATGGACCCGGAAGGGCCCCAGCAGCACCGCCTAAGCACCGTGCGCGACCTGCTGAGCCAGCTTGGCCTCGCCCAACTGGAGAAGCGGCCGATTCACAGCCTCAGCGGCGGCCAGAAACAACGCCTGGCCATTGCCGGAGCCCTGGCTAGTGACGCCGGGCTCCTGCTGCTCGATGAGCCGACCGCGCTGCTGGACCCTGAGAGCCAAACAACGGTGCTGACCACCGTGCAACGGCTTTGCAAGGACCCCATTAAGCCGATCACGGCGCTGTGGATCACCCACAGGCTTGGGGAATTGGCCTTCGCCGATGGTGCCGCTCGCATGCAAGACGGTCGGATTGGACCATGGACCCGAGGAACAGAACTGCAACGGCGCTTGCAGGGGGGCACATTCGAGGGGTAAATTCTTCGGGTCTGATTCCTCGGTAGCTCAGCGGTAGAGCGGTCGACTGTTAATCGATTGGTCGCAGGTTCGAATCCCGCCCGGGGAGCTTTAAAGCCACAGCTCACGCTGTGGCTTTTTTATTGACGAAAAGAGGAATTTCGTGACGGGTGATTGCCCGAAGCGGAAGACTTCCTAAACAGACACGGGCGAATGACAAGCAAAAAAACCTTCAGATCGCTGCTCCTGCAATCGATCTGAGACAAGCAAGCCCTTAACAGTATCTTTGCTGAAAATCTGCAGACAGTTGAAAAGCTTGAGAGAATCCGTTCAGCGTTAATCCGTACAGACAAGCGCTCGTTATTTCTCCAGCCGAATTGCCGCCGAACCGATGAAGCCCTGCATCCTGCTAATCGAAGATGACCAGGACATGCGCGACCTGGTCAGTGGCCATTTGGAGCACAGCGGCTTCGATGTGCAGCGCGCCGACGATGGCATCAAAGGTCAGGCCCTCGCACTGCAATACACCCCGGATCTGATCCTGCTGGATCTGATGCTGCCCAAAGTGGATGGCCTCACCCTGTGTCAGCGCCTACGGCGCGACGACCGCACCGCTGGGATTCCGATCCTGATGCTCACGGCTCTCGGCGGCACCAAAGACAAGGTGAGCGGTTTCAATTCCGGAGCCGACGATTACCTGACCAAACCCTTCGATCTGGAGGAACTTCAGGTGCGGGTCAAAGCCCTGCTGCGTCGCAGTGACCGAGCTCCGGTTGGAACAAGCAACCACAACGAGATCCTCAGCTACGGGCCTCTCACCCTTGTGCCCGAGCGCTTTGAAGCGATCTGGTTTGATCAACCCGTGCGCCTCACACACCTGGAATTCGAACTGCTTCATTGCCTGTTGCAGCGTCACGGGCAGACCGTGGCCCCCTCGTTGATCCTCAAGGAAGTGTGGGGCTACGAGCCCGATGACGACATCGAGACCATTCGCGTGCACGTCAGGCACCTGCGCACCAAGCTGGAACCCGATCCCCGCAAACCACGCTTCATCAAAACGGTGTACGGAGCGGGCTATTGCCTGGAACTGCCCACCAGCGCCCAGATGGATGGCCTGGAGGACGTGGTGGCCATGGCACGCGAAGAGCGCAAACAGCAAGGTGATCGAGCCTCGGCTTGATCACCGTCATGCACCTAAGAGACGGATGGCGTGAGATCGAGCAGCGCCACCTCCCAGGCCAATCGCGGCTGAACGAACGAAAGCAGCTGGCCGCGCAGAGTGTCCAAGCGCTTGAGGCTTGAGGCGGAACTGCCGGAGCGCCAAAGCCGGTGTTGCCACCAGCCAATCAACCACAGCTGCTGCTCGCCATCGAGGGCTTCGCAGAGCTCGCGTGCCAACGCAAGTGCCTCCATGGGAGTGGCGGGAAGCGAATCGAGGCGCTGAACCAACGCCTCGGGCAGACCAGCCAGGCTGCGGCGATGGTCGATCAGGGCGCCTGGAGACCCGGCAGCCAAGGCAAGAAGTTCCGGAGCATCTTGAGAGGTTGCACCGGTGCGCTCGAGCACCTGAGCCATGGCCTCGGGGTTGAGCCGAAGGAAACGGATCAACTGACAGCGGGAGCGAATTGTGCTGAGCAACCGCTCGGGGGCTGAGGTCAACAGAATCAGCACACCATGGCCGGGTTCCTCCAGCGTTTTCAACAGGGCATTGGCCGCAGCTTCCGACATCGCCTCAGCAGCCTCAATCACAACCATCCCGCGCTTCGCCTCCACCGGCTGCCGGGCCAGACAGCGTCCGATGTCGCGGATCTGCTCCAATCGCAACTGGGGCGGAGTGCGGCGACTGAGCCCCGCCTCCTCGGCTTCGGCGCGGGTCAGCAAACGGCCCTGATGCTGATAGGTGGGTTCCACCCAGAACAGGTCGGGGTGATTGCGTTCCAGCAGGCGTCGTCGTTCCCGGGCCGAGGGCTGACCATCGGCCAGCAGTCCCTCCAGAAAACGCACCGCCGCCAACTGACGTCCCACCCCTTCAGGGCCGGCAAAGAGATAGGCCGGGGCCACACGGCCCTGGGCCAGGGCCGCCGAAAGCAGATCAACGGCGAGGGGCTGGCCGATCAGATCGCCAAACAGCGCGCTCAAGCCAGATGCTCCTGAAGCTGACGTTCCAGAGCAGCACGAACGGCGCTGGCTGACTGATCTGCAGCGACGGCGCACCAGGAGCGCTGCTGGGCCAACTCGGCAAAACCCTGTGCAACCCGCTCCAGGAATGCGGCTCCCTCGGCTTCGATGCGGTCCTCCTTGTCCCCGAGACGGCGCCGCAGGCTCTCTTGAACGGAAAGGCTCAGCCAGAGGGTGAGATCGGGCTGAAGCCCCGTGGTGGCGATCCGTTCGAGCCGCTGAATCAAGTCCCGATCCAGACCCCGTCCATAGCCCTGATAGGCGAGGGTCGATCCCGCGAAACGATCGCTGATCACCCAGTCACCGCGCTCAAGAGCAGGACGGATCAACGTTTCAACATGCTGCGCCCGATCGGCGGCGTAAAGCAGCAGTTCAGCGGTGGGAGCTGGTGCCGCCTGGTCTGCCGTGTGCAGCAGGAGTTCACGGATCGAGCGCCCCAGGGGAGTGCCTCCCGGCTCACGGGTGCAGACCACAGCAGCGCCCTTCGGCATCAGACCGCTGTTGGGCAACCACTCGACCAGATGCTGGATCTGCGTGGTCTTGCCGCAGCCGTCGATGCCCTCCAAAACAATGAAGCGACCTGTCATGGCAAGCGAAGAGCCAGGGCGTTGAGCACCACAGTGATCGAACTCAGGGCCATCAACAGCGCCGCCAACGGAGGCGACAGCAGCACTCCATGGCTGGGGAGCAGGGCACCGGCAGCCACCGGAAGAACAATCAGGTTGTAACCAAAGGCCCAGAAGAGGTTCTGCCGCACCTTCACCAGGGTGCGGCGCGCCAGGCTGAGGGCTTCGGGCAGATTGTCGAGCCGATCGCCGAGCAACACCAGGCCAGCGGAGTCCTGCGCGACCTGGGTTCCAGTGCCAATGGCAATCCCAAGATCAGCCGCGGCCAGGGCCGGCGCATCGTTGATGCCGTCGCCCACCATGGCCACCCGCTCCGCCTGCCGCAGCTGCTCGAGGCGCTGCAGCTTCTGCTCCGGCAGCATCTGCCAGCCCAGATCATTGGCGGCAAAGCCCAGCTGCTGACCCAGGCGCTGCACAGCCGCCTGCCGATCACCACTGAACACCGAAAGCGCAAGACCATGGGAGCGCAGGCGTTGCAACGCCGGGGCAACATCCGGGCGCAGCTGATCCTCGATCTGCACAAGGCCCACCAGGACAGCTCCCACAGCCACAGCCACCACCGAGCCTTCAGCGGTAGAGAGCCAGTCCTGGGCGGCGGGGGCGATGGCAACACCCTGCCCTTCCAACCAGTCGGGCTTGCCAACACGCACCCGAGCCGATGCACCGTCCACGTGGCCCTCCAGGCCCTGGCCGGAGACGCTGCGAACGTCCTCGCAGTTCAGTAGTGCGAGCTCCCGGCGCTGGGCCTCCTGCAGCAGGGCGTAGGCCAAGGGATGGCGGCTGCTTTGCTCCAGGCTGGCCGCAAGCTGCAACAAATGATCCGGGTCATCCCCGTACACATCGGTCACGAGGGGACGACCCAAGGTGAGGGTGCCGGTCTTGTCGAAGACCACATGCTCCAGACCGGCGGCGGTTTCGATCACATCACCACCGCGGAAGAGCCAGCCGCGCCGTGCTGCCAAACCGGTGGCCACCGTGATCACAGTGGGGGTCGCCAGACCCAGGGCACAGGGGCAGGCGACCACCAGCACGGCGATTGACAGTTGCAGGGCCAGACCCATCGGGGTGCTGGCTCCACTGCCCAAGCCGCCGTGATGCATCCCATGGCCATGGTCCATCCCATGGGACATCGCATGGGTCATGGGCAGCCCAGGTGCAGACGCCTGCAGAACCTCAGGCCAGTGCTGGGCACCGAACAACCACCAGAACAGAAACGTGGCGAGGGCCAAGCCGATCACGCCGTAACAGAAACGGCCTGCTACACGATCGGCCAGGCCCTGGATGGGAGCCCGACGGGCCTGGGCCTGCTCCACCAGACGAATGATCCGGGCCAGGGCGGTTTCGGCACCGACACGGGTTACCTTCAGCACCAGGGTTGACTCCAGATTGAGGCTGCCGGAGGACAACTCCGTGCCGGGCTCCGCCTGCAGTGGCAGGGGCTCACCGGTGAGGCTGGACACATCAACGGCCGAGGCCCCCTCAAGCACCACCCCATCCACCGGAATGCGGTCACCGGCCAGCAACTGCACGGTTTCACCGGGCCTGAGAGCGCCAACGCGCACCTCACGAATCGCCCCGTCGCTCAACAGCAGGCGCGCCGTGTCCGGCTGGAGCTCAGCCAACTGCTGCAGGGCCTGACCGGTCCGGAAACGGGCCCGTTCCTCGAGGAAACGTCCCAGCAGGACGAACCCCAGCAACATCACTGGCTCATTGAAAAAGCAGGGCCAACCCACCTGGGGCCAAACCAAGGCCACCAGGCTGGCCACATAGGCACTGCTCACCCCTAGGCCCACGAGGGAATCCATGCTGGGGGCCCCTGCGCGAGCGGCCGCAACACCACCCACCAGGATCGGACGGCCCGGCCCCAGCAGAGCCACCGTTGCAAGCGTGGCGTGAAAAGGCAGGCTGCCGATCATGGGAAGCGACAGGTGACCGGCCTCGCTGAGATGCCCCAGCACCGACAGCAACAGCAGCACCAGGGCCACCATCAGCTGTCGCCATTGCTGCCACCAGCCTGGCAGCGCCTGCCCGGCAGCCATCGCTCCGATCGGGGCATCCAGGGAACGCTCCTTGGCCGGAAAGCCCCTGTCTGCAAGGGCTTTCAAGACACCATCCACATCACTCTCACCGGCGGTGAGATCAAGCCAGGCCGAGCGGCTGACCAGATTTACATCGGCGCGCTGAACACCGGGCTGATCCAGCAAAGTGGTTTCCACAGCGCGGACGCAACCGCCGCATTTCATCCCTTCCACATCCAGGACGACGGTCTGAACCGAAGGGCTCACAGGTGTTTACGCAACAGGGATCTTTACGAGCAGGCTAGGTCGGGCTCCGGTCCCGTCAGGATGGGGGTCCGTCCGCCGGAGCGCCGTGCCCCGCAGCAACCGCAACGACAACTTCATTGACAAGAGCTTCACGGTGATGGCGGACCTGATCGTCAAGCTATTGCCGATCAATGCCCGCTCCAAGGAGGCCTACGTCTATTACCGGGATGGCCTCTCCGCCCAGAACGATGGCGACTATGCCGAAGCGCTGGAGAACTACGAGGAGGCCCTGAAGCTTGAGGAGAACTCCACCGACCGGAGCGAAACCCTCAAGAACATGGCCATCATCTACATGTCCAACGGCGAGGAGGAGCGGGCGATCGAGACCTACCGCAAGGCACTCGAGGAAAACCCGAACCAGCCCTCCTGCCTGAAGAACATGGGGCTGATCTACGAGAAGTGGGGCCGCATCGCTGAGGAAGGCGGTGAGCAGGACGCAGCGGATCGCTGGTTTGACCAGGCCGCTGACGTCTGGACCCAGGCCGTGCGCCTCAATCCCGGCGGTTATCTCGATATCGAGAACTGGCTGAAGTCCACGGGCCGCAGCAACGTCGACGTTTACTTCTGAATCAGTCCTGGTCGGGCTGCACTGCATCACCGAGCGCCAGCACTAGGGCCTCGGTGACGCTGTCGGCCTCCAGAAGAGCGAGATCCAAACCCGAAGCCAGATCGCCCAGGCCACTGCCCCGGGGGACGACGGCCCGCTGGAAGCCCAGCCGGGCCGCTTCCTGCAGCCGAAGCTCCAGCTGACCCACAGGGCGCAACTGCCCCCCCAAACCAAGCTCGCCGATCAAGACCGTGCCCGCAGGCAGGGTGAGATCTCTGAAGCTGGCCACCACCGCTGCAGCGACCCCCAGATCCGCCGCAGGCTCCTCCACCTCCAGGCCACCGGCCACGGCCAGATAGCAGTCAAAGCGGGAGAGCGGCAGTCCCATGTGCTTCTCCAGCACCGCGAGGATCTGGTGCAAACGGTTGGTGCCGATCCCTGTCGCCGTGCGTCGCGGACTGGCATAGCTGGTGACGTTCACCAAGGCCTGCAGATCCACCACCAACGAGCGGGTGCCCTCACAGGCCACGATCGTGGCGACACCGGAGGCGCGGGCATCGCTGAGGAACAGCTCACTGGGGTTGCCCACCTCGGCCAGACCACCGCTTTGCATCTCAAACAAACCCAACTCATGGGTGGCACCGAAGCGGTTCTTGACGGCCCGCAGCAGGCGATGACTGGCGAAGCGGTCTCCCTCGAAGGTGAGCACCGCATCCACAAGGTGTTCCAACACCTTCGGGCCGGCCAACATGCCTTCTTTGGTGACGTGGCCCACCAACAACAACGAGATGTTCTGGCGTTTCGCCAGCCGTTGCAGGGCAGCCGCACATTCACGCACCTGGCCGACGGACCCCGGCGCACTGGTGAGGTTGGCGTCATGCAACGCCTGAATGCTGTCGATGATCGCCACAGCGGGGCGAAGGGCCTCCAGCTCCTCCAGCACCAGTTCCAGATCGGTTTCGGCCAGCAACTGCAGCTCCGATGCCCCCCCGGCAAGCCGCTGCCAGCGCAGCTTCACCTGCTGCGCTGATTCCTCAGCACTCACATAGAGCACGGATGCACCGGCCGCCATGGCCGAGGCGCTCTGCAGCAGCAATGTGCTCTTGCCGATGCCCGGATCACCTCCCACCAGCACCAGCGAACCGGGAACCAGGCCACCACCCAGAACGCGGTCAAATTCCGCCGACCCGGTCGCCAGCCGCTGCAGCGGCTGATCCTCCAGCGAGGCCATGGCCGTGGAGCGTCGCGGGGCAGCGGCCTGCTCCGGATCTGGAGCACTGCGGCGGCGACGGCCATCGTCGGCGGGCTGGGATTGCTCCACCAGCGAATTCCAGCTGCCGCACTCCGGGCAACGGCCGAAAAACTGTCGGGCACGGGCTCCACAGACCTGACAGATGAAAACAGCGGTGGATTTGGGCACTGCGAACTGTGAAGAAAGTTGCCGTTGAATGAACAGACCGGGGGGCTGCCCTTTTATTTGTGGCGAGAAGTGACTAACGCCTCGGTGCCCATGACGGCCACGGCTCCCACCAAGGAAACGATCCTCGTGGTCGACGACGAGGCATCAATCCGACGGATCCTGGAAACCCGTCTATCCATGATCGGATACAACGTCGTAACCGCCTGCGACGGCACCGAAGCCCTGGAATTGTTCCCCACCTGCACGCCCGATCTGGTGGTGCTGGACGTGATGATGCCAAAGCTGGACGGCTATGGCGTCTGCCAGGAGCTGCGCAAGGAATCCGACGTTCCCATCGTGATGCTGACGGCCCTCGGCGACGTGGCTGACCGCATCACCGGGCTTGAGCTCGGTGCCGATGACTATGTGGTGAAGCCCTTCAGCCCGAAGGAGCTGGAAGCCCGCATCCGCTGCGTGCTGCGCCGGGTCGAGAAGGAGCAGGTGGCGGGCATTCCCAACTCCGGCGTCATCCAGGTCAGCGACCTGCGCATCGACACCAACAAACGCCAGGTCTTCCGCGGCGATGAACGCATCCGCCTAACGGGGATGGAATTCAGCCTGTTGGAACTGCTGGTGAGCCGTTCCGGCGAGCCGTTCAACCGCGGCGAAATCCTCAAAGAGGTGTGGGGATACACCCCGGAGCGCCATGTGGACACCCGGGTGGTTGATGTTCATATCTCCCGTCTGCGCTCCAAATTGGAGGATGATCCTGCCAATCCCGAGTTGATCCTCACAGCTCGGGGCACCGGCTACCTGTTCCAGCGCATCGTCGATTCCGTTGCCTCCGAAGGACCCTGATCCCACCCCGGCCCCTCAGCCGCGGCATAAAACAAACCGTCCTCGGGCGATCCGTCGCCTGGTGATTTGGTATCGGCGCAATGCCGCCGTCACAACCATCGTTGATGGCGCTGCCAGCTCAGCAACGGCCGCGGGTTCGATGGCCGGCAACGTGGCCGAAACCGTTGTCTCCGGAGCAGGCACGGTGGCCAGCAGCGTGCTCCAACCGCTGGGGTTTGATCCCCTGCGCTGGCTGCAGGGTGGCACCGATGCCGATGAGATCGACGATGCAGAGCGCCTCTGGGTGGCCGTCGATGGCATGGGCGGTGACCATGCGCCGGGGCCGATCCTGGAGGGATGCCTGGACGCCATTGACCGGCTGCCGCTGAAGATCCGCTTCGTGGGGGAGATCGACAGGGTGATGGCTGACGCCACCAGCCTCGGGCTACGCGAAGCCTTGGAGAGTGCGCGTGCGGCAGGACATCTGGACCTGGTGGCCAGCGGGCCCTCCATCGGCATGGATGACGAAGCCACGGCGGTGCGGCGCAAACGGGACGCCAGCATCAATGTGGCTATGGACCTCGTGAAGAAAGGCGAGGCCGAGGCGGTGTACTCCGCCGGCAATTCCGGGGCGGTGATGGCCTCGGCGATTTTTCGGCTGGGACGGCTGAAGGGCATCGACCGCCCCGCCATCGGTGCTCTGTTCCCCACCAAGGATCCAGGCAAGCCGGTGTTGGTGCTCGATGTGGGCGCCAACATGGACTGCAAGCCCACCTACTTGCACCAGTTCGCCCTGCTGGGGAACATCTACAGCCGGGATGTGCTGCAGGTGAAACGGCCACGCATCGGCCTGCTGAACATTGGCGAGGAGGAGTGCAAGGGGAACGATCTCTCCTTGAGGACCCACGAATTGCTGCGGGACGAATCCAGGCTCCACTTCGCCGGCAACTGCGAAGGCCGGGATGTGCTTTCGGGCGACTTCGATGTGGTGGTCTGCGATGGATTCACCGGCAATGTGCTGCTGAAGTTCCTGGAGTCCGTCGGCAGTGTTCTGCTGGGGGTGCTGCGGGCGGAGTTGCCCCGAGGGCGTCGCGGCAAGGTGGGATCAGCGTTTCTGCGCAGCAACCTGAAGCGCATCAAGAAGCGGCTCGACCATGCCGAACACGGTGGTGCCCTGCTTCTGGGCGTGAACGGCATTTCCGTGATCGGCCACGGCAGCAGCAAGGCCCTCTCGGTGGTCAGTGCCCTGCGCATTGCCCACTCCGCAGCCAGCCATGGGGTGATGGAGGATCTCGCCACGCTGCAACAGGGTTGTGATTGACTGACGCGACGTCAATCAACCTCCGTCTTGGTCGAGCCGCTCAGCACAACCAGGGGGGTGTTGTTCCGAGGGTCTGGCAGCGCGACGCCCAGCCGCTCGATCAGCAACGCAGAGCTGGGCCAGCGGGTTGAGACGAGTGACGAATGGATCCGCAGTCGCACAGGCATTGCCGCGCGACGGGTGATCAACAGCGACGAATCCCTGGCGGAACTGAGCGGGTTGGCGGCAAAACGGGCCTTGGAGATGGCCGGTTGGTCGGCCGACAGCCTCGATCTCATCCTGTTGGCCACCTCCACCCCAGACGACCTGTTCGGCTCGGCTCCACGGCTGCAGGCGCGCCTCGGCGCCACCCATGCCGCGGCCTTTGATGTCACCGCTGCCTGCAGCGGCTTTCTCTTCGCCGTTGTGACCGCCGCCCAGTATCTGCGCAGCGGGGCGATGCGCCGCATCCTCGTGGTGGGAGCCGATCAACTCAGCCGCTGGGTGAACTGGGACGATCGCCGCTCCTGCGTTCTCTTCGGTGACGCGGCCGGTGCCGTGGTGCTGGAGGCCTCAGAGAACGGCCAGGACGATCTCGACGGATTTCTGTTGCGCTCCGATGGCAGCCGCGGCGAGGTACTCCAGCTGCCCCAGGTGAACCAGCGCCAGCCCCTGGTGGGGGATGCCAGCCATCAGTGCGGCGGCTTCGACCCCATCCAGATGAACGGGCAGGAGGTCTACAAATTCGCGGTGCGCGAGGTGCCGGCGATTCTCGAAAAGCTGCTTTCACAGGGTGGTGTCGCCGCAGATTGCCTGGATTGGCTGCTGCTGCATCAAGCCAACCAGCGCATCCTTGATGCCGTGGCGGATCGCTTCTCGGTGCCCTCCGAAAAAGTGCTCAGCAACCTGGCCCACTACGGCAACACCTCGGCAGCCACCATTCCCCTGATGCTGGATGAAGCCGTGCGCGATGGACGCATCCAACCCGGCCACCGCATCGCCAGCAGTGGATTCGGAGCGGGTTTGAGCTGGGGTGCAGCCCTCTTCCGCTGGAGCGGGCCCGCCTAGTCTCCGGCACGGTCTGCAGAACACAGCAATGGCGATCGCCTGGGTCTTTCCCGGTCAGGGCTCTCAAAAAGTGGGCATGGCAGAAGCGCTGCTCAGCATCGAAGGCAGCCGCGAGCGTTTCGCCATGGCCTCAGAGCTGCTGGGGCGCGATCTGCTGGCGATCTGCCAGGGGGAAAGCGGCGGTGGTGATGGCCTGGATGACCTCAACGACACCCGCAACACCCAGCCCGCCCTGTTCGTGATCGAATCGGTGCTGGCCGACAACCTTCAACAGCAGGGCCGCAAGCCTGCGCTGGTGGCCGGCCACAGCCTGGGCGAGCTGGTTGCTCTGTACAGCGCAGGGGTGTTTGGGCTGGAGACCGGTCTGCAGCTGATGAAAACCCGCTCAGAACTGATGGCGAACGCCGGGGGCGGCGCCATGACGGCCGTGATCGGCTTCGATCGCGCTCAGCTGGACGATCTGGTGGCCGCCACGGACGGCGTCAGCATCGCCAACGACAACAGCGATGCGCAGGTGGTGATCTCTGGCGCTCCAGAGGCCGTGGAAAGCGTGAGTGGAGCCCTGAAATGCAAGCGCGCCATCCCCCTGGCCGTCTCCGGAGCCTTCCACTCTCCGTTCATGGCGGAGGCTGCTGAACGCTTCGCCGCCGAGCTGGACAACGTGCCCTTCCTGGATGCCCGCGTTCCGGTGCTCAGCAACAGCGCCGCCAGCGCCAGCACCAGTGCGGACGAGCTCAAACAGCGCCTGAAGCAGCAGATGACCACCGGTGTGCGCTGGCGCGAAACCATGGCAGCGATGACCGACAGCGGTGTGGACACCCTGGTGGAAATCGGTCCGGGCAACGTGCTCAGCGGCCTGGCCAAACGCAGCATGAGCGGGGTCACCACCGCCCAGATCTCCGGGGCTGGAGACCTCGGACAGTGAGTCAGTCCAGCCTCGTCCGCACCCCCAAGCCGAGCCTCACCTACCGGCTGGTCAGCAGCCTGCTGGTGTTCCCGGTCTTCCGCTTGCTGTTCCGCGGATCGACCTCCGGCAACAACCGAGTGCCCATGCAAGGGCCCCTTGTGGTGGTAGCCAACCATGGTTCGCACCTGGACCCGCCCTTGCTGGGCCATGCCCTGGGGCGCCCCGTGGCCTTCATGGCCAAGGCGGAACTGTTCAGCATCCCGCTCCTGGGGCGCTTGATCCGGGCCTGTGGTGCTTACCCCGTGCGGAGAGGTGCCAGCGATCGCGAAGCGATCCGCACCGCAACGGCTCGACTCGAAGAGGGTTGGGCAACGGGAGTGTTTCTGGACGGCACCCGACAGAACGACGGCCGGATCAACAACCCACTCCCCGGAGCGGCCCTGCTGGCGGCTCGCACGGGAGCCCCGCTGCTGCCGGTGGCCATCTGCAACAGCCACCGCGCCTTGGGCAGCGGGCGCAGCTGGCCGCGCCTTGTGCCGATTCAGCTGCGCATCGGCGACCCCATCCCAGCCCCGGCCAGTCGCCGCAGGCCTGATCTGGATGCCACCACCGCTCTGCTGCAGGAACGCATCAACGCTCTGCTGGATCAGGGTCCGCAGCATCCCTGAGATCGCGACCGGTCATCACCCACGCCACCGCACGAAGCCAATCACTCCATTGCTTGAGGCGTCCCTCCTGGGTGCAGTCCTCGCGGCAGGCCACGGGAACTCCGGTGAGCTGAATTCCGCGGCTGCCGGCCACCACCTGGCCCACCGCCATGGAGCGGGGCAGGTGGTCTTCGCTGGTCACCAGCAGCACGTGGCGAACACCATCCGCCTGCAGCTCATCCACCACAGACGTGAAATTGCTGAGGGTGTCACGGGCCCGGTAATCCAGGGTGACGCGGTCGGGATTGAAGCGCTCCTCACTGAGCATCCATTCGGCGTACTCACGGTTGCTGCCGCCGCTCACCAGCAGGGGTAGGTCGAGCTGACGCGCCAACCGGGCACCCATTCGTTCCCTATCCACATCACCCCCGAGCACCAGCACCAGCTGGGGCGGGCTGCGATCCAACAGAGCCCGCCGATAGGGCGACAGCGGGCCGGGCCCCAACAGCCAGGCCATCAAACCAGCACCCAGCAGCAGCCCTGTACGCACGCCCGCCATCAGACCTGTCCAACAGGTGAGGTGGGGTAGATCGGCAGCACCTCAGCCCAGGGCATCGCAGCCCCGGCGGCATGGCTGCGCTGCAACAGCTGCAGGAGCCGCGCCACATCTGCTTCCACATCCAGCTGCACCTCAACAGCGGGCTTGGGTGATGCCCCCTGAGGCAGCAAGGTCGGCAGGCTGAGTTCGTGAACCTGCCCGGCCGTGATCCGGTACTGACCACCCACCACTCCCCGGCGCGGCAACTCCTGGGTGATCCAGAACGGTTCCCCCTGCATGGATTGGGGCAGTTGCCGCTCCAGGCGTGGGGCCATCAGGGCATAGCTGCTCACCCCAAGCAGGGGGCAATCCAGCTGTTGCGCCAGGGTGCGGGCCATCACCACCGTGAGGCGGGTGCCGGTGAAGCCGCCGGGTCCCGTCGCGACGGCAAGGCCCTGCAACTGGGGCCAACGCTCGGGCGGGAGGAGCCCCTGAACCCGCGAAATCAAGCTGTTGGAGAGGCCCCGGCCATCCGGATGAGCCTGCACCAAAGGCTCTGCCCCAGGCTGCTGAGGATCCAGCAGCGCCATGCCAAAGCAATCGGAACAGCTGTGCAAGGCGAGCAGTAGCGGTGGAGCCGTCATCGGGGCAGCTCCTGTCCAGGACGGCAACGCTGCCACCGGCCTGGATCCGCCTTGAAGCTGGCGCAGGAGCGCACATCCCACTCAATCCCGGCCTGGCCATCGGGAAGATCCATCACCGACACGTGGATACGGGGCGCGTCTGGCTCAAAATCCGGGGCCTGGGCTAGATGCGGAACACCATGCTGACGCTCAACTGCGTGATAGGCCTGACAACGGTCGACCCAGCTGCAATCCACGCAGATGCACATGCCTCCCGAGGCCGTTCACTCCACCCATTCTGATGGCCCAAGGCTCCGGCAACGCATTGCTTGACCAGCTGCGCGAGCGACTGGCTCCAGCCCAGTGGCCTCTCCCCCTGGCACGGCTTCCGGAGGGCACGGCGCTGGTGGGTGGCGCCGTGCGGGATGGCTTGCTGGACCGTCTCCAGGAGCAGCCGGATCTTGACCTTGTGGTCCCAGCGGATGCCATCGCTCTGACCAAGGCCCTGGCCCAGGAGCTCCATGGCACTTGTGTGGTGCTCGACGCGGAACGGAGCATTGCTCGGCTGGTGCTTGGGGGCTGGACGGTCGACATCGCCCGACAGGACGGAGACCGCATCGAAGACGACCTCTGGCGGCGCGACTACCGGCTCAATGCCATCGCCGTGTCGCTCCAGCCCTGGGGAGAGCTGTGGGACCCCACAGGGGGACTGAGCGACCTCCAGCAGGGCTACCTGACCGCCGTCTCGGAAGCCAACCTCATCGACGACCCTCTG
Source organism: Synechococcus sp. UW86 (assembly GCF_900474085.1). Lineage (NCBI taxonomy): Bacteria > Bacillati > Cyanobacteriota > Cyanophyceae > Synechococcales > Synechococcaceae > Synechococcus > Synechococcus sp. UW86. Next base: position 14,903 of record NZ_UCNU01000009.1, read on the forward strand.
CGGTTGCTGCGGGGATTGCGGCTGATGGCGGAAATCCCTCTCACCATCTCCAGCCAGACCATGGCGTGGATTGAGCGCCACGCCGCACGGCTTCCGGAAGCGGCACCGGAGCGAATCCTGGCGGAGCTGCAGCGCCTGGTGCGGGGCGAACACGCTGACGCCGCGATGGCAGCCCTCACAAGCCTGCCGTTGCTGCATCCCTGGGCGGCCGGAGGGCAACCTCCCACGCCCGGCAACATCGATGGCCTGACCAGCGAGGAAGCCGCAGAAGCAGTGCCCTTGGCTCGACTGACGGCCCTGGTGAGCGATGAGGGTCTCAGCCAACTCCGCGCCAGTCGCGCCCTTCGCCAGCGCTGCAAACGGCTGCGGAGCTGGCAGCAACGCACCGGCCAGGCACCGGACGCGCTACTCGAGAGCGATCGACTGCAATTGCATGAGGAGCTCGAGGGGGATCTCCCCGCCCTGGCCCTGCAACTGCCCATGCCCGAAAAAGAAATCTGGCTGCGTCGATGGCGCAACGCCGAGGACCCTCTGTTCCACCCCAGAACCCCGGTCGACGGCAATGGCCTGCTGACGGCCCTGGAAGTCGAACCCGGCCCCCGTCTCGGACGCCTGCTGCATCATCTGAAGCTTGAACATGCCTTTGGACGCATCCAGACCCCAAGCGAGGCACTGAAGGAGGCCCAACATTTCTTGACCCGTGAAAGCGAGGCTCTGTGATTAACTTTCCTGGTGTCAATGATGACGGTCAGACACCGACAGATCGCATTTCCTTTCCTTCATGAGCATCCGCCTGTACATCGGCAACCTGCCGCAGACCTTTGAAGAACAGGAGCTGGTGGCTCTGCTCAAGTCGGTGGGAGAAGGGATTCGGTTCAAGTCGGTTCTCGACCGCGAAACCGGTGCATGCCGCGGTTTCGGCTGCGCCAACGTGGACGATCCGAAACTGGCCGACGCCGTGATCGAAGCTCTCAACGGCAAGGAGTTCGGTGGCAGTGCCCTACGCGTCGAGCGCTCCGAGCGTCGCGACAACAATGCTGGCGGCAACCGTCGTGGAGCACCCAATGCAGCCGGCCAGCCTCAAGTTGCCCGCAAGGCTGTGAACAAGGTGGTCCACAGCGATGCGAAGAGCGAAGGCGCCCCTGACCCCCGCTGGGCCGGCGAACTGTCCAAGCTCAAGGATCTGCTGGCCAACCAGAAGACGGCGGTTTGATCCGTCGCTGATCTGATCAAGGGAAAAAGAAGATCAACTCCACCCCTGCCGGTCATCCCGGCAGGGGTTTTTAGCGTGACTGAGCCAACAGGAATGAACGGGGCAGATCAAGCAGCTTGTTGACCTTGGCCACATAGGCACGGTGATTGAACACGTCGTAATCGACCCGTTCAATTTCATCCAGGATGCCGCGGTACAACCGCAACGACGTCCACACTGGCCAGCGCGCATCGGCGGACAGCCAACGGACTCCGGCTTCGGAGCGGGCAAACCAATCGCGAGCCCGCTCCAGCTGGAAGCGCATCAACGCACGCCAGGCGTTATTAAGGGTTCCGGCCATCAGCTCCTCCTCGGAATAACCGAACCGCTCGAGATCTTCCTGGGGCAGATAGATACGACCACGGCCCCGGTCTTCCCCCACATCCCGAAGGATATTGGTGAGTTGGTTGGCGATCCCCAGGGCGACGGCAGCATCGGAGGTGTCCGGACAGTCGCTCCAGGGAGCTGAGGTGTAGGCCTGGTCGACGCCCATCACCCCCTGGGTCATCAGGCCAACGGTGCCTGCCACGCGATAGCAGTAGAGCTTGAGATCTTCAAAGCGGGGGTAGCGGGTCCAGGTGAGGTCCATCCGCTGGCCCTCAATCATGTCGAGGAAAGGCTGAATGCCCTGGGGGAAGCGCTCCAGGGTGTCGACCATCACCGCATCCAGGTCGTCCTCCACCCGACCATCAAACAGAGCACGGGTCTTCTCTTCCCAACGGTCGAGCCGCTCTGCAAGCTCCTCCACCGGACGCGCCTGGGCCTCAGGGCTGTCCATCAACTCATCCGTGCGCCGGCACCACACATAGATCGCCCAAATGGCACGCCGCTTCTCTGGAGGGAGAAGCAAGGTGCCGATATAGAACGTCTTGGCCCACTCGGCGGTCTCCCGACGGCAGGCCTCAAAGGCTGCGTCGAGATCCGGGGAGGCGAGGGGCATGGCTCAGGCCGTCACAGGCTCACTGGAAGAGGTCGATGATGCCAGCTGACCTGTCTTGCGGTCCACTGCGCCGGCGCAGAGCTTGCCGCTGAGAACAGCACCCTCCATCGAGGCGAGATAGCGCTGCATCGTGTAATCGCCCGCGAGGAAGAAGTTCTTGATCGGGGTGGTTTGATCCGGACGCAGCTCCTGGCAACCGGGGGTCGTTTTGTAGACGGACAAGGGCGTCTTCACGACCTTGTATTTGCGCAGGGTGGCGGGGTTGTCGCCACTGAAGTGCATCGGGAACAGCTTCTTGAGCTCACCTATGGTGGCCTCGATGATCTCCTCATCGGGACGGCCGATCCAGTCTTTGGCAGGAGCAAAAACCAGCTCAAGCATCGACTTGTCGGGGTCTTCGTACTCCTTGCAGGTGATGCTCATATCGGCATACACGCTGAGCAGGGGGGAGCGGCTGAACAGCAGATGGTCAATGTCAGTGAGCTTGCGATCGAACCAGAGGTGCAGGTTGATCACAGGGACACCCCGGAGACCATCCAGCTTCTGGAACACCTCCATCTGCTTCCAGGGCTCAGGCAGCAGCAGCTTGAAGGGATCCACCGGCAAGGCACTGACGTAGGCATCAGCGGTGAGGTCGAAGCTCTCCTTGCCCTTCACGCCACCGATATGGAAAGCCGCCACCGAACCATCGGCATTGAGCTTGATCTCACGCAGGGGGCTGTCAAGGTGCACTTCACCACCCAGTGATTCGATGTGCTCGACCACCGGCTGGCAGAGGCGCTCCGGCGGTGCACCATCCAGGAACGCCATCTTGGAGCCGTTTTTCTCCTGCAGGAAGCGGTTCAGGGCCGTGAGCACCACGGTGGCGGAGATCTCATCGGGATCGATGAAATTCAGCGCCTTGCTCATCGCCAAGAACACTTCATCGTTCACCCGTTCGGGAATGTTGTGGACCCGCAGCCACTCCGTCCAGGAGTATTTGTCGCACTCCTCGACATACCCCTGACCCCGGAGCATCGCGGGGACCAGTCCCAGGCCGAAGCTGATCTTCTCCGGCCAGGTGAGCATGTCGTTGTTGCCCAGAATCGCCGCCACACCGTTCACCGGTGCCGGCAGGTCGGGGAAATCAAAGCGGCTGTAGGTGCCTGGTTCGTCCTGCTGGTTGAAGATCATCGAATGGCTCTTCCACTGCAGCCGGTCTTCGATGTTCAGCTCCTTGAACAACTGCAGCATGTTCGGGTAAGCCCCGAAGAAGATGTGCAGGCCGGTTTCATACCAATCGCCGTCCTCGTCCTTCCAGGCCGCCACCTTGCCGCCGAGAACATCCCTGGCTTCCACAACGATGGGGGTGTGGCCGGCATCCGCCAGATATTTGGCACAGGAGAGTCCAGCAAGACCAGCTCCGGCAATAGCGACGCGCATGCGGCCGTCTCGAAAGTGAAACCAACCTTAAAAGGGCTTGACCCCCGTTCGCTTCTTAAAGTCGTGTCAGCTTTCCCGTGGGCGCGTCTTGGCTGACACCCTTCTCAAGTGCACCACCCGCCACGTGCGCCTGTTCACAGCAGCGCTTCAAGAGGAGGATCTGGTTCCTTCGGATGACCAACTGACCTTGGATCTGGATCCCGACAACGAATTTCTCTGGGATGCCGCCAGCCTCGCCAAGGTGCAGGGACGCTTCAAGGAACTGGTTGATGCCGCAGCCGGTGGCGAACTGAGTGACTACACCCTGCGCCGCATTGGTACAGACCTGGAGGGATTCATCCGGCAACTGCTCCAGGCCGGAGAACTCAGCTACAACCCGGATGGCCGCGTGCAGAACTTCTCCATGGGCCTGCCCCGTACCCCAGAACTGTTGTGACCGGCTCGCGCTACGACCGCGGCAGCCGCCGACCGCGTGATGGCCGCTACGACCGCGGTGAGCGGGATCGTTACGACGCTCCTCCCCGTGGCGGATACGGCCGTCCTCCCGGCCCCCCACCAGGTGGAGGAGGTGGCCAGGGCGGCTTTCAATTCAGCACCCTCACCGTGGCCGTCTTGGCAGGAGTTCTCGTGGTGGGAATCGGCATCGGCAGCGCTGTCACCAGCACCACCACGGGCGACCAGGGAAACATCGCCAGCTCCCAGCAACTGGACATGGCCGTTCCCGACCCGGAGTTCTGCCGCCAGTGGGGGGCGAGCGCCTTCGTCATGGACATCGAGATGTACACGACGCTCAACCCCTCCAGCAGCTTTGTGACCCAGCCAACCCTGCAACCGGGTTGTGTGATCCGTCGGGAGAACTGGTCGGTGCTGCGCAAGGAGGGGGCCATCACCGCCGAGCAGGAGCGTGAGTGCAAACAGCGGATGAACACTTTTGCCTACATCGGCTCCGTTCGGGACAAGCCCGTGGTGCGCTGCGTCTACCAAACCGATATAAGTGAGAACAAATTCCTCACCCGAGGCGTGGCAGATGACGCTGTGGGCGTGACACCCGAGGCCGATCAGTTCTGAACCAGTTGCTCCCCGATCGCTTCAGGCACGACCTTCGCTGCCTGACGAATTGGGCTGTCAGCGCTGGCAAAGACGGGCAGAACGTCATTGCGGAAGGCCACCGAGGCGCGTGAGCAGTAGCGGGCGGGATGGGTGATCAACTTGAGCTGGCGCCGCACCTGCAGATCAGCCACCTGGGGCCGATGAATCGTTCCCGACGATAACTCCCGCTCGATCGACACCACGGGAACAAAGGCGGCGCCCAGGCCCGCCTGAACGGCGTTCTTGATGGCTTCCAGCGAATTCAGCTCCATGTCGATGCGCAGGCGCTGCACATCCAGGCCGGAGCGCGCCAGAAGCTGGTCGACCATCTTCCGGGTGGTGGATTGCGCATCGAGGCAGACGAAGCCCAGGCGATACAGGTCTTCCTTGGTGAGTTCAGCCAGTCGGGCCAAGGGGTGCTTCACCGGCAGCACCAGCGCCAGCTCATCACTGGCGTAGGGCACCACCTGCAGCAGTTCATTGAGTTCCGCCGGCAATTCACCACCGATGATCGCCAGGTCGATCTGACCGTTGGCCACACTCCAGCCCGTGCGTCTGGTGCTGTGGACCTGGAGCTGCACGGACACGTCCGGATATTTCTGGCGGAACAGGCCGATCATCCGGGGCATCAAGTAGGTGCCGGTGGTCTGGCTTGCCCCCACGATCAGGGATCCACCTTTGAGGTTGTGGAGATCATCCAGGGCCCGACAGGCTTCGTGGCACTGGCTCAGGATCCGGTCGCAGTAACTCAGCAGCAGATGGCCAGCCTCAGTGAGCTGCGCCTTGCGCCCGCCGCGATCAAACAACGAAACCTCCAGCTGCTTCTCCAGGTTCTGGATCTGAAGGCTGACGGCGGGCTGGGTGACGTAAAGACTGTCGGCGGCTTTCTTGAAGCTGCCCTCACTAACAATCGCGCGAAGGATCCGCAGCTGGTCGAGGGTGAACGGCAGATCGGCCACCGCGGAACACCCGGAGGAACACCAGAAATTTAGGACCGCCACGTCCGACAGCCAGAATCACGCCCTTCCAACGCAGCCGCCATGGCCTCCACCCACCACAGCAGCGTCGTGATGCTGGTGCTGCTGATCCTGTTTGCCGTGATTCACAGCGGTGGTGCTGCCCTGCGCAGCCGGGCTGAGGCCGTGATCGGAGCACGGGCCTGGCGCCTGATCTTCGCGGCAGCCAGCATTCCCTCGGCCGTGGTGGTGATCGGATGGTTCCTGGCCCATCGCTACGACGGGATGCGGCTGTGGAATCTCCAGGGCGTACCTGGGGTGATTCCGCTCGTGTGGATCGGAACCGCCATCAGTTTTCTCTTCCTCTATCCAGCCACCTACAACCTGCTGGAGATCCCGGCGGTGCTGAAACCGCAGGTGCGTCTTTACGCCACGGGGATCATCCGCATCAGCCGCCATCCCCAGGCCATCGGGCAAATCCTCTGGTGCCTCACCCACGCCCTCTGGATCGGCAGCAGCTTCATGCTGGTGACCTGCGTGGGCTTGATCGGCCATCACCTCTTCGCCGTCTGGCATGGCGACCGGCGCCTGAAGGCCCGCTTCGGCGAAGCCTTTGACGAGCTCAAGGCCAGCACCTCGATCGTGCCTTTCGCAGCGGTGCTGGATGGACGCCAGCAGTTGCAGTGGCAGGAATTCGTTCGACCGGCACAACTGGGCATCGCCATCGCCGTCGGCGTGTTCTGGTGGGCCCATCGCTTCATTCCGACGGCTGCTGAGTTGATGCGCAATTCAGCACTCCAGAACCTGCTGGGCTGAGCTGCCTACACTCGCTTCAACCTCCTTTATGCGGATGCCCTCGGCCGAGGAACTCGCCTGGCTCATTCCGGTTCTGCCCCTGCTCGGCGCAGTGCTAACCGGGTTGGGATTGATCAGCTTCAACCGCACGATCAATCGGTTGCGCAAACCCGTTGCGCTGCTTTTGATCTCCTGCGTTGGCGCAGCTGCGGCCCTCAGCTACAGCATCCTGTTCAACCAGCTCAATGGGGCGCCACCGGTCGAGCATCTGTTCGTCTGGGCCAGTGCTGGCAGCTTCGTTCTGCCGATGGGCTACGTGGTGGATCCGCTTGGTGCGGTGATGCTGGCGCTGGTCACCACCATCGCCCTGCTGGTGCTGGTGTATTCCCACGGCTACATGGCCCATGACAAGGGCTATGTGCGCTTTTTCACGTACTTGGCGCTGTTCAGCAGCTCCATGCTGGGTCTGATCATCAGCCCCAATCTTCTGGAGATCTACGTCTTCTGGGAGCTGGTGGGCATGTGCTCCTACCTGCTGGTGGGCTTCTGGTACGACCGCGACGGTGCCGCCCACGCCGCTCAGAAGGCTTTCGTGGTGAACCGGGTTGGTGACTTCGGCCTGCTGCTGGGCATCCTTGGCCTGTTCTGGGCCACCGGGAGCTTCGATTTCCAGGGAATCGCCGATGGTCTGCAGAACGGCCTGGCCGCCGGAACGGTGGCCCCATGGGCAGCGCTGCTGCTCTGCCTGCTGGTGTTCATGGGTCCGATGGCCAAGTCGGCCCAGTTCCCCCTCCACGTCTGGTTGCCCGATGCCATGGAGGGCCCGACGCCGATTTCAGCACTGATTCACGCCGCAACGATGGTGGCAGCAGGGGTGTTCCTGGTGGCCCGCCTCGATCCCCTCTACGCCCAGTTCCCCGTCGTTCAAACCGTGATCGCCGTCGTTGGCACGATCACCTGCTTCCTGGGGGCTTCCATTGCCCTCACCCAGATGGACCTCAAGAAGGGTCTGGCCTACAGCACCGTCTCCCAGCTCGGCTACATGATGTTGGCGATGGGTTGCGGTGCCCCGGTCGCCGGCATCTTCCACCTGGTGACTCATGCCTTCTTCAAGGCGATGTTGTTCCTGGGATCAGGCTCCGTCATCCACGCCATGGAAGAGGTGGTGGGCCACGAGCCCGTTCTTGCCCAGGACATGCGCCTGATGGGCGGCCTGCGCACAAAGATGCCCGTCACCTCGATCACCTTCTTCATCGGCTGCATCGCCATCAGTGGCATTCCGCCCCTGGCCGGCTTCTGGAGCAAGGACGAAATTCTTGGCCAGGCCTTCAACAGCTACCCGCTGCTCTGGGTGGTGGGCTTCCTGACGGCGGGGATGACGGCCTTCTACATGTTCCGCCTCTATTTCCTCACCTTTGAAGGTGAGTTCCGCGGCAATGACACCGCCATGCAGGCCCAGCTGCTGACCGCAGCCGGCAAGGATCCCGCAGAGCACCACGCCCATGGCGGCAGCGTGCATGAGTCGGCCTGGCCCATGGCAGCACCCTTGGCGGTGCTGGCGGTGCCATCGGTGCTGATTGGCCTCTTGGGCACCCCCTGGAACAGCCGCTTTGCGGGCCTTCTCAATCCGGAAGAAGCCCTCGAGATGGCCGAACAGTTCAGCTGGGGAGAGTTTCTCCCCCTGGCGGGCGCCTCCGTTGCCATCTCCGTTGCCGGCATCAGCCTGGCTGTTCTGGCCTATGCCCTGCGTCGGATTGATCTGGGGCAGCTGGTGGCCGGCCGCTTCCCGGCGGTGAATGCCTTCCTCGCCAACAAGTGGTACCTCGATGTGGTGAACGAGAAGCTGTTCGTTCGCGGCAGCCGCAAACTGGCGCGGGAGGTGCTCGAAGTTGACGCCAAAGTGGTGGATGGCGTGGTCAACCTCACCGGCCTGCTCACCCTCGGCAGCGGCGAAGGTCTCAAATATCTCGAGACCGGACGGGCCCAGTTCTATGCCCTGATTGTGTTTGCCGGCGTGATCGGCCTGGTGGTGCTGTTCGGCGTGATCGGAGGGCCGATCGCATAAAGCTCATCGTCCATGTGTGTCATCGCCTATCGAGGTGATGACACAGCGGCCATGATTTCTACGATCGACCCAGTGAGTGTCGGATCAGCGTGGTCGAATTCGCAGTCGCCGGACTCAGCGATCCGGTGCAGGCCACCGTTCCATGGCTGAGCCTGTCGATCCTGGTGCCGATTGTGGGTGCCCTGCTGGTTCCGCTGGTTCCAGACAAAGGCGAGGGCAAACAGGTGCGCTGGTACGCCCTGATCGTGACGCTGATCACCTTCCTGATCACCGTTGCGGCCTACCTCACCGGCTATGACCCCAGCCTGAGTGGTCTGCAGCTTTCAGAACGGGTGAGCTGGCTGCCGGATCTTGGCCTCACCTGGGCGGTGGGAGCCGACGGGCTCTCAATGCCGTTGATCCTGCTCACCAGCTTCATCACCAGCCTGGCCTGCCTAGCGGCATGGCCGGTGAGTTTCAAACCGCGGCTGTTTTATTTCCTGCTGCTGGCCATGGATGGTGGCCAGATCGCGGTCTTCGCCGTGCAGGACATGCTGCTGTTCTTCCTGGCCTGGGAGCTGGAACTGATTCCTGTGTATCTGCTACTGGCCATCTGGGGCGGCAAGAAACGCCAGTACGCCGCAACCAAATTCATCCTCTACACCGCCGGCAGCTCCCTGTTCATCCTGTTGGCCGCCCTGGCCATGGGCTTCTTCGGCGGCGGCACCCCCAGTTTTGAGTACACCGCTCTCGCAGCCAAAGACTTCGGCACGGGCTTTCAACTGCTCTGCTACGCCGGGCTGTTGATCGCCTTCGGCGTGAAGCTGCCGATCGTGCCCCTGCACACCTGGCTGCCGGATGCCCATGGCGAAGCAACGGCACCGGTGCACATGCTGTTGGCCGGCATCCTGCTGAAGATGGGCGGCTATGCCCTGCTGCGCTTCAACTGTGAACTGCTGCCAGCGGCCCACTCTCAGTTCGCCCCACTGCTGATCGTGCTGGGGGTGGTGAACATCATTTACGCCGCCCTCACCTCCTTCGCCCAGCGCAACCTCAAGCGAAAGATCGCCTACAGCTCAATCAGCCACATGGGCTTCGTGCTGATCGGCGTGGGCAGCTTCAGTGCCCTGGGCACCAGTGGCGCCATGCTGCAGATGATCAGCCACGGCTTGATTGGCGCCAGCCTGTTCTTCCTCGTGGGTGCCACCTACGACCGCACCCACACGCTTCAGCTGGATGAGATGGGAGGCATCGGCCAGAAAATGCGCATCATGTTCGCGCTCTGGACGGTGTGTGCCCTCGCCTCCCTGGCCCTGCCCGGCATGAGCGGGTTCGTGAGCGAACTGATGGTGTTCGCTGGTTTCGCCACGGATGAGGCCTACACCCTGCCCTTCCGCGTGGTGATCTGCGGGCTGGCCGCCGTCGGCGTGATCCTCACACCGATCTATCTGCTCTCGATGCTTCGCGAGATCTTCTTCGGCAAGGAAAAAGAGGAGCTGGTGTCCCACACCAACCTGGTGGATGCGGAGCCGCGCGAGGTGTACATCATCGGCTGCCTGCTGGTGCCGATCATCGGAATCGGGCTGTACCCCAAACTGATGACCGACAGCTACCGCAGCTCGATTGAAGCCCTGGTGAACCGAAACCTGGGTGCGATGGAACAAGTGATCTCACCAACGGCCCCCCTGATTCGAGGTCAGGCGCCCGTTCCAGCAGTCATCCAGGCCCCCGCCGTGGGCGCGTCATAAATCACGTATCGATTCCGATTCATTCCCAGCCAACCGTCCGTAAGTTCCAGGGGAACGCTCCCCTGCCATGCGTCAGATCAACTTCGGCCTGATCTTCAGCTTCGGCCTGATCACGGTGTTCTTCACCCTGGCGAACACCAGCCCCACGACGGTTCACGTGTTGCCCGGGGTCGAGTACACCCTGCCTTTGGCGGGTCTGCTGCTGCTGGCAGCGGGGTTGGGAGCCGTGTCGGCCTGGTTCTTCGCCGCCTGGACCGGGATGCTCAACAACGTTGAACAGTTCAGCAAGGCGAACGAATACGAAGCACAGCAGGTGCGGATCCAGGAACTGGAGACCGACCTCAGCCGTTACCGCTCCACCGTTGAAACCCAGCTGGGCCTCCTCCCCGCGACCACCGTCAGCGCGACCAGTGCCGAGAGCGATGACAGCGACCAGGCGGAGGTCACCGATGCCAGCAGCGCGGCCTGAGGCAGCACTGGCGACACCGGTTGAGGACCGATACCTTGCCGGGAAAGGGTGAATTGACTTGCTCCAGGTGGCCCCCAACGACGGCGCTGATGCTGGAGCCCGCCTTGCGATTCGGCTGCTGCAGGACGCAGCGGAGCGGGGCGATCTCGATCCCTGGGATGTGGATGTGATTGCCGTCATCGACGGCTTTCTGGATCAACTCCGGCAACGCATCGAAGTTCCCGGGCAGGTGGCGGCCGCCCTGGCCGGACGGGGCGGCAGCTACGAACGGGATCTGGCTGACAGCAGCGAAGCCTTCCTGGCCGCCTCCGTGCTGGTGGGACTCAAGGCGGAGATGCTCGAAACCAGCATGTTGCCGCCGCCGCCTGAAGTCGAAGATCACTTCGATGCCGACTTCGATGAGCAAGGTTGGCTGGATCCGGCCTTTGATCTGCCCCGACGGCCGGAACGCCATCTGCAGCGGCGGCCCGTGGCGCCACCGCCCTTGCGTCGCCCCGTCACCCTCGGGGAGCTGATCGAACAGCTGGAAACAATTGCCGAGCAGCTGGAATCAGACGAACTCGAGGCACGGCGCCGCAAACGGCAAAAGCGCTACAGCAACCGTGAAGCCATCGCCCAGGTGGCCGGACTGGCCCACCGCGAAAAGCTGCCGGAAACAACCGCAGCACTGGGGGTGTTTCTGAACGGTTGGGAGACCGCCCTGGACTGGGTGGGCTTCGATCAACTGGTGGATCAGTGGGAGGTGGCCGCCGCGGCGGACCTGGACCGTGACCGGGTCGGGGTGTTCTGGGCCCTGCTGTTTCTCTCCTCCCAGGGACGGGTTGAGCTGGAGCAGGAGGGTTGGCTCCACGGACCGCTGCGACTGAAATTCATCCCCGCGAGTGGCACTGCAACGCAACTGCCGATCCGCAGCCTTCAGGTGCCAGATCCGTCGCCGACCCGGACGGTCGTGGCGGCCTAAGACCGGGTCTATGGTCACTACCTTGTATTGACCCGACCAAACGCCAATGAAGGCGATGATTCTGGCGGCTGGTAAGGGGACGCGGGTCCAACCGATCACCCATGTGATCCCCAAGCCAATGATTCCGATCCTGCAGAAGCCGGTGATGGAATTTCTGCTGGAACTGCTCAAGGAGCACGGTTTCACCGAAGTGATGGTGAACGTCTCCCACCTGGCCGAAGAGATTGAAAATTACTTCCGGGATGGCCAGCGTTTCGGGGTTGAAATTGCCTACAGCTTTGAAGGACGGATTGAAGACGGCGAACTGATCGGCAGTGCCCTGGGGTCTGCTGGCGGGCTCAAAAAAATCCAGGATTTCCAGCACTTCTTTGACGACACCTTCGTGGTGCTCTGCGGCGATGCGCTGATCGACCTTGATCTCAGCGAAGCGGTAAGGCTGCACAAAGAAAAGGGTGCGATCGCCAGTCTCGTGACCAAACGGGTCCCGAAGGATCAGGTGAGCAGCTACGGGGTTGTGGTCACCGATGAGCAGAACAGAATTTCAAGCTTTCAGGAAAAGCCCAGCGTTGAGGAAGCCCTCAGCGACACGATCAACACCGGCATCTACATCTTTGAACCGGAGGTTTTTGAGCACATCCCCTCGGGTCAGTCCTTCGACATCGGCTCCGATCTGTTCCCGAAGCTGGCCGAGCTGGGGGCACCCTTCTATGCCATCCCGATGGATTTCGAGTGGGTGGATATCGGCAAAGTTCCGGACTACTGGCAAGCCATCCGCAGTGTGTTGATGGGGGATGTGCGTCAGGTGGGCATCCCCGGCAAGGAGGTGCGTCCCGGGGTTTACACCGGTCTGAATGTGGCCGCCAACTGGGACAAGATCAACGTCTCCGGCCCCGTCTACGTGGGCGGCATGACCAAGATCGAGGACGGCGCAACGATCATCGGACCCACAATGATCGGGCCGAGCTGCCACATCTGCGAGGGCGCCACGGTCGACAACTCGATCATCTTTGACTACTCGCGCATCGGCCCCGGCGTTCAGCTGCTCGAGAAGCTGGTGTTCGGCCGCTACTGCGTGGGCAAGGACGGTGATCACTTCGATCTGCAGGAGGCCTCGCTCGACTGGCTGATCACCGATGCCCGTCGTCAGGACCTTGTGGAGCCTTCCCCGCAGCAGAAAGCCATGGCGGAGCTGCTCGGCACCGACCTCACCCAGGCAGCGAGCTGAGTCCGGCGCGATCCAGGATCAACGGGATGCGCTCCTCGGCCTTGATTGCCATCAGGTGCACGCCACGAACGATGCCGAGATAGCGCTTCACCTGTTCAGCGGCGATGGCCACGCCCTCCATGGCGGGATTCTCGGCGCACTCCAGCCGATGGATCAACGCATCGGGGATGCAGGCTCCCGGCACAACGCGGTTGATGAACCGGGCATTCTTGGCTGACTTCAGCAGAAACACGCCAGCGAGCACGGGCAGACCCAGGGGGCCGGCCAGTTCGTGCTGGAAGCGCTCGAGCGCTTCAGGGTCCATCACCATCTGGGTTTGAACGAAGCGGGCTCCCGCCGCCTGCTTGCGCTGCAACCGGCGCTGGAGACCGCTCCAGCTCCTCGATTGTGGGTCGGCGGCACACCCGGCAAACAGCGTAGTCGACCCATCGGGCAGGGTGCCCTGCACGGGATCCACGCCCCGATTGAGGGCATCCACCTGCTGCAGCAGCTTCACCGACTCGAACTCATTCACCGGCCGGGCATCCGCCTGATCGCCCGCCCGCACCGGATCGCCAGTGAGACACAACAGGTTGCGGATCCCCAAGGCATGGGCCCCGAGCAGATCGGCCTGAAGGGCGATGCGGTTGCGGTCCCGGCAGGCCATCTGCAACACCGGCTCCAGACCGGCCTCAAGCAGCAACTTGCAGGAGGCCAGGCTGCTCATCCGCATCACGGCCCGACTGCCATCGGTCACATTCACGGCATGGACACGGCCTTGCAGCGATGCGGCCATGGCCAACATGTGGGAGGGGTCGGCTCCACGGGGAGGCATCACCTCGGCCGTGAGCACCTGATCCCCGGCCTCAATTGCGCGCTGCAGCGCCGTGCTCAAATCTCGTTCCATTTCACCGGCCCACTATGCAGGATCAGACCGGTCGTCCGGACTAGCATGATCCCAACGGTGGTCGCCCATGTCCTCCCTCGACGGTACCGATCCTCTGGAGATCTCCCTCTCTGCCAGGGAGATCGAGATCATCGAGCTCGTGGCCGAAGGACTGACCAATCAGGAAATCGCTGACCGTCTCACCATCAGCAAACGAACGGTGGACAACCATGTGAGCAACGTGTTCACCAAAACCGGCTCGAAGAACCGGGTGGCACTGCTCAATTGGGCCATGGACAACGGCAAGATCTGCCGGGACGGCTTCAACTGTTGCGTCCTTCCAGAACACGATCCCCCCTCAGCCTGATCGTGGAGCTGACAGGCTCCGGCAAGCTTTGAAGGGAGGTGGGGCCTACAGGGATCTGAAACAGCGTGGCGTATTCCAGACAGGCCTCCACGCTGGAGCCTGCGAAGCGAAGCATTCCAGTTGTGTCGTACAGACCCACCACTGGAAGGAGCCACCAATCAGAACACCTCAAAGCTAAAGGAAATCTGAAGACAAATCCAGTCCGGTCTTACGTCAGGCCAAAACGTCGACGCTGCTCCTCGGGCCAGGACTGAACCGGATGCTGGGCCAGCACCGCATTGCTCCAGCGGGATTCCCCGGTGATCTCCTCGCCACACCAGGGCGGAATCAGCAGATCCGCCTGGGCCGATGCCAGCTCCACCTCCGCCAGCACCAAGGGGGCGTTCTCGCCCTGGAAACAATCCACCACCCAGTCACCACCAGGGCAATCCAGGGCGTAGCGGACTTTGTCCAGGCGGTGCGGTGCCAGATCCCAGAGGGCTTCGGCATCCGCCACGGGAATCGGATATTCGAACTCGTGGCGCACCAGGCCAACGGCATCAGCCGCCGCCTTCAGGGTGAGCCAGGCCTGATCCGATCCGCGCAGACGCATCCGCACTGTCACACCGTCGGCACTGGCGGCCAGGTAGCCCTGACGCAGCGGCTGTGCGGGGCTAGCACTGCTGCGCCAGGCATCCGACCGCACGAGAAAGCGCCTTTCAATCTCAAGGGCCATGGCTCAATTCTGCGAGGGCTGAGACGCGTGCAGGCTTCCCGCCCAATGCAGCTTGTGGGAGAGGGTTCGGTAATACGACGGGCTTTGATTGAGCAACACCATCAAGGCATGGTGGCGCGCCTGCTGAACAACACAGCACTCCCCAGGCTCCAGCACCGTGCAGCCCACACCGTCCTTCCACAGCTTGATGCGGTGATCCCCAGCCCCGAGGGGCCAGATCGCCAACCTGGCTCGGGGAGGCACCACCAGCGTTCGGCTGGAGAGGCTCATCGGGCAGATCGGGGCAACGATGATGGCATCGATGCCGGGATGAAGAATCGGTCCCCCTGCCGCCAGGGCGTACCCGGTGGACCCCGTCGGGGTGGAGAGGATCAGGCCATCACCACGCACCTGGTCGATCACTTCCCCATCGATCTCGAGCTCCAGGGTGCAGGTGGGCGAAATCTCATCGCGATAGGCCCGCAGGTAGAAGTCGTTGAAAGCCCAGTGGTGCTCTTCATCGTCTTCGAGATCCGGCTGCTGCAAAGGACCCGGCGAAGCCGCTCGATCTTCCGCGGAGCGTCGATCCACCATCGCCTGAAGCATCATGCGCCGTTCGATCGCGAACTGATCGTCCTGAAGGCGTTGCCAGATCTGATCGCCGCGCAACACACGACGGTCATGGGTGAGAAAGCCCAGATGGCCTCCCACATTGATGCTGAGGATCGGGATGTCATGCACCGCCAGGTGGCGGGCAGCCCCCAGCACCGTGCCATCTCCCCCCAGCACCAGCGCCAGGTCGGGCAACGACTCCTCAACGGCCAGCAGACCGGGGAAAGGATTCACCCGCGGCCCCGACATCGCGGTAACCACATGGGAGCCGAGAGCTTTCAGCTCCTTGGCACATTGCCGGGCTTCACGCTGGGCAGGCTGGCTATCGGCCCGATAGATCACCCAGACCCGATCGAGACGCATGACCCAGGTGTGCGGGGGTTACCAGCGCAGCAGGTTGAACTGCTCCATGTCGACGGTAACGCGATTGCGATAAAGCGACAGCAGGATCGCCAGACCGACAGCGGCCTCAGCAGCGGCCACCGTGATCACGAACACAGCGAAGACCTGGCCGCGAATTAGATCACCATCCACGAAGGAGGAGAAGGCCATCAGGTTGATGTTCACGGCATTGAGCATCAGCTCAATGCTCATCAGCACGCGCACCGCATTGCGGCTGTTGATCAGACCCCAGACACCGATGCAGAAGAGCATCGCGGCCACCAGGAGGTAGGCCTGCAGGGAGGGAAGCGTGGCAAGGAAATCGCTCATCAGTCCGCTCGATTCATCAGCAGGGGAGTACGGGCCTTCTCAATCAGACCTTGATCGGCCACCTCACCGGTGACCACATCGGTGGCCAGCACATCACGACGGGCCAAGACGATGGCGCCGATCATGGCCATCAGCAGCAGCACCGATGCCACCTCGAAGGGCAAGAGGTAATCGGTGAACAGGTGCTCACCAATGCGGGCCGTGGCTTCCTCACCCACGGCGGCAGGACCGGGCAGCGACCAGGGAGTGGTGACCACAACACGAACCAGCAACGCCAGCAGACCGGCGCAGACGCCGGCGGACACCACACGGCGCGTGGTGAGGTTGGCGATGGCCTTGAGGTCTTCCCGCTTGTTGACGAGCATGATCGCGAACAAGATCAACACGTTGATCGCGCCCACATACACCAGGATCTGGGCCATGGCCACGAAACTGGCGTTCAGGAGCAGGTAAAGCCCTGCAACGGCGGTAAATACCCCGCCCAGCAGGAAGGCGGAATAGACGATGTTGCTGAGCAGCACCACACCCAGGGCGCCGATCACCACAACGGCTGACAGCACCAGAAAACAGATCAGCTCGGTGGTTGTCGCGATGGTCATGCGTCGCCCTCCTTGGCCTCATTGGAGGATTGTCCCTCATTCTTGGCAGAGGACTTGGCAGGAGGGGTGAGGGTCTCCAAAACCTGAGACGGCAGCTGGCCAGCCCGGGGGCGATCGGCAGCAACACCGTGGGGATCCATCTCGCCCGCCGGGAGATAGGCGAGTTCCCTGAGGGGAACAACGGAGGGGTCGGTGGTGACGCTGGTGGGAAGGCGTCCGAGGGCCACGTTGTCGTAGTTGAGGCTGTGGCGATCAAAAGCCGCCAGCTCGTACTCCTCCGTCATCGAGAGGCAGTTGGTGGGGCAGTACTCCACGCAGTTGCCGCAGAAAATGCAGACGCCGAAGTCGATGGAGTAATTGCGCAGCTCCTTCTTCTTCGTGGCCTTGTTCATCACCCAATCGACCACCGGAAGATTGATCGGGCAGACCCGCACGCACACCTCACAGGCGATGCACTTATCGAACTCGTAGTGAATCCGGCCCCGATAACGCTCGGAAGGAATGAGCTTCTCGTAGGGATACTGCACCGTGACCGGACGGCGCTGCATGTGGTCGAAGGTGACCGAAAAGCCTTGGGCCAGATTCCGGGCTGCATCGACTGCATCCCGGGTGTAATCACCGACCTGTTTGAGGAAGCCGAACATGGTCTGAAGGGGAGAGAACGAAGCTGAGCCGGGAGGGAAGAAATCCTAGGTAGGAAAACCTAGCCGCCGAATGCAACGGGGAATGCGAGCTTGAGGGCTGCTGTCACCAGAAGGTTCACCAGGGACAGGGGCAGCAGGAACTTCCAGCCAAGATCGAGCAGCTGGTCAATGCGCACGCGGGGGGTGGTCCAGCGCAGCAAGATCGCCACGAACACCAGCAGATAGGCCTTGAGCACCGTCATCACGATGCCAACAGTGCCCGTGATCACCTGCACCACGGGGGCATCGATGGGCTGGTTCAACCAGCCGGCCAGCCACTCCACAGGAATCGGGAAGCCCCAACCACCGAGGTACAGAACGCTGACCAGGACTGCTGAGAGCACCAGGTTGATGTAACCCGCCAGGTAGAAGAGGGCGAACTTCATGCCCGCGTACTCGGTCTGATAGCCGGCGACCAGCTCTTCCTCAGCTTCGGGAAGGTCGAAGGGAAGCCGCTCACACTCGGCCAGGGCACAGATCCAGAAAATCAGGAAGCCCACCGGCTGGCGCCAGATATTCCAGCTCAGGATGCCGGCACCGGTCTGCTGACCCACAATGTCGACCGTGCTCAGCGAGTTGGTCATCATCACGATGGCCAGCACTGCCAGAGCTAGGGGAATCTCGTAGCTGATCGATTGAGCCGCGGCCCGCAGCCCACCGAGCAGCGAGTACTTGTTGTTGGAGGCATAGCCACTCATCAGCAAGCCGATCGGCTGAATGCTGCTGAAGGCGATCCAGAGGAAGATCCCCACGCCCACATTGCTGATCAGCAGGTTCTGGCCAAAGGGAATGATCAGCCAGGAGATGATCACCGGCACCACCACCAGCACCGGGCCGAGGGTGAACAGCAGGCTGTCGGCCCGCGCCGGAATGATGTCTTCCTTGACCAGAAGCTTCAGGCCGTCGGCCAGGGGCTGAAGCACGCCCAGGGCACCGGCATACTCCGGACCGATCCGCTGCTGGACGGCGGCAGAAATCTTGCGTTCCAGCCACACCGAAACAAGCACACCCACCACTGCAGCCACCAGAACCAGCAGCATCGGCAGCGGCAACCAAAGCAGCCTCGCCACCTCCGGGGAGAAGCCAAACCCTTGCAGGGCCTGGCTAAAGCTCAATTCCAGGTCCAGTCCCGGACTCACCATGGTGTCGACGGAAGTGGGTGCAACTTAGGCGGCCGGAGCCGAGACGCGCTCCTCAATGGGCATCCAGGAGCGTGGCTGGGATCCGGAGTAGATCTGCGAAGGCCGGAAAATCCGGTTCGCCCCGAGCTGCTCCCGCCAATGGGCCAGCCAGCCGGCAACCCTGGCAATGGCGAAGACCGGCGTGAACAGATCCCTGGGAATGCCGAGCTTGCGGTACACCAGGCCCGAATAAAAATCGACGTTGGGATAGATGCCTTTGGGGCCGAGGCGGGACGCTGCTTCTGCTTCGATCGCCCGGGCCACGTCGTAGAGGTCGTCATGGCCAAAGCTGGCGAACATCTCCTCCACCAGGGCCTGCAGGATCACGGCACGGGGATCCTTCACCTTGTATTCCCGGTGGCCGAAGCCCATGATTTTGCGTTTGGCCGCGATGGCTTCATCCAAGAAAGCGCCAGCGTTCTCGGGACTGCCCACCTGCTCGAGCATGGCGAGAACATCTTCGTTGGCGCCACCATGGAGTGGGCCCGCCAGGGTGCCGACGGCTGAAGCCACCACGGCGTAGGGGTCGGTGAGGGTGCTGGCGGTGACGCGGGCACTGAAGGTGCTGGCGTTGAGGCTGTGCTCGGCATGGAGCATCAGGCAGCGATCAAAGATCCGCGCCGCCAGGGGGTCCGGCTCACGTTCGGTGAGCATGTAGAGGAAATTGGCGGAGTAGGCCAGATCATCCCTGGGCTGGATTGGGTCCTGGCCTTTGCGGATCAGCTGAAAGGCCGCCACCATCGTGGGGATCTTGGCGATCAACCGCACCACCGCGTCATAGATGTACTGCGGGTCGTCGATCGCCCGGCGCGAATAAAACAGCCCAAGGGAAGCGGCGCTGGACTGCAGCGCGTCCATGGGATGGCCGCTGGCCGGGAAGCACTTCATCATGTCCCGCACACGGAAGCTGACCCGCCGGTGCATCTGCACCGCGTGCTCAAACTCCGCCAACTGGTCGCGGCTGGGCAGCTCTCCCCAGATCAGCAGGTAGGCCGTTTCCAGAAAACTGCTTTTGGCCGCCAGATCCTGCACCGGGTAGCCGCGATAGGTGAGCAGCCCCTTCTCACCATCGATGTCGCAGATCGCCGACTGGGTGGCCGGCACGCCATCCAGACCTGGACGCAGTTCGATCCCGGTCCGCGCATGGCGCAGGTCGCCTGTCTGCTGCTGGGCCACCACCTGATTGCCTCTAACAGCAACCTAAATCGTCAATCAACAGTGCTGGCCGAAGCAAAGCCTTCAACTGCCACTGGCCCGTGGAACGACGCAGCTGAATCACGCCGGCTTTCTTCAGCACCAGGGATCCCGGGGCACACCCCAGAAGACCGCAGGTCAGATCTCCTAGATCCGGCTCATGGCCGACCAAGCCAAGCCGTTGATCGAAGGCGGTCACCAGCATGTTGAGGGCCCCTCCCGGCTGGAGCCGTTCATCCACCGCGAGTTCAGAAGCGAGCCCCGCCTCCAAAGCCAGTTCCGCCGTTTGCAGAGCCCGGCGATAGGGGCTGGACAGCAATCGATCCAAGCGCAGCCCGCGTTGCACCAGGGCCGCCATCACCCGCTGGGTTCGCTGACGGCCAGCGGCGGTCAGGGGTCGATCCGGATGGTCCTGGCCCGCCTGGCGGGGCTCGGCGATGCCATGCCGCAACAGAACCAGGTCAGCCGAGTTCGAGCCGGGCATGCAACGGAATCTCGGTACTGCCTTGCTCCTGACGATCAACATCGACGGCCACCGCAAGGCCGCGGACCTGATCCTGAAGCGGCCGCCCCGCCATCACCTGCAGCAGGGCCCAGGGCCGCCATTGCCCCAACAGCGCACGGGCCGGCTCATCCGCCAGCAGGAGGGCCTGCGCCGGTTGGGAGGACGCTGTGAGTTCCTGCCATTGGTTCAAGCGGGGCTGGAGGGCACGCCCGTTCTGGCGCTGCGCCAGAGCCATCAAGGACTCGCCCCACCAGTTCAGCGCAGACGAGCGAACCTGAGCCACGGCCAATTGGGCATCCACCCCAGGCTGGCGTCCCCGCTGGCGCACCAGCCGCGTCCACACGCTCAACACCTCGCCATCGCCCTCCAGTTCAGAACGGGTCAGGCCCTGCTCCTGCAGACGTGCATCCACCGCATCCCTGGCGGGGCTTTGCGGGCGGGTGGCCAGCAGCCAGCCCTCGGGTTGCTCCTGCCAGAGAAGAGGGCCAGCATCAGCCCCCACAACAGCATCGGCCGCCGGCTGGTCCGCCAGGCGCTGCTTCAGCAACGGAGCGAACCATTGGGCCAGCGGATGGCTTTCGCTGGGATCCAACAAACGGGCCGGACTCTGGAGCTGAGCCAGCCAGCGGGCATGGCCGCCCGCCGACGCCGTCAGATCCGTGAGCCCAGGCCAGGGGTCGGTGCCAAGGGCTTGCCGGAACCCGAGGCGCCCATCCACCGCCAGGGTTGAACCCTCCGGACGCAGTGATGCCACGAGTCCGCTCAGGTCGTCCCGTTGGGCCACCAGCTGCGGAAGCTGCAGCCAATGCTCAAGGGCATGGGGAGATGCCGTGAACAGAGCCACGCCTTCGCCGAGCTCAGCCACCTGACGTTGCAGGCGTTGATCGCCCAGCTGATGCTGATCCGGAAGCTGGGAGACATCGAGGGCCTGCTCCAGCACACCCCGGCCTGAGGCCACCAGCAGCAGATCGTCGTCAATCAAGGCCGTGGCCAGGGGTTGGGGGTCATGCCCCACCAACGCCCCCTGGCCGCTGATCACACCGATGCCGCGGTAACTGCTGATCTGCAGGTCGGTACCCGCCAGGCTGCGGGTCTGCCAGAACCGTTGCAGAAAGCGCCGGGCGCCGTCGTCATCCCGACTGGTCAAAGCCAACACCCAACCGGCGTTGGAATCCCCATCGGTGAGGGTGAGACTGACCTCCTCGCCAAGCCAGGGCTCCAGCTCAAGACCGAACTGGAGGCCCGCCAAGGCAAAGACGCCTTCGCGCCACTGCCGGGCGCCATCACGGGCATCGCGGCGTTGGGAGGCAGGGGCAACGGCCTGGGCATAGGCCGGCAGCCGTCCTGGATCGGCCAACCAATGGAGGGACAAGTCAGCATCCCGGGGCACAAACCGGGCCGCCCGAGGCAGATGCAACGGCTGCTCCGCCAACTGCAGGGGGCTCTGGCGGTTCATGGTCCAGAGCAGGCCAGCGGCCAGCAAAATCAGCGACAACAGCACAGCGCCGGCAGCGCTGAGGAAGGGGCGGGCCTTCATGGGCCGGCGGTCTCGGGTCGCCTCATCTTTGTCCATCACCGCAGAATGGCGCCATGGGCCAATCCCAACAACCACAACCAATCCAAGCCTCTGAACTGCAGCAATGGCTGCAAAGCGAGCGACCTTCACCGCAACTGGTGGATGTGCGCGAGGAGGCTGAGTTCGCGATCGCTGCCTTTCCAGGTGCGGTGCTGCACCGCCCCCTGAGCCAATCCAATGCATGGCTTGGAACACTGCAGGCCGACCTCAACCCCGATCAACCCGTCGTGGTGGTCTGCCATGCCGGCGTGCGCAGCTACCACTTCGGCCTGTGGCTGCTGGACCAACCCTGGGGCCTTGAGGTGTGGAACCTTGAGGGAGGCATTGATGCCTGGAGCCTTCAGGTGGATCCCAGCGTTCCCCGCTACTGATGAGCAAGCCCCTGTCCCTGCGGCAAGAACAGGTGCTTCAGGCGACGGTGCACCACTACGTCGACACGATGGAGCCGGTGGGCAGCCGCACCCTGGTGCAACGCTTCGGCATTCCCGCCAGCTCCGCCACCGTTCGATCGGCCATGGGGGCGCTTGAGCGCCGAGGACTGCTGCATCAACCGCACACCTCCGCCGGACGCGTTCCCAGTCCGATGGGATACCGGCACTACGTGGACGCGTTGCTGCCGGAACCCGGCATCGCTGTTCAACACCTGGAACGGGAGCTCACCGGCCTCAGTCTTCGTTGGGCCGGTTTGGACGACCTGATGATGCATCTGGCTCGTCGGCTGACGGATTTCACCGGTCTGATGAGCCTGATCACCCAACCGCAGCAGGAGAACCAGCAACTGGAGACGATCCGTCTGGTGCCCAGCGGTGATCGACTGCTGGTGATGCTGGTGGAAGCCAATGGCCGCGCCAGCCACCTCAACCTGCGTCTGCCCCACGGGGCTGAAGCCGAACTCACCGCGATGGAACGCTGGGCATCGGCCCAGCTCGAGCAGGGCGACCTGAACTGGGACGCACTGCCAAGGCAGCTGCAACGCAGCGGTGCTGTGCTGCGCAACGCCCTTGAGCAGCCCACCCCCGCCAACTCCACACAGGTGGTGGTGCATGGCCTTTCCAGGCTGGTAAGCGAACCGGAATTTGAAAGCACCTCCAGTCTTCGGCCGCTGTTGGAACTGATCGATGACCAACCCGCCACCTTGATCAGCCGCGGTAAATCCGCACGGGTGTGGATCGGCGAGGAACATCCGCAGCCAGCCCTGGAGGCCTGTGCCGTGGTTCAGGCGCCCTACCGCTGCAACGAGGGGCTCGGCCATGTGGCTCTGGTGGGGCCGATGCGGATGGCATACGCCACGGCACGGGCTGCCGTACAGCGGGTGGCCCGCCACCTGGAATTGCTGCTGGCCTGAGGTCAGCTCCCTAGAGCTGATCCCCCAGCTTCTCCGCCACGGTGTTGACGTCCTTGTCGCCGCGGCCAGAACAGTTGATCACCACTTCGGTGCCATCGGCCAGGGTGGGGCAAAGCTGCTCAAGCCAGGCGAAGGCATGGGCGGTTTCCAGGGCTGGAATGATGCCCTCAAGCTCACTCACCAGGCGCAGGGCATTGAGGGCCTGTTGGTCGGTGACTGCGGCGTACTCGGCACGTCCGATCTCCCGGAGATAGCTGTGCTCCGGCCCCACTCCGGGGTAATCGAGACCTGCACTGATGGAGTGAGCCTCCATCACCTGACCGTCGCCGTCCTGCAGCAGCAGGCTCATGGCGCCGTGCAGCACACCGGCACGACCCTCGGTGATCGTCGCGGCGTGGCGACCGGTGGCCACACCATCACCGGCGGCCTCAACACCGATCAGCCGCACATCTGTGCATTCGACGAAGGGATGGAACAGGCCCATGGCATTGGAGCCACCGCCAACGCAGGCCATCAGCACGTCGGGCAGCCGGCCGAAGGCGTCCTGACACTGCTGCTTGGACTCCTCACCGATCACGGCATGGAAATCCCGCACCAACATCGGATAGGGGTGCGGACCAGCGACGGATCCAAGGATGTAGTGGGTGGTCTCGACGTTGGTCACCCAGTCGCGGATCGCCTCACTGGTGGCGTCCTTGAGGGTGGCGGTGCCGGCCGTCACCGGTTGAACCGTGGCGCCCAGCAGGCGCATGCGGAAGACGTTGAGGGCCTGACGGCGCATGTCTTCCGCGCCCATGTAGATCACGCACTCCAGACCAAAGCGGGCACAGACCGTGGCCGTGGCGACGCCGTGCTGCCCCGCACCAGTCTCGGCAATGATCCGCTTCTTGCCCATGCGCAGGGCCAGCAGGGCCTGCCCCAGGGCGTTGTTGATCTTGTGGGCACCGGTGTGGTTCAGGTCTTCACGCTTGAGCCAGATGCGGGGGCCACCCTCGGCGCGGCGGTAGTGGGCGGTGAGACGCTCGGCCTCATACAACGGTGTCGCCCGCCCGACGTAGTTCTTGAGCAGACGGTTGAGCTCGGTGGTGAAAGCGGGATCGTTCCAGGCCTGGGCCGCTGCTTGCTCCAGTTCCGCCAAGGCCGGCATCAGGGTCTCGGGCACGTACTGGCCACCGAATCGTCCAAAGCGGCCGTGGGCACCGGGGCGCACCGCTGGCTGCAGGCTGGAGGGATCCGGAGTGCTGGCGTTGGGCAGGGTGCTGGTCACGGATCCACGGCGGAGCGTCGGCTCAGCGTAAGCAGGCGGTCACGCCATGGGGCGCCGCATCGGCGCTCATCGACAATGCAAGCCGGTTGCGACGGGTGGATGCCGAAGGGAGGCTGGCAAGAATTCAGCAGTGCCGGGAGCCTGCAGCGACCGAGCGGCCCTGCGGCGGAGCCCACAGCCAAGGCGCAGCAAATGGTGCGGGTGCAGCCCACCCGTGGTGGCAAAGGTGGCAAAAGCGTGACGGTGATCCGGGGCCTGGAGCTGGATGCTGCGGGCTTCAAGGCGCTGCTGAAGAAGCTCAAAACACGCATCGGCAGTGGCGGGACCGCCAAGGAAGGCGTGATCGAACTGCAAGGAGATCAGGTGGATCTGGCGCTCGAGCTGCTCAGCAAGGAGGGATACCGGCCGAAACGGGCTGGGGGCTAAGGGAGAATGGCCGCCACTTCTTGCTGTGGCCATGACCGCCAGCCCCACCTACGGAGAGCTCACCAACAAAGGTGCGTCCACCAACATCGCCTGGCATGAGGCCTCCGTGGGCCGCGACGAGCGCTCAAAGCAGCGTGGTCACCGCAGCGCCATTCTTTGGTTCACCGGACTCTCCGGCTCCGGCAAGAGCACCCTGGCCAATGCCGTCAACGCAGCCCTGTTTGAGCGGGGACTCGCCACCTATGTGCTGGATGGCGACAACATCCGTCACGGCCTCTGCAAAGACCTGGGCTTCTCCGATGCCGACCGTGAGGAGAACATCCGCCGCATCGGTGAAGTGGCCAAACTGTTCCTGGATGCGGGCGTGATCGTGCTGACCGCCTTTGTGTCCCCCTTCCGCGCTGACCGGGACAAGGCCCGGGACCTGGTGGAGGACGGCGACTTCCTCGAGGTGTTCTGCGCCGCAGATCTCGAGGTCTGCGAATCCCGCGACCCCAAAGGCCTTTACGCCAAGGCACGGGCGGGGCAGATCAAGGAATTCACTGGCATCTCCAGCCCCTACGAAGCACCGGAAACGCCCGAACTGAAGATCGACACCGGCAAGCAGGATCTGGCCGACTCCGTGGAGCTGGTGATCAAAGCGCTCCAGGAGCGTGGTGTGATTCCGGCCGCCTGAGGTCGCCGTCGCCAGCCCTGGCGGCATCCGCCAGGGTTTTGATGCAACTGGCCACCGGCACAGCCAACAGCAGGCCCAGAAGATCCCCCACGCCATAGAGCGCACCCACCCGGGCGCCGATGGGCAAGGCGATCAGCAACCAGGCCGGTTGCAACCCCACGATGCTGCCCATCAGCCGCGGTTGGATCACCTGATCCACGATCTGACCGACCACAATCGCCGCGGCGAGCAGCTCAAGACCTGTGCGGGGGTCCTGAACCGCCAGCACCGCACTCACCGAGACGATCGACACGGCACTGGCATAGGGCACCAGGGTGGTGAAGCCGATCAGCACGGCGAACAAAACGCCGTAGGGAATCTTCAGGGCGGTGAACACCAGAAGCTGACCACCACTGAGGATCAGCGCCAACACCACCTGGCCGGCGAAATAGCCCCGAAAGGTGCGCTCGAGGGTCGTCTGCACCAGATCCCGCCAACGGTCGGGCAGCCAGCGGGCCAGACCGTCGACGATCGGATCCGCCCCAAGCAGCAGGAAGACCGCCAGGACCAGCACGATCACCACATTGATCGTGGTACCTACCGTGGCCCCCAGCAGGCCCAACAGACGCTGGCTCAACTGCGTCGCCAGACGGCTGAACTGGGCCACAAGATCACTGCTGAGGTCAGCGAAATCAGCCGGAAGGCCATGGTCCAGCGCCCAGAGCTGACCCCGATCGATCCACTGCTCAGCCGCCGTGAGCAGAGACGGCGAGGCACTGAGCAATTGGCTGAGCTGTTCGATCAGGAGCGGCACCAGGGCCACAGCGGCCCAGACCAGAAGCCCAAGGGTCACTAAAACCACGGTGACGATGGCCCAGGCGCGGGGAAGACCCCGTTGCGCTAGCCAGCGGCAGGGCAAGTCCAACAAAAAAGCGATCAAAGCCGCGGTGAGGAACAGCCCGGGGAATGGGGCGAACTGCACCAGCAAACGCTTCAGCACAAAGGCGTTCAAGCCCAGAACAGGCAGCAGAAGGCCAAGCCGCAACCAGGCCGGCCAGGGCGTCATCGAAACGATGACGCGAATCGATCAGTGCTGCTCAAGGGAAGCCGGCCTGGAGGCGGAACTGACGTAATGGCACCAAAAACTGAGCCAGGCGGCAATCCCAAGGAACTTGAATCCCTCCTCAAAGATCTGCACCGTCTCGTAGGAATTCGGCCACAGCCACTGGAGTTCATCGGTCAGAACCGATAGGCCCAGCAGCACTACGGAAACCAGAAAGGTGTCGCCACCGAAACGCCGCAGAGGGCCACGGAAGCGGAACAACAGCATCCCGGTGAAGAAGGCGTAGGTGATGTAGAGAAACAACTGGCCGAGGTAGCGGTCATGCACCAGGAACATGTCGTCGAGGCAGAGCCAGAGCGAGAAGCCACCACCACAGAAGGCGAATTGACGGTTCAGAACGGAGCCTTGGATCTGCCGAGTGGATGCCGCAAACAGGGCAATGGCAGCCGCCGCCATCCAGAGCAGATAGCCCACGCTGGAGAGGAAACCTTCCCCCAAAGGTGCCTTGCAGGACTGGGCCAAATCCCTCAGCGCCACTCCAAACCAGCGCAACCACATAAACAACAAGCGCCGGCAGCACCGCCCAAAGCAGCGTGGATCGCAGGGTGGAACGAACGGGAACACTCATGAATTCATCTGGGAGAGGTAATCAGTGCTGCCCAGATCAACCAGGCGCGTATCCTTGGCGACCACAGCATCGTGGAGGCTGCTGCGGTACTCATCAAGTTTCTGAGCCAAGCCAGCGTCACCCACCGAGAGGATCTGCGCCGCCAGCAAGCCGGCATTGAGGCCTCCACCGATGGCGACAGTGGCCACAGGGATCCCCCCCGGCATCTGGACGATCGAGTGAAGGGAATCGATCCCTGACAGCGCACGGCTTTTCACCGGCACACCGATCACGGGCAGCGTGGTGAGGGCGGCCACCATGCCGGGGAGATGGGCCGCCCCGCCGGCGCCGGCGACGATCACCCCAAACCCCTGACCCCGGGCCGCTTGAGCGAAGTTCACCATCTCCAGGGGGGTGCGGTGAGCCGAAAGCACACGAACCTCCACCTCCACCCCCAACTCGCGCAGGATGGCGGCGGCGGGTTCCATGGTGGGCAGGTCAGAGTCACTGCCCATCACAACGGCAACACGGGGGAGCACTGGCGGCACAACGCAGAGGGGCAAGACTGCCATCGTCTCCCCCCATGGCTGCAGAAGCCAGTGTTGCGTTGATGCACCGGATCACCAACGTTCGACTGCCGGGTCCCCTGCCGGGGGACGGAGACCAGCGCTATGCCATCGACCTGAACGAGAAGGGTCTGATCTGCCGCATCGAGGCGATGGGCGGCGTGGCGCAACACGAGGCGCAACAAGAGACTCAAGAAACCGTTGCGAACTGGAACGGCGACTGGATCAGCCCCCGGGGTGTGGACCTGCAGATCAACGGCGGGCTGGGGCTGGCCTTCCCGGAGCTGAGCGAGAGCGATCTGCCCCGGTTGGAGCAACTCCTCGAGCTGTTGTGGCGCGATGGAGTCGAAGCGATCGCCCCGACCCTGGTGACCTGCGGCATCGCGCCGCTGCGCCAGGCCCTGGCCGTGCTGCGGCAGGCGCGGGACCTGCACCGACCAGGCCGTTGCCGGCTGCTGGGGGCCCATCTGGAGGGCCCCTTTCTGGCCGAAGCCCGCCGCGGCGCCCATCCCCGTGAACACCTGGCCAGCCCCAGCCTGGAGGCTCTCGAGGAACGAATCGGTGGGTTCGAAACGGAGATTGCCCTGGTCACCATGGCCCCCGAACTGGAGGGAGCCGCTGCGGTGATCGGGCGACTGCGGGAGCTGGGAATCAGCGTGGCCCTGGGCCACAGCGCCGCCACCGCCGAACAGGCCAGCGCCGGGTTCGATCAGGGGGTGGCCATGCTCACCCACGCCTTCAATGCCATGCCGGGCTTGCACCACCGGGCACCCGGCCCTCTTGGGGAAGCCTGCCGGCGAGGTGGGATTGCCCTGGGGCTGATCGCCGATGGCGTGCATGTGCACCCAACGATGGCGGTGCTGTTGCAACGGCTGGCACCGGAGCAGACAGTGCTGGTGAGCGATGCGCTGGCCCCCTACGGCCTGGTCGACGGAGAGCACCGCTGGGACGAGCGGGTGCTGCTGGTGCAGAACGGCACCTGTCGTCTCGAAGACGGCACCCTGGCGGGGGTGACCCTGCCGCAACTGGAGGGGGTGAAACGGCTGGCCCGCTGGGGTGACGCCCCCGATGCTGCGATCTGGAGCGCCACGGTGGCGCCGCGGCGGACGATCGGCGATGCAACGGGATGCATGGACGCCCTGATGGGACGGCCACTGACGCAGCTGCTGCGCTGGCACCAGAAGGAGGGTGATCTGCACTGGGCCTGCGCTGCTTAGGATCCCGCCGACACAAACCCCTCCGCCATGGCCCCCGATCAGCTGCTGGAGCAGAAACAGGCCGAGAAGAAGGAGGTGAAGGGCTACTTCGAAACCACGGGTTTCGACCGCTGGAACCGCATCTACAGCGACAGCGATGACGTGAACAAGGTGCAGCGCAACATCCGCATCGGTCACCAGAAGACCGTGGATGAAGTGCTGGCTTGGATCAAGGAGAGTGGTGAACTCAGCCAGGCGAGCTTCTGCGACGCCGGCTGCGGTGTGGGAAGCCTGAGCCTGCCGCTGGCGGCGATGGGTGCCGGTTCCATCAGCGCCAGCGACATTTCTGAGGCCATGGCCCAGGAAGCCGAGCGCCGGGCCCGCGAGGCCGGCCTCGACATGGCCAAGCTGAACTTCTTCGCCAGCGACCTGGAAAGCCTGAGCGGCTCCTTCCACACGGTGTGCTGCCTGGATGTGTTCATCCACTACCCCCAGCAACCGGCCGAGGAGATGGTGAAGCACCTCTGCAGCCTCACCGAAGAGCGGCTGATCGTGAGCTTTGCCCCCTACACACCGCTGCTGGCGCTGTTGAAGGGCATCGGCCAGCTGTTCCCAGGCCCCAGCAAAACCACCCGGGCCTACACCCTCAAGGAAGCAGGCATCGTGAAAGCAGCGGAAGCCTGCGACTTCAAGCTGGTGCGCCGCAGCCTGAACAAGGCACCCTTCTATTTCTCCCGCTTGATCGAGTTCCGCAAGGCCTGATCTCCCCCACTTGGGGGATCCACCTGGAGTGCGGTCTCCCTCAAGTGAGGGAGACCCGAAAGCCGCCAGGCATGCAGCCGATAGCCGCCATCACCGGGGGTTGCGCTAGCTGAAATCTCGCGATCGGGGAGATACAGCGGATCCCCCAGCAAGGGACTGCCGAGCTGCGCCAGATGAATGCGGATCTGATGGGGCCGGCCGGTGGTGATCGTCACCTGCAAGCGATCACCCTCAGCCGTGCGCTCCAACAGCTGCAGCTCGGAGTGGGCGGAAAGCCGTTTGCGGATCGGCGCATCGTCGGACGGTTCCGGCCCCCAGATCCAGCCCAAGAGTGGGTGCGGCCGTTCCACCACATCACTGCTCACCGTCAAACGCTGCCCAAACTCCAAGCCGGGCACCCGCTGGCTCCAGGCCTGATACACCTTGCGGCAACCGCCGTCGGGCCGGAACTGCTTCGACCAGAGGGCACGGGTGTGCGGTTGGCGAGCACACACCTGCAAACCGGAGGTGAAGCGCCCCAGGCGATGCACCGGCCGGGCACCGGTGGGTTCAAGCAGGGCCGTGAGCGTGTGGCGCAGGAAGCCACCACCGGGCATCACCGGCAAACCGGAGGGCTTGTTGATCACCAACAGGTCGCCGTCGTCGTGGATCGTCTCCCATTGATCGGGGATCGCCTGCTCCAACCAGGGCGGACGACTCCAAGAGAGGGTCTCGCCGCCCTGCAAGGCTCGATCACCGGCCAGCTGCGATCCGTTCCAATCCAGCTCACCGGCGGCGATCCTCTGCTGCCACAACACAGCATCAGAGTGCCGGTAACGATCCGCCAGCCATTCGGTCACCAAGGTGCCGGCAGCGGCCCGCGGCACCCGGTCGCGGTAGGTCCAACCGTTGTTGAACGCCGCCTCGCGCCAACCAGCCTTCAAGTCACCAGACGGTGCTCCAGGGCATAGCGCACCAATTCCGTGCGGCTGGAGGTGCCCGTCTTGTTGAACAGCCGGCTCACGTACTTCTCCACGTTGCGGATCGACGTCTCCAGCTGCCGGGCAATCTCCTTGTTCATTAATCCTTCCGCCACCAGCTGCAGCACACTCGCCTCCCGCGGCGTGAAGCTGTGCACCACCGGCTCGGTGGAGGGCAACGCTTCGGCCTGGGCGAGCAGCGAACGGATCTCGGTGATCTGCTTGGCCATCTGGCCCATGTCAGTATCCGCAAAGCGCGCTGCCTCCTGCAGCAGCCGTTGCTGGCGCTGGGCCACGTTGCGCACCCGCGCCACCAGCTCATCGGGATCGAACGGCTTGGGGATGTAGTCATCCACCCCGGCCAGATAGCCCTGAGTGCGGTCCGCCGTCATGCCCTTGGCGGTGAGGAAAATCACCGGAGTGCCGCCAAGCCGTTCATCGGCGCGCAACTTCTGCAGCAGGCCATAGCCATCGAGCCGCGGCATCATCACGTCGCTGATCACCACATCCGGCAGCATCTGCTGCGCCTTCGCGAAACCTTCCTCCCCGTCCACCGCGGTGGTCACCTCAAAGCCTTCGTCTTCCAGGTAGGCCTGCACCGCCGTGCGCAGACCCGGCTCATCGTCCACCAGCAACAGACGCGGGGCGGGCGCCGCGGCCTCTGCGGATTCAGCGGTGGGGGTGGGCGCGTCGCTCATGGCTGGAATCGCTCTGGCCGCAATGTATGGAGAGCACGCTCAACGGGCCAGTGCGGGTAACTGCTCCTGCTGTTCGGGTATCAGGGTGGAAAAGCCCAGATCCAGGGCCTTCTGACGCAACGTGGCAGGGTCGGTTCCCGCCACCTCCGGCACACAGGCCGCCCACCACACCAGGTGATCCTCCCGGTTCACGTCCGTGATCGGACCGCCGGGGTTGAGGGTGCGCACGTAAACGGTCGACGGCGTGCGTTTCACCCGCAAGGGCTTCTCTGGGGAGCAATTGACGCTCTCCACGTAGACGTTGAGATCCGACGCCGACTCCTCCCACAGGCTGTAGCTGCGGGTGTCGGGATTGGACGAGGCTGGTTTCACCGCATAGATGCCGATCGACAGGGTGCCGACGGGAGCAGGGCGTTCGATCAGCACCTTGAGATCGGCTGGCCGCGATTGCCGCATCTGCTCCAGCACCTGCTGACGATCGAAGCCACTGGCGGGTTGCAGGCACACCAGCCCGCCCAGGCCCAGCAGAGCCATTGGCAATCGCAGACCCATGCCAGTGCCGTTCGCAATGCAGCACCATGATCGCAACATCTGCCTGCATCGTCCTGAGCGGCTCCGCTCTCGCCTTTGATTTCCAGGCCACCACCCCCTGTGCGGCTGAGGTGGTGGAGGCGATGGCGCCGTTCTGGAGTGCGGACTGGGGCAATCCCTCCAGCCGCCAGCATCGGCTCGGCCTCAGCGCCTCTGCCGCGGTGAAGCTGGCGCGGCGCCAGCTGGCGGAGGCGTTGGAGGTGAAGCCGGAACGGTTGGTGTTCACAAGCGGTGCCACGGAAGCCAACAACCTGGCGCTGCTGGGCCATGCCCGCGCCCTGGGAAGCGGCCATCTGATCAGCGTGGCTACCGAACACCACGCCGTGCTCGATCCGCTCCAGCAACTGCAACGGGAAGGCTTCAGCGTCACCCTGCTGACCCCAGGCCCCGATGGACTGATCCGCCCTGAGCAGCTGGAGGCGGCGATCACCCCCGAAACCCGGCTGGTGAGCGTGATGGCGGCCAACAACGAAATCGGCGTGCTCCAGCCGCTCGAGCAACTGGGAGCGGTTTGCCGCCGCCATGGCATCACCCTGCACAGCGATGGAGCTCAGGCCTTCGGGACGCTGCCGCTGAACCCTGATGCCTTGGGGGTTGACCTGCTCAGCCTCAGTGCCCACAAGCTCTACGGGCCCAAGGGCATCGGCGCCCTGGTGCTGCGGGAGGGCATCGCGATCGAACCGCTGCAGTGGGGAGGCGGCCAGGAAGCCGGGCTCCGGGCCGGCACCCTACCCACCGCCTTGATCGTGGGCTTTGCCGCCGCCGCCCGCCTTGCGCTGCAGGAGCAGGAGCAGCGCAACAGCCATCTACAGCACCTGCGCAATCAGCTGTGGGAGAGCCTGCAGCAGCGCCTCCCCGGCGTTCTACTCAATGGGGCCCTGCAGCCGCGCCTGCCCCACAACCTCAACATCAGCCTGCCCGGGGTGAACGGCAGCCGCTTGCACCGGGCCCTGCGCCCGCACCTGGCCTGCAGCAGCGGCTCCGCCTGCAGCAACGGTGCCCCGTCCCACGTGCTCCAGGCGATCGGCCGCTCGCGGGCAGAGGCCGAAGCCTCCCTTCGGCTCAGCCTGGGGCGTGAGACCACAGCCGGCGACGTGGATCAGGCCATCACAGCGATCACCGACGCCGCAACTGCCACCGGGTTCCTCAGCGGTCGCTAAACAGGGGCCACACGCTGGGCCACACGCCATTTGGCACTGCGGCTGCGGGGGTTGGCCTCCTCCTCCTGCTCGGTGGCCACCACAGGCTTGCGGGTGATCCGTTGCAAGCGCTCATCGCGCAGGAAGGCGGTCTTGACGCGGCGGTCTTCCAGGGAATGGAAGCTGATGATTCCCACAAGCCCCTCGGGCTCGAGCCAGTCGGGAGCTTGCTGCAACAGGCGATCGAGCACCCCCAGCTCATCGTTCACCGCAATCCGCAGGGCCTGGAAGGTGCGGGTGGCGGGATGAATCCGTCCCCGCCGCGCCTTGGGGGGATAACAACCGGCCACGGAGTAGGCCAAGGCCGCGGTGCCCTCATAGGAGCCCTTGTCCTTGAGGTCCGCTTTGATGCGCCGGGCGATACGACGGGAGAGCCGCTCCTCCCCATAGCCATAGATCAGATCCGCAAGCTCGTTCTCCTCCAGGCGATCAATCAGCTCAGCCGCGGTCTCCCCCTCGCCGCCGGCATTCATCCGCATGTCCAGGGGACCATCCAGGCGAAAACTGAAGCCCCGCTCCGCCACATCCAGCTGCGGGCTGCTCACCCCCAGATCCGCCAGCACCATCACGGCGGGCTCGGGCGGCACATAGTCGGCAAAGTTGGTGGCCACGATCGAGACGCGATCACCAAAAGCGGCCAGACGCTCCGCCGCCGCGGCCCGGGCCGTGGCGTCCTGGTCCAGTCCGATCAGGCGCAGGCCGGGATGCTGTTCCAGCAACAGGGCGCTGTGGCCGCCGCCCCCAAGGGTGGCGTCGATCAACAGGCCATCCGGACGGGGGATCTGCCGGGCCGCATCCAGCACCGCATCGGCCAGCACGGGCACATGGCTGAAGGGGGGCACAAGCCACAGGCGAAGACTCCTTAAGATCTACTCATCGATCGGACCACCGCTCCCATGACGCAGCTGGAAACGCGCACGGAGCCCATGGTGGTGAACTTCGGGCCCCACCACCCCTCCATGCACGGGGTGCTGCGGCTCGTGGTCACCCTTGATGGTGAGGATGTGGTCGACTGCGAACCGGTGATCGGTTACCTCCATCGCGGCATGGAGAAGATCGCCGAGAACCGCACGAACGTGATGTTCGTGCCCTACGTGAGCCGCATGGACTATGCGGCGGGGATGTTCTACGAGGCGATCGTGGTGAACGCCCCGGAAAAACTGGCGAACATCCCGGTGCCCAAGCGGGCGAGCTACATCCGGGTGCTGATGCTGGAACTCAACCGCATCGCCAACCACCTGCTCTGGCTTGGACCCTTCCTGGCAGACGTGGGGGCCCAGACCCCGTTCTTCTACATCTTCCGCGAGCGGGAGATGATCTATGACCTCTGGGAAGCCGCCACCGGCCAGCGGCTGATCAACAACAACTATTTCCGCATCGGCGGCGTCGCCGCTGATCTGCCCTGGGGATGGCTGGAGAAATGCCGTGATTTCTGTGACTGGTTCGGCCCCAAGATCGACGAATACGAAAAGCTGATCACCAACAACCCGATTTTCCGGCGCCGGATTGAAGGGTTGGGAACGATCGAAAAGGAGGACGCCATCAACTGGAGCCTCTCCGGACCGATGCTGCGCGCTTCCGGCGTGCCCTGGGATCTCCGCAAGGTGGATCACTACGAGTGCTACGACGACTTCGACTGGCAGGTGGCCTGGGAGAAGGAAGGCGACTGCTACGCCCGCTATCGCGTGCGCATCGAAGAAATGCGCCAGTCGCTCAAGATCCTGCGCCAGGCCTGCGACATGATCCCGGGCGGACCCACCGAAAACCTCGAGGCCAAGCGCCTCAATGAAGGCAAGGGCAGCGACGCCGCTGGTTTCGACTTCCAGTACGTGGCCAAGAAGGTGGCGCCCACCTTCAAGATCCCCAACGGCGAGCTCTACACCCGGCTGGAATCAGGCAAGGGTGAGATCGGCGTGTTCATCCAGGGCAACAACGACGTCACCCCCTGGCGCTTCAAGATCCGTGCTGCCGACAGCAACAACCTGCAGATCCTTCCCCACATCCTCAAGGGACACAAGGTGGCCGACATCATGGCCATCCTCGGTTCCATCGACGTGATCATGGGATCGGTGGATCGCTGATCTCTGAACCGGTTTCTGCGGCGGTTGCAACGCGCGGGCTATCTGCTGCCCGCAACCGTGACCGGTGCGTTATGGCTGAAGGGCTTGCATCCAGGGATACCCGGCCTCAGCTGCCCGCTTCGCGCCCTCACCGGCGTGCCCTGCCCCACCTGCTTTCTGACCCGAGCAACAAGCACAGCACTCACCGGTGATCTGGGCGGATCGCTGCAATGGCATCTGTTTGGCCCCATTGCCGCCCTTGGGATGGTGTTCTGGAGTGTGCTGGCGCTCCAGCAACGGCGTCTCATCCCCAGAGGTCTTCCCCTCTGGCCCCTGCCGTTGGTGGCTGGAGGGTTGATCAGCTACTGGCTGCTGCGCCTGAGCACCAACAGCTGGCCCAGCGGCTGAGCGATCAGCGCAACAGTCCGCTCTGATAGGCGACGTTCTGAAGGAAGAAGCTGGCCATGGGAATCACCACAAAGCCCCCCAGACCGCAGGTCGCCAGGGCCAGCAGCCCCACAACGATGCCCGTCAAAACCTCAAGCCCAACGAAGCTCAAGCCGTTTTCCGAGCGATACACCACCTGAAACGACCGGGAGAAGGCTTCACCGATGCCCATGTCGGTGACGAAGATGCGATTCACGAACACCGGCGTCACCAACGCCACGGCAATCCCGGGAAGGATGCAAAGCAGAAAGCCGATGGCGGTGACCAGCGAAAAGAACAGCCCCGCCAGCACATAACGCCACCAACGGCCGGTGAGCAGCTGAGCGGCCGTTGAAATCGTCACCACCTCACCGCGCTCGTAATAGAGGGCAGGAACGGCCACCAACAGCACCGACAACAGGCTGGCGAGGATGGAGAAAGGCAACTGAACCAATTGGGCGAGCACCGCTCCGAGCCCCAATGCCGCATCGCTGCTGCCGATGATTGACGACACAGCAACGATGATCAGGCCATAGGCCAGAACAGCCAGCAGCGACAGCACGATCGAGCCCACCCAGCTCACCAGCACCACAGGGATGTGCTGCAGGAAGGCCTGCCAGGCCTTCTGAATGGACGGAGGCTCGAAGGCGATCGGCGCGGCCATGGTTCGGGCGGGATTTCTGTCAGGGTGACAGTCGGCACCGGCTTGAACAACACATCGCCATGACCTCTGCCCCCTGGCTGGAGCTGAGCCGAACCGTGCGCTTCAGCGACACCGACGCCGCCGGTGTGATGCACTTCCAGCAGCTGCTGGGCTGGTGCCACCAGGCCTGGGAGGAAAGCCTGGAATGCTTTGGCCTGCCGGCGGGTTCAGTCTTCCCTGGCGGCCGCGGGGAGCAACCGAGCGTGGCCTTGCCGATCGTGCACTGCCATGCCGATTTCCGCGCCCCGGTGCAGGTGGGTGACAAGCTGCTGATCCGCCTGGAACCGGAACGGCTCGATCCCAGCAGTTTTGCGGTGAACAGCCAAGTGCTGCTGGAGGAGCAGCTGGTGGCCCAAGGCTGCCTGCGTCATGTGGCCATCGACGCCCAAACCCGGCGCCGCTGTGCCCTGCCCGATGGCGTGGACCGTTGGCTGGAAGCATCAAGCCTCGGCCGCATCCAACCGCTCTAACCACTCTCGCCAGCGCTGACGCTGCCATTTCCCCAGCGCGGAGGGGGCCAGGTCGGGGCACAACACCCAACGCCGTGGCGTCTCCGCAGGCGGCCAAGGCCGAGTGAGGGCCTCAAGCCGCTGCAGCACCGCAGCATCAGAACTACCCACCAGGGCCACCAGCCGCTGGCCCCACTCCGGATCATCCACAGCAAGAAGCAGCACGGCACTCACCGGGAGCGATGCCGCCTGCAGCGCCGCCATCAAGCGCTGCTCCAGCTGCTCGGGGAATACGGTTTCCCCCCCGGAGTGGATGGCTCCATCGATGCGCCCGGCAATCTGAAGGCTTGGGGTCAACGCGGCCTGATCCCCGGAGCGCCACCAGCCATCGCCATCCCCGAGCGATTCCCACCGATCCGGCTGATCCGCCCTCCAACAACCAAGCGCCAACCGATCAGTGCGCACCTCAAGCGCCCCATCAGCAGCCAGCCGCAGCTCCACATCCACCAGCGGGTCCCCACACCCGGGCTCGCCGGCCAAAAAGCGGTCCGGCGTGAGCGCCGCCACCATCGCCGCCGTCTCCGTCGACCCGTAACAGGGCGCCAGCGGCAGCTGCAAGGCACGCGCCTGATCCGCCAACGGCGCCGGGAGGGCAGCGCCACCGATCCAGATCAACTGCAGCCGCTGCAGAAAGGCCACCCCATCGGGATGGGCCAGCAGGCGCGCCAGCTGCGTAGGCACCAACGACAGCACGGCAGGGTTCTTGCCCCAAGCGGGCAAGCCCTGAGAGAACGCGAGCAGTTCGGTGGGGGTTTTCATCAACCCCGGCGCCAGCGACTGATGCCCCGCGCCCCAGCAGCGGCTGCGCCACCAGGGCATCAGACCACTCACATGGGCCAGCGGCAGAGGATTGAGCAGCAGGGTGGAGGCAGGGTCCACACCGATGCCCGTCAACCAATGGGCGGTGGCGGCGGCCGAACGGTCCAGATGCAGCGATGGTTGGGCGCAGCAACGACTGCCGCCACTGCTGCCACCACTGCGGACCAGCACCCCCGGGCCCGGAGGCAATTGAGCCATGGCGGCCGCGTCCGCCTCAGGCGAGAGGGGCACCCACTGCCCTGCCGCCAGCCCCTGCTCCAGCCGCTCGAGCTCGCTCATGCCGCCGCAGCCCAGACCTGCTCTGGATCATTGGAAAACATCGGCCCCGCTGGCGTCCAGCCGGGGGCCAGGCCCGGTGCTGCCGGCGTGGGGCCCTGTGCCTGAAGACCGGCCAGATGCTCCAGCCAGCGTCGACCGATGCCGGTTTCAAACGCCGTGCTCAGCATCCGTTGGGGCAGCCCCGCCTGCAGCTCCCGCAACAGCAGGCGGGGATCGCCCTCCAGCGCTGGCCGACGCACCTGCCAGCCGCTCCAGCTGCTGCGCAGCTCGGGATGCTGGTGGAGGGATTCATCGAGGGCTACCGGCCCCAGCGCCGCCAACTGATCCAAGCCGGCTGGATCCTCCACCGCCAGCGGCTGCTCCAACCAGTCCAGGCGCGGGTCATCGCGCAACCGCTGCATCCAGGCCTCAGCCGTGCTGCGATCCCAGCCGCCGTTGGCATCCAGACGCAGCCGGGCCGTGGGCGGCAGCCGCTGGAGCAGCTGCTCGAGCAGCTGACGCTCCAGGCCATCCGGCGCCGTGGCCACCTTCCACTTGAAGGTGCAGCTCTCCAGGCCACCCATCGATGCCGCAGCAACCTCCAGGGCCGAAAGCATCGCCTCGCCAGCCGGCAGCAACAGCGCCGGGGCAGGAGCCTTCAGCCAGCCCTGGGGTGCAGCAGCACCCACCACACCCTGCAGCTCCGCCAAGGCCGCCCCAAGGCCAAAACCCACCGGCCCCGGGGCCTCCCGCAACACAGCCTCCAGCTGAGCCTCAGGAAGCTCGTCCGGCAGCGCTGCGAGAGCCTGCTCGCAGGCCATGAACTGCTGCGGCTGCAGCGGAGCCACTTCGCCCCAGCCCACGGCCCCCTGAGCATCATCCAACCGCAGCAACCAGCCACAACGCTCCCGCAGCTCGCCGGCTGCCGTGCGCAGCGGCTGCAGCAGGGCAAAGCGGAAGCGGCGACGCTGCAGCCGGAGCGTCATCCGCCCGTCCAGACGCGCGCCAGAGCCAAGCCCGCACTCAGCCCCAGACCATTCCAGCCCTGGAAGCGCAGGGCCAGAAACTTGCTGCCGCTGATCAGCTCCGGCCTGTCGTGGTGGCGCTGGAGCAGACGCATCAGCTGCACACCGGCAGGAAGGCCGAGAGCGCTCAACAACACCGTCGGAGGCCAGTCCCCGTGCAGCACGGGCACCCACTCAAACGCCAGCGTCAAGGCCACAAACCAGGGCACCAAGGCTGCCGCCCGGGCCGTGCCCAGACGCACCACCGGCGAGCGTTTGCCATGGGCGGCGTCCTCCTCCACCTGATGGAAGTGGGAGCAGAACAACACCAGGGTGGTCGCCAGGGCAGGACCTGCCCCCAAAATCCAGGCCATGCCCCAAGGGATCGATCCTGCCCCCCGGGGCTGCAGCACCACGAGGGCCGCTGCGGTGGCAAACGGTCCAAAGGCCAGCCAGCACAGGGGCTCACCCAGGCCGCGGTAGCCCAGGCGGAACGGAGGGCCCTGGTACACGTAACCCAGGCCGCAGCAGACCAACACCAGGGCCAGCAGAGCCCCGCTGCTGTTCCAGGCCAACCCGGCCATCACCAGTAAGCCCAGCACCAGCGCAGCAGTCGCCCCCTGGGCGACACGGTCCCGGCGGCCGGTGAGGTTCACCACGGAATGGGGCTTGCCGGTGGCATCCACACCCGTGGCCGCATCAAAAACATCGTTGCTGAGGTTTTCCCAAAGCAACAGCAGGATGGCCGCCAGCACAAAGCCCCCCAACTGCAGCCAGCGCAGGGAGCCCGCCACCCCGAACTGCCATCCAGCCGCCAGCAGAACAGGCATCACGGCGACGGAATACATCGGCCACTTGATCGCTGCCTTCCACAAACGGCGCCGATCGGCGTAACGGGATGCGACAGCCTGCGGCTCAGACATGGACAGGACCCGTTCCCGCAGGGCGAAGACCCATACATTTGAACAGTAACCCTGGCCGGAAACGCCGCGGATGTCGGCTGATTGTTGTTTCAGCACCCTCATCTCCGCTGCCCAGCGGGGATGGGTGGCCTGTGACGGCGATGAAGCGCTGCTCAGCCTGGCCCTGCCGATCGAAGGGATCGACCCGCTTCTGGCCTTGCCGCAGCTGGCGGAGCACGAAAGCCTGCAGGTGCTGTGGGACAGCGCGCCGGGCCTCTGCCTGGCTGCCGCCGGGCCCTGCCAGGAACTGGAGCTGGCCGGCAGCCGTCGCTTTGAGCAGGCCCAGCGCTTCGCCGACCTCTGCCTGAGCCGGCTGCACGACACGGCAGCGGACAGCCCAGCCCATGCGCGGCCTCGGGTGCTGCTGCGCTTCCGCTTCTTTGATCAGGTGAGTGAGCGCCGCCGCAGTGAAGCGGTGGTGCCATCGGTGCAGGCCGTGCTACCCCGCTGGCAACTCAGCCGTCAGGGACGCCGCGGCTGGCTGCGGCTGAATGGGGTCGTGAGCAGTGCAGCGGACTGCCGCGAGCTGGCGGAACAGCTCTGGCTCAAGCATGAACAGCTGCTCAAGACACCAACGACGCCACCTCCCCTCAAGCCCCAGGCGCTAGTAGCGGCAACGGAACCGGAAGCCTGGCGGCAGCGCTACGCCGCAGCCCTCACCCGCGGCATTGATCTGGTCAACGGCGGCGAGCTGCACAAACTCGTGCTGGCAGTGCAACACCGCATTGTTCTGGCCGACACCTTCGACCCCTTGCCGCTGTTGAAGCGGCTGCGGCGGCGGCAGGCCGGCAGCTGCCGTTTCCTCTGGCAGCGTCACACCGGCGATGCCTTTTTCGGTGCGTCACCGGAACGGCTGCTCAGCCTGCGCGCCGGTTGGCTGCGCAGTGATGCCCTGGCCGGCACGGCGGGGCAAGGAGATTCCGGGCCCCAGCTGCTGCGCTCCGATAAAGACCGCCGCGAACATGAATTGGTGGTGGAAACCATCACTGATCAACTGCGCCTCAATGGCTTAACGCCCCGGCGTCGCCGCCAGCCCCAACTGGCCCGCCACGGCAACCTCACCCACCTGCACACCCCGATCACGGCGGAAACCCAGGGTCAGCCCGTGCTCGCACTGGCTGAACAGCTGCACCCCACCCCTGCCGTTGCCGGGTTG
This sequence comes from Synechococcus sp. UW86, assembly GCF_900474085.1. Taxonomy (NCBI): domain Bacteria; kingdom Bacillati; phylum Cyanobacteriota; class Cyanophyceae; order Synechococcales; family Synechococcaceae; genus Synechococcus; species Synechococcus sp. UW86. The sequence continues at coordinate 56,022 of NZ_UCNU01000009.1, forward strand.
CCGCGACGCGACGCGATGGCCTGGTTGCGCACCCTGGAACCGTTTGAACGGGGCAGTTACGCAGCGCCGATTGGCTGGATCGACAGCGCCGGAGATGCGGAACTGCGGGTGGCGATCCGCTGCGGTCACGCCCGCGGCTGCGAGCTGGACCTCACCGCCGGAGCCGGCCTGGTGCGAGGGTCCGTTGCCGAGCGGGAGCTGCAGGAAGTGGGGCTGAAGCTGGCCGTGCTGGCGGACCAGCTGGAACTTCAGACCAGCGCGCGCAACCGCTCGATCGTCTGATCAGCCAACGGCTGGTTCATCAGTCGCTCCACTTCCCGCACCCCGGTGGGGCTGGTGACGTTGATTTCGCTGAGCATGCCGCCGATCACATCGATGCCCACGAAGAACAACCCCTCCGCCCGCAGCGCCGGGGCCAGGGCAGAACAGATCTGACGTTCCCGCTCGGTGAGTTCCGTGGCTTCCGCCTGGCCACCCACGGCCAGATTGCTGCGGAATTCTCCGGCTGACGGGCGACGGTTGATCGCCCCCAGGGGATCGCCGTCCACCAGCAGGATGCGCTTGTCACCCTCGCTCACGGACGGCAGAAAGGCCTGGGCCATCACCGGCAGGCGTTCCTGCTCCGTCACCAGCTCCAGCAGAGCCTTCAAGCCAGGCGCCTGGCCGTTGACCCGAATCACCCCCAGGCCGGCACGACCCCCCAGGGGTTTGAGCACGATCTCCTGCTGCTCCTGGGCAAACAAAAGCAGTTCAGACACCCGCCCCGCCACCAGCGTGGGAGCCATCCAACGGCTGAAACGCAGGGCCCCCAGCTTTTCGTTCCAGCTGCGCAGCGCACTGGGGCGATTGAGCACCCGCACCCCAGCCCGCTCCGCCACCTCCAGCAAATGGGTGGCGTACAGATACGCCTCATCCACCGGCGGGTCCTTTCGCATCCAGATCACGTCAAACCCAGCCAGCGCCTGACGTTCAGCCACCCCAACCGTGATCCAGGGCTCCGGCGTCACCGGCAGGGCAATCGCGAGGGGTTCATCGCCCCGTGCAATCAGATCGGAGGGCGTGCAGGCCCACACCTCATCGCCGGCGCGATGGGCGGCCTGCATCAGCGCAGCAGAGGAATCCTTGGCTGGATTGATCTGCCCCAGCGGATCCAGAACGAACAGCTGGCGCATCGATCAGGCCTTCAGCAGCGCATCGAGCTCACCGGCGCGATCCAGGGCATGGAGGTCGTCACAACCACCGATGTGGCGATCATCGATGTACACCTGCGGAACACTGCGGCGACCATCGCCCCGAGCCGCCATGGCATCCCGGGCAGGCTCATCCCCATCCACGCTGTGTTCGGTGTAGCTCACCCCTTTGCGATCCAGGAGCCCCTTGGCGCGGACGCAGAACGGGCAGGTTTGCCAGGTGTAGATCTCAACCTTGGCCATTGCGTTGGTGATGCCAGTGGTCGGATCCTATGCAGCTACTGCGCTGATAGCGTCAGAGGCTGATCAGGACCGAGTCCTTGCTGGATCTCACCGACTTCAAACGCGATCTCTCCGAGCTCACTGACCGCCTGGGCAATGCCCAGGACTGTCTTTGACGTTCCTGCACTGAACGCCAGGCAACAGGATCTCGAACAACTCGCGGCCCAGCCCGATTTCTGGGATGACCAGCAGAACGCCCAGAAGCAGATGCGGCGTCTGGATGAGGTGAAGGCCCAGCTGTTTCAGCTGGCCGGATGGCGCGGTGCGGTCGAGGACGCCCAGGCCACCCTTGAGCTCTACGAACTGGAACCCGATGAGGACCTGCTGCAGGAAGCTCAGAACGGGCTGAACCAGCTGCGCCAGGGGCTGGACCGCTGGGAACTGGAGCGCCTGCTCAGCGGCGAATACGACAAAGAGGGTGCCGTGCTCAGCATCAATGCGGGGGCCGGCGGAACAGACGCCCAGGACTGGGCCCAGATGCTGCTGCGCATGTACACCCGCTGGGCGGAAGACCACGGCATGAAGGTGACCGTGGATGAACTCTCCGAAGGGGAGGAAGCCGGGATCAAGAGCTGCACGATCGAGATCGAAGGGCGCTACGCCTACGGCTACCTGCGCAACGAAAAGGGCACCCATCGCCTGGTGCGCATCTCACCGTTCAACGCCAATGACAAGCGCCAGACCAGCTTTGCCGGTGTGGAGGTGATGCCCAAGATCGAAGAGGAGGTCAAGCTCGATATTCCTGAAAAGGACCTGGAGATCACCACCAGCCGCTCGGGCGGCGCGGGTGGCCAGAACGTGAACAAGGTGGAAACGGCTGTGCGCATCCTGCACATCCCAACCGGGCTGTTTGTGCGCTGCACCCAGGAGCGCTCCCAGCTCCAGAACAAGGAGAAAGCGATGGCGTTGCTGATGGCCAAGCTGCTGGTGATCGCCCAGGAGCAACGGGCGGCCGAAATCGCCGACATCCGCGGCGACATCGTTGAAGCGGCCTGGGGCAACCAGATCCGCAACTACGTTTTTCAGCCATACCAAATGGTGAAAGACCTGCGCACCAATGAAGAAACCAACGATGTGCAAGCGGTGATGGATGGGGCCCTCGACCCCTTCATCGACGCCTCTTTGCGCCAGGGTGTCGACAGCCCCGGCGCCGATGCCGATTCCTGATCCCATGGCCAGCGAGAGCACCCCACCGCCGAGCTTCGTCAAACAGGCCATGCGCAACATGGTGCGCAAAGGCAGCAAGAGCCTGTTTCACTTCGGCCTCACCGCCATGGGCTTCCTCGGCTTCATCACCCTTGTGGCTTGGCTGGGGCGGCCGACGCTGCCAGGCTAGGCATGGAGCTCGACCTCGCACTGGATCGGGAGGGGGTGACGCTGCAACCCTCCGACAGCAGCGATCTGCTCGATGAAACGGCCTGGCTCCAGCAGCTGGAGCACTGGCTCAACGGCATCTGCGGGGATGCAAGCCTCGACTGCCCAAGCTTGGTGCGTGCAGCGGAGGAGATCAGCCTGGGGCTGCGCTTCACCGATGACGCCACCATCGCGGATTTGAACAGCGCCTGGCGCCAGAAAACAGGCCCCACGGATGTGTTGTCCTTTGCCGCCCTTGACGACGCCGGCGACTGGATGGAAGGCCCCAGCATCGAACTGGGGGACATCGTCGTCTCCCTGGAGACCGCCCGGCGGCAGGCCCAGGAGCAGGGGCACAGCCTGCAGCGGGAATTGCGCTGGCTGGTGAGCCATGGCCTGCTGCACCTGCTGGGCTGGGACCATCCCGATGACGACAGCCTTGCCGCAATGCTGGCCCTGCAGGAGAGGCTTCTTGGGGATGGGTGGCCTGGACAACCCGGGTAATCTTCGAAAAGCGGGCGTGTGGCCTGCGGAGTCTGAGTTCCGTTCCGATGACCACTGAATCGCCCCGGACACCCTCCGCAGACGCAGCTTCAGAGGAAGTGGCCATGGTGCCCAATGCCATGCGACGACGGGGCAGCTGGCGCATCGCCGGTGATCTGCCCTCGAGTTTTCGCTACGCGGCCCAGGGCCTTGGCTACGCCTTCCTCACCCAGCGCAACTTCCGCATCCATGTGGTGACGGGGCTGGTGGTGTTTGGCCTGGCCACCTGGCTGCAACTGGATCTGATCCGCCTGGCCGTGTTGGTGCTTACGGTGGCTGCCGTTCTGGTGTTGGAGCTACTGAACACAGCGATGGAAGCGGTGGTGGATCTGGCCATTGGCCGGCGCTATCACCCCTTGGCCCGCATCGCCAAAGACTGTGCCGCCGCCGCCGTGCTGACGGCTGCCATCAGCTCCTTGCTGATTGCTCTGTTTCTCCTGCTTCCGCCGCTCCTGCTCCGCCTGGGGCTCTGACTCCCGATTCGCAGATGCTGCTGGTCATCGACAACTACGACAGCTTCACCTTCAACCTGGTGCAGTACTTCGGTGAGCTCGCCGCTCAGCATCCGGTGGCAGCCGATCTGCAGGTGCATCGCAACGACGCCATCAGCCTCGAGAAGATCCGTGCCCTGAAGCCCGACGCGATCCTGCTCTCTCCAGGCCCTGGCGACCCGGATCAATCGGGCGTCTGCCTCGACATCCTCAAAGAGCTTTCCGCAACGGTGCCCACCCTGGGGGTGTGCCTGGGCCATCAGGCCATCGCCCAGGTGTACGGCGGCCGGGTGGTGCGCGCCCAGCAGCAGATGCACGGCAAAACCTCACCCGTCCTGCACAGGGGCGACGGCGTGTTCGCGGGACTGCCCCAACCGCTCACGGCCACCCGCTACCACTCCCTGATCGCCGAACGCGACACCCTGCCGGACTGCCTCGAGGTGACCGCCTGGCTCGAGGACGGCACGATCATGGGTCTGCGACACCGGGAGCATCAGCACCTGCAGGGGGTGCAGTTCCACCCCGAAAGCGTGCTCACCGATCAAGGCCACCAACTACTGGCCAATTTCCTGCGGGAAGCCGAGGGATAACGCTGTTAGCGTCCGAAACACGTTCAACCCCTCCCATGTCCGTCCTGCGTTCCGCCGTGACCGCCGCTGCAGGCCTGGCACTCAGCCTCACGTCTCCGGCCTTGGCGGGTGGTGGAGTGTCGATCAGCAGCTATGGGCAGCGGTCCCTGCTGATCCAGGGAGGCGGGCAATCGATTCTGCTCAACCCTTACAAGGCCGTGGGTTGTGCTGCGGGGCTCCCTGAACCTCGGCTGACGGCCGGCGTTGTTCTGGCCAATTCCGAACTCGCCGATGAAGGGGCCCGCGACGTGGCCGGCGGCCGCTTTCTCGCCCAGCCCGGGTCTTATCGCATCGGCGGCCTGAGCCTTGAGGGCTTTGCCAATCCCCACGACCGCGTGGGCGGACGCCGCTTTGGCAACGCCACCCTGTGGCGCTGGCAGCAGGGGGGCCTCAGCTTTGCCCACCTCGGTGCCACCGCTGGAGAGCTCACGGCTGCTGACCGCGTGCTGCTCGGCAACCCCGATGTCCTGATCATCGGCGTCGGCGGTGGCAGCAAGATCTACACCGCCGAAGAAGCTGCGACGGTGGTGAATCAGTTGAACCCCAAGCACGTCATCCCAGTGCAGTACGTCACCGGCGACGCGCCGGAAGGCTGTGATCAAGAGGATCTGCAGCCCTTCCTCGATGCCATGGGTGGGACCGCCGTGCGCCGGGTGGGCCGGTCGCAAACCCTGCCGGGCAAGCTCGACGACACCACCGTGATCACGGTGATGCAGTGATCAGCGCATCCAGCTGATCTCTGTCCCAGCCGGCTAGCACAACCAACAGCAACAACACCCTGGCTTTCTGGGGGTTGAGACTGCCCGCGGGAAGGAGCCCGAGCCGTTCATCCTCGGAATCGCGATGTACGGGTCCAGATCCGCAGCGGTTGGACCGCAGCATCAATGGCCGCTTCCCGGGCCAAGCCTCAAGCGCCGAACGCTCAGCCGCCGACAACTGGCCGGCGCCCGTGCCGGTGAACACCAAGCCGGCAACACCGGCGTTGAGACAGGCACTGAGCAGGAGCGGCTCAGGCTCCACACAGCCATAAACGATCGGCACCTGGGGCCATTGCACCGGCAAAGCGAGATCCGCGAAGGGCACCTGCCGGGGTCCATTCGCCATGGGCAGATGAACGCCAACATCATCCACCCAGCCCAAGGGCCCGCCCGCGGGACTGGCGAATGCCCCCACCCCCTGGGTGGCCAGCTTGGTGACCCGCTCGGCGGCATGGATCTGGCCATCCATCACCACCAACGCGCCGTGGCCGCGCGCTTCGCTGCTCAAGGCCACCTGTACCGCCTGCAACAAATTGAGGGGGCCATCGGCACTGAGGGCCGTTGCCGGCCGCATCGCCCCCACCAGCACCACCGGCCGAGGATCGTCGATCAACAGCTGCAGCAACCAGGCGGATTCCTCCAGCGTGTTGGTGCCATGGGTGATCACCACCCCAGCCAGCTCAGGGTCTGCCGCAAAGGCAGCACGAATGCGCCCCACCAGCGCACGCCAATAGGCAAACAGCAGGTCGGCACTGTCGACATTGGCCACCTGCTCCACATCGATCGCTGCCAGCTCCTGCAGCTGCGGCACCGCCGCCAGCAGGGCATCACCCCCCAGCACGCCCGCGGTGTAATCGTTCAGCGTTGCACTGTTCTCCGCACAGCCGGCGATGGTGCCGCCGGTGGCCAGCAGCAGCAGGCGGTTCATTGCTCCAGGGGGAGGAACGCCTCCATGAAGCGCTGCATCTGGCTAGTGGTGCCGATGCTCACCCGAAAACAACCATCAATCAGGGGCTTGCCCGCCATCGAACGCACCAGGATTCCCGCCTCGCGCAACGCCGCATCCACGGCATCAACGGGGCGCTGGGGCCAGATCAGCAGATAGTTGCCGCCATCGCAGTGATGCTTCACGCCAGCGTCCCGCAGCGCCTGCAGGGTCCAGTCGCGAGCCCGCAACACCTCGGCCACATAGGCATCCACATACGACTGATCCACCAAAGCAGCGAACGCCGCGGCCACGGCGACGCTGTTGACGTCGTAGGGGCCGGTGACACGGCTCACCCGATCCACCACATCGGCATGGCCGATGGCAAAGCCAATGCGCAGACCCGCCAACCCGGCCGTCTTGGCCAAAGAGCGGAACACCAGCAGGTTTGGTGTGGCCGTGAAATCAGCGCTGGGCAGCACGCTGTCTCCGGTGAAAGCCTCGTAGAGCTCATCCACCACCACCAAGGTGCCCGGGGCTGAGGCCGCCAAAGCAATCACCTCGTCTGCCGCCAAGCGCGTGCCGGTGGGATTGTTGGGGTTGCAGATCAACAGCAACCGCGGTGCGCGGGCCACCAATGCCTCCTGAATGGCCGCCAAGGGGAAGTCGAACGTCTCGCCCTCGTAGGGGATCGCCTCGATCATCATGCCCTGCATGCCGGCGCAGGGGCTGTAGTAGCCAAATGTGGGCGCTGTGGTGAGCAAGGTCTCACCGGCATCGCCATAGGCCTGAAACACCGCATGGATGGCGGCATCCACGCCGTTGAACAGGCCCACCTGATCAGGCTTCAATCCCGGCCGGCAGCCGGTTTCCACCAGGTTCTGGAGCACCGCGTCCCGCAGGCCGTCGTACTCCGGGTACACGGCAATCTCTTCAGTGCTGAAGTTGCGCAGGGCCTGGGCCACCAGGGGGCTGGGGCCAATCGTGTTCTCGTTGAAATCCAGCCGCAGCATCTGGCGGCGGCCCTCCAACGGCGCGCTGTAAGCCTTGAGCTGCTCGACGGCAGAGCGGGCTGTCGGAGCACCACCGGCTGTGAACGGTTGAGTGTTGTCGCTCACATGCGGTCCAGGGTGGCGATGCCCAGCAGTCCGAGCCCCAGTCTGAGGGTGTCGGCCGTCAAACGGCAGAGGGCGAGGCGGGATGCCAGGGCTTCAGGATCGGCCTTGAGCACCGGCACCTGGTCGTAGAAGCGGTTGAACACCTGGCTGAGCTCGAACAGGTAGCTGCACAACCGGTTGGGCAGCAGCTCCTCCTCCACCTCAGCGATCACGGCATCGAACTTGAGCAGCTCCCGCACCAGGGCCCACTCCTGGGGCTCAGTGAAGGTCAGCTGGGCTGTCGCCACGTCCAGGTCACCCCCCTTGCGAGCGATGCCGGCGATGCGCACCACGGCATAGAGCAGATAGGGCGCCGTGTTGCCCTGCAGCGCCAGCATCCGATCGAAGGAGAACTGGTAGTTGGTGATCCGGTTCTGGCTGAGGTCGGCGTATTTCACCGCCGCCAAACCCACGGTGCCCGCCACGTGCTGGATGAACTCCTCCGACTCGCTGCGTTCCTCCTCCTTCAGGCGTGAGCGCAGGTCGGTTTCGGCGCGCTCGACAGCTTCATCGAGCAGGTCCCGCAGACGCACGGTGTCGCCGGCGCGGGTCTTGAGCTTCTTGCCGTCTTCCCCCTGCACCAGGCCAAAGGGCACGTGTTCGAGGCGGGCGCCGTCCGGGATCCAGCCAGCCCGTTCCGCCACCTGAAACACCCCGGCGAAATGGTTCGCCTGGCCGGCATCGGTGACGTACACCACGCGGCGGGCACCATCCCCTTCAGGAGCCGCTCCAAAGCGGTAGCGGATCGCCGCCAGATCAGTGGTGGCGTAGTTGAAGCCGCCGTCGCTCTTCTGCACGATCACCGGCAGGGGCTTGCCGTCCTTGCCCTGCACGCCCTCAAGGAACACGCACTGGGCACCGTCATCGGTGACCAGCAGCTCAGCGGCCTTCAGACCATCAAGTACCTCCGGCAGAAAGGGGTTGTAAAACGACTCGCCGCGTTCGCTGAGGCGGATGTCGAGCCGGTCGTAGATCTTCTGGAATTCACGCCGCGACTGATCGCAGAGCAGGCCCCAGGCCTTGAGCGACACCGGATCGCCCCCCTGCAGCTTCACCACCTCATCGCGGGAGGTGGACTGGAAGGCTTCATCGTCATCGAAGCGCTTCTTGGCCTCGCGGTAGAAGGCCACCAGGTCTCCCAGATCCACCGCATCGGCGGTGTCCAGGGCTTCCGGCGCCACCTGCTTGAGATGGGTAATCAACATGCCGAACTGGGTGCCCCAGTCGCCCACGTGATTGAGGCGCAGCACCGGATGGCCGCGGAACTCCAGCACCCGCGCCAACGAGTCGCCAATGATCGTGGAGCGCAGATGCCCCACATGCATCTCCTTGGCGATGTTGGGGCTGGAAAAGTCCACCACCACCGGCGCCGCGTTGCTGACCGCCGGCACGCCGAGCCGCTCGTCCCCCAGCCGTGCCGACACCTCCGCCGCCAACCGCTCCGGGCGAATCGTGAGGTTGATGAAGCCAGGCCCGGCGATCTGGGGCTCCAGGCACAGGTCTGTGAAGGCGGGATCGGCCTGCAGCTGCTCCACGATCGCCGTGGCAATCTGCCGAGGAGCCTGCTTCAGGGGCTTGGCCAGTGGCAGTGCACCGTTGGCCTGGAAGTCGCCGAATTCCAGCTTGCTGGCGGGAGCCAACTGGGGGTCCAGCCCCGCATCGGCCTCCGGGAAGGCCCGTTGCATCGCCGCCCGCAGCTGGGCATCCAGGGACTGGGACAGGCTGAGCATGGGCAGTGCGTGGCCGGGGGAATCCGGCTCTGATCATCCCTCTTCAGGTGAAACGCATGCTCAGGTCCAACCAGCGGCTGCGGGTGACCGGCGCGCTGGTCGAGATCAGATCTATGCCCGTGGCGGCGTAGGCCTGCAACTGCTCCGGCTGAATGCCCGAAGCCTCCAGCACCACCACACCGGTGCTGCAGTCCCGCAGGCGCGGCACCAGCTGGGTGAGCTGCGCAGGGCTGAATTCATCCAGCAGCACCCCATTGGCGCCCGCCTGCACCGCCTCCAATGCCTGGGCCTCCGTCTCCGCTTCCACAATCACGGCCGTGGGCCAGGGGGCCTGCTCACGGACGGCCGTGATGGCCGCTGTGATGCCCCCCGCCCAAGCGATGTGGTTCTCCTTGAGCATGGCCGCGTCATCCAGCCCCATGCGGTGGTTGATGCCGCCGCCGCAACGCACCGCGTATTTCTCCAGCAGACGAAGCCCAGGCGTGGTCTTGCGGGTATCAGCAAGCCGCACACCGGTGCCCTCAAGCTGGGCCACCAATGCAGCGGTGGCGGTGGCAATGCCCGAGAGGCGCATGGCCAAGTTCAAGGCGGTGCGTTCCCCAGCCACCAAAGCCTTGGCCGGCCCCTGCAGCTCCAGCAGGCAGTCCCCGACCTCAACGGCGTCGCCGTCCTGCCGCAGCAGGCGAACGCTCACCCCGGGATCCAGACGCTGGAACAGGCGCTGCACCAACGGACCACCGCAGAACCGGCCCGGCTGTTTGGCGACCCAATGGGCCTGACCCTGCTGGCCCTGCAAGGCAGCCGCCGTCAGATCACCGCGGCCGATGTCTTCCGCCAGCCAGGCCTCCAAGGCAGCGGTGAGTGCCGGGGATTGCCAGTCCAAACCGTTTCAAACGTCCGCTGAACCTATTTTCCGATGCAGAAGCGCGAAAACACCCGATCCAGCACCGCTTCGGTGAGCTCTTCCCCGGTGATCTCCCCCAGCGCGCGGATCGCCTCCCGCAGGTCGATGGTCCAGAAGTCCCACGGCAGCTGCTGGGCCGCCACCTCCTGGCTGCGGGCCAGGGCTTCGGCGGCTCGGGCAGCCAGATCGCGTTGGCGTTGGTTCAGCGCCACCAACATGCCGTCGGTTCCAGCAGCCCCGCAACGCTCCAGCAGAGCCTGCACCAGGTCGGCCTCCCCCGTGCCCTCCAAGGCCGACAGCTGAACATCCACCGACTGGGGGAAGGCCCCCGATGGGAGATCCGCCTTGTTGGCCACCAGGATCCTGGGGATCTGCGCGGGGATGCGCGCCAGCAAGGCGGCGTCTTCAGCGGTCCAGCCCGCATGGCGGTCGAGCACCAACAGCACCACATCCGCTGTGGCCAGAGCTTCCTCGCTGCGGGCAATCCCCAGCTGCTCCACCGCGTCATCAGTGCTGCGGATGCCGGCGGTGTCGAGCAGGGTGATCGGCACCCCTTCCAGCACGATCTCGCTCTCCAGCAGATCTCTAGTGGTGCCCGGCAGATCGGTCACGATCGCCCGCTCGCGGCGGCTGAGCCGATTGAGCAGAGAACTTTTTCCCACGTTGGGGCGACCTACCAGGGCGACCCGCAGGCCCTGGCGCAGGGCATCGCCCCGCTCGCCATCGCGCACCAACTGCTGAAGCTCAAGCCGCACGGCTTGCAGCTGCTGCAGCAGGGCCTCGCCATCGAGGGGCGGCAGGTCCTCCTCGAAATCCACCCGAGCCTCCAACTCCGTGAGCTGATCGAGCAGCCGTTCCCGCAGCGCCGTGATCTGGGCCTGAATGCCGCCATCGAGGCCTGCCATCGCCAACTCGGCCGCTCGGCGGCTGCGGGCCGCCACCAGCTCACTCACCGCCTCGGCGCGGGTGAGATCGAGCCGGCCGTTGAGCACGGCCCGCTGGCTGAACTCGCCCGGCTGGGCCCGCCGCACTCCCGGCTGCCGCAGCACCTGTTCGAGCACCCGCTGCACGGCGATCACTCCGCCATGGCAGTGGATCTCCACCACGTCCTCACCGGTGAAGCTGCGAGGGCCGCGCATCAACAGCAGCAGCACCTCATCGAGACGGCGGCCCTCGCCATCGATCACATGGCCGTACACCACCCGGTGCGATCCCCACTCCTGTCGGCCCGGGCAGTGCACCACGCTGCGCCCCGTCGCTTCCGCAGCCGGCCCGGAGAGACGAATCACGGCGATCCCGCCCTGCCCTGGGGCCACGGCGGTGGCCACGGCCGCAATCGTGTCGGTGCTGGGCACAGCATTCGCCGCTGGTGATCCATACCTAGGATCCGGCCGATTTCTGCTGGGTTCATGCGCCGGTTGCTGCGCCTCAGTCGCATCCGGATGCGCCGCGGGGTCCTCTGGTTGTGGAGACAGGAAGGCACCCCAGGCCAACGGGCCCGTGGCCTGGCCGCTGGCGTGTTCTGCGGCTGCTACCCCTTCTTCGGGCTGCAGATCTTCCTCAGCGTGGGTGTGGCCAGCGTGGTGCGTGGCAATCACCTGCTCGCCGCTGCAGGAACCCTGGTAAGCAATCCCCTCACCTATCTGCCCCTCTATTGGTTCAACTATCTGGTGGGCTGTCAGCTGCTGGGCCCTGGCCAAGGCGGGATCAACCTTTCGGAGCTGGATCGCAGCAGCCTTTGGGCCCAGGGATGGGAGTTCAGCCAGCGCATCCTGCTCGGCTCCACCGTTGTGGGAATGGTGCTGGCCATCGCCAGCGGCTGGATGGCCCACCGCCTGTTTCTGCAGCGTGAAGCCCGTGCCGTCGTGAGCCGAGGCAGCTAGCTCGTGCCCACCCGGGCAATCCCGATCACATCCGCCATCGAGCGGATCTGGTCCATGGTGCGGCTGAGCTGATCGGCACCCTCCAGCTCAACCCGCAGATCAATGCGGGCCGGCTTGCCAGCGGCAGTGGTCACCCGCGCATCACTGACGTTGATGGCCCCATCGGAGAGACGCAGCAGGATGTCTTTGAGGATGCCGACGCGATCGATCACTTCGATCCGCAGCTGCACCGGGAAGCGCTGTTTCTCCTGTTCGGCGTGGGTGGTGTTCCAGCGCACGGGAAGGCGACGTTCCCGCGGGATCATCTCCACATTGGAGCAGTCCTGCCGGTGAATGGTGATGCCGTGGTTGCCGAGGGCCACCGTGCCCACGATCAACTCACCCGGCAGCGGACTACAACAGCCACCGAGGCGGTAGTCCAAGCCCTCCAGCCCAAGGATCGCCCCTTCACCTCCGGAACGGTCCGGCGCCGGATCCCGCGATGGCAGCAGCGCCGCAGCCACGTCTTCGTTGCTGGGTGGGGCCTGCTGCTGTTCCGCCAACAGACGCATCTCCTCCCGCAAACGGTTGAGCGCCTGCTGCAGCGTGACGTCTCCAAATCCCAGTGAGGCCAGCAGGTCTTCGGTGGTGGGCACATTGCAGCGCTGCGCCACCCGCTGCATCGCCTCACTGTTGAGCAGGGCATCGAAGCCATCACGCCCCAGCTCCCGCTCCAGCAGATCCTTGCCCCGTTCAATCGTTTCGTCACGGTGGCTGCGCTTGTACCACTGGCGAATGCGATTGCGCGCCGTCGGCGTGGCGACGAAGTTCAGCCAATCGAGGCTGGGATGGGCCGTTTTGCTGGTGAGCACCTGAACGAAATCACCGTTCTGCAGCGGCGTCGCCAGCGGACACAGCCGATCGTTGATGCGAACGCCATGGCAGTGGTTGCCCACCTCGGAGTGGATGCGATAGGCGAAATCGACGGCGGTTGCGCCCTTGCGCAACCCGAGCACATCACCCTTCGGGGTGAACACAAACACCTCTTTGTCGAAGAGGTCTTCCTTGATCGAGGAGAGGTAGTCGTTGTGGTCGTCGTTGCCGCCTTCCTGCTGCCAATCCACCAGCTGACGCAGCCAGTTGAACCGCTCCGCATCACTGCTGCTGCTGGCCGGTGAGCCACCTTCCTTGTATTTCCAGTGGGCCGCAATTCCGAATTCGGCCACATGGTGCATCTCAAGCGTGCGGATCTGCACTTCGATCGGGCGATGCCGACCGATCACCGCTGTGTGCAGGGATTGGTAGCCGTTGGGCTTCGGCAACCCGATGTAGTCCTTGAAGCGACCGGGAATCGGGCGGAAGGTGTCGTGAACCACCGCGAGAGCGCGGTAGCAGCTCTCGACATTGGGGGTGAGGATCCGCAACGCCGCCACGTCGTAGATCTCGTGGAACTCCTTCTGCTGGCGCTGCATCTTGCTCCAGATGCCGAACAGATGTTTGGGGCGACCACTCACCTCGCAGTGCTCTAGGCCGGCCCGTTCCAGCCGCTCATTCAGCAGCCCCACCGTGACGCCGAGCCGTTGCTCCCGTTCACTGCGTTTGGTGGCCACCTCCTCCTGAATCTCCCGGAAGGCCTCCGGTTCCAGCAATTTGAAGGCCAGATCCTCCAGCTCCCACTTGAAGCGACCGATGCCGAGGCGGTTGGCCAGGGGGGCATAGATCTCACGGGTTTCGCGGGCGATCCGCTGACGCTTCTCCTCCTTCAACGCACCTAGGGTGCGCATGTTGTGCAAGCGGTCGGCCAGCTTCACCAACACCACACGGATGTCGCTGGCCATCGCCAGGAACATCCGGCGCAGATTTTCCGCCTGCGCTTCCGTGCGGTCGTTGAAGTGGATGCCGCCGAGCTTGGTGACCCCCTCCACTAGTTCACGCACCTCGGAACCGAAGTGCAGCTCGATCTGATCGGGGGTGACGTCGGTGTCTTCGACCACGTCGTGGAGGAACCCTGCGGCGATCACCGGGGCGCTGGCGCCGATATCCCGCAACAGATCAGCCACCGCCACCGGATGGACGATGTAGGGGTCTCCACTGGCCCTGAACTGGCCTTCGTGGAGCTGGAAGCCAAAATCAAAGGCCGACACCAGCAGCGCTTCGGAATCGGTGGGGCAGCTCTGGCCAATACCGGGCGGCACATTGGAGATGCACTCCCGCAACCAGTCCGGCAGAGCAATGCCGTAATCGTCCGGATGACGGACGGGATGACGCCTCACTTCGGGTAACGCGCAGCCCGCAGTGGCCGAACCCGTGCTGGTTCGGGGCTCTTTGGGTGTGGAGGCAGCGTTGAGCATCCGACCCATCGGGTCAATCCATGGTATTCAGTGCAGGACCCCCTGTCGCTCCCGCAGCACTGTTCATGGGCCGGCCTGTTCTGGAATTCGAACAGCTGCGGTTGCGCTATCCCGGCAGCAACTCCTGGACGCTTGATGGGCTGAATTTGAGCCTCGAGCCAGGAGAGACCCTGGCCTTGGTGGGATCCTCGGGCTGCGGCAAAAGCACGGTGGCGCGGGCCGTGATGCAGCTGTTGCCGCAGGGAACGGTCTGTGAAGGACGGCTGGCCTTGAACGGCAAGGATCCACGCCAGCTCAGGCGACCACAGTTGCGGCAGCTGCGGGGTGAGGCCGTGGGTCTGGTGTTCCAGGACCCGATGACGCGGATGAATCCACTGATGAGCGTGGGCGGCCATCTGATCGACACCCTCAGGGCCCACCGACCTCAAATCAGTGCCGCGGCCCACCAGGAACGGGCCCGAGAACTGCTGGACCGGGTAGGCATTGGCGCCAACCGCTTCCGCGCCTACCCCCATGAGCTCAGTGGTGGCATGCGCCAGCGCCTGGCCATTGCTCTGGCGATTGCCCTGGAACCACCGCTGCTGATCGCCGATGAACCCACCACCAGCCTGGATGTGGCGGTGGCCGGGCAGGTGATGGCGGAACTCAGCGGCCTCTGCCAGGAACTAGGCAGTGCCCTGCTGCTGATCAGCCACGACCTGGCCATGGCCGCCCGCTGGTGCGAGCGCATGGCCATGCTCGACGGCGGACGCAAGGTGGAGGACGGCCCCAGCCACCAGCTGCTCACCCGGCCGCAGTCGCCGGTGGGGCAACGGCTGGTGGCCTCCGCCCAGGCCCGGGAAGGGGGACGCTCACCGGCACGTCCCGACAACGGCAGCGTGCTGCGGGTGGAGGAGATGCGCTGCTGGCATGCCGTGGGGGGCGCACCTTGGGCACCCCTCTGGCTGAAGGCAGTGGATGGGGTGAGTTTCGAGCTCAGGGCTGGGGAAAGCCTGGGGGTGGTGGGGGCCTCCGGCTGCGGGAAAAGCACCCTCTGCCGGGCCTTGATGGGGCTCAATCCCATCCGTGGCGGCCGGGTGGACCTGCTGGGCCAGGACCTGCTAAGCCTGCGTTTTGAGGCGCTGCGGACAGCCCGCCGGGCCCTCCAGATGGTGTTTCAGGACCCTCTGGCCTGCCTGAATCCCGCCCTGCAGGTGGCCGATGCCATCGCCGATCCCTTGCTGATCCATGGCCTCTGCTCGAAAGCGACAGCCCGGGAGGAAGCACGCCGCCTGCTGGAGCGGGTCGGCCTCAGCCCGGCTGAGCAGTTTCAACACCGCCTACCCAAGCAGCTCTCCGGCGGCCAGCAGCAGCGGGTGGCCATCGCCCGCGCCCTGGCGTTGAAACCCAAGGTGCTGATTTGCGATGAGAGCGTCAGCATGCTCGATGCCGAAGTGCAGGCGGATGTGCTGGCGCTACTGCGGGAGCTGCAGCAGGAGCTGGGCCTGGCGATCGTGTTCATCACCCACGACCTCTCGGTGGCCAGTGGTTTTTGCCACCGGGTGATGGTGCTGGACAAGGGGAAAGTGGTGGAAGAAGGGCCAGGGGACCGGATCTTCAGCGCACCTCAGGCTCCGATCAGCCGCACCCTGGTGGAGGCCTGCCCAAGGCTGCCCCGTTAAGCCCTCAGCCCGAGGCGGCGCGTCGCCTCAGCACCCCCAGCAACTTCTCCATCACTGGAGGCAGGGGAGCTTCGAACACCATCCGCTCGCGGGTGATCGGATGATCCAGCCCCAGCTGCACGGCATGCAGGGCCTGGCCAGGCAACTCGATCGGCAACTTGCGGCAGCGGCTGTAGGTGGGGTCCCCCACCACGGGGTGGTTCATGTGGGCGCAGTGGACGCGGATCTGATGGGTCCGCCCGGTGTCGAGCTTGAACCGCAGCAGGGAGTAGTCGCCGAGTCGCTCCACCAGAGTCCAGTGGGTGCAGGCATACCGGCCGTTTTCGCTGCTCACCACCGCGTACTTCTTGCGATCCGCCGGATGACGGCCAATCGCCCCGACGATCGTGCCCGAGTCGCCGGCAGGCACCCCATGGACGACGGCGAAGTATTCCCGTGAAGCGATCCGCTTCTGGATCTGCACCTGCAGCCGCACCAAGGCCTCCTGGCTCTTGGCGATCACGATGCAGCCGGTGGTGTCTTTATCAAGGCGGTGCACGATCCCTGGCCGCAACTTGCCGCTGATGCCGGGCAAGTCCGGGCAGTGGTGCAGCAGGCCGTTCACCAGGGTGCCGTCCTTGTTGCCCGGCGCCGGATGCACCGTCAGCCCGGCAGGCTTGTTGAGCACGATCAGATGGTCGTCCTCAAACAACACATCCAGATCCATCGGCTCCGGCTTGAGGTAAGGCAGCGGTTCCGGTGGTGGCATCCAAAGCTGCACCTCATCGCCCTGGCGCAGGGGTGTTTTGGCCTTGCCGGTCTTGCCGTTGACGCGCACGTAGCCCGCATCGATGAACTTCTGAATCCGGGCCCGGCTCTGCTCCGTGCGCTGGCTCACCAACCAGCGGTCCAGCCGCATCGGCAACGGCTTGGGATAGGCCAGCGTCAATAGCTCTCCCTCCCCTTCACCAAAGCGGTCGGTGAATGTCTCCTCCGGCAACGGAGGACGTTTCCACTGCGGACTCATGCCGGCAGCTCCAGGGCAATGCTGCCGAGGGCCGATTTGCGGAAATCATCCAGCAACCGCTGGGCCATGCGCGCCGTCTCACCGGAGGTATGGCGGGCCGCTGCGGCATCCAGCCAAAGGGCAGGGTCGGCCGTTTCACCGCTCAGGGGAATGCCGTAGCGCTCCTGGAGCAGCGGAATCGCCACCCCAGCGGCAGGCTGCGATTCCACATCCAGCAACAACTGCAGGAAGGCCTGAGCCACAAGCTCACCGTCGTAGGCGGCCTGGCCGATGTCGTCGCAAAGGGCCAGCCGCAGGGCCGCCTGCTGGTCATCGAGCCGAGGCGGCAGCACGCCGGGGGCATCAAGAAGGTCAAGGTCTTGCCCCAGACGCACCCAGCGCAGGGTTCGCGTCACCCCGGCCCGCCGGGCACTGGCCACCACCTTCTGGCGCACAAGGCGGTTGATCAACGCCGACTTGCCCACGTTGGGGAAGCCCAAGGTGAGCGCCCGCACCGGCCTGGGCCGCATGCCCCGGTTGCGGCGGCGTTCGTTGAGCTGGTCGCCGGCACGGATCGCGGCCTGCTGCACCTGCTTCACGCCGGTGCCGGCTTTGGCATCACACCAAACCGTCCGCTGCCCATGGGCCTTAAACCAGGCCTCCCAGGCCTCCTTGGCCGCCGCAGTGACCATGTCGCGCCGGTTGATCACCAACAGATGCTGCTTGCCCTTCAACCAGCGGTTGAGGTGGGGGTGGCCCGTGGCCAGAGGAATGCGGGCATCCCGCACCTCGATCACCAGATCCACCTTGTCGAGATGGCGTTTGAGCTGCTGCTCCGCCTTGGCGATGTGGCCGGGGTACCACTGGATCGTTGGGGTGCTCACGAACGCAAACGCACAGAACAGACGGCCAGCCGGAACAGATTCACTTTGAACGCGCTGGCGCCATTGCCATTCACACGGGTTAATCTCACCCCGTTTTCTTACCGCACGACACAACCCTATGGCGAAGCGTTCCCTGGCCAGCCTCAACGCCGGCGACCTGAGCGGCAAACGCGTTCTCGTGCGGGTTGACTTCAACGTGCCCCTGAACGACGCCGGTGCGATCACCGACGACACCCGCATCCGCGCCGCCCTGCCCACGATCAACGACCTGATCGGCAAGGGCGCCAAGGTAATCCTGTCTGCTCACTTTGGCCGTCCCAAGGGCCAGGTAAACGACGCCATGCGTCTCACCCCCGTGGCCGCTCGTCTGAGCGAACTGCTGGGCAAGCCCGTGGCCAAGACCGACAGCTGCATCGGCCCCGACGCCGAAGCCAAGGTGGGCGCCATGGCCAACGGCGATGTGGTGCTGCTGGAGAACGTGCGCTTCTTCGCTGAAGAAGAGAAGAACGAAGCCGGTTTCGCTGAGAAGCTCGCAGGCCTGGCTGAGGTGTATGTGAACGACGCCTTCGGCGCCGCCCACCGCGCCCACGCCTCCACCGAAGGCGTGACCAAGTTCCTCAAGCCCTCCGTCGCCGGCTTCCTGATGGAGAAGGAACTTCAGTACCTGCAGGGTGCTGTTGATGAGCCCAAGCGTCCCCTGGCTGCCATCGTCGGCGGCTCCAAAGTGAGCTCCAAGATCGGCGTGCTCGAAGCCCTGATCGACAAGTGCGACAAGGTGCTGATCGGCGGCGGCATGATCTTCACCTTCTACAAGGCCCGCGGGCTCTCGGTGGGCAAGAGCCTGGTGGAAGAAGACAAGCTGGAACTGGCCAAGGAGCTCGAGGCCAAGGCCAAGGCCAAAGGCGTGCAGCTGTTGCTGCCCACCGACGTGGTGCTGGCGGACAACTTCGCCCCCGATGCCAACAGCCAGACCGCTGACATCAACGCCATCCCCGACGGCTGGATGGGTCTGGACATCGGCCCCGATTCGATCAAGGTGTTCCAGGACGCCCTGGCCGACTGTCAGACCGTGATCTGGAACGGCCCCATGGGCGTGTTCGAGTTCGACAAGTTCGCTGCTGGCACCAACGCCATCGCCACCACCCTGGCCGACTTGAGCGGCAAAGGCTGCTGCACGATCATCGGCGGTGGTGACTCCGTGGCAGCGGTCGAGAAAGCTGGCCTGGCCGAGAAGATGTCGCACATCTCCACCGGCGGCGGCGCCAGCCTCGAACTGCTGGAAGGCAAGGTGCTGCCCGGCGTGGCTGCCCTCGACGCCGCCTGATCAGCGGCTCAGACCTGCAGCTGCAGGTCTTGATCGATCTCATCCCGGACGTCTCTCAAAAGGACGACCGGGATTTTTTGTCCTGAAGGCACAACTGCAGCGCATCCGTCGACCAGGATCCGAATGCTTCGCCATGCGTCATGACAAAAGCTGACTTGAGCCTTGGCTTCGTGGGGCTGGGGGCACTCGGCTTGCCCATGGCGATCAACCTGCACCGCGCTGGCTTCCCACTGCGGGTGCACTCCCGCAGCCGCACCGCCGAAACCGATCCGGAGCTCGAGGGTGCTGCTCGCTGTTCCAGCCCAGCCGAAGCGAGCACCGGCGTGGATGTGCTGCTGCTGTGCGTCAGCGACGATGCAGCCGTTGAGGAGGTGCTGTTCGGAGCCAACGGGGCCGCATCACAACTGGGCATCGGCAGTGTGGTGCTGGATTGCTCCACCATTGCTCCCGCCACGGCCCAACGCTGTGCGGAGCGCCTGGCCCACCAGGATGTTCACTATCTGGATGCCCCCGTCACTGGCGGCACGGAAGGGGCCAAACGCGGCAGCCTCACGGTGCTGGTGGGAGGGGCCAGCGAGATCCTGGAACGGGTTCAGTCCATCCTCGAGGTGATTGGCGGCTCCATTCATCACTTCGGTGGCGTGGGGCGAGGGCAGCAGGTGAAAGCGGTGAACCAGGTGCTGGTGGCCGGCAGCTATGCCGCCGTGGCCGAAGCGGTGGCTCTGGGCCAGCGTCTGGAGCTGCCCATGCCCCAGGTGATCGATGCCCTCAAAAATGGTGCAGCCGGCTCATGGGCCCTCGACCATCGCAGCATCGCCATGCTGGAGGGCAGCTATCCCCTCGGCTTCCGGCTCAGCCTGCATCGCAAGGATCTCGGGATTGCCCTTGATGCAGCCAAGGCCGTCCAATTGGATCTGCCCGTCACAACGCTGGTGGAACAGCTGGAACTCGATCTGATCAACAACGGCCATGGTGATGAGGACGTGTCCGCCCTGCACCGCTGGAATCACACAAGACAACGGAGCTAGTAGCTGCTAACTACCCGCACCCGTTTGGTGGCCGTCACCACCCCATCGGGATGCACCAGCATCACGGCCCAGGTCTGCGAACCGGGTTGCTGCGGAGCCTGAACGCTCTTGAACAAGCCACCCCCTCCTTGGGGAGCCAGCGGCAGGTTGGGACGGATCTGAGCCGACAGCTGCTCATCGGAAAGGTCGACCAAACCGCCCGCCACCAGGGCCTGGCCTAGCGGTTTTTCAACGATTAAGTCGACGTCATAACGGCTGCCGGTGAGCACCACGTCGGGGATGGCGACGTCAACCGCCAAGGGGCGCTCACCACTGCGCAGCAAGGACTGCTGGGCCAACAGTTCCTGCTCCACCAACTCGCCGCCTTCCAAACGAATCGCAATCTGTTCGCTGGCCTCAAGGGAATAACTGAGCCCCTGGGATTCAGCGGCACCCCGCACCTGCAGGCTGAGGGTTGGACGGCCATCTGGTGTAAGAGCTGCGGGCTCCACCTGCCAGGTGACCTCGGGAAAATCCTGCCGGAAACGCTCCAGGCGCTGGGCCAGCACAGGCTGAAGCTCAACGCTGGCCAGAGTGTCGAACGCCGAAGAGCTGCCGCTGTTCAATGCCGCTTGCAGGCGATCGCTGAAACGTTCCACAGCACTGCCCCCACGTCCGGGCTGCTCAAGGGCATGGACCGGTGACAAAAGCAACGCCATGGCCGACACGAGCGTGACTCCCAGAAAACGACGCACGGGCCAGACCACATCAACCCAATTAAATTAGGCCTGGTGTGCGGTGACGGCCGACGCGATGACCCGGCTTCTGATCGCCGCCAGCGGCACCGGCGGCCATCTCTTCCCCGCTCTGGCTGTTGCGGAAGCTGTGGAACAGCAGTGGCCCGTGCGCTGGCTGGGGGTGCCTGATCGGCTCGAAACGCAGCTGGTGCCGCAGCGTTTTGGTTTGGTGTGCGTGAACGCCGGCGGACTGCAAGGACGCGGGCTGACCAAGCTGCTGCAGTTGCTGCGCCTGTTGCTGGCCAGCGTGAACGTGCGGCGGATGATCCGCCGAAACGCGATCGATGTGGTGTTCACCACCGGCGGCTACATCGCCGCCCCCGCGATCCTGGCGGCGCGTTGGTGCGGGATTCCCGTGGTGCTGCATGAATCCAATGCCATCCCGGGGCGGGTCACCCGCTTGCTGGGTCGCTTCTGCAGCGCCGTGGCCATTGGCCTCCCCGCTGCCGCCAAGCGCATCCCCGGCAGCCAGCCGGTGCTAACGGGCACACCAGTGCGTTCCAGCTTTCTGGCCCCACAACCCCTACCGGGCTGGGTCCCTTCCGGGGAGGGGCCGCTCCTGGTGGTGATGGGCGGCAGTCAAGGCGCCGTCGGCCTCAACCGAATGGTGCGTGCCGCGGTGCCGGCATTGTTGGAGCAGGGCTGCCGCGTGGTTCACCTCACCGGCGACAACGACCCCGACCTTGGGCAGCTGCAGCACCCACAACTGGTGGAACGCCGCTTCAGCGATGAGATGCCCGGGTTGCTGCAACATGCGGATCTAGCCATCAGCCGCGCGGGGGCCGGCAGCCTCAGTGAACTGGCGGTCTGCGGAACCCCGGCCGTGCTGGTGCCGTTCCCGCAGGCGGCGGACCAGCACCAGGAGGCCAATGCCGCCTGTGCGGCATCCCTCGGTGCGGCCGTGATCGTGCATCAACACGAACCGGAGCAACCCGTGTTGCTGACCACCGTGCAAAGGCTCCTGGCATCGCGGCTCGGACACGCCAGCACTACAGAGGATCCACTCACCCAGATGCGTGAAGGGATGGCTGCGTTGGCGGAACGGGATGCTGAACGGCAACTGGCCGGCGTGCTTCAAGACCTGGTGGCCTGAGTCAAGCCAGAGGGGTGCGCTTCAACTCCTCACGCATCGCCCACACGATGCGGCGGTTGTTGCGCCGCGATTGCAATCCGATCCGCAGCCAGGTCTCTCCCAAACCCTCAAAGGAACGGCAATCACGCAAAAGAATGCGATGCCGTTGCTCCAATGCTTCCCGCAATGGCACGAGGGATCGGTTCGCTCGAATCAGCAGATAGTTAACCGCCGACGGCATCGGGGTGATGCCCGGCAACGCAGCCAGTTGCCGCTGCATCCACGCCCCCTCCGTTGCCGTCCAACGCTGCACGCGCGCGCACCAAGAGTGGTAACGCCGCGGAGATGACAACAACTGTTCGCCAACAGCCAGGGCGATGCCATTCACGGGCCAGGGATCCCGCCACTCGGCCCAACGCTGCAACCGCTGGGGCTGCGCAACGGCATAGCCCAAACGCAAGCCAGCAATGCCATAGAGCTTGGTGAGGCTGCGGATCACCACCAGGTTCGAATGCTCAGTCACCAAGGGAATCAACGACTGCTGCTCGCCGTTGGGCACCAGAGGCAAAAACGCTTCATCACAGATCACCAGGGCGTACCGCTCCAGCAATGGCTGCAATGAGGCACGGCTCCAGAGCTGACCGGTGGGGTTATGGGGATTGCAAATCCACAGCACAGATCCCTCGCCCGGGTCGGGGGACGGTTGCGGAAACCCCTCATCCCAAAGGAGAGGCAACTGCTGCTGCCGGGAGGTCGCTGACCAGCAGCGCAAGGCACGTTTGTAATCGGCAAAACCCGGTGCTGCCAGCACACTCAAACCTTGCTCGGCTGCATCATGAGCCGCCCAGGTGAACAGTTCAGCGGCGCCATTACCCGGCAACAGAAAAGAAAACTCCAGACCATGCAGGGCGCCCAAAAGCCTGCGAATCAACGCGTGACCTCTATCGGGGTAGTGGCGTATGGAAGCCAGTGGGATGCGGGAGGCACGCGGACTCCAGGGGATCAAGGAGGCACTGGCATCCAGCAGCTGCGAGGGCCGGCAGTTCAATCGTGCTGCGGCCGCTTCCCGATTGCCGCCATGGCGCAGGTCGACGCCCATCCCGACTCCCGATACAACTCAGAGACATCTCCAGCGTGACCCACTGCCGTTGCGCTGCCTTAAAGCAAAAGGTTCAGTCTTGCCAGGGCAAACCGCTGCCGGATGCTTCCGCGATAGTGCGCAGACCGTGGCGGTCCAACTGCAGCAGAAGACCATCCAGAATCCGCGGCACCAAATCCGGCCCCTGAAAGATCCAGCCGGTATAGAGCTGCACCAGAGAAGCCCCTGCGGTGATGCGCTCCCAGGCGACTTGCGCCGAGTCAATCCCACCCACACCGATCAACGGCAGCGCCGGGCCAGCACTGGCCCGCAAGCGACGGATCACCTCCTGGGCCCGCTGACGCAGGGGGGCACCGCTGAGACCACCGGCCTCCTCCGCCAAAGTGCGCCCGGTCTGCGGCAACCGCCGTTGCTCCAGGCCCAGCCGATTGAGACTGGTGTTGACCGCGATCACCCCAGCCAGACCCTCCTCAAAGGCCAATCGGGCCACCGCATCAATCGATTCATCGTCCAGATCCGGCGCGATCTTCACCAACAAAGGGGGGCAGGCCGGCAGCCGGCGCAGCCGCTCCACCAACCGCCGCAACTGGGCTGTGTCCTGCAGATCCCGCAATCCGGGGGTGTTGGGGGAGCTGACGTTGATCACCGCGTAGTCCGCCAAGGGCGACAACAACTCCAGGGACGCCGCGTAGTCGTCCGGTGCCTGCTCCAAGGCCGTGATCTTGGATTTGCCCACATTGATCCCCAGCACCGCCGGCCGCCGGCCGGGCGGATCCAGACGTTGACGCTCCAGCGTTTTCAACAGCGCCTTGGCGCCATCGTTGTTGAATCCCATCCGGTTCAACGCGGCCTGCTCCTCCGCCAACCGGAACAGGCGTGGTTTGGGGTTGCCCGGCTGGCCATGCCAGGTGACCGTGCCCACTTCGGCGAAGCCAAAGCCAAAGCAATCCCAAATCCCAGCCGCGACTCCGTTCTTGTCAAACCCCGCCGCCAAACCCACCGGGTTGGGGAAGCGGCAGCCAAACAGCACTTGTTCCAGGCGCAGATCACGCCGTTGCAGATCCGCCGCAACGCCATCCAGCACCGTGGACACCCCTGGCCAGCGGCGCCGCAGGCTGGCTTGACCAAGAGCCGTGAGGGCAGTGCGCGACAGCTGTTCAGCATCCAGACCGTCGTCCCGTGCCAAGACCGGGCCAAGCCAACGCTGATAGAAGGCACCGCTGCTGAGCGGTCCAGCCGAGGAGGACGGCGACATGCTCTAGCTCAGGACTGTTCTGATCCTGCCTCGCGACGTTGCAGGATCCAGCGACCTTCCGCCTGGGGCTCGACGGTCCAATCCCTCCAGATCCAGCTCTCAGCCTTGGTTTCCAGCTGTTTGAGCGGCTTTTCCACCAGCTGCGCCAGCTCCAGCAACGAGAGGCTGTAGCCACCCTGCGCGAGACGGTCCGCCAGCTCCAACCGGGATAACAGCTGTAGCAGAGGCTTGGGGGCAACCTCAGATGGAGCTTCAGGTGCGGCCTCGGCGGAAGACAGCTCCGATGATCCCTGCTTCAGAGACAAGTTGGGCTGGGCGTTATGGGAGAACGCCACGGCGATGCGGTCCACCCGTTCGTTATCTGGATCACCGCTGTGGCCTTTGACGTAGCGCAGGGGCACATCATCCAGACGAGCGGCATCCAAAGCCTTCCAGAGGTCCTGGTTGAGCACGGGCTTGCCCGCAGCTGTTTTCCAGCCTTTGCGCTTCCAGCCTTTGATCCAGGAGCCCAGGCCATCAATCAGATATTTGCTGTCGGTGCGCAGGGTGAGATCCGGATGACGGGGCAGATGTTCAAGCCGTTGCAACACCTCCAACGCCGCCTGCAGTTCCATGCGGTTGTTGGTGGTGTCGGGTGCATGGCCACCGAATTCCTCAACGCTGCCGTCTTCAAAACGCAATAAGGCCCCCCAACCTCCCGGACCTGGGTTGCCGCTGCAGGCACCATCCGTCGCTGCAGCCACGACCCGTCCCCGTCCTTCCGCCATTGATCGGTCCCAACACTGTTCGGTACAACACGGTTTCTGGCGTCACCGTGGATGAGCCGAACCTACCTACGGGAGGCTGGTCTGACTGCCGTGGGGCTCTTGGCGGCCGGTCTATCGCAGGAGGGCAGTGCACGGGCCTTGTTTGACAGCGCAGCGGTGCCGCAGGAGCACATCGCTGTGCTGGCACAACCCATTGGCAGAGCCCACTGGAAACTGCTGGTGCTGGAACAGATCAAGGCCCAACCGCGCTGCTGGAGGGCACGCCAGGACGGACTGGTGGAGCCCAGCCTGAATCGCTTCAACTTCAGCGGCATCTGCAAGCGCTACCTGGACAGCAATGGATACTCGCTGCGCAGCGGTGGCCAAGACCTTGGAACCCGCTTTCGCTTCCGGCTCAAGCCATCCGGCGCCTCGCTGAGGCTCGAGGCCCTCGACCCCCAGCAACGGGCACCACTCCTGGTGGGTCAGGCTCCCTTACCAACTCGCCGCGATCCCAACGGGTTCGTGGCTCTGCAGCTGGAGCCGGGCTGGGCCTTGGAACGCCGGGTTTACCAGGGTCGCCCGTTGAACCACCTGTACTTCGCGCATCACGACCCGGTGAACCGGCTGCTCGCGCTGGCCAGCAGCCGCGGCCAGCGTTCAGGCTTTCAGCGGTTGGGAGCGCCGATGCCGCCGATCGCACCACCGCCTTTGCCCACGGCACGATCAACACGGCGACGCACCACACAACGACTAACCACACAACGACGAACCACACGCCTGGCCAGCAATGCCCCGATCCGGCTGCAGGTGATTCCCTATCGCCGCTGAGGACCAACCGTCACAGTGCCAGTTGAGAGGGCGACCAGACAGGGGCTGACAAAGGATTCCCCACTCTTAGTCTGAACTTGTGTGAGGAGTGCTGAGCGCCTCTTCAGGGTCGAAACAAGGACAGACTCCTGAATGTGTTCCTCTCTTAAAAAGCTCCGCCTTTGGCGGGGCTTTTTTATTGGCCAGAGAAAACCACAAAAAAACCGGCCCTCGAAAGGACCGGTGACTGAACGCAAACAGGGGGAGAGGGGCAAGCCCTCTCCCAAGGCGATCACTTGAGGGTGACCTTGCCGCCTGCTTCTTCGATGGCCTTCTTGGCAGCTTCGGCGTCTTCCTTGGAGACACCTTCCTTGACGGCCTTGGGAGCAGCCTCGACCAGAGCCTTGGCGTCGCCCAGACCCAGACCGGTGGCCTCACGGACGGCCTTGAGGACCTTGATCTTGGCGGAGGCGTCGAAGCCTTCCAGGATCACGTCGAATTCGGTCTTCTCTTCAGCGGCATCGCCACCGCCACCAGCAGCGCCAGGGGCAGCCATCACAACACCAGCAGATGCTGCGGCGGACACACCGAAGGCCTCTTCGATCTGCTTGACCAGCTCGGAAGCTTCAAGCAGGGAGAGGGATTTCAGCGATTCGAGAATTTCGTCGGTTTTTGCAGACATGGTTTTGAAAGGGGAAGCAACAGATCAATGAACAGTGGTCTCGGCAGGGCCGAATCAGCCTTCGCCGCCTTCGGCGTGCTGCTTGAGTGCCCTGGCCATACCAGAGGGAACCTCGTTGATGCCCACAGCGACCTTCGTGGCCACGGCGTTGATGGCACCGGCGATCTGAGCCATGAGCTGCTCCTTGGAGGGGAGATCGGCAATGGCTTTGATCTCGTCCTGAGACAGGAGCTTGCCTTCGAAAAGGCCGCCCTTGGTCTCGGACTTCTTGAGTTCCTTCTGGAAGGTCTGAACGGCCTTCACACCGGCACCAACATCGCCCTTCACCAGGACGAAGGCGTTGGTTCCGGTCAGCAGGGAATCGAGGCTGGCCCAGTTGCTGTCACCATCAATGGCACGGCGCATCAAGGTGTTTTTGGTCACCTTGCAAACGCTGTCGCTGGCCCGCAGACGATCCCGCAGGTCAGACATTTCCTTGATGGACAGGCCCTTGAAATCAAGGACAAGTGCCAGTTCGGCGTCGGCGAGGAGCTCTTTGAGCTCTCCGACGATCTGCTGCTTGTTCTCCAGCGTGCGGCCCATAGGGATTGGATCGGATCAAAGGAACAAGCTGGGCACACGGCCGATCGAGTCTTCGAAAGGAAGACGAGGCCGCGTGCCGATCCAATCCCGAATGGGACAAAACCGTGTCGCGTCTGCCTCGGCAGGGATTACATCAACGGGAATGACTGACGTCATGCCCAGGGACATCCTGCTGTCTCTGGCCGGGCGCGTGCCCGATTTGGCTTTCGCCAATCGTTAAGTGTAGATGAGAGCCTGATCAGCTCCCCTGCTCGATGTCCTGCAGAGCAGAGAAATCGACTTCAACGGAAGGGCCCATGGTGGAGGTCACATACAGGGACTTCCAGTAACGGCCCTTAGCACCGCTGGGCTTGTTGCGGTCGATGGTTTCCTGCAGGGTCTTGAGGTTCTGCAGCAGGGCATCGGCACTGAAGCTGGCCTTGCCGAAGCGGACGTGAACGATGCCGGTGCGGTCGGCACGGAATTCCAGTTTGCCGGCCTTGAATTCCTTGATCGCAGCCTCGAGGTCCGTGGTGACGGTGCCTGCCTTGGGGTTAGGCATCAAGCCACGGGGGCCGAGGACCCGTCCCAACTTGGCCACCTTGGGCATCATGTCGGGGGTGGCGATCAACAGGTCGAAATCCATTTCGCCCTTGCTGATGCTTTCCACCAGGTCTTCTTCACCGGCGAGTTCGGCACCGGCGGCTTTGGCTTCAGCCACCTTCTCACCGCGGGTCACCACGGCGATGCGCACGGTCTGACCGGTGCCGTTGGGCAGAGCAACGGTGGTGCGCAGCTGCTGGTCGGTGTACTTCGGATCGATGCCGAGGCGCACATGGGCCTCCATCGTCTCGTCGAATTTCGCATTGGCGTTGTCCTTGACCAGGGCAATCGCCTCGAGGGGTGCGTAGGCACGGTCCTCGATCTTGCCGGCCAGGCTGGCCAGGCGCTTGGAGATTTTGGGCATGTTCAGGGTTGGGGTTCAGACGACATCAGGGATGCCTCCCCCGTATGGGTTGGAGAAGCGATGCAGCGACGTCAGTCGCTGATGGAAACGCCCATGTTGCGGGCGGTGCCTTCGATGATCCGCATGGCGGACTCAACGCTGGTGCAGTTGAGGTCGGGGAGCTTGGTCTTGGCGATCTCCTCGAGCTGAGCTCGACTGATCGATCCAACACTGCCCTTGGCGGACTCACCGGATCCCTTTTGGATCTTTGCGGCCTTGGTGATCAGCACCGACGCCGGAGGCGTCTTGGTGATGAAGGTGAAGCTGCGGTCTTCGAAGACCGAGATCTCCACCGGAATCACATAACCGGCTTTGTCCTGCGTCCGAGCGTTGTACTCCTTGCAGAACATCATGATGTTCACACCGTGCTGACCGAGGGCAGGGCCCACCGGCGGCGCGGGGTTGGCTTTGCCGGCATCTAGGGCCAGCTTGATCACAGCTACGACTTTCTTGGCCATCGGCTGGGGGGTTTGGACAGCTGCGGATCACCAGACCCTCGGGTCGGGTGCGGCGGAATGGTTGCCCACTCCCAAGGCCGCCCTCCGCAGGGAGACGGCCGCCGCCAGGTCAGTTCTGTTTGGTGATCTGAGAGAACTCCAGTTCCACCGGGGTCTCGCGACCGAAGATGGAGAGCAGGGCCTTGAGCTTGTTGCGCTCGCCGGAGACCTCGATCACCTCGCCCTGGAAGTCCTTGAACGGACCAGCGGTCACCAGGATCTGATCGCCTTCGGTGAGATCCACCTTGACGACGGTCTTCTTCTCGGCAGCGCGCTTGAAGATGCGATCCACCTCAGAGCGGCTGAGGGGACGGGGCTTGATATGACCACGGGCCTTACCGGTGGCGCGCCGGTCTTCAGCACCGACGAAATTGATCACGTTCGGGGTGCTCCGCACCGCCATCATCGTGTCCTCATCCAGCACCATCCGCACCAGCACATAACCGGGGAACACCTTCTCCTCGGTGGACTGACGGGTGCCGTCCTTCTTCAGCTTGACGGCAGGGGTCTGGGGAATCTCGATTTCGAGGATCCGGTTGCTCACCCCGAGGGTGACGGCCCGCTGCTCCAGGGTGGCCTTGACCTTCTTCTCGCAGCTGGAGGCCACCTGAACGGCGTACCAACGGGCGATGGCCGTGTTGGCGACAGCCGCCGCAGGCAAGGTGCCGTCTTCCCCCTCATTCGGGGCTGGCAGATCAAGCACCTCAGGGGCGTCCGGTGTGGTCAGGTCGTCGGGCACGGCGAGAAAGGTGATATCGAGTCAGCGGAACACCTGGGACGAAGCCCACCCAAAGAAGCGACTGACAGCCGCGATGGTGGCGGCCGAAAGGCTGACCATCAGAATCACAGCGATGGATTCGCTGAACAGTTGCTGGCGGCTGGGCCAGACCACGAGCTTCAGCTCATCAACCGTGTCCGCCAAAAAACCACCGGATTTGGTGGAATCGGCAGCGGCTTTTGAGCCGTCGGAAGTGGTGGTGTCCTCAGAGATGGGGCTGGTCACGGGGATGGGACCGGAAGTTGACAACGGTGCCGGTAGGCACTTCGCCAAACAGACAC
The DNA here is from genome assembly GCF_900474085.1 of Synechococcus sp. UW86. Classification (NCBI taxonomy): domain Bacteria; kingdom Bacillati; phylum Cyanobacteriota; class Cyanophyceae; order Synechococcales; family Synechococcaceae; genus Synechococcus; species Synechococcus sp. UW86. Next base: position 85,642 of record NZ_UCNU01000009.1, read on the forward strand.
CCTACCGGATGCCCTCAAACTCCCACCGGATCGAACACCAAGGCATCCGTGCCGGCCTCCCCCAGCCGCACCGTCACGCCACTGGCTCCGGCAAAGCGCTCCTCAAGCAGCAGCGTGGAGAGCGGATTTTCCAGCTGGCGGCGCAGCACCCGACGCAGCGGCCGCGCCCCGTACTCCGGTTCATGGCCCTGACGGGCCATGGCCTCAGCGACAGCATCGTCCACCTGAAGGGCAAGACCCTGCTCGGCCAACAGAGCAGCGAGGTCCTTCAGCTGCAACTGAACAATCCGCACCAGATCGGAGACTTCCAACGGACGGAAACGAATCACCTCATCGATGCGGTTGAGGAATTCAGGCCGGAACTGGCTGGAGAGCGCTGCATCCACCTGCTGTTGCAGGGCTGACTCATCCGTGGATCCCGAGCGGGCATGCTCAAGGATCGCCGGGCTGGCCAGATTGCTGGTCATCACGACCACGGTGTGGCGAAAATCAACGGTGCGGCCCTGGGAATCGGTGAGCCGGCCGTCATCCAGGACCTGCAGCAGCAGGTTGAACACATCGGGATGGGCCTTCTCCACTTCATCGAGAAGCAGCACCGCATAGGGACGACGCCGCACGGCCTCCGTGAGTTGCCCCCCTTCCTCGTAACCGACGTAGCCCGGAGGAGCACCGATCAGCCGGGCAACAGCGTTCCGCTCCATGAACTCGCTCATGTCGAGGCGAACCAGCGCCTCCTCTTCATCGAATAACGACCCCGCCAGCGCCTTCGCCAGCTCGGTCTTACCGACGCCGGTCGGCCCCAGGAACAGAAAGGAACCCACCGGTCGACGGGGATCCTTCATGCCGGCCCTGGCCCGGCGGATGGCAGCAGCAACGGCGGACACCGCCTCACCCTGACCAATCACCCGTTCGGCGAGATGGGCGTCGAGATCCAGGAGTTTGCGCCGCTCGCCCGCCAACAGCCGCTGCACGGGAATCCCGGTCCAACGAGCCACCAGATCAGCGATGTCACCGGCTTCCACCTGCTCGCGCAGCAGAGCCGTTCCAGCGGACTGGGTCTCCGCCTGGGACGCCTCCAATACATCCCGGCGCTGCTGCACCCGATGCAGCTGGTCGTACTGGAGGCGGGCCGCTTCCTCCAGGTCGCCATCCCGCTCGGCCTCAGCGATGGCATGGCGCAGGTCTTCATCCTGCTGGAGCAGCTGGCCGAGCTCCTCGAGCTGACCGCGCTCCTCCTGCCAGCGCCGCCGCAGATCGTCCAGTCGCGTGGACACTTCGAGCCGGTTGCGCTGGAGCTGAATCCGCTCCGCTTCAGGCGCCTGCTCGGCGGCGAGCAGGGCCAGTTCAACGCGGCGTAGATCAGCTTCGGCCTCCTCCACCACCTGCGGCTTGGAGGTGACCTCCATCTTCAGTTGTGCCGCTGCCTCATCGATCAGATCAATGGCTTTGTCCGGCAGGCAGCGATCGCTGATGTAGCGGTCGGCAAGACGGTTGGCGGTCTGAATGGCCTCATCGGTGATGGTGACGCCGTGGTGCAGCTCGTAGCGCTCCTTCAAGCCGCGCAGAATTTCGAGGCTCAACTCCAGATCCGGCTCGCGGATCACCACCTGCTGGAAGCGGCGGTTCAGTGCCGGATCCTTTTCCACCGTGAGCCGGTAATCCTCCGGCGTGGTGGCACCGATGCAGCGCAGGTCACCCCGGGCCAGAGCTGGCTTCAACAGGCTGCCGGCATCGGTGCTGCTGCGATCACTGCCAACAACGGTGTGCAGCTCATCGATGAACAACACCACACCGGAATCGGAACCACTCACCTCCTCGAGCACCGAGCGCAGGCGTTCCTCGAACTGACCACGGAACTTGGCACCGGCGATCAAAGCCCCGAGATCCAGCGCCACCAGCCGCAGACCCTGCAGCGACTCCGGCACTTCACCCGCCACGATCCGCTGCGCCAGCAGCTCCGCAATCGCTGTTTTGCCAACACCGGGTTCACCGATGAGCACCGGATTGTTCTTGCTCCGGCGCGACAGCACCTTGATCAGGTTGCGAATTTCAGAATCACGACCGATCACAGGATCCAGGCTGCCTGCTTCCGCCTCTTCGGTGAGATCCCGCCCATAGGACTCCAAGGCCGTGGGGGGCTCCTGCAGAGGGGCCTCAGGGGCGGGCGACTGGGGAGTGACAGGCTCCGGCTCCGGCCCGCGCAGCGCACGGGAGGAGGAGGGAACGCGCGCCACCCGTTCACGGCGTGGCGCTTCCTGCTGCACCTCCGGCTGAGCCCGCGGCATCGAGCGCTCCTGAGGTGGAACGGAAGCCCCAGCACGTTGGTCCATCCCCCGTTGGATCAGCTGCTCCAGGGCATCGGCTGACAAACCAAAGCCGGCAAACAGATCAGCGCCGATCCGCGGATCGGCACCAATGGCCATCAACACTTCCGGCAGATCGATGACGTCGCCATTCCAGCGCCGACGGATGGCATCAGCCGAATCGAGCAGCTGTTCCAGGTCATCACCGATGAAGAGCTCATCGCTTCGCCCGGAGGGCTGATCAGCCAGCACATCCTCCAAGCGATCCAAGAGCGCATCGATGGGGAGAGGCAAGCGCTCCACCAGGCGGCGGCAGGAGGGATCGGTGAACAGCACCTGGATCAGGTGCTCCACATCCAACTGCCCATGGCGCCAGCGACGGGCAACGTCCTGACCACTGAGCAGCAGATCCCAGGCCGCGTCGCTGAAGCGATCCGGCTCATGGGTGAGGCTGCCGTTCAACGCTGGCGATGAAGTCATCCGGTTCTTCAGGCGTGGACTTTGGAGGACATCTCGATCAATTCCACCTTGTAGCCATCCGGATCCTCAACAAAGGCGATGACGGTGGTGCCGTGCTTCATCGGACCAGGTTCCCGCACCACACGACCACCTTTATCGGCAATGCGGGCGCAGGTGCTGTGGATGTCCTCCACCCCCAGCGCAATGTGGCCATAGCCATCCCCGAGGTTGTAGCTGTCGGTGTCCCAGTTGTGGGTGAGTTCCAGGACCGTGTGGTCGCTCTCCGACCCATAGCCAACAAACGCCAAGGTGAAGCGGCCGCTGGGGTAATCCTTTCGACGCAGAAGCTGCATGCCCAGGACCTCGGTGTAGAAGCCCAGAGACCGCTCCAGATCAGCGACCCGGAGCATGGTGTGAAGCATCCGCATGGGTGAGCGTCGTGCAGCGTGAACCTGCCGTCATTCTGGCCAGGTATGACCCGTCACAACACGAGAGAGAGGGGCGACCCATAAGATCCCCGGGTTAAGCGTCCGTCCCAACGTGATCGATTCCCTCGACCTCGTCATCGACACCATCGTGGCCCGAGAGGTGCTCGATTCCCGCGGCAACCCCACGGTTGAAGCCGAGGTTCTGCTCGAAGGAGGTGCCATGGGACGGGCCATCGTTCCCAGTGGTGCCAGCACCGGTGCCCACGAAGCCCACGAACTGCGTGACGGCGGTGACCGCTACATGGGCAAGGGTGTGGGCCAGGCCGTCAACCACATCGAAGAGCGGATCGCACCGGCCCTCTGCGGCCTTTCCGCCCTGGATCAGGCGGCTGTGGATGCCGCGATGCTGGAGCTGGACGGAAGCGACAACAAATCCAACCTGGGAGCCAACGCAATCCTGGCGGTGAGCATGGCCACCGCCCGCGCTGCTGCCAATGGGCTGGGGATTCCCCTCTACCGCTACCTCGGCGGCCCGATGGCCAACCTGCTGCCGGTGCCGTTGATGAACGTGATCAACGGTGGCGCCCATGCCGCCAACAGCCTGGACTTCCAGGAATTCATGCTGGTGCCCCACGGCGCTCCGAGCTTCCGCGAAGCCCTGCGGATGGGCACCGAGGTGTTCCACACGCTCAAGAAACTGCTCAGCGACAAGGGCATGAGTACCGCCGTTGGCGACGAAGGCGGCTTCGCGCCGGATCTGGGCAATGTGGAAGCCGGCGAAATCCTGGTGGAAGCGATCAGCAAGGCCGGCTACAAGCCCGGCGAACAGATCTCCCTGGCCCTGGACGTGGCCAGCACCGAATTCTTCGAGAACGGTCGTTATGCCTTCGATGGCGGCAGCTACACCAGCGCCGAGATGGTGGGCCAACTCGAGCAACTGGTGGAGAAATTCCCGATCGTTTCGATCGAAGACGGCCTGGCCGAAGACGACTGGGATGGCTGGAAACTGCTGACCGAGCGCCTCGGCGGCAAGGTGCAGCTGGTGGGTGACGACCTATTCGTGACCAACACCAAGCGGCTTCAACAGGGCATCGACAGCGCCACGGCCAACTCGATCCTGATCAAGGTGAACCAGATCGGTTCCCTCACCGAAACCCTCCAGGCCATCGACCTGGCAGGCCGCTCCGGTTACACCAGCGTGATCAGCCACCGCAGTGGCGAAACCGAAGACACCACCATCGCCGACCTCTCCGTCGCCACCCGCGCCGGACAGATCAAGACCGGCTCCCTCAGCCGTAGCGAGCGGGTCGCCAAGTACAACCAACTGCTTCGCATCGAAGACGAGCTGGGCAGCCAGGCCGTCTACGCCGGTGCTGTTGGCCAGGGCCCCCGCGGCAAGGCCTGATCTCAGGCCTCCGACGAACGTTCAACGGTTGGAACCGGGCAACTGCTCCAACCGTTGATCACGATGGATCTTGACCTGCATTCGGAACCAGCCCAAGCCCACCGGCACGGCAGCAGCAGCCGGAAGAAGTGACCAGAGCGGGCGGGCACTGGCACCCACAATGGCGGTGGCCAAAGCCAGGCATCCGAGCAACACCGATTGGCCGATCGATTGCTGGGCCAGGGCCATCCGGCGGAACTGACGGTCCGATTCGCCCAGCCGCACCTGGAGCTGAAGATCGCCCTGCTCCAGGCGTTCGAGACTTTCATCCAAGCGCCGCGGGAAGGCCGCAGCGCGGCTGCTGAGGGCCCCGACCTGACGGCCGAGTTCGTTGAACAGATCGTTGCTGCCGGCGCCGCTGGAGGTCATGAGTGGAAGGAGATAAGGCTTGGCGATCGCCACCAAGCTAAAAGCGGGATCAAGGCTGCGGCCAACACCCTCAAAGGTGGACAAAGCCCGCATCACAAAGATCAGCTCAACCGGCAGACGAAAGGGCTGGCCATAGACCAGGTCGTAGAGATCGCCGGAGAGTTTGTCGATCACGTTGGCCGTGAAGGGTGGGGTGAGGGCCTCCTGCAGCATCAGCCGCACGAGACGGCGCACCGGACCAACATCAATGCCACCGGAGATCACACCAGCCGCCTGCATCTCCTCCACCAATGCCGCTGAATCCCTCGCAGCAGCAGCGCGGACCATAGCTCCCAGACGTCGACGCAAGCCGTCCGACAACAACCCCATCATCCCGAAGTCGTAGTAGATGAGTGCGCCATCACTGGCGACGGCGAGGTTGCCGGGATGGGGGTCGGCATGGAAGAAACCAAACCTCACCAACTGCTTGAGATAACTGGCTGCACCCACCTCAGCCACCGCGGCCGGATCAACGCCGGCTTCGAGCAATGCCTCACGGTCGTTGACCTTGATACCGGGCAGGTAGTCGAGGCACAGCACACGGCGCGTGCTCAACTCCCAGACCACACCGGGGATCCTGATGCGTTCGTCGTCCAGAAATTGCTGACGGAAACGAGCGGCGTACTGCGCCTCAACGCGGAAATCGAGCTCACGCAGCAGCACACGTCGACATTCCCGTGCCATCGCCGGCCAATCACGACCACGCCCCCAACTGGGATTGCGTTGCAGCACAGCTGCCACCTGCTGCATCACCTCCAGATCAAGGCGAAACAGGCGATCGAGCCCAGGGCGCTGCACCTTGAGCACCACCTGCCGGCCACTGCGCAGGCTGGCGCGATGCACCTGGGCCAGCGAGGCTGCACCCAGGGGTTCGGGATCCAGATCGATCACCTCGGCACAGCGCGGCCCCAGCTCTCGCTCGAGCACGGTCTGCACCTGATCAAAACTGAAGGCCGGAACGCTGTCCTGCAGCGCTGCCAGCTCGGCCACCCAGCCCGCGGGGAGGATGTCTGGGCGGGCGGAGAGCAGTTGCCCCAGCTTGATGAAGGCGGAGCCCAGAGACAGCAACTCAGCCGTCAACCAACGGGCTCGCTGTTGCTGACGGCGGGCACGACGCTCGGCGGTGACACCGCCGCGGTAGGTCCAGGACTGGCCATCCCACCAAAGCAGCAGCAGCAGCGTCAGGACAGCGCGCCAGATGCGGAGCGCTCGCAGCAGGCCGAGCATCAGGGGCGTGCCTCGATCGCTTGGCTCAGATCAGCCACCGTGGCCCGAAGACGATCGATCACCGCCTGTGGGTTGTCCGACGGTTCCGACGTCGACGCCCCATCTGTGCTCACCGTGACCTGATCACCCCGTTCAATCCGTTCCGCTTCGGCACGCACCTCGTCCTGAAACAGATCCCACTCCTGGCGCAGCCGTTGCGGGGCGTCTTGCGCCAGCACCGCCAACTCCGCTGCAGCGTCTGCAAAGCCGTGACCAAGGCGCGCATTAATGCGGTTCACCGTGGCGCGAATCAAGGCCTCCGACGAGCCCATGGACCGATTGCAGACAGCTTCAACTGTGGCAGATCCAACCGGAGATCAGGGCTGAGGCGGAGTCACGGGCTCAATGACTTCGAAAAAGGCTTCCGCGCCCGGAGGCAGCACAACAGGTTCCGGCTCAGCCACCAGCACCGGTGAATCACCGCCTGGAACAACCACAGCAGGCATCACCTCGCTGGACTCCCCAGGAAGCGCCAGGGAATCGGCATTGCTGTCATCGAGCTCGAGCTCAGGCTCCTGGGCGGATGAGGGGGCGGGTCCGTTGTCGTCCTCAACCTCCGGGGAAATGGTCTGGGGGTCTGACCAGGCGGGGGCCGTCCAGACAGGGGGTTCGGGCGTCTGCAGGGCCACAGGGGGCTTGGGCATCTCCTTGACCGCTGGCTGGGCGGGGCGGCTTGCAGCCTCGGCAGCTTCTAGGGCTGTGACATCCACTTGCAGGGATGAATCGTCGTCACTGAACCGAGCCCGAATCTCCTGCAGGGAATCCCCTGGAAACGCGAGCGGTGTGAAAGCCTCAGGAACAGGGTCCTCAGCATTGGTCTGCCGCGTCAGCACCCGCTCGGTGATGCCGTAACCAAGGGCGAAACAACAACCAGCCACCAGGGGCCCCACCCAGAAACGTGCCTTGGCCTCAACGGGAGCGTCAGGGGAGCTGGGATGGTCCACGGATAGGTCTGACGGAGACTCGGATTGTGACAGGAATTCAGAACAGAAGCTTCAGGTGGTGTAGTCGGCGTTGATGCGCACGTACTGATCCGACAGGTCACATCCCCAGGCCTGACCAGAGCCGGAACCATGCCCCAGGCCGAGGCGAATCGGAACTTTCTCCTGCCGCAGAACGTTGCTGGCTGCAGCGCGATCAAAGGCCACGGGTTGACCGGCCGCCATCAATTGATGGGGACCAATCCAAAGAGCAACCGCATCCGGATCGAAGGACACACCAGAGCGACCCGCGGCCGCCACGATCCGCCCCCAGTTCGGATCCCGGCCATGGACTGCGGTCTTCACCAGGGACGAACCACAGACCGTGCGCGCCACCTGCAACGCCGCGGCCTCGTCAACCGCACCCTCCACCTGCACTTCGATCAGACAGGTCGCCCCTTCGCCATCCCGGGCAATGGCCTGGGCCAGCTGTTGCATGGCCTGGGTGAGGCCCTGTTCCAGAACGGCATGATGCTGTTGGGCCAGCGCTGGGCCTGCCGCGAAGGCCAGCACGGTGTCGTTGGTGCTGGTGTCTCCATCCACGGTGATGGCGTTGAAGGAACGCTGCACCGCACGTCGCACCATCTCCTGCCAAACGCCTGCATCGACGCCGGCATCACAACTGAAGAAGCCGAGCATCGTGGCCATGTCGGGATGAATCATTCCCGAGCCTTTGGCCATCCCTCCGATGCGCACCCGGCGCCCCTCCAGTTCCAGTTCTAGCGCCACCTGCTTGTCCACCAGATCGGTGGTGAGGATGGCGTTGGCCGCAGCATCACCCCCCGCGTCATCCAAGGCCTCCATCAAAGGAGCCAACCCAGCCAGAAGGGTGGGCATCGGAATCGGCACACCAATCACTCCGGTGGAGCAGATCAACACCGACTCCGCATCGACGCCAAGCTGATCGGCCAGCACCTGGGTGGCGCGCTGACTGTCGACCAGACCGCGATCGCCGGTGCAGGCATTGGCCTGACCGGAATTGATCAACACGGCACGGGCCTGGCCGGCAGTACTGGCAAGGCGATCACGGCAGAGGTCAACACAGGCCGCCCGCACCACGGAGGTGGTGAAGGTGCCGGCACAAACGGCCGTCACCGGTGCCAACACCAGCGCCAGATCAGGCTTACCTGAGGGCTTGAGACCGGCAACGATGCCAGCGGCCTGGAACCCATTCGGTGCCGTCACACCACCCTGGATCGGTTGCCAAGAAGAAGCCATCGCCACCGCTGATCCGCCGCGAGACACTGGGTGCATCCTGCTCCGACACCATGGCGCCTGGCGAGCCGTTCTCGCAACGACGCATCGGACTCACGGGCGGGATCGCAAGCGGCAAGAGCAGCGTGGGCCATTGGTTGGCGCAGCAAGGTCTGCCGGTGTTGGATGCGGATCAATTCGCCCGAGAGGCCCTCGCACCCGGTCGCCCGGCCACGACCAGCGTGATGCAGCGGTACGGCGCTGGAGTCCAGGCTGAAGAGGGCGCAGCCGTCGACCGCGCTGCCCTGGGTCGGATCGTGTTCCAGGACCCCGCGGAACGGCGGTGGCTCGAGCAACTGGTTCACCCGATCGTGCGGGAGCGCTTCGACCAAGAACTCAGCCTCCATGCCAAGGCACCAGCCGTTGTGCTGATGATTCCGCTGTTGTTCGAAGCGGGGCTGGAGTCAATCTGCAGCGAAATCTGGCTGGTCGACTGCGATGCATCCCAGCAGCTCGAGCGCTTGATCGCGCGGGACGGGCTGAGCCCTGACGCCGCTCAAGCCCGCATTGCCGCCCAATGGCCCCTGAGCCGCAAACGTGGCTTGTCAGATCACGTTCTTGCCAATCGAGGCCAACCCGGCGCCTGGAAAACCCAGGCCATGGGTCTGCTCAACACAACGGGGGCAGCAGATCCCGGTTAGCCGTTCCTCCCGAAGTCGGCACGGAACCACTTGGTGATCACCCATTTGTGGCCCGCCTCCACCGGCAAGGCCTCATGCAGCGTGAAGGGGTTGGGAGTGCCATCGGCCTGGAGGTTGTTCCAGGCCAACGCCATTCCAGGCACAGGCGTGAACGAGCGCCCCAGGCGGCGGAACAACGTCTCTCCACCCCGCTCCACAGGGTTGAGATAAACCATCACCGTCCACGTGCGTTGCCCGCCACTGTGGGTGTGAGTGGGGTATTCCTCCGTCCCCGGAGTAAACCAATCCGTGTGTTCCTTGAAGTATTCGCCGGGGTCGTAGCGCTGCCCCTGAATCGGTTCCGAGAGCCGCGGATCCACGCCGAACAAGGCCGCAAAGCGCTGATCAAGGCTCGCCGCCAGCTGGGGATGGTTTTGGCGCAAATGACAGGTGCGACTGGTGCGGTAATCGCTTCTGCCGCGGGTCACCGTTGACGGCTGCAGTGACGCGTTGATGGCGTCGATCACCTGCTCGCATTCCTCGTGGCTGAGCAGCCCTGGCAGCTCATAGACCTGGGCCAGCGATGTATCCAGCCGCCAGGCGCGAGGCCGGTGCTCTGGCCGGGTGAGGGGGGCCTCGAACCAAGCAAGCCAATCGGGCGATGGTGGGTCCGTGGTTGTAAGCCCAAGGGACGACGATTCGAGAACTGCCGCAATCGCCTCTCGCGCAAACCCCTGGTCGAGGGCCCGCTGCATCAAGCCTTCAGGATCACAGCCGCGATCCAGGTTCTGCAGCAGCCATTCCTTCCATGCATCGGGAATGGCTGCCGCTCCGCTCATCAACCCTTGAGCTTCTTGCTCAGAATCTGGTTGGCGAGCTTGGGATCCGCCTTACCGCCGGTCTTCTTCATCAACTGTCCAACGAAGAAGCCTTGCAGCTTGGTCTTGCCGCCTCGGAAGGCCTCCACCTCATCGGGGTGGGCCCCCAAGAGCTCATCAACAATGGCTTCGATCGCCGCCGGATCGCTGATCATGCCGAGACCGCGCTCGTCGACAATCGCCTTGGGTGAGCCGCCTTTCTCAAGCAGCTCCGGAAGGATCTCTTTGGCGATCTTGCCGCTGATCTTGCCGCCATCGATCAGTTGGACCATCTCGGCCAACTGCTCCGGCCGGAAGGGCAGTTCGGCATAGCTGAGCCGATTGCTGTTCACGTGGGCGGCGATGTCGCCGGTAATCCAGTTCGCCGCAAGCTTGGCGTCAGCGCCGGCACCCACCACGGCCTCGAAATAGTCGGCCATCGGTCGCTCATCGGTGAGTACTCGTGCGTCGTATTGGGAGAGACCCAGATCATCGGCATAGCGATGCCGCTTGACAGCCGGAAGCTCAGGCAATTCAGCGCGCCAGGACTCCCGCTGATCCGCGCTCACCTCAATCGGGCCGAGGTCGGGATCCGGGAAGTAGCGGTAATCGCTGGCGCCTTCCTTGCTGCGCATGCTCTTGGTGAGCTGCTTGCCCTCATCCCAGAGGCGGGTCTCCTGAACGATCGGCTCACCGGTTTCGTAGGCCTTGATCTGACGCTTGATCTCGTACTCGCAGGCCTTTTGGATGGCCGAGAACGAGTTCATGTTCTTGATCTCCACCTTCGTGCCGAAGGGCGCATCCGGCCCCCGTCGCACGGAGATGTTGACGTCGCAACGCAGGGATCCCTCCTGCATGTTGCCGTCACTCACCCCCAGATACCGCATGATCCGGCGGATCTCCGAGGCGTACTCCGCCGCTTCACGGCCGGTGCGCAGGTCCGGCTTGCTGACGATTTCCGCCAAGGCCACACCGGCCCGGTTGTAGTCCACGAGCGAATGGGTGGAACCCGCCAGGCGGTCACTGCCGGCATGCACCAACTTGCCGGCGTCCTCCTCCATGTGCAGTCGTTCGATGCCGATTTTCTTGAGATAGGTGTCCTTTCCCTTCTCCGCCACTTCCACCTCGATCCAGCCCTCCTCGGCGATCGGCTGGTCGTACTGGGAGATCTGGTAGTTCTTCGGCAGATCTGGATAGAAGTACTGCTTGCGGTCGAACTTGCTGTGTTCGGCGATGTTGAGGTTCAGCGCCATCGCTGCCTTCACGGCGTACTCGAGCACCTTCTGGTTCAGCACCGGCAATGTGCCGGGCAGACCGCACACCACCGGGTCGATGTGGGTGTTGGGGTCATCACCAAAGGTGGTGGACGCTGCCGTGAAAATTTTGCTGTCCGTTCCCAGCTGCACGTGGGTCTCGAGACCGATTACGGCCTCCCAGGCCGGTTGGGTTGCTGCGTCGGCCATGCGCCCGTGATGTGAAGCAGATTCCGGGATCCTATGGAATCAGGATGAAGCCCACTCCTGACACCATGACCAGCAAGGGCCTTTCTTGCGCATGACTGCCGCCTCTGCCTCAGCCGTCTGTGTTTTGGGCGGGGGACTGATGGGCTTAGCCGTTGCCCATCAGCTGGCCCGTCGCGATCAGAGCGTGACCGTGATCAGCCGCCGCCGCAGCGAAGCGGCAGGCTTTGTGGCTGCAGGGATGCTGGCGCCCCATGCCGAAGGCTTGAGCGGCAACCTGTTGGAGCTGGGTCAAGCCAGCCTCGCGCTGATCCCCCGCTGGGTGGCGCAGATCGAGGCGGACAGCGGCCTGAGCTGCGGCCTGCGCACCAGCGGCATCGTGGTGCCGTTCCGAACAGCGACCGAGCGGGACGCTTACCCCACCGCCAGCCTTGGGCAAACCCTGGACCGCACCGGCCTTGAGCGGGAAGTCCCAGGCTTGGGGCCGGAGTGGAGCACCGGGCTGCTGTTCGAGCAGGACGGCCAGATCGACAACCGCAGGCAGTTGATGCGGGCCCTGGAGCGGGCCTGCGTGTCCCTGGGCGTGCAGTTCATGGAAGGGGCCGAAGTGCTTGATCTGGAGCGGGAGTCCGCCGGACAGCTCTGCGGCATCCATCTGCGCAGCGCCGAAGGAGAACAGCAGCAACTGCGCTGCCAGCAAGCGGTGCTCTGCAGTGGCGCCTGGAGCCAACAACTGGTGCCGCAACTGCCCGTGTTCCCGGTGAAAGGGCAGATGCTGTCGCTGCAGGGTCCGCGGGAGGCACTGAAGCGAGTGATCTTCGGCCCCGGCACCTATCTGGTTCCACGCGAAGACGGATTGATCGTTGTGGGGGCCACCAGCGAACGGGAGGCCGGATTTGCCGAAGGCCTCACCCCCGATGGCCAGAAACAACTGCAGGCGGGCATCGCCAGCCTGCTGCCAACAGCGGCCACATGGCCCCCGATGGAGCGTTGGTGGGGGTTCCGGCCCTGCACGCCCGATGAAGGCCCCTTGCTCGGCCCTGGTCCGCTACCCGGTTTATGGCTGGCCTGTGGGCATCACCGCAATGGCGTTCTGCTTGCCGCCATCACGGCTGAGCTCACGGCCGGCGGCGTCATGAAAAAAGCCCCCAACGCCGCCGAAGAGGCGTTGTTGGGGGCATTCCGCTGGAACCGGTTCGAAAACTGAGCGATCAGCCTTCGACGCGCCACTCCTGATCGGAAGGAGACCAGTCGTTCAGCTCAGAGGCTTCAAACCAGAGGCCGATCTCGAAGGCAGCGGTTTCCGCAGCATCGGAACCGTGGATGACGTTGCGGCCGATGTTGACGGCCAGATCGCCACGAATGGTACCGGGCTCAGCCTCGAGAGGCTTGGTCGCACCGATCAGCTTGCGGGCACTGGCGATCACACCATCGCCTTCCCAGACCATGGCCACCACAGGGCCGGAGGTGATGAAATCGACCAGACCAGCAAAGAAGGGACGCTCCTTATGGACGCCGTAGTGCTGCTCAGCCAGGGCGCGGCTGGGGGTGATCTGCTTCAGACCCACCAGCTTGAAGCCCTTGCGCTCAAAGCGGCCGAGGATCTCGCCCACCAGGCCGCGCTGGACGCCGTCGGGCTTGATGGCGATGAACGTGCGTTCGGCCATGGATTGGTGTGAAGTAAAAGCGCCGCCATCGTCAGTGCTGGCCACCCCGCTTGGCAAGCACAGGCCTTGGGCAGTGAAGGGAATGTCCCTAGATTCCGGCCATTCATTTCAAGCAGACGCAGGTGTCAGACAGCGAACACTGGTCGATTCAGGACAGTGCTGCGCTGTACGGCCTCGACCGCTGGGGCGATCCGTATTTCTCCATCAATGGGCGCGGCCACATCAGCGTTCAACCTCAAGGGGATCGCGGCGGCAGCCTGGACCTGGTGGATCTGGTGTCGGAGCTGAAAAGCCGCAACCTGGCGCTGCCGTTGCTGATTCGCTTCGACGACATCCTCGAAGACCGTTTGGAGCGGCTCCACGCCGCCTTTGAACGCGCCATCGCGCAGTACAGCTACCCCGGCCGGTATCAAGGCGTCTTCCCGGTGAAGTGCAACCAGCAACGCCACGTGGTGGAGGAGTTGGTGAGCTGCGGCAAGCGCTGGAACTTCGGGCTGGAAGCGGGCAGCAAAGCGGAACTGCTGATCGCCCTCTCTCTGCTGGACGACCCCGAGGCGTTGTTGATCTGCAACGGCTACAAGGATCGGCTCTACATCGAGACAGCGATCCTGGCGCGACGTCTTGGACGGCAACCGGTGGTGGTGATTGAACAGCCGGATGAAGTCGACCGAATTATCGAAGCCAGCAAAAGCCTGGGAGCAGCGCCCTACATCGGTGTGCGGGCCAAGCTCTCCAGCCGCAGCACGGGGCGTTGGGGCAGCTCCGTCGGCGACAAGGCCAAATTCGGCCTTTCGATTCCCGAGTTGCTCGCCACAGTGGAGCGGCTGCGGGAGAACAACCTGCTCCCCGATCTGCGCCTGCTGCACTTCCACATCGGCAGCCAGATCAACGACATCGCCGTGCTCAAAGACGCCCTCCAGGAAGCGGGGCAGATCTACGTGGAGCTCACCCGACTGGGGGCTCCGATGGGGTTCCTGGATGTGGGTGGTGGACTCGGCATCGACTACGACGGCAGCCGCACCGCATCAGCAGCATCCACGAACTACTCGCTGCAGAACTACGCCAACGACGTTGTGGCCACGGTGCGGGAATGCTGCGAACCCAATGGTGTGGCCGTACCCACGCTGGTGAGCGAAAGCGGCCGCGCCATTGCCAGTCATTTCTCCCTGCTGGTGTTCGACGTGCTGGGCAGCAGCGCACTGCCGGCATCGGTTCCCAAGGCCAGCGGAGATGAACCACTCACCGTTCGCAACCTGCGGGACACCCTCGCCACGATTCAGGAGTTGTCGGCGACGGCGGATGCGCAATTGGTGCGTCTGCAGGAAGCCTGGAACGACGCCTTGAAGTTCAAGCAGGATGCGCTGGCCGCATTCCGGCTCGGGTACATGGGGCTGCCCGACCGCGCCACCGCTGAACAACTGACGTGGGCCTGTGCTGATGCGATTGCGCAGCGACTGCCCAAGGATCAAGCCATCCCGGAAGAGCTCGCAGCTCTGAACAAGGCTTTGGCGGGAACGTATTACGCCAACCTGTCGATCTTCCGCTCAGCACCCGACACCTGGGCCATCGACCAGCTGTTTCCAGTGGTGCCCATCCAGCAACTGGATCAACGGCCGACGCGACTGGCCAACCTCGCCGATCTCACCTGTGATTCCGATGGTCGTCTGGATCGCTTCATCGGAGATGGACAACCCAAACAGCTGCTGGAGCTGCACGAACTCGACGGCAACAACCCGTATTTGATTGGCCTGTTCCTAAGCGGTGCATATCAGGAAGTGATGGGCAATTTGCACAACCTGTTTGGCACCACCAACGCCGTTCACATCCGTCTGAGCCCCGGCGGTAGCTATCGCATTGACCACGTCGTGCGGGGTGACACCAATGCCGATGTACTGGAGGCCATGGAGCACGACCCCCGTGCCTTGCTGGAGCGGTTGCGGGTGGCGGCGGAAGCGGCCATCAACAACGGCCAGCTGCGCATCGACGAGTCACGCCGGCTGCTGGATCACCTCGAAAGCAGCCTGCGACAGACCACCTACCTTCAGGACTGAGCCAACGCTGCCGCCAGCTCGGAGCGAGCGAACTCAAGAGCAGCAGGGAGGGCAGCACCATCGCGTCCCCCGGCCTGGGCCAGGTTCGGGCGTCCACCGCCGCCACCGCCGCAATGTTTGGCAATGCCGCCGATGAACTTGCCGGCCTGGAGCTTGGCTGCGATCACCTGCTTGCCGAAGGCAGCTACCAGGATCACCTTGCCCATGTCGCCAGGATCCGGCAGACCGCCGATCACCACGGCCGCACCATCCCCCAGCTGATCCGCCAGGCTCTGGGCTGCACCCTGCAAACCAGCGCCATCCACGCCGTCGAGGCGTTCCACCAGCAGTTGGAAGTCGCCCACGGCCTCGGCCTTAGCGGCCAGAGCGCCCGCTTTCGCCACCGCCAGTTCCGCCTGAGCCGAGGCCAGCGCCTTGCCGGTGGCCTTGAGCTCCTCCTGAAGGGCCGCCACACGATCCACGATCTCGGCCGGCTGCGCCTTGAAGCGATCCCCCAGCTGCTTCACCACCGCATCGCGCTCGTTCAGATACGCGAGCACAGCGGGACCAGCGACGGCTTCAATCCGGCGGATACCGGCGGCGACGCCACTTTCCGCCACGATCTTGAACAGGCCGATCTCAGCGGTGTTGGCCACGTGGGTGCCGCCGCAGAGCTCCATCGACACACCGGGGACGTCGACCACCCGCACCACATCGGCGTACTTCTCACCGAACATCGCCACGGCACCGGCCGCCTTGGCCTGATCGATCGCCATCTCCTGCACCTGCAGCGCATGGGCCTCGTTGATCCAACCGTTGATCAGGGTTTCAACCTGCTGCAACTGATCCGCCGTCACCGCCGTAGGGCAGTGGAAGTCGAAACGCAGGCGATCGAAATCCACCAGTGATCCGGCCTGGCCGATGCCTGGATCCACCACCTGCTTGAGCGCTGCCTGCAGCAGGTGGGTGGCGGTGTGATTCGCCTGGGCCCGACGCCGGCAAGCACGGTCCACCTGGGCCTTCACGGTGTCGCCCAAGGCGAGCTCGCCGCGTTCCACCCGCCCTGCATGGACGAAGACATCGCGGCTGCGGCTCACCGACTCAATCCGAACAATCAGATCGCTGCCCGCAAGCACGCCGCGATCACCCACCTGACCGCCGCCTTCTCCATAGAACGGCGTGGTGTCGAGCACCACCTGAACCGCATCGCCCGCCTTGGCGGTGCTGGCTGGTTCACCGTTCACCACCAACGCCTGCACACAGGAGGCGTGATCGAGGGCTTCATAGCCCTCGAAACAGGTGGCCGCCTGATCCGCCACCACCTGGTCGATCGCATCCTGCAGAGTGAGATCGATGCTCACCGCGGCCGCCTTGGCCCGCTGGCGCTGTTCCTCCATCGCCGCCTCGAAGCCATCGAGGTCAACGGCCAGGCCCTGCTCCTCAGCGATCTCCTGGGTGAGCTCCAGCGGGAAGCCATAGGTGTCGTACAGCTCAAAGGCCTGGGCGCCGCTGATCTGGGTGGGCTTGGAGGCCAGCACCTCCGCCAGCAACTTCTCGCCGCGCTCAAGGGTCTCAAGGAAGCGGGCTTCCTCCCGCTGGAGCTCGGCCAGGATCACCTCCTGGCGCTCGATCACGCTGGGGTGGGCCCCCTTCAGCAGGGCAATCGCCGCCTCGCCCATGGTGACGAGGAAGGGTTTGTCGATGCCCAGCAGGCGGCCATGGCGCACCACCCGGCGCAGCAGACGCCGCAGGATGTAGCCGCGGCCCAGGTTGCTGGCGGTGACGCCATCGCAGATCAGCTGCGTCACTGCACGACTGTGGTCGCCGATCACCTTCAACGACGTCTTGCCCTTGTCGTTGAGCTGGTGGTAGTCGACCCCCGCCAGATCCGCGGCCGCTTGGATCAGCGGAAAGATCAGATCGGTTTCGTAGTTGTTGGGAACCTTCTGCAGGATCTGAGCCATCCGCTCAAGGCCCATGCCGGTGTCGATGTTGCGGTTGGCCAGCGGCGTGAGGGTGCCCTCCGCGTCGCGGTTGTACTGCATGAACACCAAGTTGTAGAACTCGATGAAACGGTCGTCGTCCTCGAGATCGATGCCCTCATCCCCGAGCTCGGGTTTGAAGTCGTAATAGATCTCCGAGCAGGGGCCACAGGGGCCGGTGGGGCCGGAGGCCCAGAAGTTGTCGGCCTCATCCATGCGGATGATCCGCTTGGGGTTCACCCCCACCACATCGCGCCAGATCTGCTCGGCTTCGTCGTCTTCCCGGAAGACGCTCACCACCAGGTTCTTGGGGTCGATACCGTAAACGCCGGTGCTGAGCTCCCAGGCCCACTCAATCGCCTGCTGCTTGAAGTAATCCCCAAACGAGAAGTTGCCGAGCATCTCGAAAAAGGTGTGATGCCGGGCCGTGCGCCCCACGTTCTCGATGTCGTTGGTGCGGATGCACTTCTGCGAACTGGTGGCCCGGGGCGCGGGTCGCTCCTGCTGGCCCAGAAAAACCGGCTTGAACGGCAGCATTCCCGCAATGGTGAGCAGCACCGTTGGGTCTTCGGGAATCAATGAGGCGCTGGCCATCCGCTTGTGGCCGCGCTCGGCATAGAAGTTGAGAAAGGCCTCACGGATCTCCTCCCCACTGCGCGGTGCAGACGCTGCAGAAGACGACGATGCGGCGGCAACCATGACAGGAAAGGGGGATCCTGCCGTCATGATCGCCTTTGAACCGCCGGCGCCCGTGGCCGTTCCACCCAGTGATCCCGAGATTCGCCAGCGACTTCGGCTGCAGTCGATCGGTTGGGCGCTGGCTGCCGGGATCAGCGCCGGGCTGCTGAGCTTGCCCTGGGGTCTGGAAGCTGCGGTGCGTTCGGGCGGTTGTGGCCTCTTTTACGGCCTGCTGGCCTTCCACCTGCAACGGGTGGACCCTGATGACGGGCATTTGCAGGCGGGTCTGGTGGGGGCGGTCTGCGGGTTGCGCAGCCTCGGCATGCCCCTACCCCTTGACAACTGGCAGGTCGATGGCCTGGCATCATTACTACTGGAGCTATTTCAGGCCTGGCTGCCGTTGATCGGCAGTGCTCTCCTGCTCCACGGCACCCTCCGCTTCCTGCCCGCGTCGCGGCCATGAGCCTGCTGCACGCCACCTGGCTTCCCGCCATCCGCACCTCCAGCAGTTCCGGTCAACCGGCACTGCTCGTTTGGGCTGACACCTGGCGGGTGGCCACACCGGAAGGCCCCAGCCTCACCCCCGCGCTGCACCCCTTCACCCTCAGCCACGACGACCTCAGGGCCTGGCTGAGCGAACGCGACCTTTTGCCAGGCGGCTGCATTGATGCCACGGCCTGTCTCACCCTGCCGAGCCGCACGGTGAAGCCGCGCAAAAGCCGCAGCAAAAAAGAGGAGCCAACGCCGGAACCACCGGGCTGGACCGGGCTACCAATGCAGGCCGGCGAACCGATCCCCAAGCAAACCGAATGGTGGCCCTGGCAGGTGCAAGGGCTCGCGGTGGAACCATCAGCGGCCACGGAGTGGCTGTCCCGATTGCCCCTCTCCGGCACCAATCCAGACCTGGCTGACGAACTGCGCTGGTGGAGCCATCTGCAGCGCTGGGCCCTGAGCCTGGTGGCCCGGGGCCGCTGGATTCCCCAGATGGAGCTCAGCAAAGGCGAGGGCTATCCGCATCGGGCCCGCTGGGTGCCGCTGCTCAACCGGGAAGAAGACCGACGCAGACTGGAAGATCTAGCGGCCAGCCTGCCCCTGGTGGCCACCTGCGCCTTGCCCTGGCGTGAACCCCTGGGGCGCCGCAGCAACCGCACCACCCGGTTGCGACCGGAGGCCATGCGTGCTGCCAACCCTGTGGCCAGCTGCCGGCCCCGCAGCGGACGCCTGCGGGTGGCGACGCTGCTGGAAGACCTGGTGGACGCGCAGCTGCGCAAGGACTTTGAACCATCCACCGATGGACTCGATCCCCTGCTGACCCTCTGGCAGGAGGCCCTGGGGTCGGAGACCGGGGTGATCGAGATCGGTAATGAAGAGGCTGAACGCCTGGCCACCGCCAGCCATCACTGGAGGGAAGGCATCGCCGGCGGTTTTGCTGCGGCCCGCACCTGTCTTGAACTGCACACCCCACCGGATGGGGAGGATCTCTGGGAGCTGCGCTTCGGGCTGCAGGCGGAAGCCGACCCCAGCCTGAAGCTCCCGGCCGCCGCAGCCTGGGCCTCCGGCGCCGAGATGCTGCAACTGGGGGAGATCCAGGTGGATCAACCGGGCGAAGTACTGCTGGAGGGCCTCGGACGCGCCCTGACGGTGTTCCCACCGATCGAACGGGGGCTGGAGAGCGCGACGCCGGACACGATGCAGCTGACCCCGGCCGAAGCCTTCGTGCTGGTGCGCACGGCTGCCCGCCAGCTGCGGGATGCCGGTGTGGGGGTGGAGCTGCCGCCCAGCCTCTCCGGCGGCCTGGCCAGCCGACTGGGCCTGTCGATCAAGGCCGAACTTCCAGAGCGGTCCCGCGGCTTCACCCTGGGCGAATGTCTTGACTGGGAGTGGGATCTGATGATCGGCGGGGTGACGCTCACCCTGCGGGAACTGGAGCGTCTGAGCGGCAAGCGCAGCCCCCTGGTGCGCCACAAGGGGGCCTGGATCGAACTGCGGCCCAACGACCTCAAGAACGCCGAACGCTTCTGTGGCGCGAAACCGGAACTGAGCCTCGACGACGCGCTGCGGCTGACGGGAACGGAAGGGGAACTGCTGATGCGGATGCCGGTGCACCGCTTCGACGCCGGCCCAAGGCTCCAATCGGTGCTGGAGCAATACCACCAGCAGAAGGCGCCCGATCCCCTGCCGGCTCCCGAGGGATTCAGCGGTCAGCTGCGGCCCTATCAGGAGCGGGGCCTCGGCTGGCTCGCCTTCCTGCACCGCTTCGACCAGGGGGCCTGCCTGGCTGACGACATGGGCCTGGGCAAAACCATTCAGCTGCTGGCGTTTCTGCAGCACCTCAAAGCAGAGCAGGAACTGAAGCGCCCGGTGCTGCTAGTGGCCCCCACATCGGTGCTCACCAACTGGCGACGGGAGGCGGAATCGTTCACCCCGGAGTTGAAGGTCACCGAGCATTACGGCCCCCGCCGCCCCTCCACACCGGCCGAACTCAAAAAAGCGTTGAAGGAGGTGGATCTGGTGCTCACCAGCTACGGGCTGCTGCAGCGGGACAGCGAACTGCTGGAAACCCAGGACTGGCAGGGGGTGGTGATTGACGAAGCCCAGGCGATCAAGAACCCCGGCGCCAAACAGAGCCAGGCCGCCCGGGATCTATCCCGACCCGGCCGCAGCAAAAGCAACCGCTTCCGCATCGCCCTCACCGGCACCCCCGTGGAGAACCGGGTGAGCGAACTGTGGGCCTTGATGGACTTCCTCAACCCCAAGGTGCTGGGGGAAGAGGACTTCTTCCGCCAGCGCTACCGGATGCCGATCGAACGGTATGGCGACATGTCGTCCCTGCGGGACCTCAAAGGCCGCGTGGGTCCATTCATCCTGCGCCGGCTGAAAACCGACAAAACGATCATTTCCGACCTGCCGGAAAAGGTGGAGCTGAGCGAATGGGTGGGGTTGAGCAAGGAGCAGAAATCCCTGTACAGCAAGACCGTGGAAGACACCCTCGATGCCATTGCACGGGCACCGCGCGGGCAGCGCCACGGGCAGGTGCTGGCCCTGCTCACCCGGCTGAAACAGATCTGCAACCATCCCGCCCTGGCCCTGAGCGAAGGGGCCGTGGACGATGGCTTCCTGGGCCGTTCGGCCAAGCTGCAGCGGCTTGAGGAAATCCTCGATGAGGTGATCGAAGCGGGCGATCGGGCCCTGCTGTTCACCCAGTTCGCCGAATGGGGGCATCTGCTGCAAGCCTGGATGCAGCAGCGCTGGAACTCGGAAGTTCCCTTCCTGCACGGCGGCACCCGCAAGAGCGAGCGCCAGGCGATGGTGGATCGCTTCCAGGAGGATCCCCGCGGTCCGCAGCTGTTCCTGCTCTCGTTGAAAGCAGGTGGTGTGGGCCTCAACCTCACCCGGGCCAGCCACGTGTTCCACATCGACCGCTGGTGGAACCCAGCTGTGGAGAACCAGGCCACCGACCGGGCCTATCGGATCGGCCAGACCAACCGGGTGATGGTGCACAAATTCATCACCAGCGGCTCGGTGGAGGAAAAGATCGATCGCATGATCCGCGAGAAATCACGCCTGGCTGAGGATGTGATCGGCTCCGGCGAAGATTGGCTGGGAAGTCTTGGTGGCGATCAATTGCGCAATCTCGTCGCCTTGGAGGACACCTGACCATGACCCTCAGCAACGGCAACAGCAACGGCATCACCGCCATCGGCGACGACGGCCTGGGCCAACAGCCCTGGTGGGTCGAGCAGTGGATGGAGCTGATCAACGGCTACCGCTTCAAGAAACGGTTGGAGCGGGCCTGGGGCTACGCCCGCGAAGGCCATGTGACCTCGATCCGCTTCGAAGGCCGCCGCGTGCATGCCCGCGTCCAGGGCACCGATGAAGCGCCCTACAAGGTGAAGCTCTGGCTGGATGTGCTCAACGATGAGGACTGGGGCTATGTGCTGGAAGCGCTGACCCAGAAAGCCCGCTGGTCGGCCCAGCTGCTGGCGGGGATCATGCCCTCCGACATCGAACGGGCCTTCGCCGCCAGCGGCAAACGCCTGTTCCCGTTCAAGTTGCAGGAGGTGCGCAGCGAGTGCAGCTGCCCCGACAAAGCCAACCCCTGCAAACACATCAGCGCGGTGTATTTCCTGATGGGGGATCGCTTCAGTGAAGACCCCTTCGTGCTGTTCCAACTGCGGGGCCGCAACCGGGCTCGGCTGCTGGAAGATCTGGCGGAACACCGGCGCAAGGCCCTGGCCGAGCGTGCGGCGGCGGCCAAGGAGGAGAACAAAGCGAGCACATCTGCAGAGGCAATACCACTGCCGCCCCATGCGGCGGTGCAGGACCCGGCCCTGTGGTGGCGCTACAACCGCAGCCTCGATGGCGACCTGGTGGTGATCACCCCAGCCATGGAGGGCGACACGGGCCTCGATGCCGCCGGAGAGCTGCCGCTGGCGGAGGACCCCCGCTTCGCCGATGCGCGGAGCACCTTCCTGAACAACCTCAAGGCCCATGGTCAGGCAAGTGCCCAGAAGGCGATGCTGCAGGCCATGGCAGCCGGGAGCTGACGCGGAGCAAAGCCATGGCCCGTGAGGCCGCCTGGCTCACCGCCGACAAACAAGCACTCGCCGCAGTGCTGCTGCAATCGCATCAACGGGCCTTCAGCAGGCCGCTGATCGCTTCCGCCCAGCCGAGCCGGTCGGACTCAAAGCGGCTGTTCTGCCAGAACCTGTTTGCCTGCAGCTTTCCGGTGCTGGCTCACGGCACGGGCCAAGATCCAAAGCTCAGTTACGCCAACGCTGCGGCCCTGCTGCTGTGGGACAGCCACTGGGATGGGCTGATTGGCATGCCCTCACGGCTCACCGCCCCGGACAGCGAACGGGCGGAACGCAGCAGCGCACTGGGCCAGGCCAAACGCCTCGATGCCGTGCAGAACTATCGCGGCATTCGCATCAGCCGCAAAGGGCGGCGATTCATGATCAACAAGGCCCGGATCTGGACCCTGTGGGATGCAGAAGAGCGGATCTGCGGCCAGGCGGCCTGCTTCAGCGACTGGTGGTGGCTTTAAGGAGATTAGGTTTCAACACCATCCCTGTGGTGCCAGCCGAACCTGGTGGTACAGACCGAATCAAAACGGACGGTTCTCACGCTTCTGGTTCTAATCCAAGCGGCGCAGATTGTGATGGCGGGCGATCAACCCAGTCCGCAGATGTTCATTCTTCGGAGCCACCATCATGCTGACCCTGCGCCAATCCCCCTTTGATCTGTTCGAGCGTCTCGAACAACAACTGGCCACCGCTGAGCGCGTTCCCAACGCCGAAATCCGCGAAACCGAGACCAGCTACACCGTGCAACTGGAACTGCCCGGGGTGGACCGCGACTCCATCGACGTCAAGGCCACCGATCGCAACCTGGTGATCAGCGCTGAACGCCCAGCCACAGGCAGCGATGACAGCAACGCACCGCTGCTGAGCGAATTCCGCAGCGGCACCTGGAGCCGCAGCTTCCGTTTCCCCCAGAGCCTCGATCGCGACCAGCTCAAGGCCAGCTATCGGGACGGCATTCTTGAAATCAACGCCGACAAAGCGGTGGAACACACCAGCGTTTCGGTGAAGGTGGAGAGCTGATCAGGTCCTGAATCAGATCCTGAGCACTAAGCCTTGGGCTGGACAAGCCCAACACACCAAGACAAGAAGAACGGAAGCCCAGCCCCTGCCCACGGCAGGGGTTTTTTGTTGAAGCAAGGGCGAAATCAGCCGCCGAGGCCGAGGAAGAAGCGGCCGATGAACAGCAGGCTGAAGCCACTGAAAAACACCAGACCGAACCAGCAGAAAGCCCTGGTCAAGCGGCCATAGCGGTGCTCAGCCGGCACCAGGCTGCTGTTGATCGTGTCCATCGCCATCCAGGCGAACAGAGGAGCGGTGAGGAAGCTGCCGGTCATCGCCCCGAAGACGAAATCCTTCACGCCGATTCCGCCGCTCTTGGCCACCACCAGCGCCAGCACAGCGGCCAGGAAATGCACGATCAACCAGATATCGAAGCGACGCTGCATGGGCCCAGGCGCCGAATCCCCACTGTCGTGATGACGCAGCAGCCCCTGAATCGCCGCAATGCTGCGGGGATAGGCATCCAGGCAGGTGAGGGTGGTGCTGAACATGGCGGAAAAGGCCGCGGGGATGATCACCCAGGCCGCCCAACCACCCATGGCGGCGGTGTAGAGCTTGATCAGCTTCTGGGCGAAGGACACGCCACTGCCGGCCAGCATTCCGTCACCGCTGCCGTACATCGTGTAGGCGCCCAGGATCACAAAGAACATGGCCGTCACGACGGTGACGCCATAGCCGAGGTTGAAATCGAACTCGGCCTCCTTCTGCGTCGCGGTGTGCTCGGTGTCGCGCGCCCGGGAGAACATCCACAACGATGGCCACACGCACATCTCCACCGGTCCGGGCATCCAGCCCATCAGGGGAATCAGGAAGGCCAGGTTGGCCAGGGTCCAGGGGCTGGGATCGGTGCTGACCCAACTGGCCGCCACATCGCCGACGGGGCCGCGGATCAGCAGTGATGCAGCCGCCACCCCCGTGAGCAGGGTGAGCAGCACCACCAACAGCTTGGAGAGACGGTCGAGCGCCCGGTAATGACCCAGCAGCAGCACCAGGCCACTCACCGCCAGCACGGCGATGGACAGTCCGTAGGGGTCCAACCCCGCCAGGAGAGGGATGTTGGTGAGCAGCAGCCCCGCCACAAAACTCACCGCCGCGATGGTGAAGGTGCCGGTGACCAGGCTCACCACCAGGTACAGCGGCAGGTAGAGGGGATTGCGTTGTTGGAAACCCTCCAGAAGCGACAGTCCGGTGGCCGCTGTGAAGCGGGTGCCCACGCGCAGGAACGGGTACTTGATCAGATTGGTAAGCAAGATCAGGCCCACCAGCGCAAAGCCGAATCGGGCTCCCGCCGTGGTGGACGACATCAAGTGGGATCCACCAATGCAGGCACCGGCCAAGAGGATCCCGGGTCCAATGCTGCGTCGCAGCGTCGATGACGCCATCACAAGGTTGCAGTTGATACCAGTCTCCGCCGCTTTGCCCCGCTGAATCTCCGTAGAGTCGACTTCCGTCACGGTCGGTTTCATGGTCGTTGCTCCCGCTGCTCCGAAGCTGTCGCTGCAGTGCGAGGCCATCGCCGCCGACACCACCACGATCCGCTCCCTCGACTGGGACCGCAGCCGCTTCGACATTGAATTCGGCCTGCGCAACGGCACCACCTACAACGCCTTCCTGGTGCGGGGAGAACGCACCGCCCTGATCGACACCAGCCACGCCAAGTTCCGCGGCACCTGGATCCCGCTGCTCAAGGAGCAGATCGATCCAACCGAGATCGATGTGTTGATCGTGAGCCACACCGAACCCGACCACTCCGGATTGATCGGTGACCTGATCGATCTCAATCCCGAGATCGAAATCGTGGGATCAAAGGTGGCCCTCCAGTTCCTCAAGGACCAGGTGCACAGGCCGTTCAAATCCCGTGCGGTGAAGTCGGGCGAGGAATTGGATCTCGGCACCAATCCCGAGAGCGGCATCCAGCACCGCTTCGAATTCCTCAGTGCTCCGAACCTGCACTGGCCGGACACGATCTTTTCCTTCGATCACGGCACCGGCATCCTCTACACCTGCGATGCCTTTGGTCTGCATTACTGCTCTGAGGACGTCTTCGACGCCGACCCCGGCGCCATCGCCCCTGATTTCCGCTTCTACTACGACTGCCTGATGGGCCCGAATGCCCGCAGCGTGCTGCAGGCCCTCAAGCGCATGGATGGCCTGCCGGAGATCAACACCATCGCGGTGGGCCACGGACCGCTGTTGCGGCATCACCTCAGCCACTGGATCAGCGACTACCGCGAGTGGAGCGGCCAGCGCAGCAAAGGCGAGAGCTATGCCGCCGTTTGTTATCTGAGCCAGTACGGCTACTCCGATCGGATCAGCCAGGCCATTGCCCACGGCATCGGCAAGGCGGATGCCCAGGTGCAGCTGGTGGACCTGCGGGCCACCGACCCCCAGGAGCTCACTGCCCTGATCGGCGATGCCAAGGCTGTTGTGGTGCCGACCTGGCCCGCGGAACCGGAACCGGATCTCCAGGCCTCGATCGGAACCCTGCTGGCGGCCCTGCATCCCAAACAACTGGTGGGGGTGTACGACGCCTTCGGCGGCAACGATGAACCGATCGACGCCGTCGCCGATCAACTGCGCAGCCAGGGGCAGAAGCAAGCCTTCAGCCCATTGCGGATCAAACAGCTGCCCCAGGGCAGCGACTACCAACGCTGTGAGGAGTCGGGCACCGACCTCGGCCAGCTGCTGACCAAAGAGAAGACGATCGCGGCGATGAAAAGCCTCGATGGCGACCTCGACAAGGCCCTGGGTCGCATCAGCGGTGGCCTTTATGTGGTGACCGCCAGCCAGGGGGAGGGCGAATCGCAACGCCGCAGCGCCATGGTGGCCAGCTGGGTGAGCCAGGCCAGCTTCACCCCACCGGGCCTCACCATCGCCGTCGCCAAAGACCGTGCAATCGAAGCCCTGATGCAGGTGGGCGACCGCTTCGTGCTGAACGTTCTACGGCAGGACAATCATCAACAGCTGATGCGCCATTTCCTCAAGCGCTTCCCCCCCGGTGCCGATCGTTTCGCTGGGGTGAACGTGCTGGAGGGAACCGCCGATGGCGGCCCGGTGCTCGCCGATGCCCTGGCCTTTCTGGGCTGCCGAGTGGAGCAACGGATGGAGGGCCCCGATCACTGGATCATCTATGCCGTGGTGGAGCAGGGCAATGTGGCCGATTCCGAGGCCAACACGGCGGTGCACCACCGCAAAGTGGGGAACCACTACTGATGAGCGTGACCAGCACCGCAACCTCACGTCGCACGATCCAGCTGCCGATCGACGATGGGGTCGTTGGTCTGCGCGGTCTGAGCCCTCAACGGCACCGCTTTGAACTGGAATACGCCCTGGAGCGGGGCAGCACCGCCAACAGTGTGTTGTTTGAGGCCGGTGATGGTGCCCCTGCCGTACTGGTCCACCCCCCGGGGGTGGCCTACAGCGCGGCTTTTCTGCCGGTGCTTGCCGAAGCCCTGCCCAGCAGCGACGCACCGCTGCTGGTGGTGGTGGGCCACGTCAACCCCAACCGCGTTGCCCTGCTGCGGGATCTGGCGGAGGCCTACGCCGGCCTGGAACTGATCGTCTCCAACCCCGGCGCCAAGCTGATCGAAGAGCTGTGGAGCCAGCGCAAGCCGGCCCCTCCCGGTGAGACGAGCGAGCAACCACCACTGCCCGATCTGCCGCCCCTACGGGTGATCCGCCAAGAGCAAACACTGCCGCTCAGCCATCAGCGCAGCTTGATGCTGCTGCCGGCCCCAACCCCCCGCTGGCCCGGCGGATTGCTGGCGTTCGAGGAAAGCCTGGGCCTGCTGATGAGCGACAAGTTCTTCAGTGCCCACCTCTGCATGGACAGCTGGGCCGAAAGCAACCGCAGCAGCACCGAAGAAGAACGCCGGCACTTCTACGACTGCCTGATGGCCCCCATGGCCCGTCAGGTGGATGCCCTGGTGGAACGGCTCGAAGAACTCGACATCCGCACCATTGCGCCGGGCCATGGCCCGGCCATCGAAGCCAGTTGGCGCAGCCTGCTGAATGACTACCGCCGCTGGGGCGAAGGCCAGCAGAACGCCAACCTGACGGTGGCGTTGCTGTTTGCCAGCGCCTACGGCAATACCGCAGCCATTGCCGATGCCCTGGCCCGCGGGGTCAGCCGCACCGGCATCCGGGTGAACAGCTTGAACTGCGAATTCACTCCCGCCGATGAACTGGTGAGCACGATCCAGCAGGCCGACGCCGTGTTGATCGGCTCACCCACCCTGGGGGGCCATGCCCCCACACCGATCGTCTCGGCCCTGGGAACCCTGTTGGCGGAGGGGGATCGCAGCAAGCCCGTAGGGGTGTTCGGCAGCTTCGGCTGGAGCGGCGAGGCGGTGGACCTGCTGGAAACGAAGCTGCGGGATGGCGGCTTCAGCTTTGGCTTCGAGCCGATCCGGGTGAAGTTCAGTCCGGATGCCGCCCGGGTGAAAGAGCTGGAGGAAACCGGCACCCGATTCGCCCGCCAGCTGCTGCAGAGCCAGAAACGGGCGCAACGGCGCAGTGCGGGGGGCTTGAGCGAAAGCCGCAGTGATCCAGCGGTGCTGGCCCTGGGCCGTGTGATCGGCTCCCTCTGCGTGCTCACCACCCGCAAAGCGGAGCTGAGCGGCGCCATGGTGGCCAGCTGGGTGAGCCAGGCCAGCTTCAATCCCCCCGGCATCACCGTGGCCGTGGCCAAAGACCGTGCCGTGGAAGCGCTGCTGCATAAGGGCGATCGCTTCGCCTTGAACGTGCTGGCCGAAGGCCGCGAAACCGCCCTAATGAAGCAGTTCCTGCAACCGTTCGAACCCGGTGCCGATCGCTTTGCAGGCCTCGAGCTGGACACCAGCCCCGCCGAACAGCCCTTGCTGCCGGATGCTCTGGCCTGGCTGGACGGCAAGGTGAGCCAGCGGATGGAATGCGGCGACCACTGGCTGATCTATGCCGAAGTGGATCGCGGCGGGGTTCTGGATGCGGAGGGCAGCACCGCGGTGCACCAGCGCCGCAGCGGCGCCAACTACTGAGCCGGCAGCCTGAGCCGGCAAACCGAACTTCGTGCTAACTCATACTCACTATGAGTTAGGACTAGGCTGATGGAACGATCCCCGGCGCCATCGATGGACCTTTCCAAGCCTTCCACCCACGCCAATCTCGAGGCCGCTTTCGGTGGCGAGAGCATGGCCAACCGCAAATACCTGTTCTTTTCAGAGGTGGCCAAACAGCTGGGCCACAAGGACCTGGCCAAGTTGTTTCGAGACACCGCAGCGCAGGAAACGGAACACGCCTTCGCCCACTTCCGCCTGCTGCACCCTGAGTTGGTGGTGAACGATCCAGAGCAGCTCAGCGACAAGGAAAAGCAGTCCATCCTGAGCCGCTGCCTGGAGCTGGCGATTGAAGGCGAAACCTACGAGCACACAACGATGTATCCGGAGTTCGCCGCCCAGGCCCGGCAGGACCGGGACAGCGGAGCCGCAGCGGAATTCACCGAGCAAAGCAGCGAATCCAAGGAGCATGCGGGCCTGTTCCGCACCGCCGCCAAGAACTTCGGCCTGCTGACCCCGATCGAGCAGCATCACGCCGAAACCTATGGCGTTGCCCTCGAGGCCCTGCAAGGCAAGGGCACCGTAGGCCAGGCCGATCAACCGATCCCGGGCAAGTGGATCTGCAAGGTGTGCTCGATGATCTACGACCCCGCCGAAGGGGATCCTGATTCCGGCATCGCCCCAGGCACACCGTTCGAGGCGATTCCCGACGATTGGCATTGCCCGATCTGCGGCACCCGCAAAGCCAGCTTTATTCCTTACCGCGAAGCCGAATTGAAAACGGCCTGACCCCCTTGCACGATTCCATCAAGAGCCTTCGTCTCCATGCCCTCTGATCTCATCGTTCTGACGGCGAGCAATGGCGAGAACCGCAAGCTGGCGGAACGCTTCGTGCAGGCCGCCGCAGCTCAGAACGCCAGCGCCGAACTGATCGATCTCACCCAGCTCGACCTACCCCTGTTCACGCCACAGGTCCAGGCAGCAGGGGCGGGGGCTGACCTTGTCGCCCTGCACGACCAGCTGCACGCAACCCCACGCTGGGTGATCTGCGCCCCGGAATACAACGGCTCGATTCCGCCGTCGCTCACCAATGCCATTGCCTGGCTCTCGGTGACCGACGACGACTTCCGATCCCTGTTCAACGGGCGGCCAATCGCCATGGCCACCTTCTCCGGCAGTGGCGGCATGGAACTGCTGGTGTCGCTGCGCATCCAGCTCACCCACCTCGGGGCCCAGGTGGTGGGGCGTCAGCTGCTGAGCAACCACGCCAAACCAGCCCAGGACGACAGCATCAACGACCTGGTGCAGCGGCTTCTGCAGATGCAACCCCTCCAACTCTGAACACCTCGATGTCCCGGACAGTCCCGCCAACAGGTCAACACGCCACCACGTCAACCGTGATCCTGCGACCTGCAGTCGAGCGCTTCCACAGCCAGCTGGACTGGCTCGATTCCTGGCACAGCTTCAGCTTCGACAGCCATCAGGATCCGAACTGGATAGGCTTCGGCCCCTTGCGGGTGATCAACGACGACACCATTGCTGCAGGCCAGGGGTTCGGCATGCACCCCCACCGGGACATGGAAATCATCACGGTGATGGTGGAGGGGGCCCTGAGCCATGCCGACTCGATGGGCAACAGCGCGGTGCTGCATGCCGGCGAGGTGCAACGGATGAGTGCCGGCAGCGGCATCGTTCACAGCGAAATCAACCAGACCGGGGCGCCCTGCAGGCTGCTGCAGATCTGGATTGAGCCAGCACAGCTGGGCATCCAGCCCGCCTACGAGCAGAAACCCTTCGCCATCGGCGAGGGCTGGACGCCCCTGATTGAGCCCGACGCCACCGGCGATGCGATGGCCATCGAACGTCCCGTGCGCCTCTGGCGTGCCCAACCGCAACGCCAACAGCAGTTGCCCTTGCCCGACGCCAAGGAGCGACGGCTCTGGCTTCAGGTGATTGATGGGGAGCTGACGCTCAACCGTGAAGGCTCCCCCAAGCAGGCGCTGCGACGGGGCGATGGGGTGGGCCTGATCCAGGATGCAGCAACACAAAGCGAGCTGATCGGCCTCGGTGAGCGCGCCGATGTGCTGCTGTTTGCCCTGGCGTGAAGCAATCCGGAAAAGATCTGGTGCAAGTGCACGACACCAGATCTTGTGCCCTGAAATGACGGGGTCACTTCCAAACAATCCCTAGAGCGATGGGATTCATGAACGGTCAGGAGGCCTCGGTTCGGTACCGCGGCTTTCTTTTGATGCCTCAAACCAACCGGAGCTGGCTGGTGAGGCCGGAACGCAGCCCGATGCGATTGCTGCCCTTCCGCACACCAACCTGCTCATTGGCCGACGTCAAAGCCCTGCTGGACTGGCGTCTGGCCCAGGAAGAATCAGAGATCGGCGTGGCCTGAACTCAGGCCGCTGCCGGCGGTGGAGTGGGATCGCCCACCGGTTGAAAAGGAATCACCAGGGTGGCCCAGTGATCGGGCCGCTCGGGGCGGCTGCGACGGGAACGGCGCGTGCCAAAGGGAACCCGAATCACATTGGTTCCTTCAATTGACAAGGTATGGCCACGATTGAAGGCCGATTCCAGACCCTCAGAAAGTTGAGGAAGGGCAGGCCCTTCAACGCTGCTGAGCGCAGATTTCTTGTTGTTGTCCCGATCCATGGTGTCCCCCGACAGACGAATCAGTTGTGGAACAGTTTGACCGAACTCGCAAGGGCGATGAACGGAATCAAACCAATTTTTCCACTTTCAGTGAAAATTTACACGCTCTGAACCCCTTGCACCAGGGCTTCAAGCCGCCACAGCCACCGCTTCCACCGACGGACAGGTGCACACCAGGTTGCGATCACCAAAGGCGTTATCAATCCGTGCCACAGCGGGCCAGATCTTGCTCTCCTGCTGCCCCTCCATCGGGAAGGCGGCCTGCTGACGGCTGTAGGGACGATCCCAGTCATCCGCTGTGACGGCCGCCAGGGTGTGGGGAGCACGCTTGAGCGGGTTGTTCTGAGGGTCGCTGGTGCCGGTTTCAATGGCGCGAATCTCCTCGCGGATCGCCACCAGGGCATCGGCGAAACGATCCAACTCCGCCAGGCTTTCGCTTTCGGTGGGCTCCACCATCACCGTGCCGGCCACCGGCCAGCTGACGGTGGGCGCATGGAAGCCGTAGTCCATCAAACGCTTGGCGATGTCATCCACATCGATCCCCGCATCCCGTTTGAGCGGGCGCAGGTCAAGGATGCATTCATGGGCCACCCGGCCGGTGCTGCCGCGAAACAGCACGGGGTACGAGGCATCAAGCCGATGGGCGAGGTAATTGGCCGACAACAGCGCCACGGCACTGGCCTGCCGCAAGGCCTCCGCCCCCATCATCCGCAGGTACATCCAGCTAATCGGCAGGATGCTGGCGCTACCGAGCGCAGCTGCGGACACCGGACCGATGGCCGATGCGGCGCTGGCCTGCAAAGGGTGCCCCGGCAGGAAGGGCGCCAGATGCGCCGCAACACCAATGGGCCCCACGCCTGGGCCACCGCCCCCATGGGGGATGCAGAAGGTCTTGTGCAGGTTGAGGTGGCAGACATCGGCACCGAAGGCACCAGGACGGCACAGCCCCACCTGGGCATTGAGGTTGGCCCCATCGAGGTACACCTGGCCCCCGTGCCGATGCACGACCGAGCAGATCTCACGGATGCCGGTTTCAAACACGCCGTGGGTGGAGGGGTAGGTGACCATCAGCGCCGCCAGCCGGTCGGCGTGCTCGTCCGCCTTCGCCGCCAGATCCTGCTGATCGATGTTGCCCTCGTCATCACAGGCGACAGCCACAACCTTGAGGCCGGCCATCACGGCACTGGCGGGGTTGGTGCCATGGGCGCTGGTGGGAATCAGACAGATGTCGCGATGGGCTTCACCGCGGGAGCGGTGCCAGGCGCGAATCACCAGCAGCCCAGCGTATTCCCCCTGGGAACCGGCATTGGGCTGCAACGACACGGCGGCAAAGCCCGTCAGGGCAGCCAGCCATTGCTCGAGATCGTCGGCCAAATGGCGATAGCCCTGCGCCTGATCGGCTGGGGCAAAGGGATGCAAGACCGCAAACGCAGGCCAGCTCACCGGCTGCAGCTCAGCGGCGGCGTTGAGCTTCATGGTGCAGCTGCCCAACGGGATCATCCCGTGCACCAGCGAGAGATCACGGCTCACCAACCGCTGGATGTAGCGCAACAGCTCTGATTCGCTGCGGTACTGATGAAAAACCGGCTGGCTCAGCCAGGGCTGGCTGCGCTGCGGCAGGGAAAGGGACGGGGGCTGCTCAGCCTCGAGCTGCGGGGTGGCCTGACCGCAGACCTCCGCCAGCAGAGCGAGCAAGGCTTGCAGCTCCTGTTGATCCGAGAGCTCATCGAGGCTGATACCGAATCCGGTGGCGTCCGCCGGTGCTGCACCATCAGGCAGCACCCGCAGATTGAAACCAGCAACGGCGGCAGCGCGGTGCACAGCCGATGCCGACGCACAGTGCACGGTGACGGTGTCGAAGCGGTCGGCCAGCTCCAACGGGTAACCAAGGGCCCGCAGACCCTGCTCCAACTGGCTGCGCAGGCCAGCAATGCGCTGGGCGATGGCCTGCAGACCATCAGGGCCATGGTGCACCGCATAAAACGAGGCCATCACGGCCAGCAGCACCTGGGCCGTGCAGATGTTGCTGGTGGCCTTGTCGCGACGGATGTGCTGCTCACGGGTTTGCAGCGCCAAGCGCAGGGCCGAACGGCCCTCCGCATCCTTGGACTGCCCCACAAGACGGCCCGGGATCTGGCGCTTGTAGGCCTCAACGGTGGCGAAGAAGGCGGCGTGAGGACCACCAAATCCCATCGGCACCCCCAGGCGTTGGGCGCTGCCCACGGCAATATCGGCCCCGAGGGATCCCACGGGCGCCATCAGGGTCTGCGCCAGGGGATCGATCGCCACGGTGACCAAGGCACCGGCGGCATGGGCCGCTTCGATCACAGCGGTTGGATCCCAGAGGCATCCATCGGCACCGGGCAACTGCAGCAATACACCAAACACCGACGCATCGATCGGTGCCGTGGCCGGGTTGACCCGCTCAAGGCTGATGCCGAGGGGTTCGGCGCGGGTCTGCAGCACCGCCCAGGTCTGGGGCAGCACATTGGCGTCCACCAGGAACCGTGTCGCCTCAGGGCGACGGCACACCCCGAAGCTGAGGCTCATCGCCTCCGCGGCGGCGGTGGCTTCATCGAGCAGCGACGCGTTGGCGATCGGCAAGCCCGTGAGCTCACTGATCAAGGTTTGAAAGTTGAGCAGGGCCTCCAGACGACCCTGAGCGATTTCCGCCTGGTAGGGGGTGTAGGCGGTGTACCAGGCCGGATTCTCAAAAACGTGGCGCTGGATCAGGGCCGGGGTTGTCGTGCCGTAATAACCCAGCCCGATCAGGGAGCGACGCAGCGTGTTGGTTTCACTCAACTGCTTCAGCTGCTGGAGGGCCTCGGCCTCCCCGCAACCCTCGGGCAAGACCTCAACCGGCGGCTTGGGATCAAGGATGTCGGCGGGAACGACATCAGCGATGAACTCCTGCAGATCGCTGTATCCCAGGGCATTGAGCATGCGGAGTTGTTCCGCCTCACTCGGGCCGATGTGCCGCTGCGCAAAAGGAGAAGTCAACGTCGAATGCACAGCCCGCCGGTCGATCGTAAGAGCGCAGCTCCGGCGGTGATGAGAGCCAGCGTTGATGTCAGCCGGCGTTGACCTTGGCGCCGTAGGCCTCGGCGGTCATCAGGCTGTCGAGCTCGGAGGGATCCGACGGACGCAGCACCAGCAGCCAACCCTCACCGTGGGGGTCGTTCTGCAGTTCCTCCGGACTGGCCAGCACCGCTTCATTGCGTTGCACCACCTCACCGGCAATCGGTGCATACATGTCTTCAACAGCCTTCACCGACTCCACCGAGCCAAAGCTGGTGCCCTTCGCCAGGCTGGCGCCCACATCCGGTAGATCCACAAACACGATGTCGCCCAGCTGATCAACGGCGAAGGCACTGATGCCAACCCGCACCAGCTCACCATCGGCATTGGCGTACTCGTGGCTGTCGGCGAAGCGAAAAGAGTCGGGGAACGCGAACGCCATCGAGGCAGTTTCAGGTGGTCCCAGTCTGCGGGAGATTGATCAGTCCTGCCGCATTGAGGTCACACAACGCACGGGAGAGGGCCAGGCGGATGTGGGCGCGATGGGTGCCACCCTGCACATAAAGGTTGAACGGTTCCCGCAGCGGCGCATCGGCCGAAAATTCACTTGTGGAACCGTCGATGAAGGTCCCCCCGGCCATCACCAGATCCGAGGCATAGCCCGGCATCGAGGCTGGCACTGGATCGAGGTAGGCCCCGATCGGCGACATCGCCTGGAAGGCACGGCACACCACCTTGAGGGCATCGGGACTGCCCAGCCGCACCGCCTGAATCAAATCGCTGCGCACGGCCCCGGGCGCTGGATTGACGGGGAAGCCCAGCCGCTCAAACACCCCCGCCACCAGATCCGCGCCAATCAAGGCCTCCGACACCATCTGCGGGGCCAGGAACAGCCCCTGCAGCACCAGCCGCTGCAGATCAAATCCCGTGCCGCCCTCACTGCCGATGCCCGGCGCCGTGAGCCGGCAGCAGGCCTGCTCCACCAGATCGGCCCGTCCAGCGATGTAACCGCCGGTGGGGGCGATGGTGCCGCCGAGGTTCTTGATCAAGGATCCAGCGATCAGATCCGCCCCAACCGCAGTCGGTTCCTGCTCCTGCACCAACTCGCCGTAACAGTTGTCGACAAAGACAACGCAGTCGGGCTGGCGGGCATGGATGCGCTCACACAGCCCGGCGACCTGCTCAACCGTGACCGACGGACGCCAGCTGTAGCCGCAGCTGCGCTGGATCAGCACCATCCGGCAGGGCTGCTCCAGGGCCTGGTTCAAGGCCGCCTCATCCACCGCCCCATCCGGCTGCAGATCGATTTCGTCGTAGGCAACCCCGAATTCCGCCAGGGAACCCTGGCCCTTGCCGCGCAGACCGATCACCTCCTCAAGGGTGTCGTAGGGACGACCCGTGATCGAAAGCAGACGATCCCCGGGCCGCAGCACGCCGAACAGTGCAGCGGCGATGGCGTGGGTGCCGCTGACGAATTGCAGGCGCACCGCGGCGGCTTCAGCCCCCAGCACCCGGGCAAAGACCCGATCCACAACCTCACGGCCCTGATCCCCATGGCCGTAACCGGTGAGCGACGCAAAGTGCTGGGTACCAACGCGCTCCGCCGCCAGGGCCTCCAACACGCGCTGCAGGCGTTGCTCCACCGCCGCCGTCCTCGCTGCAGCAAGGTCGGCCTGCTCCCGCGCCACCGCGTTGATCAGGTCCTCTGCAAACGCACTGATCACCACTTGCCTGACGGATGTCATGCCTTCCTAAACCCTGGCCAACGCCAGAATTCACAACGCGGGGAGCCGCTGCGATGCGGCAACTCCTTTAGATTTCTGTCACTAACGGCACCATCCGCTCCCTGGTTTTCCTGTCTGAGCGGCTTTGTCAATCCAAGGAGAATCCGCTTGGTTTCCTCGCAAACAGCTGACACCCGCGAGCTTCGGCAGCGGGCCGCGGTGATGGCACCGCGCAACCGACTGCCCGCGCGTCAGCGCAAATTCAAGATGGGAACCACCAGCTTCATGCTGGTGATGCACGTGCTTGCCACCGTGGCGCTGCTGCCGCGCTTCTGGAGCTGGCAGGGCGTTGTGGCCTTCGGCGTTCTCTATTGGATGACGGTGCTGGGCGTCACCCTGGGCCTGCACCGTCTGGTGGCGCACCGCAGCCTGGTGGTGCCGGTGTGGGTTGAGCGCATCCTGGTGCTGATGGGCACCCTGGCCTGCCAGAGCGGCCCGATCGAATGGGTGGGTCTGCACCGCCATCACCATCGTTTCTCGGATCAGCCCACGGATCACCACGACGCTGGCCGTGGCCTGTGGTGGGCCCACAGCGAATGGATGTTGCACGACATCCCGGCCCTGAAGGAACTCGACCGCTACGCCGGCGATCTGCAGTGTGACCCCTTCTACCGCTGGCTCGACCGCTGGTTCCTGCTGCTGCAGATCCCCCTGGGCCTTGGGCTCTACTGGTTCGGTGAAGCCGCCCAGGTGCACGGCGGTGGCCTTGGCCTGGTGCTGTGGGCCATTCCTCTGCGCCTCGTGGTCGTGTACCACGTGACTTGGCTGGTGAACTCCGCCACCCACGCCTTCGGCTACCGCAATTTCGATTGCCCCGACCTCTCCCGCAACTGCTGGTGGGTGGCACTGCTCTCCTTCGGTGAGGGTTGGCACAACAACCACCACGCCCATCCGGCCAGTGCACGCCACGGTTTGCGCTGGTTCGAGTTCGATCTCACCTGGCAGCACGTGCGCTTGCTCAAGCGCCTCGGACTGGCCAGCCGGATCCGCACGGCCCGCTACGTCCCCGGAGCCTCCTGAGGCTCAAAGCAACCTTCAACAACCGGCCACGTCGTAACGTGGTCGATCGCACCCGTCTCCATCTTTCATACCGGTCCCATGCCTAAGCGTGTACAAGTCGTTCTGAATGAGGACATCCTCAGCCTCGGCAAGGACGGAGACCTGGTGGAAGTGGCTCCGGGTTACGCCCGTAACTTCCTGCTGCCCTTCGGCAAAGCTGTACCCCTCACCCCTGCTGTGATGAAGCAGGTGGAGCACCGGCGGGCCAAGGAAGCTGAGCGTCAGGCCGCCCTGAAGCAGGAAGCCCTCGACTTCAAGACCGCCCTCTCCACCATTGGTCGCTTCACCGTGAAGAAGCAAACCGGTGAAGACAATGTGCTGTTTGGCACCGTCACCAACGGTGACGTGGCAGAAGCCATCGAAACCGCCACCAAGAAGGAGATCGACCGCCGCGACATCGTGGTGCCTGAGATCCACCGCACCGGCAAGTACACCGTGACGGTGAAGCTGCACAGCGAAGTCACCGCTGAGATCAACCTGGAAGTGGTCGGCTACTGATCGCTGTCAATTAACACTCAAACGGCTCATTCGAGCCAGAGTGTGATCCCTTCGCTTCACGCCCTGCCGCCATGGTGAGCGTCCCCCTGCCAGAGAACAACGATGGGGGACGCCGTGGTTTTGGCCAAGGCCGCCGCGACGACGAGCCCAATTTCGAGGCTCTGCCCGATTCGCTTCCGCCCCAGAACCTGGAGGCGGAGGAAGCGGTGCTGGGCGGCATCCTGCTGGATCCCGATGCGATCGGGCGCGTGGCCGATGTGCTGCAGCCGGAGGCGTTTTATCTGAACGCCCACCGGGAGATCTTCCGTACCGCCCTGATGCTGCACGGCCAGGGCAAGCCGACGGATCTCACCGCCATGAGCGCCTGGCTGGCCGACACCGGCGCCCTGGAGAAAGTGGGCGGCAACAACCGACTGGTGGAGCTGGTGGAGCGGGTGCCGTCCACCGCCTCAATCGAGCAGGTGGCCCGGCTGGTAATGGACAAGTTCCTGCGCCGCCAGCTGATCCGCTCCGGCAATGAAGTGATCCAGCTGGGCTTTGATCAGAGCCTGCCGATGGAGCAGGTGCTGGATCAGGCGGAGCAGAAGATCTTTGCCATCAGCCAGGAGAAACCTTCCAAGGGGCTCACCCCCACCGCCGAAATCCTCACCCAGACCTTTGAGGAGATCGAAAGCCGCTCGCTGGGCACCTCAGTGGCCGGCATCCCGGTGAATTTCTACGACCTGGATGCGATGACCCAGGGCCTGCAGCGCAGCGACCTGATCATCGTGGCGGGCCGGCCGGCCATGGGCAAAACCTCGATTGCGCTGAACCTGGCCAAAAACGTGGCCCAGCTGCACGACATGCCGGTGTGCCTGTTCTCCCTGGAGATGAGCAAGGAGCAGCTCACCTACCGCCTGCTCTCGATGGAGGTGGGCATCGAAGCGGGCCGCCTGCGCACCGGCCGCCTGCAGCAAGAGGAATGGCCGCTGCTGGGCCAGGGCATCAACAGCCTTGGGCAACTGCCGATCTTCATCGATGACAAACCCAACTCCGGCGTGCTGGAGATGCGCTCGCTCTGCCGGCGGCTGATGGCCGAACAGGGCAAGGAGCTGGGGCTGGTGATGATCGACTACCTGCAGCTGATGGAAGGCTCAGGCTCGGACAACCGGGTGCAGGAGCTGTCGCGCATCACCCGGGGCCTGAAACAGATGGCCCGGGAACTTAACGTGCCGGTGATTGCCCTCTCCCAGCTGAGCCGGGGTGTGGAAGCACGCACCAACAAGCGACCGATGCTGAGCGACCTGCGGGAATCGGGCTCGATCGAGCAGGACGCCGACCTGGTGCTGATGATCTACCGCGACGAGTACTACAACCCGGAAACACCGGATCGCGGCATCACCGAAGTGATCGTGACCAAGCACCGCAACGGTCCGGTGGGCACGGTGAAGCTTCTGTTCGAGCCGCAGTTCACCCGCTTCCGCAACCTGGCGGCCTGAGCCAACTCAGATAATGGAGCCATGAGCTTCAGCACCGCCCCCACCGAATCCTTCGACGTGATCGTGGTCGGCGGCGGCCATGCCGGTTGTGAAGCGGCGATTACCGCCGCCCGGCTGGGCCTGAACACCGCTCTGTTCAGCCTCAATCTCGATCGCATCGCTTGGCAGCCCTGCAACCCGGCCGTTGGCGGCCCCGCCAAAAGCCAGCTCGTCCATGAAGTGGATGCCCTCGGTGGGGTGATCGGCCGCCTGGCCGATGCCACCGCCATCCAGAAGCGCATCCTCAACGCCAGCCGCGGCCCGGCGGTGTGGGCCCTGCGCGCCCAGACCGACAAACGCCTCTATTCCCGCCAGATGCTGCAGCTGCTGCAGCACACCCCCAACCTCGCCCTGCGCGAAGCGATGGTGACCGGCCTGGAAACCAGCGGTGAAGGCGACCAGCACCGCATCAGCGGCATCCGCACCTATTTCGGCAGCGTCTACGGCG
Organism: Synechococcus sp. UW86; assembly: GCF_900474085.1. Lineage (NCBI taxonomy): Bacteria > Bacillati > Cyanobacteriota > Cyanophyceae > Synechococcales > Synechococcaceae > Synechococcus > Synechococcus sp. UW86. The sequence goes on from NZ_UCNU01000009.1 coordinate 125,138, forward strand.
CTGACGCGGTGATCCTCACCGCCGGCACCTTCCTCGGCGGCCGCATCTGGGTAGGACATCAATCGATGGCCGCCGGCCGCGCCGGAGAGCAGGCCGCCGAAGGGCTCACCGAAGCACTGCAGCAGCTCGGCTTCCAGACCGACAGGCTCAAAACCGGCACCCCCGCCCGGGTGGACCGGCGCAGCATCGCCCTCGATCAACTGGAGGAGCAGCCGAGCGATGCGGCCGATCGCTTCTTCTCCTTTGACCCGGCCGCCTGGGTGAGCGGTGAGCAGATGAGCTGCCACATCACCCGCACCACCGCAGAAACCCATCAGCTGATCCGCGACAACCTGCACCTCACCGCCATCTACGGCGGCGTGATCGACAGCAAAGGTCCGCGCTATTGCCCCTCAATCGAAGACAAGATCGTTCGCTTTGCGGACAAGGACAGCCACCAGATCTTCCTCGAGCCGGAGGGGCGCGACACCCCGGAGATCTATGTGCAGGGCTTCTCCACCGGCCTGCCGGAACCGATCCAGCTGCAACTGCTGCGCAGCCTGCCGGGCCTGGAGCACGCCGTGATGCTGCGGCCGGCTTACTCGGTGGATTACGACTATCTGCCCGCCACCCAGCTCAAGCCTTCCCTGGAAACCAAGCGGGTGCACGGCCTGTTCAGCGCCGGCCAGCTCAATGGCACCACGGGCTATGAGGAAGCCGCCGCCCAGGGCCTGGTGGCCGGCGTCAACGCCGCCCGGCTGATCGGTGGCCAGGAGCCGGTGCACTTCCCCCGTGAGGGCAGCTACATCGGCACGATGATCGACGATCTGGTGAGCAAGGACCTGCGCGAGCCCTACCGGGTGCTCACCAGCCGCAGCGAATACCGCCTGATCCTGCGGGGCGACAACGCTGACCGCCGTCTCACACCATTAGGCCGTGAGCTGGGCCTGATCGACGACCGGCGCTGGCAGCTGTTCAAAGACAAGCTCCAGGCGATGGAAGGCGAAAAGCAGCGGCTGGAAACCGTGCGGCTCAAGGTGAGCGATCCGGTGGCCCCAGCGGTGGAAGAGGAAACCGGTGCAGCGATCAAAGGCTCGATCACCCTGGCCGACCTGCTGCGCCGGCCCAGCATGCACGCCGCCGATCTGGTGCGCCATGGCCTGGCCGATGCCGATCTGCCCCTGCCCGTGCGCGAGGGCGCCGAGATCGACATCAAATACAGCGGCTACCTGCAACGCCAGCAGCAGCAGATCGATCAGGTGAAACGCCAGAGCCAGCGCAAGCTGCCGGCCGATCTCAACTACGCCGGCATCGGCACTCTTTCCAACGAAGCCCGGGAAAAGCTCACGGCCATTCAACCCAGCACCCTGGGGCAGGCCAGCCGTATCCCTGGCGTCAGCAAAGCCGACATCACCGCTCTGCTGATGTGGCTGGAACTGCAGCAAAGGGAACGCCAACCCCTCGCCCCCACCGCAGAAGCTCGATAGCGTTGGACTCCCGAAACCTCTGCCTTGCCAGCCCGGGTTCCCATCTCACGTGCCTATTGGAACCTGCGGGCTGAGCAGGTGATGGACAACGTGTTCGACCGCGAGACGGTCTCCGCTCCAAGCCAGCCGCACCTGGTGCCGGTGGATGTGGATGTGCACGAACCAACAACCAAACCAAGCGAACCCAGCAAACGCCGCTCCCCCTCCACCTGGCTGCTGCCGCTGATCAGTGGCATCGCCGTTGCCGGCGTGATCTGCAGCGCCTGGCTGGTGAGCAGCCTGCAACGCTCCCGCCTGGAGCTGGAACGGAAGCAAAACACCGCCCTGATCGAGCAGCTGCGCGAGCAAGTGGCGGCCCAAGAAAGCCGCGCCGAAGAGACGGCAACGCCCGAGGAGGCCTCCCTTGCGATCCAAAGCCTCGAACCGCTGACCGTGCCGATCCAACAACCCTTAACGGTTGAGCGCCTGGGCAGCGATCAGGCATTGGCACCGATGGGACCGATCCCGCAACGCACCGGTGTGGTGAAGGGCCCCGGTGGTTCCAGTTCCGCGATTTTTCAACTGGGGCAGGGATCGGTGTCCGCCGGCATCGGTGAAGCGATCGGCAGCAGCGGCTGGGTGCTCACGGACGTCACCGACAGCGGTGCCGTGATCAGCCGCAACGGCCAAAACCAAACCCTCTCGGTGGGAGGACTGTTCTGAACCCCGCCCCCCGTCTTCATCCATCACCGCACCAGCTTTGGCAAGCCCCCACCGATGCGGTGCTCTCAGCGGAGGGGCCGCGTCAACTGCCCGGCCCCTGGCGGCTGATGCTGCTGGGCGATGGCAGCCCCACCCGCCACCTGCGCCTGCTCACCGGTTCGCCCGTTGCCGTGGATCTGATCGCCATGGAGGCTGACCAGAACGACCACCCCGGGGCACCGGAAGAGGTGAAGGAATTGATGGCACCACTGCTGCGCCGCCAGGTGTGGCTCACCTGCGGCGGCACCCCGCTGGCCTGGGCCGAGAGCTGGTGGAACCAGGCCGAAGCGGATTGGCACCTGCGGGACCGTAACCAGCCAATCTGGAAAAGCCTCACCGAAGGGCGTTCCGAGCTGTTCCGTGAAGTGGATGGCTTGGCGCTGGTGGAGGGGGACTGGCTCGACCAGACCTTTGGTCATCGCGGCCCCTACTGGAGCCGCCATTACCGCTTCTTCCGCCAGGGCAAGGCCCTCACCGTGATTCGCGAAGTGTTCAGCCCGCAACTCGAAACCTGGCTCGGGCCCACGCTGCGCCAGGAATTTCAACAAAATTCATGAACAAACCTGCGGGTTTGTTGGGATTTGCTCTTGACAACTTGCCATTAGTTGTGCTCACAAGAAGATATGGCCAATTCGGTGCACCTTGTCATGGCTGCCACCACCTCCTGGCTCAGCCTCACCGACCTCGGTCGGATCTACGGCATTTCGGCGATTCACTGCGGCAAGACCCTCGAACATCAAGGCTGGCGTGACAGGCGGGGCCGCCCCACCCAAAGCGCCCTCGACGCCAACGCCGCCATGCAGACCGGCCCCCATGGCCAGGGACGCACCGTGCTCTGGAACCGCACGGTCTGCAGCGCGCTGCTGGAACAGAAGGGCTATGAGCCGATGAGCCGCAGCCTGCAAGTGGAGCAGTGGACCCAACTGCTGGAAGCGCTGCAGGTGGGATCCCCATCGATCACCGCCACAGCGGACCAGATGGCCGAAGAGATGCCCGGAGAGCTGCTCGAGGATGTGAACCACCAGCTCGCTGCACGGGGTTGCCGCTACCGGGTCAGCCCACGCTCATTGCACGCGAGGCATTAGTCGATCCGGCGGCGGCTGGAGCGCGGCAAGGCCCGGCGGGAGACGGTGGGATTGGGCGCGGCTTCGGGTTCCGGACGAGCTGCCGGCTGGGCAGAGCGCGACCAGCGCTGCACCCGGAAGCTGTCGTCCTCCGGCCACTCGCCCTGTTCTGCTGCGTTGAACTCCTGAGCCACAGGTGGCGTTGATGGGGGCGCTGGAGTCTGCGCTGCTGCTCCGCGGCGGCGGGAGATCGCATCAAGGGGGCGACGGGCGGAACGCATCGAACGTGCAGGCTCTGGCCGACCACGGCCAGCCTCTTGCCAGGGCTCCTGCCAGTCGTCGTCCTCCTCCAACAGCCACTCGACCTTTTCGCCGACCCAGCGGCCCACCGAATCGAGATCCAAACCGGAGCGCCGCCCTCCAGGCCGTTGTCCTGGTCGCCGACCGGACACCCCATCGACGAGCTGACGGCCGGTTTCCAAGAACTGGTCAAGACGGCGATCCCGCTGATCACGGAACCGGTCCAACCGATCGAAACGCTCCTCCATCCCCTGACGTTACCGACGGCGGCGGCGCAACCACTGTTCCCGCCGTAATCCCAGCAACACAATCACCACACCACCGCACTCCAGGGTGAGCCAGAACACCTCCATCTAGCCCTCCGCCTCCACATAACTGAGCAGGCAGCTGGCATCCCAGCGTCCATGGAAATGCTCGACGCAACAGGCCCGGCACGCGGCATTGCGTGTGCGCCTTCGGCATGAGGTGCGACGGCCGCAACGGGGACAGACCGCCAGCCAACGGGGCGGCCGGGGCGGCACGGGATAGCTGTGGCGAATGCTCACCTGAAACCTGCTCTGGGCCGCATTGATGGCGGCCATCCGGGCCCGGAACAGCGGCCCGTGGCTTTCGCGGCGACGCTGCACCAGATCCACCCAGGCGTGGATCATCTCGTGGCAGAGCGTGCTTTCCGTGGCGATCTGCGGTAAGGGCTCAAGCACCGGCCGCGACAGCACGATCTCGCTGCCGCGGCCCTCACCCACACCGGGGCCACGGCGGTAGAACCCCGCCGTGCGGCTCATCCGGCCATCGCTCCAGCGCACCGCCGTCAGCGGCTGACCCCCATCCACCAAAGCACCGCCGAAATGCTCCCGGTTGAGGCGGTGAAACAGCGGCAGCAGGGGCTGCAAAGGCACAGAACGGGGGGGGAGGAGATCCGAATCAGCGCCATCCTGCCGTGGTCAGTCAGACTCAGCCCTGCTTTGACAGCTGGTGATGGAACTGGGACTGGTGCGGGAGATCGGCAGCAAAGCTCTGCTGGCCGGGGGTCTCACCCTGCTGGGGTACTGGATCTACAACGCCGTGAAGCTGGTGCTCGACGCCCGCGGCATCAATCCGCTGATCAAGCAGTTCTTCACCCAGGTGGCTGCCGGCCGCATCGATGCCGCCTACCTGCTCACCACCAAGGCCTACCGCCAGCACGTGAGCCGTCAGCAGTTCATCCGCTTCTTAGCGGGCCTGAAGCTGAACAAGTTCCGCAATCTCAAGTCCGGCCGCCCCCGCGTGCAAGAAGGCAACTTGATCCTCACCGTGAAGCTGAAGTCCGAAGGCGACGAAGAGCTCCCCCTCGACTTCACCTTCACCAAGGTGGACGACAACTGGCGCATTGCCCGCATCAACCAGGTCAATGGCTGATCCGCACGAGCGGGCCGCGGAACTGCGGCAGCTGCTCAACCGTGCCGGCCACGCCTATTACGTTCTTGATGCTCCGGTGATGGAGGACGCGGTCTACGACCGCCTCTATCGCGAGTTGCTCGAGCTGGAACAGAACCATCCAGACCTGCAACGGTCCGACAGCCCCACCCAGCGGGTGGGCGGAGCTCCGGCGGAGGGGTTCACCAGCGTTGAGCACCGCGTGGGCATGCTCAGCCTCGACAACGCCTTCAACCGCGACGACCTGCAGGCCTGGCACGAGCGGCTGCTCAAGGTGCTGGACCGTCCCAGCGACACCCGCCTGCCCCTTGTGGGGGAACTCAAAATTGACGGCAACGCCCTGGCCCTGAGCTACCGCAATGGGGTGCTGGAGCGGGCCGCCACCCGAGGCGATGGCAGCCGCGGTGAAGAGATCACCGCCAACGTGCGCACGATCAGCACGATTCCGCTGCGGCTGCAGATCGAGAACCCACCGGACTGGGTGGAAGTGCGAGGAGAAGCCTTCATCCCTGATGCCACCTTCGCGGCGATCAATGCCGAACGGGAACAACGGGGTGAAGCGCTGTTCGCCAATCCCCGCAACGCCTGCGCCGGCACTCTGCGCCAACTGGATCCGAAGGTGGTGGCCGCCCGCCGGCTCGACTTCTTCGCTTACACCCTGCACCTGCCGGGTGACGCCCAACCCCCCGGCCAATGGGCGGCTCTGAAGTGGCTGAAGACGGCCGGTTTCCGCGTGAACCCGAACCGGGAACGCTGCGAAGACCTGGCCGCCATCCAGCGCTTCTGCGACCACTGGGAGCAGGGACGTCATGACCTCCCCTATGCCACCGACGGCGTGGTGGTGAAGCTGGACGACGTTCAGCTGCAGGACGAAGCCGGCTTCACCCAGAAGGCCCCGCGCTGGGCCATCGCCCTCAAATACCCAGCCGAAGAAGCCCCCACCCGTCTGCTCCGCGTTGGTGCTCAGGTGGGCCGCACCGGTGCCATCACCCCCGTGGCTGAATTCGAAGCAGTCGCGCTGGCCGGCACCAGCGTCAGCCGCGCCACCCTCCACAACGCCGATCGAATCGCAGAACTGGATCTGCACCTGGGCGACACCATCGTGGTGCGCAAAGCCGGGGAGATCATTCCCGAAGTGGTGCGGGTGCTGCCGGAGCTCAGGCCCAGTGACGCCACCCCGGTGCAACTGCCGCAGCACTGCCCCGAATGTGGCTCCAACCTGGTACGAGAGGGAGATGAAGCCGCCACCCGCTGCGTGAACAGCAGCTGCCCGGCGATCCTGCGGGGTGGCCTGCGGCACTGGGTGAGCAAGGGTGCCCTGGATGTGGATGGGCTCGGCAGCAAGTTGATCGAACAGCTGGTGGACCGCGGCCTGGTGGGCTCGCTGGCCGATCTCTACCGCTTGGATGCGGCCCTGCTCGCCAGCCTGGATCGGATGGGCGACAAGTCGGCCACCAACCTGGTGGAGGCCCTGGAGGCCTCCAAACAGAAGCCCTGGCATCGCCAGCTCTATGGCCTGGGCATCCGCCACATCGGCGAGGTCAACGCCAAAGCCCTCGCGGCCGCTTTCTTCAGCATCGACAGCCTGGCAGCAGCAGCACTGGAGGCCCCGGAGCAGATCGCCGAACTGCATGGCATCGGCCCGGAAATCAGCGCCAGCCTGGGCCAATGGCTGCGCACCCCCGCCAACCAGCAGCTGCTGCAGGACTTGCGCAGCGTTGGGCTCTCCCTGGAGGCGAGTGCCTCCGAACAGGAGGCCGCCAGCCAAGCCGGAGCTGACGCCGACGGCGTGCTGCGGGGCAAAACCCTGGTGCTCACGGGCACACTCCCCAACCTCAGCCGCAGCGAAGCCAAAGCGCTGATCGAAGTGGCCGGTGGCAAGGTGAGCGGCAGCGTCAGCAAGAAAACCGACTACCTGGTGGCGGGCGAAGCCGCCGGCAGCAAACTGACCAAAGCCGAGAGCCTCGGGGTGACGGTGCTCAGCGAAGCCGACCTCACCGCCCTGCTGCAGCCATGAGCCCATCCACACCTGCCCTGCACCGCTGGATCAAGACCGACTGCGGACGGGCCAAGTTGGCTGAGCTGCAGCAGCGCACCGGCCCAGCCAAGTGCGCACGCCTGGCCTGGTTCATCCTGATCGCTGCCCTGCGGGACTGGCGTCTGCCCAATCCCGATCAGAGCGACGTCTCCACATCCTGAAGCGCCCGCCGGGCCGCTCGGCTCACCAGCCAGACCACGGCCAGCGTGGCGAGCACCCCCACCAGCCGCAGCGCCCAGGTGCCGGCATCCGCCTCACCCCCCAGCACCTCACCGAAACGGGCCACATCGCCGGCCAGTGCCCCCAAACCGCAGAACAGCACCGTGCCAGGGAGGATGCCGATCAAACCGATGCTGTAATCCCGCAGGCTCACCTCACTGAGGCCGTAGGCCAGGTTGAGCAGCGAGAAGGGAAAGGCGGGCGAGAGGCGCGTCAGCAACACCAACTTCAGGCCCTCCTTGCTCACGGCACGCTCCACCGCCTGCAACTTGGGGAGCTGCTCCAACCGGCGCCGGGCCCAGTCGCGCAGCACCGACCGCCCCAGCAGAAACACCACCACCGCCCCGAGGCAGGCCCCAACAAACACCAGGCCACTGCCAAGCCAGGTGCCGTAGAGCACCCCGGCCAGCATCGACGCCCAAACCCCCGGCAGCAGCAGCGTCACCCAGAGGGCATAGAGCGGCATGAACAGCAGAGCCCCAGCGGGGGAGCACAGCAGCTCCAACACATCCGGCAGCCAGTGCTGAACCAAGGAGATCAAGCGAAATCACCCACACATGGCGTGGAGCATTGCACTAACTCGATGCTGAGGTGTAGAAGCGCAGGGCAAAGAGCCAGAAGGCCCGCGCCGCCGCAAAGAACAGCACCGCCAGAGCCAAGCCCGCCAGCAGCATCGGTGCGGCGGCCTCACCCAACAACACCTGGGCCGGAACCGTGGTGAGAAAGGCCACCGGCAGCACCAGGGTGAACAGCAGGCGCAGGGCAGGCGGGTAGGCGTTGAGGGGATAACGGCCGGAGGCCAGCAGGGCCCGCAACACCTCAGTGGCATTCCAGGTTTTGACGAACCAGATGCTGGTGGCGGCGATCAGAAACCACAGCGAATAGAGGATCAAGCCACCGGCCAACAGCATCACCAGCACGGTGAACAGCGCAAACAGACTGAGCTCCACACCGGCCTGATGGCTGCCCCATGCCAGCAGGCCAAGCCCCAGGCCGATCTCCGGCAGCCCCGCCGGCGAAAGCGTGCGCAGCGACAACCAGAACTGGCTGTCGATCGGTTTGAGCAGCACGAAATCCAGTGTGCCCTCGCGCACATGGGTAACGATCGCCCCGAGGTTCGGGCGCAACCAGGTGGTGGCCATGCCATCGAACACCGTGTAAAGCCCCTGCACCATCAGGGCCTGGGCCCAGCTCCAGCCCCCCAACGTCTGATCGGTGCCATAGAACAGCGAGAGCAGGAACAGGCTGCCGCTGAGGCTCATCGCCACCGCCAGCAACTCGATCAGCACGTTGGCCTGATACTCCAGCTGCACGGCCACGGCCGTGCCCCAGAAGCGACGCAGGGTTCGCCAGTAGCGCCCCATCAGGCCCCCATGGCGCTGTATCGCCGCACGCCAGCCCGCCAGAGCAGCAGCACCAGCGGCAACAGCAGAGCGATCCAGACCAGTTGCGCCCCGAAGCCCGCCACCAGATCCACCGGTTGGCCCGCCAGCACCCGGGCTGGGAAATCGATCAAATACGGGAAGGGCGTCCACTGGGCCAGGGCCCGCACCGCCGGCGGAAAGGCCGTGAGCGGTGCCAGCAGACCGGACAGGAACAGGAAGGGAATGAACTGCAGACGCTCCAGGGCACTGGCCTTCTCACTCCAGAAGCAGAGGGCCGCAATCAGGCTCTGAAACAGAAAGGCGATGGCGAAGGCCATCCAGGTGGCCAGCCAGGCCAGCAGGAAGCCCCCCAACGACGGCAACCAGAAAACCTGGGGCCGCACCACAAAAAACACCGCCGCAATCAGGGCCGCAAAGGGCAGACGGGTGAGCTGCTCGCCGAGGTGGGCCGCCACATAACGCCAGAGCGGATGCAGCGGCTGCAGCAGGTAAGGAGACAGCCGGCCCAGCAGGGCGTCTTCCTCGAAGGCATAGACCACCCACACCACCGAGAACTGGCGCACCAGAAAGGCGCTGAGGAAATAGCGATCCAGGGCCACACCATCCAGCCCCAGCCCCGAGCGCGCGTCGCTGCCGCTCCAGACGCTGAGCATGATGAACGGCAGCACCCCGGACAAGGCCCAGAGCGCGATCTCGGCGCGGTACTCGAGCATGTGGGCGTACTGGGAGCCCAGCAACACCCGGATGATCCGCCGGTTCAGCCCGAAGATCCGCATCAGACACGCCCCTGCCGGAACAACCCACCGATCAGCTCTTCGATCGGTGGATCGGTCACATCCAGATCACGCACGGGGAAGCGATCCAGCAGTTGCGCCACCACGGCGGTGAGCTGATCGCGGGGAACCAGCAGCCGCACATCACAGCCCTCCAGCTGCTCCAAACGCCCCAACCCCGCCAAGTCATCGGCTGAAACGGGCGACTCCAACTCGAGCCGCACCTCCCGCTCCGGTGCCAATTGATCAGCCAGCGCTTCCAGGGGACCGTCGTGGAACAAGCGCCCCTGGTGGATCAACAGCACCCGGGGGCAGAGGGCCGTGATATCAGCCATGTAGTGGCTGGTGAGCAGCACCGTTGCCCCCGTGCGGCGGTTGTACTCGGCCAGGAACTGCCGCACCCGGGCCTGGGCATTCACATCCAGCCCCAGGGTCGGTTCATCGAGGAACAACACCTCCGGCTCGTGCAGCAGCGCCGCCAACAGTTCGGCCTTCATCCGCTGGCCCAGGGAAAGCTTGCGCACCGGCCGGGTGAGTTCCTCCCCCAGCTCCAGCAGATCGGCCAGCTCCTTGATCCGCCGCCGGGCCACAGCATCAGGGATGCCGTAGACCGCTGCATTCACCCGCAGCGAATCCATCGGCGGCAGGTCCCAGAGCAGCTGCTGCTTCTGCCCCATCACCAGGGTGATCCGGCGCAGAAACTCCGCCTGACGGCGCTGGGGCCGGTGCCCCGCCACCTGCACCTCGCCGGCGCTGGGGTGGATCAAGCCGCAGAGCATCTTCAAGGTGGTGGTTTTGCCGGCGCCGTTGGCACCGAGAAAGCCCACCATCTCCCCAGGTTCAATCCGGAAGGAAACGTCCTGCACCGCGGTGACGTCCCGGGTGCGGCGGCGAATGAAATGGCGCAGGGTGCCGGCCAAGCCGGGCTGCTTCTCGGCAACCCGGTAGATCTTGCTCAGCCCCTCAACCTGAATCACCGACTCAGCTCAGATCCGCCAGGCGCTTGCGCGCCAGATCGGCCTGGGCCTGCTTCTCATCGAGGTTGGCTTGGCATTCCGCCACCACCTCCGGCGGGGCTTTGTCGGCGAAGTTGGGGTTGCCCAACCGGCCCGCCAGGCCCTTGATCTCCTTCTCCGCCTTGGCGATGTCTTTCTCGAGGCGCCCTTTCAGTGCATCGAGATCGACAAGGCCTTCGATCGGCAGCAGCACCTGCAGCTCACCGCTCACCCCCGCCAGGGCCTTGGCCACCGGAGCCGCATCAGCCTCCGCCGGCGCCATCACCGCCACCGACTCGGCTCGCGTTAACGCCGTGATGTCGGCCGTGCCCTTGCTGAGCACAGCCGCCAGCTCACCGCGGCCGGTGACGAAGCGCACCGGTACCGGTTGCGAGGGCTTGAGGCCCGCCACCGCACGCAGGTTGCGCACCACACGGATGGCACCGATCAGCTCAGCGAACGAGGCTTCCAACGCATCATCCAAAGCACTTTCATCCAGCTCCGGCCAGCGCTGCAGGGCCAGCAAGGTGGTCTCCGGCTCGCCGGTGACGCTGTGCCAGAGCTCCTCGGTGAGGTGGGGCATCAGCGGATGCAGCATCAAGTGCATCTGACTGATCACCTTGGCCAGCACCTGCTTGGCCACCCGCTGATCGGCGAGGGCCTCGGCTGAGGGGTTCTCACCGGGGTTGAGCCGGCGCTTGCTCAGCTCCAGATACCAGTCGCAGACGTCGTTCCAAGCGAACTCGTAAAGCCCCTTGGCGGCTTCACCCAGGCCATAGCTGCTGTAGCGCTCGGCCGTCTCCCGGTTCACCCGGGCCAGGCGGGAGAGGATCCAGCGGTCCGCCAGCTGCAGGGCAGCGGGATCGGGGTCACCGAGTTGGGCCGGCGTTTCGCCGCCCAGGTTCATCAGGGCGAAGCGGGTGGCGTTCCAGAGCTTGTTGGCGAAGTTGCGCGACGCCTCCACCGTGGCGGAGGTGTCCTTCTTGCGGTCGTAGTCCAGACGAATGTCCTGACCGGCACCGGCCACTTCCCGCACCAGGGCGAAGCGCAGGGCATCGGTGCCGTAACGGTCGATCAGCAGCAGCGGATCGATGCCGTTGCCGGCGCTCTTGCTCATCTTGCGGTTCTGCTCGTCCCGCACCAGGCCGTGGATGTAGACGTCCTGGAAGGGCATCTCGCCGGTGAAGGCGCCGGCCATCATCGTCATCCGGGCCACCCAGAAAAAGATGATGTCGAAGCCCGTCACCATGGTGCTGGTGGGGTACCAGCGCTGCAGGTCGGCGCTGTCAGCATCGGGCCAGCCCAGGGTGGAGAAGGGCCAGAGGCCGCTGGAGAACCAGGTGTCGAGCACGTCTTCGTCCTGCTCGATCTCCGCCGCGGCGCCATACTCCGCCTTGGCCTTCTCCAGGGCTTCGGTTTCGTTGCGGGCCACCACGTAGGGCGTGGTGTCGGTGTACTTACCACCGGTCTCGCTGATCACGAACCAGGCGGGGATGCGATGGCCCCACCAGAGCTGGCGGCTGATGCACCAGTCGCGGATGTCCGTGAGCCAGTCGCGGTAAACCTTCTCCCAGCGCTCGGGGATGAAGCGGGGATCCTGCTTCTCGAGGGCCTCACGGCAGCGGGCCGCCAGGGGCTCGGTTTTGACAAACCACTGGGTGGAGAGCAGCGGCTCCACCGGCACCTTGCCGCGGTCGGAATAGGGAACGCTGTGGCGGTAGTCCTCCACCTTCACCAGCAGCCCCAGCTCCTCCAGGCCGGCCACCACAGCCTTGCGGGCCTCGAAGCGATCCAGCCCCTCGAACTGGCCGGCCTCCTTGTTCATCGTGCCGTTCTTGCGCATCACTGTGATCTGGGGCAGACCGTGGCGCTGGCCGATGGCGAAATCATTGGGGTCGTGGGCCGGCGTCACCTTGACGCAGCCAGTGCCGAAGTCCTTCTCCACGTGGTCATCGGCCACGATCGGAATCTCCCGCCCCACGAACGGCAGGGTGAGGGTCTGGCCCACCAGGTGGGCATAGCGCTCATCGGTGGGATTCACCGCCACCGCTGTATCGCCCAGCATCGTTTCGGGCCGGGTGGTGGCCACCTCCAGGTGGCCGTCGCCGCTGCTGAGCGGATAGCGGAAATGCCAGAGGTGGCCGTCCACCTCCTTCATCTCCACCTCCAGATCACTCACCGCCGAACCGGAGGCGGGACACCAGTTCACCAGGTATTCGCCGCGGTAGATCAGCCCCTGCTCGTGCAGCCGCACGAAGGCCTCCTTCACCGCCTCACTCAGGCCCTCATCGAGGGTGAAGCGCTGGCGCTTCCAATCCACGGAATAGCCCAGGCGCCGCAGCTGACCCACGATCCGGCCACCGCTCTCTGCCTTCCACTGCCAGGCCCGCTCGAGGAACGCCTCACGGCCGAGGTCGTGGCGGGTCTTGCCCTCCTCTTTGAGCTGCTTCTCAAGGATCGTCTGCACCGCGATCGAGGCGTGATCGGTGCCGGGCAAGCAAAGAACGTTCTTTCCCGCCAGGCGCTGATAGCGCACGATCGTGTCGATCAGGGCCGTGTTGAAGGCATGGCCCATGTGCAGGCTGCCGGTGACGTTCGGCGGCGGGATCACCACAGAGAACGGTTCACCGGGGGCCTTCGGGTCGGGATGGAACGCTCCCTGGTCCTCCCAGGCCTGCTGCCAGCGGGCCTCCGTGCCAGCCGGGTCGTAGGTCTTGGCCAGTTCGGGCACAGGAGGCAGGGAGTTCAGTCAAGCCATGGTCGCAAAAGGTGCTGCAGTACCCACCACCACAGGCGTTCACGGTGGATTTCGCCGACTCCTCGATCAAATACAAACTGCTGTTCTGGGTGCGCAATCCCCTGGAAGCTTTTGCGGTCGGCAGCGACCTCCGCCAGGCGATCTGGACGGCGTTCGACAAGAACGGCATCGGCATTCCCTTCCCCCAGCGCCAGGTGTATCCGATGGAATGGCCCCCCTCCAAGGAACAAACCCACCGGATCGGCAGCCCCACCAATCAGCTCCAGGCCGAAGCAGACAGCGATCCTGCCAACGACTCAGCTGGCGAGACGCCGTAGGTAGTCCTCCTGGCGTCCGGCGTTGATCCAACCGGTGGCGATCAACTTGCTGGCGCTCTCATTCACCCGTCCGCGGTGAATGTGGGACGGACCAGCCGGAAAGATCACCAACTTGCCCCGCTCCGCCGGTTCGTGGTGGTCCTGCCAATTGAACTCGGTGCCAGCCTCATCCACGTCGTTGCAATAAAGAATCCAGGCCAGCACCCGGTGCACCGGTTCGGTGGCCTCATCGCTGATGGTCCAATCGCAGTGCCATCGCTTGAACCCTTCCCCCGGGGCGTAGTGCTGGAGGTTGAAGATCGGATTCACAAACAGGCTCTGCTGCGGGCAGCACTGCCGGAACAACGGCCGCTCCTGCAGATAGCGCTCCAAGCCGGCCGTCACCCCCCGCAGGATCAGTTGCGAGAGGGCAAAGGATTCGGGTTCCGAGCGATCAATCGCCACCAGGCTGATGTCGGTGCTCTGTTTCGCCGGTTCCCCCTCACCCTCGGGCCCGAAGGCCACGCCAGGCCGCTGTAAGTCCACCCGGCGCTCGAAGAACTCACGCACCGCATCGGCCACCGAGGCGTAACCGGGATTGCTGTAGCGCCCGATCAGGTTCATGCCGCGGCCTCCAAGCGAGGAATCGCCACCACAGCATGGAGCTGCTGCCAGCGCGACCGGTCAGCCACATGGCCCTGCAACTGCACCTGTTCGATCACCGTGGCAGCGCGCTCAAGATCCAGGGGAACACCCGGGCCCATCGGCAACACCAGCACCTGCTGCTCAGCCGGATCGGCCATCACCTGAAGATCGAGGGCCTCCAGCTCCCGCTCAAAGAACACCCGCCGCATCCGGGTGGTGAGGCTTGGCCCAAGCGCCTCGACGAACCGGGCCATGCCGGCTTCATCCCCGGAGCTGCCGCAATTCAGCGACAACCAGATCAGCAGCTTCACCCAACTTTCCGCCGTCCACAGGGGTTGGAAGCTCTCCCGGTGCTGCCGCACCAGCTCAGCGATTGAAAAATCAAACAGCGTGGCCTGCAGGCCAGTGGCATCAGCGGAATCCATGCTGTTCATCCTCTCCTGCGAAAGGTCAGACTGGGTCGACTGGCTATTCGCACCATGGCCCTGGACCTGAACGATCCCGAACTCGAGTTCTCCGATCTGGTCTACGCCTACCAGAGCTGGGTGATGGCGGTGATCAATGACGAAAAGCTGGACAGCGACGACAAGCTGCTCACCGACGACATCGCCGAGGACGCCCTCAACTCAATGCGCTTCCTGCCGGGCGAGGTAACCAACGCCATCGAAACCAGCCTGGCCCGCGTCTACGACGTGGACGCCGACGAACTGGCCGAGCTGCTCTTCCCTGAGGACTGAGCCCAGGCTCAGGTGAAGCGATGGGTTGGTCCGCGGCTGACATCCCGAACCAGCAGGGCCGTATAGCCCTGATCACTGGAGCCAACAGCGGCCTGGGCCTGGAAACCGCGCGCGCCTTGAAACGCTGCGGGGCCACCGTGGTGTTGGCGTGCCGCAGCCCCCGCAAAGCCGAGAGGGCCAAGCAGGAGTTGCTGCAGGAGCGCGATGGGGGAGCGGTGGATCTGGTGGACCTGGATCTGGCGGACCTGACCAGCGTGCAACAGGCGGTGGCCACCGTCGGGGAGCGCTACGGCTGCCTTGATCTGCTGATCAACAACGCTGGAGTGATGGCACCGCCGCGCCGCACCACCGCCCAGGGGCATGAATTGCAGTTCGGGGTGAATCACCTGGGGCACATGGCCCTGACCCAGGCCCTGCTGCCGCTGCTGCAGAACCGGCCCGATCCCCGAGTGGTGACGGTGACCTCCGGAGCGCAGTACTTCGGCAAGATCCGCTGGGACGATCCCAGCTGGAGCAAGAGCTACGACCGCTATGGGGCCTATGGCCAAAGCAAACTCGCCAACGTGATGTTTGCCCTTGAGCTGGATGCACGCCTGCGCGAGCAGGGCAGCCCCATCCGCTCCCTGGCTGCCCATCCCGGCATCGCGCGCACGGAACTGCAGCCCACCGCAATCGCCAGCGTCGGCAACCGCTTCGAGGCCCTTGCCTACCGGCTGATGGATCCCCTGTTCCAAAGCGCCGGCATGGGTGCCCTGCCCCAACTGCATGCCGCCACCGCGGCGACTGCTCAGGGTGGCGAGCACTACGGCCCTGAGCAGTTCGGCGGCTTGCGGGGTGCACCGGCGCTCTGCCGTGTGGCGCCAGCAGCGAGCCAACCTGCCGAACGGCAGCGGCTCTGGAGCTTGAGCGAGCAGCTGATCGGTGGCTGAATCCCACGCTGTGATGTTGAGTGGCCGCTGGTTGGTCGCCCTTTGAAACCATGGCCACTCGCCGCCCTGCCACCCAGATCAATGCCCGCCAGAAGGTCTTGCTGGCGAACCTGCAGGCCTGTGGTGATGAGATGAGCGGTCAGCAGCTGCACCGCAGCCTGGAGCCCGAACAGGCCATGGGCCTGGCCACGGTCTACCGGAATCTGCGCCAGCTGCAGCAACGGGGCCTGGTGCGCTGCCGCCACCTGCCCAATGGCGAGGCGCTCTATGCGCCGCTGGAGCGGGATCGCCACCACCTCACCTGCGTCGATTGCGGCAAGACCCAGGCGCTCGACCACTGCCCGATTCACGACCTGGAGGTGCCCGAAGACGGTCGCAAAGGCTTCGATCTCCTGTTTCACACGCTTGAATTCTTTGGTCTCTGCAGCGACTGCCGCGAGCGGCAGCAAAGCCCGTCATGACCCTGGCCGCCACGTACTACGGAGCCAATGGCTGGTTGCTCGAATTCGATGATCTCCGCGTTCTGGTGGATCCCTGGTTGCGCGGCAGCCTGAGCTTCCCCCCCGGGGAGTGGCTGCTCAAAGGGGAACTGCCCTGCGAGCGCAAGGTGCCCGAGAAGCTGAACCTGCTGTTGCTCACCCAGGGGCTTGCAGACCACGCCCATCCGGACACTTTGGTGCTTCTCCCCAAGGACCTGCCCGTCATTGGATCGGCGGCGGCTGCACGGGTGGTGGAACGCCTGGGCTTCACCAGCGTGAAAGCCCTCTCCCCCGGAGAGAGCACCAACCACCAGGGCCTGCGGGTGCGCGCCAGCGCCGGTGCACCGGTGCCGATGGTGGAAAACGGTTATCTGCTCGAAAATCGAGCCGGGTCGCTCTATCTCGAACCCCACGGTTTTCTCGATCCAGCCCTGGAGCCACAGCCCCTGGATGCCGTGATCACGCCGATGGTGGATCTGGGGCTGCCGGCGCTTGGAGCGTTCGTCAAAGGCTGCTCCGTGGTGCCGCAACTGGTGGAACGCTTCCAACCCACCACGGTGCTCGCCAGCACCTCCGGCGGCGACGTGCGCTTTGGCGGCGCCTTGAGTCGGGCCCTGCAAATGAAAGGATCCGTAGCCAGCACTGGAGCCCAGCTGCCGGCCAGCAGCTCCTGGACCGATCCAAGACCGGGGGAACGACTGTTGCTGAAAAACTGATTTTTCGGATTAAGCTTTGTAACAACATCTTGAGTTCGATGAAATCCACGCAAGCCAGCGATTCCTGGTTCCAAGGCATCGCTGCCCGCGACATCCACATGGAGCAGCTCAAAAAAGCCGAACGCTTCAACGGCCGTGCAGCCATGGTCGGCATCGTGATCGGAATCATCACCGAGGGGCTCACCGGTGCCGGCATCGTTCACCAGATCGGGCTGGGTCCCCTGGTGGATGGCTATGCCGCCTGCCGCACCCAATTCCTGCCCTTCTGCTTCTGATTCGGAAGGGGGACCACCCCCCCGATGACGAGAATGGTGCGATTCACGTTCGAATCGAATGGCTGCTGACAAGGAACTGCTGAAGGAAGTGGCCCTGGAGCTGTGGAACACCACCAAAAAGCTTCGTCCCGGCCTGCCCAAAGCGCCTCGCGCCCAGCTGGTCTTAAAAGCCCTGCTAACCATCGGTGACATGAGCGATCAGCTGGAAGCCGCCATGGTGCTTGGAGTGATTGAGGCGCAGGAACCCGACGATGAGCCCGGGCAGGGAGAAGCGGCCGGCGAAGACAAGACGGTGTCTGAAACCGATGCCAAGACCGAGCGGGAGACCCCCAGGGTTGTGCGCAAGCGCTCCAGCAGCCGCTGATCAAGACTTCCAAATGACAAGCCACCCATCCCGCTCCCTCCCTGGGGATGGGTCAAGCTCTTGAAAGCGCTTCGGCGAGACGGCTTAACGCTGCAGAGCAACCACAGCCGCCGCAGCAGCAAGGGCCACGATTCCAGCCATCCAGATGCTGCCTTGGCGTTCCAACAACCACGCAGCGTTGCGAGAGATGGACAACCTGCCAGTTGCCAACAGCGCAGTGAACCCCACTAGCAGAACCACGGGAACCACAAGCGCCATGACCAACTGCATCACAAAGTGCCTTTGAGGCCTACCTTCCAATGATGATGTGGTGGCAAATCGAGCTACGTCTCTACGTCCGCACCACAGCCTGAATCTTGACTCTGTTGATCGTCACGGCCGGTTTCATTGGTCTGCTTTGGCTCACGCAAAGCTTGATCAGACGTGGCATGGATGACGGCAGCAACAGCTGAGGCGCCTTCGTTCCGCTGAAGGGACGAACCTCGTCAGCGATGCCTGGGCTCCCCTGGGGCCTGCTCGGCTTCCGCCTTCAGGAAACGGCGATGCTGAGATGAGGCATAGCCGCTGAGGTCAATTCTGCTGGCATTGCTGCCAGCCTTTCGCCACTCCCTTGGGGGAGTGCTTGATCTTTTGTTCATGGAATCGAGTTATCGGTTCTCGCGCAGTGGGCCTTCAATCAGGCTCTTTGGCGTCGCCCCACCTTTGCACACCCAACCGTCCGACGCACCGAACGGATGAGTAGTTGCAGCTACGGCAAGCCATTCGAATCGGACCGATACTCCGCCCAACGGCAAACGGCTTGTGACTCCTGAAGAGCAGTACGTGCAATGCATGGATGCTGCCTACGCCGCTGCTGACAGGGAGACCTGCGTGAAAATGATGCGAAGGGCAGAAGGCGTCCTGCGCGGTGAATTCAGCGCCCAGCCAACAAGCGATGGTCCTGGAGTGCGAGCGCTGGCGAACTGAAGCAAAACCTCAGGAAACGCAGTGCTGAACTGCGTTTTGAAATGGGCGATACTGGGATCGAACCAGTGACAATCTCCTTGTAAGGGAGGTGCTCTACCGCTGAGCTAATCGCCCCACCGGGCAGATTCTGCCCTAACGCGTCAGCTTGGGGGCGCACGACAGCCCCGAAGAGTTGGCAACGGGTCGCCGCCACGATCAGAGCATCTGGGTCCTGAGTCTCCCGCTCGGCATCGCTGTGGGCTTGGTGCTGGGATGGGCGGCAGCCTTGATCGCAGCCGCCAGCTGCCTGGCTGGCGGTTTATGGCTGTCCCCAGACCTCGATACCCGCTCCAATGCGCTGCGGCGCTGGGGAGCCCTCGGCTTTCTCTGGTGGCCCTACCGCCTGCTGATTCCCCATCGCTCGCTCTGGTCCCATGGTCCGCTGCTGGGAACAACCGCGCGCCTGGCGGTGCTGCTCACCTGGTGCCTGATCGTGAGCATGGCGGTTCCAGCACTCTCACCAGCGGTGCTGCTGACGACGCTCCAGCAACTGATGCATCAGCACCCACGGGAGTTCATCGCTCTGCTTGTGGGTTTGGAGGGCAGTGCCTGGATCCACCTGATCCTCGATGGCGACCCCTGGCCCCAGGAATGGTCGAAGAAACGACAGCGATGAGAAGGTGGGCGTTGCCCCAGTTGTTGCCCCTGCATGGCCAACGCTCCTTCTGACGCCATCCAGCGACTGATCGATGTTGTGGCCCAACTCAGGGATCCAACAACGGGCTGTCCCTGGGATCTGGAGCAGACCCATGCCTCGCTGGTGCCCTACGTGCTGGAAGAGGCCCATGAAGTGGCCGATGCGATCCGCCAGGGCAGCGATGCCGAGATGAAGGAAGAGCTGGGGGATCTGCTGCTGCAGGTGGTGCTGCATGCCCAGATCGCTCGGGAGCAGCAGCGCTTTGATTTGGATGCGATTGCCGACGGCATCAGCGACAAACTGATCCGCCGTCACCCCCATGTGTTCGGGGATGCCGTCGCCAGCACCAGTGACGAGGTGCGACGCAGCTGGGAGGCCATCAAGCTCCAGGAGCAGGCCGAGGCCCTGGCGGGCTCCTCCAGCCCCCTCAGCGACCGGCTCAGAACCAAGGTGCGGGGCCTGCCGGCCCTGGCGGGAGCCATGACCATCTCCAAGAAAGCGGCCAAAGCCGGCTTCGAGTGGGATGACATGGCCGGCGTCTGGGAGAAGGTCCATGAGGAGCTGGACGAACTCAAGGAGGCGGTGGCCAACGGCGACAAAGGTCATGCCCAGGAGGAACTGGGCGATCTGCTGTTCACCCTGGTGAATGTGGCCCGTTGGTGCAGCATCGAACCCGAGGAGGGTCTCGCCGGCACGAATCAACGCTTCCTCGACCGCTTCTCCCGCGTTGAAGCTGCCCTGGAAGGGGATCTGCAGGGCAGCAGCATCAACGAATTGGAAGCCCTCTGGAAACAGGCCAAAGCGGCGATCCGAGCAGAACACTCGCCCACCTCTGGATCCGATTAGTCGTCCAGGGAGGGACGACTGCGCCGTTGACGCTTGAGGTCACCACGCTTTTTCTTCGTGTCCAAGCGCCGCTTCACGGCACCACGACCCGGCCGGGTGGCCTTTCGGGCACGAGGTGCTGGCTGCAAGCCCTCCCGCAGCAGCTCCCCCATGCGATGCAGAGCCTTCTGTCGGTTCTGCCATTGGGAGCGTTCTTCTGCGACCACAACCCGTAGGCAGCCCTCCACCAAACGGGTCTGGAAGTGCTCCAGCAATCGGGCGCGGCGAAATGGACCCAGACAGGAACAGTTCGCTAGATCCAGAAGCAATTCCGCACGGGAATCGGTGGTGTTGACCCCCTGCCCGCCGGGGCCGGATGAGCGGCTGAACCGCCAGCGCAGCTCCCTGGACGGAATGGTCAACCGCTCGTTCACCACCAGGTCTTGCACCAGCCATCTCCTGGCTCAAGAACAACAAGATGCTCCCACCAGGTTGATGCTTCGAAGAGGGAGCACCTGCACCAACCCTGACCCCTACCGATAAAACAAAAGCCTTGATCTGACGAAAAAGGCTTTGGAGCTGCCCTCTTCCACAGCAGCTCCCCAACCAAGCACATTCAACCTCCACATCTTGCGTTCGTCAATCCCAAGAGCACCACATCTGGTGTTTGGGAACAGCCCCACCGGGTCCTTAGCTGGAGAGATGCCCACCGCAGCCCATGAGCAGCTGGATTGACGAAGAACACCGCGGCGTCCGCTATGGATTGAAGGGAGAGGTGCTGGTCGAGGAGACCAGTCCGTTCCAGCGGATCAGCGTGATTCGCAGTGAGCGCTACGGGCGGGGGCTACTCCTGGATGGCTGTTGGATGACAGCGGAACAGCAGGAACGCCATTACCACGAGGCCTTGGTGCACCCAGCCCTATGCAGCGCCAGCTCGATCGAGCGGATTCTGGTGATCGGAGGCGGGGACGGCGGCACCGCGCGGGAATGCCTGCGCCACCCAGGCGTCCAGCGGCTGGACATGGTGGAGATTGACGGGCGTGTGGTGGAACTCAGCCGGGAACACCTTCCCGACATCGGCGGATCCGCCTGGTCTGATCCGCGGGTCCAGCTCACGGTGGGCGATGGCATCGCCTGGGCCGCTGAGGCTGAGGACCAGAGCTATGACGTTGTCTTGGTGGATGGCTCTGATCCCGCCGGACCCGCCGAAGGCCTGTTCAACCGCGCCTTCTTTGAAAACTGCCGACGGATGCTGAAGCCCGGGGGCGTGTTCGGCACGCAGAGCGAATCTCCGGAAGCCTTCCGCGATGTCCACATAGCCATGGTGCGCCTGTTACGCGAGGTGTTTGACCATGCCGACCCGCTCTATGGCTGGGTACCGATGTACCCCAGCGGCTGGTGGAGCTGGACCTTCGCTGCGATGGCAACACCCCGTTACCGCACTCCAGACCCAGAGCGCAGCGAGGCCATCGCCGCAGGCTGCGAGATCTGGTCTCCGCGTTGGCAGCGAGGTGCCATGGACGCCATTCCGGCCTTCGTCGAACGGGAGCTGCAGCCATGACCGCACAACCGCCGAGTGGGCTTTTCGACAGTTTGTTTGACAGCGACGGAACCATTTTCATGGGATCCCGTCGCAACCCTGCCGACTGCCGCGTTGGTCTGTTTGGTGTGCCGTATGACGGCACCACCTCCTTTCGCCCTGGCACCCGCTTCGGCCCCGCCGCCATCCGAGAGGTGAGCGCTGGCCTGGAGACCTATTGCCCGCAACTCAACCTGGATCTGGAGGATCTCGACTTCGCGGATCTTGGTGCCGTTGAGATTCCCTTCGGCAACCCTGAGCCCGTTCTCACCAAGGTGAAGCAAGCAACCGAAGCCGTGCTCAGCCTGGGGCTCAGGCCCCTGATGCTGGGCGGGGAGCATTCGATCAGCTCAGGTGCCGTGGAGGCTGTGGCACAACGCCACCCCGACCTAGTGCTGGTGCAGCTGGATGCCCATGCCGACCTCAGGGACAGCTGGCTGGGGGCCCGCCACAGCCATGCCTGCGCCATGCGCCGCTGTTTGGAGGTTCTTCCCAGCCAGACGCTGTTTCAACTCGCGATCCGCAGTGGCACCCGGGAGGAATTCAGCGAACTGCACGAGAGCGGCCGGCTGATGCCCAGCGTCGACGCCCTTCAACAGGCCCTCGCTCCCTTGCAGGGGAAACCCATCTATCTCACCGTCGATCTGGACTGGTTTGACCCCGCCGTTCTGCCTGGAACCGGCACACCGGAACCCGGTGGTTACCACTGGTCTGACTTCGCCAGCCTGATCGCGGTGCTTCGAGAGCATCACCTGGTGGCGGCCGATGTGGTGGAACTGGCCCCACAACTCGACACCAGTGGCATCAGCTCCGTGCTGGCCGCCAAGGTGACCCGCAGCCTGCTGCTGCTCCTGGGTGGCAATCAATAGAAGTGACGGGCATCAGCCCGCTGCTGCCGCAAACGGCTGTGCTGCTTGCTGAGCAATTGCAGCACCAGCGTTGGGTGCCGATGGATGAGCGCCAGAAAATTGGAGCGGCTCAGGCGGAACAACGAAACAGGCGTCACCGCTGTGGCATCACGGCTGTGACACTCGGCGCCATCCACCAGATCCTCATAGAAAAACAATTCACCGGAACCAAAGCGAATGCGGTTCAACGGACCACTGCTCAGTTCCATCCATCCCCGTTCAATCACATGGATGAACTGCACAGGCTCACCGGCACTGAAAACAGTTGCGCCGGTGGGAAGGGTCAGGCGATCCACCTCAGGCTGTTCCTGGATCAGTTCCAGAGGAGTCAGCGGAGCTGAGGCGGACAAGGCAACAACCGGGATTGGCTGCAGTATCCCGTGCTCATCCGGTGGAGGCCATCAGCAATGGCGGAGACGTGGATGGATCCAGGCTCACGTCAAGCTGCGATCCAGCTCCAGCTGACGCTCTCCAACACCGCTGCTCTGCAGAGCCGGAAGCTTGGGGGAACGGGGGGTCCAGTGGTGACAGACCATCAGATCTGCAATCTCGGCATGCACCTCCAACCGGCGCAGACGGCACCACCCCTTCGCACCTGCCGGCAGGGTGCAGTACTGACAACTGCGACAGCAGGAGCTGGCGGCCAAACAAGCGCTCCGGAAACGCGCTCAAGCTAGTGACGGTCTGCGAAACGGACCATGGACAGGGGCAAATTTCCGGGTTCCCTTCCGGATCGTGAAGCCCTCCATAAGAATGCGCTTCTCATCGGCCGCCCCCATGTCCCTGCAGCGCACTCCCCTGTTCGAGTCCTGCCGCAGCGCCGGGGGCCGCATGGTGCCGTTTGCAGGCTGGGAGATGCCGGTTCAGTTCAGCGGCCTGATCCAGGAGCACAAGGCCGTTCGCGAACGGGTCGGCATGTTCGATATTTCCCACATGGGAGTGCTGCGCCTCGAAGGTGCCAATCCCAAGGATGCGCTGCAAAAGCTGATCCCCAGCGACCTGCACCGCATCGGTCCCGGCGAAGCCTGCTACTCGGTTCTGCTGAACGAGCGCGGCGGCATTCGCGACGACCTCATCGTTTACGACTGCGGTGCCATTGATGCCGAACGGGGTGCGCTGGTGCTGGTGATCAATGCCGCCTGCGCCGACAGCGACACCGCCTGGATCCGTGAACAGATGGAGCCCGCTGGCCTGACGGTGACCGACATCAAAAAGGACGGAGTGCTGCTCGCTCTGCAGGGCCCTGAGGCCATGGGTTTGCTGCAGGAGCTGAGCGGCGAAGACCTCAGCGGCTTGCCCCGCTTCGGCCACCGGATGCTCAACCTCGAGGGCCTGAGCCAACCAGTGTTCAGTGCTCGCACGGGCTATACCGGCGAAGACGGTGCCGAGCTGCTGCTCAACGCCGACGACGGACAGAAGCTCTGGCAGCTTTTGCTCGATCGCGGTGTCACCCCCTGCGGCCTGGGGGCACGGGACACCTTGCGGCTGGAGGCCGCCATGCACCTTTACGGCCAGGACATGAACGACAAAACCAACCCCTTTGAGGCCGGGTTGGGTTGGCTCGTGCACCTGGAAATGCCCGTGGATTTTGTGGGCCGACAGGCGCTGGAGCAGGCGGCGGAATCCGGCCCGGCCAAACGCCTGGTGGGGCTCAAGCTGCAGGGTCGTGCCATCGCCCGCCACGACTACCCCGTGATGCACAACGGAGAGACGGTGGGCATTGTCACCAGCGGCACCTGGTCACCCACCTTGGAAGAAGCGATCGCCCTGGCCTACTTGCCGCCGTCCCTCGCCAAGCTCGGCACCGAACTGAGCGTTGAGATCCGCGGCAAGGCCCAGCCGGCAACGGTCGTTCGCAAGCCCTTCTACAAACGCGCCTGAAGCTCACCGCTGCTGTGGGAAACTCGCTCTTCTCCAGTTGAGACATCCCATGCGCAGCAACGGTTGCGGCGACCTGCGCGAACAGAACATTGATCAGCAGGTGCAACTGTGCGGCTGGGTGGATCGACGCCGTGATCACGGCGGGGTGATTTTCATCGACCTGCGGGACCGCAGCGGCACGGTGCAGATCACGGTTGACCCCGATCTGGGCGCCGACGCCTTCGCCGTCGCCGAGCATCTGCGCAGCGAAACCGTGCTGCAGGTTGAAGGAAAAGTCCGGGCCCGACCCGGCGACTCCCTGAACGACAAGCTGGCGACGGGAGCCGTGGAAGTGCTCGCCAGCGGCATCACCGTGCTGAACAGCGTGAAAGGCAACCTGCCCTTCCCCGTGTCGGTGCACGACGAGGAGAACACTCGCGAAGAACTGCGGCTGCGCCACCGCTATCTGGATCTGCGCCGCAAGCGCATGAACGACAACCTGCGGCTGCGGGCCCAGACCATCCAGGCCGCCCGTCGCTTCCTGGAAGACGCCGGTTTCATCGAGGTGGAGACCCCGGTGCTGACCCGCTCCACGCCGGAAGGCGCCCGCGATTACGTGCTGCCCAGCCGGGTCTGCGGCGGCGAATGGTTCGCCCTGCCCCAGTCCCCCCAGTTGTTCAAGCAGCTGCTGATGGTGGGCGGCATCGAGCGGTACTACCAGGTGGCCCGCTGCTTCCGCGACGAAGACCTGCGGGCCGACCGCCAGCCGGAATTCACCCAGCTGGACATCGAGATGAGCTTCATGGATCAGGAGCAGATCCTGGAGCTGAACGAATCACTGATCTGCGCCATCTGGAAGGCCGTGAAGGGCATCGAACTGCCGCGGCCCTTCCCACGCATGACCTGGCATGAAGCCATGGAGCGCTATGGCACCGACCGACCCGACACCCGCTACGGCATGGAGCTCACCAACGTGAGCGACATCGTGAAGGACATGGGCTTCAAGGTGTTCAGTGGCGCCGTGAAGTCCGGCGGCGCTGTGAAGTGCATCGCGGTGCCCGGCGGCAACGATGCGGTGAGCAACGTGCGGATCAAGCCGGGTGGTGATGTGTTCAGCGAGGCACAGAAAGCTGGTGCCGGTGGCCTGGCCTTCATCCGGGTGCGCGACGGCGGTGAGATCGACACAATCGGCGCCATCAAGGACAACCTCAGCGATGAGCAGAAGCAGGAGCTGCTCAGCCGCACCGGCGCGGAACCCGGCACCCTGCTGCTGTTCGGTGCAGGCGACACCGCCACGGCGAACAAGGCCCTCGACAGGGTGCGCCAGTACCTGGCCAAGGAGCTGGGCATGGTGAAGGCCGACCGGGACAACGACCAGTGGAACTTCCTCTGGGTGGTGGACTTCCCGATGTTCGAGTTCAACAGCGACGAGAACCGTTACGAGGCCCTGCACCACCCCTTCTGCGCGCCCAATGCGGAAGATCTCGGCAGCGATGCATCGAAGTGGGCCGAAACCCTGCCCGGAGCCCGGGCCCAGGCTTACGACCTTGTACTCAATGGCCTTGAGCTCGGCGGCGGCTCCCTGCGCATCCATGACTCCGCCCTGCAGCGCCAGGTGTTGCAGACGGTTGGATTGCCTCTCGAGGAGGCCCAGGAGCAGTTCGGCTTCCTGATGGACGCTCTTGATGTGGGCGCACCGCCCCACGGCGGCCTGGCCTTCGGCGTGGACCGGATGGTGATGCTGCTGGCCGGCGAGGAGTCGATCCGCGACACCATTGCCTTCCCCAAGACCCAACAGGCCCGCTGCCTGATGACCAGTGCCCCAGGGGGCGTTGCCGACAAGCAGCTGGAGGAACTGCATGTGGCCAGCACTTGGGTTGAGCCCGACCAGGAAGACTGAAGGCGTCTACTGGGCCGAGCAGATCCCGAAGGGAATCAGCGCATTTGTCGCACCGCGGCCAACGGCGAGGAACCCTGAAGTTGGACTTCACAAGGCCAGCTTTTGCCCAGCAAGCCCCGACGGACTGGGGGGACCCGTGAGCGCCGCAGCAGCGGCACAACGGATCTGCTGCGGCTTTATCTCCAGGACATCGGCCGGGTCGACCTGCTCACCAATGAGGAGGAGGTCACCCTGGCCCGCCTGGTGCAGCGCCGCGAAGCACTGCTGCTCCAGCAACGGGAGCTGGCTGAGAGCGATGCCGCCATCGGTGAACTGCACCGTCTCGAAGAACTGCAACGCCGGGAAGCCAACCAGCACAGCCACTGGCCAACCAAGCAGGAATGGGCCCGGGCGGCAGGACTGCCCTTGCCCGAGTTGCAGCAGCGGATTGACCTGGGCTATCAGGCCTGGGCTGAGCAAGCCCAGCTGGAGGCCAAAGATCTGAAGCTGGCCCTCCGCAACGGGCGGCGAGCCAAAGACCACATGATTCAGGCCAACCTGCGCCTGGTGGTGGCGGTGGCCAAGAAGTACCAGCAGCGGGGCATGGAAATCCTGGATCTGGTCCAGGAGGGAACGCTCGGGCTGGAACGGGCCGTGGAAAAGTTTGATCCCACCCGCGGTTTCCGCTTCAGCACCTACGCCTACTGGTGGATCCGCCAGGGCATCACCCGGGCCATCGCCACCCAGAGCCGCACGATCCGGTTGCCCGTTCACGTCACCGAAAAACTGAACCGGATCAAACGGGTCCAGCAGGAGATTGCA
This sequence comes from Synechococcus sp. UW86, assembly GCF_900474085.1. Lineage (NCBI taxonomy): Bacteria > Bacillati > Cyanobacteriota > Cyanophyceae > Synechococcales > Synechococcaceae > Synechococcus > Synechococcus sp. UW86. The sequence goes on from NZ_UCNU01000009.1 coordinate 152,246, forward strand.
AGCAACGAAGGACGCATTGCCTCGATCGCGGATCTGGCACGCGAATTGGGCATCAGTGAAGACACCGTGCGCCAGACCCTGGCCCGGGTGCCCCGCTCAGTGTCTCTGGACACCCGTGTCGGCCGCGAACAGGACACCCAGCTCGGAGATCTGATCGAGGACGGCCATGCCACCCCGGAGCAGACCCTCACCCACGACGAACTCCACAACGATCTGGAGGATCTCCTGGATGAGCTCACCAGTCGGGAGGCCGCTGTCCTGCGCCGGCGCTTCGGATTGGAGGACGACACGCCCCAGACCCTGGCCCAGATCGGGGAAGAACTGAAACTCTCAAGGGAGCGCGTTCGTCAGATCGAAACCCGCGCCCTGCTCAAACTGCGGCAACCCCAACGACGCAGCAAAGTCCGGGATTACATCCAGGGCCTGGATTCCTAAAACGCCGGTTCCCCCTGGAGCCGATGACCGACGCCAGCTAATTTGAAGAGTCGCCCGGCAGGTCATGGCCAAATTCGTCTTCATCACCGGTGGTGTGGTGTCCAGCATTGGCAAGGGAATCGTGGCGGCGAGCCTCGGCCGGTTGCTGAAGTCGCGGGGCTACAACGTTTCAATTCTCAAGCTGGATCCCTACCTGAATGTGGATCCCGGGACGATGAGCCCGTTCCAGCATGGTGAGGTCTTCGTCACGGAAGACGGCGCCGAAACCGATCTTGACCTGGGCCATTACGAACGCTTCACCGACACGGCGATGTCACGCCTGAACAGCGTGACCACCGGCTCGATCTACCAATCGGTGATCAACAAGGAGCGCCGCGGCGACTACAACGGCGGCACCGTTCAGGTGATTCCCCACATCACCGGCGAGATCCGCGAGCGCATCCACCGGGTTGCCTCCAACAGCAATGCCGATGTGGTGATCACGGAAATCGGCGGCACCGTGGGTGATATCGAATCACTGCCCTTCCTCGAAGCCATCCGTGAATTCCGGGAGGACGTGGGTCGCAACGACCTGGCCTACATCCACGTCACCCTGCTGCCCTTCATCGGCACCTCCGGCGAACTCAAAACCAAGCCCACACAACACTCGGTCAAGGAACTGCGTTCGATCGGCATCCAGCCGGATGTGCTCGTCTGCCGCAGTGATCGCGACATCAGCGACGATCTCAAGCGGAAAATCGGCGGCTTCTGCGGGGTGCCCACCCGCGCCGTGATTCCATCTCTGGATGCCGACAGCATCTATGCCGTGCCGCTGATCCTTGAGCAGGAGGGTCTGTGCCGTGAAGTGCTGGACGTGCTGAACCTGACCGACCATGACAGCGACATGGCGGCATGGGAAAAACTGGTCAACAAGCTGCGCAATCCCGGCCCATCGGTGAAGGTTGCCCTGGTGGGCAAGTACGTGCAGCTGAACGACGCCTATCTCTCCGTCGTCGAAGCGCTGCAGCATGCCTGCATTGCCCAGGATGCCTCCCTCGACCTGCACTGGGTCTGCGCCGAACAGATTGAAGCGGACGGCGCCGATGCACTCCTGCGCGGAATGGACGCTGTCGTCGTGCCCGGTGGCTTCGGCAACCGTGGGGTGGATGGAAAGATTGCAGCGATTCGCTGGGCTCGGGAACAACGGGTGCCCTTCCTTGGGCTCTGTCTTGGGATGCAAACCGCTGTGATCGAGTGGGCTCGCAACCAGGCCGGCCTCACCGAGGCCACCAGTGCTGAATTAAACGAGCACACGCCCCATCCCGTGATTCACCTGCTGCCGGAACAGCAGGACGTGGTTGACCTCGGCGGCACGATGCGCCTAGGGGTCTACCCCTGCAGGATTGCGCCGGGAACCCTCGCCCAGAGGCTTTACGGGGACGAGGTGGTCTACGAACGCCACCGCCACCGCTACGAATTCAACAACTCCTATCGCAATCTTTTCCTGGAATCCGGATATGTGGTGAGCGGCACGTCCCCGGACGGACGCCTGGTGGAGTTGATCGAACTGAAAGGGCATCCGTTCTTCACCGCCTGCCAGTACCACCCCGAATTCCTCTCCCGGCCTGGACAACCCCATCCGTTGTTCCGGGGATTGATCGAAGCAGCCCAACAACGCCTTCCGGATTCACCGGCTCAGGCCCTGCGTCAACAGGGGGACATTGCGATCCCATGAACCGCGTCGATGGCTGACTCTCGGTGTCTCCCGGTGGTGGAAACATTCCATTCCCTGCAGGGAGAGGGCCACCATGCCGGACGCAGTGCATTTTTCATTCGGCTCGCCGGCTGCACCGTGGGCTGTCCGTGGTGCGACACCAAGCACTCATGGCCGGCCCAAGGGCACCCTGAGCAACCCATCAATGCCTTGGCTGATGCCGCCCAGATGGCAGCTGAAGCCGGAGCCAGCTTCGTTGTGATCACCGGTGGAGAACCGCTGCATCACGATCTGCAGCCCCTCACCCAGGCCCTCGATGCGCGATGCGGTCTCCCCCTGCATCTGGAAACCAGCGGGGTGGATCCACTCAGCGGACGCTTCGATTGGATCACCCTCTCGCCAAAACGCCACCGCCCCCCACGGCAAGAGCTTTTGCAGGCCTGCCATGAGCTGAAGGTTGTGGTGCATGGCCCGGAAGACATCAGCTTCGCTGCAGCCATGGCGTGCAAGTGCGAAGACGACACAGAGCGGCTGCTGCAGCCGGGCTGGGAGAGCAGCATCGGAGAAGCCCTGGCTGTGGAGCATGTGCGTCAACACGCCCAATGGCGCCTCAGCCTGCAAAGCCACAAATGGCTTGGAATCCGCTGAAGGAGGCCGTTGAGGGCAGGGTCTGCTCCACTACGTTGAGGTTGAACAGAATTTGATCACCTGAGCCCATGACCTCAGTGGCCGTTCTGGGCACAGGCCTCCTTGGAACGGCGATCGCAACGCGATTGCTGGAGCAGGGTCTCAACGTCCACGTCTGGAATCGCGACCCCTCCCGCATCGTCTCCCTCGTGGAGAAGGGTGCGACAGCGATCGACGATCTGGGGCAAGCCGCGAAAAACAACAGCATCTTGATCACCGTTTTGCGTGACGGGGCAGCAACGGCATCCGTGATCGGCACGATTGGGGATCTGCAGAGCTCAACGGTGGTCCCGATGGGGACCATGGGAGTTGAGGAAAGTCGCAAGCTCGCCACACAGGTTGCGGACCAGGGAGGGCAGTATCTGGAAGCCCCGGTGCTCGGCAGCAAACCACAGGCGCTGAACGGATCGCTGCTGGTGATGGCCGGCGGCGAAGAGCAGGTCTTCGAAGAACAACGGCCACTCCTCTCTCATCTCTGCCAAGAGCCCCAGCTCGTGGGCCCCGTTGGCAGCGGCGCTGCCACCAAGCTGGCCCTCAATCAGTTGATCGCCAGCCTCACCCACAGCTTCTCCCTCTCCCTGCAACTGATTCAGCGGGCCGGCGTTCCTGTGGAAACGTTCATGGCCATCCTGCGGCCGTCTGCGCTCTACGCCCCCACCTTCGACAAGAAGCTGCAACGGATGCTGGATCACAGCTACGCCGATCCCAACTTCAGCACCGCCCTGCTGCGCAAAGACCTGCGCCTGTTCCTGGAGGAGGCGACAACAGCTGGGCTCCAGGATCAGGGGCTGAGCGGTTTGCTGTCCCTGCTTGAAAAAGCCAAGGGCACCGACCTTGATGAGCAGGACTATTGCGCCCTGCACGAACTCACGGTTCTGAGATGAGTCAACGCACTGCTATCGCGCTTCTGTCGGGAGGTTTGGATTCCGCCACCGCTGCGGCCCTCGCCCTTGAGCAGGGCGACCGCGTCATCGGCCTGTCCTTTGACTATGGCCAGCGCCATCGCCGCGAATTGGACGCCGCCGCTGCCGTTGCTGAACAGCTTGGCTTGGCAGAGCATCACTGCATCAGCGTGAATCTGGCCAGCTGGGGGGGCTCAGCCCTCACCGACGCCAGCATCTCGATCCCCACCGATGGCGTGGAGGAAGGCCGCATTCCGCCCACCTACGTGCCGGGGCGTAACACCGTGTTCATCTCCATTGGCCTCAGCCTGGCGGAGGCTCGCGGAGCCGAGAGGTTGGTGCTGGGGGTGAATGCTGTCGATTACTCGGGGTATCCCGACTGCCGGCCCGACTACCTCAACGCTTTTCAGACCCTGGCCGACCTGGCCAGCAAAGCCGGTCGGGAGGGCCATGGCGCCCAACTCTGGGCACCGCTTGTGCAGTGGAGCAAGGTGCGCATCGTTGAGGAAGCCCTTCGCCTGGGTGTTCCGATTAATACAACCTGGAGTTGCTACAGCGGCGGCACGCACCCCTGCGGTGTCTGCGACAGCTGTCGCATCCGTGATGCAGCGCTCCGCGAGGCAGGCCGGCCTGACCTCTGCAGTTCAACAGCGGCATGATCCGCCCCCAACGGCTTGAACTGCCCTGGCAGGAGCCCCACGCGCTCGCGAACCAACTGGCCCATGCCTACGGCGAAGAAGGCCTGGTCTGGCTGGATGGCGACGTCAGCAACCTGGGCCGATGGGCCACCCTGGCGGTGGCACCCCAGGAGATCATCTGCTGCCGTGGCCTCCCTGGAGAGTCAGGAGCCGGCAATCCCTTCGAGGCACTGCGGGGGCTTGCCCCAGGGCATTGGTGCGGCTGGCTGAGCTATGAAGCCGCCGCCTGGGTGGAACCGGGAAACCCCTGGGCCAGCGATGGCATGGCCACGCTTTGGATCGCCCGCCACGATCCGGTGCTTCGCTTTGATCTGCAAAAGCGCAGGCTGTGGATCGAAGCCAGCAGCACGGCTGCTTTGGAACGCCTCACCCAACAGCTGGCCTCCAGCCCTGAGCAGCCCAAAGACGAGGCCCCATCAATCCCCCTAACGGCCTGGAGTCACCACACCACACCCGAGCAGTACGCCGCAGGAGTGCAACGCATCCGTGATCTGATCGCTGCAGGTGATCTCTTCCAAGCCAATCTCACGGCCTGTTGCAGCACAGCTTGGCCCCAGGGAGGCAGTGCCCTCGAGCTGTTTCTCACCCTGAGGCAGGCCTGTCCTGCCCCCTTTGCAGGGCTGATCATCAGCGACCAGAACGAGGCGTTGCTGTCATCGTCCCCGGAGCGTTTTCTGCAGGTGAGTGCTGATGGAGCTGTACAAACCCGGCCGATCAAAGGCACCAGGCCGCGCCATGGCGACCCCGAACAGGATGCAAATCTCGCCGCGGAACTCGTGTGCAGCGACAAGGACCGGGCCGAGAACGTGATGATCGTCGACCTGCTGCGTAACGACCTCGGTCGTGCCTGCCAGCCGGGTTCGATTCAGGTTCCCCAACTGGTGGGTCTCGAAAGTTATGCCTCCGTGCATCACCTCACCTCAGTCGTGGAGGGACAACTTCAGGCCGGATTGAGCTGGGTCGATCTTCTGGAAGCCAGTTGGCCTGGGGGGTCGATCAGCGGGGCACCGAAACTGCGGGCCTGCCAACGTCTGCATGAGCTCGAGCCCACCAGCCGAGGGCCTTACTGCGGATCACTGCTGCGGGTCGACTGGGACGGCAGCTTCGACAGCAACATCTTGATCCGATCCTTGCTGCGCCAAGGCGACACCCTGCGGGCCCATGCCGGCTGCGGAATCGTCGCCGACTCTGATCCCCTTGGCGAAGCAGAGGAGTTGATGTGGAAACTGCAGCCCTTGCTGGAGGCGCTGGCATGAGCACCGCTATCGCCTGGATCGACGGCCAGTGGGGGACAGCTGCAAGCCTGCAGCTTCCCCTCGACGACCGCGCCCTGCTCCTGGCCGATGGCCTCTTTGAAACGGTGCTGATCCGCAACGGTGCACCGCAACTCCTGGAGGAGCACCTGCAGCGCTGGAGCGACAGTGCCGCTCTGCTGGGCATGGACCCGCCACCGCAGCGAAACGCACTGGAGCCTCTGCTTGGAGATGCGATTCAACGCAGCCAACTGAGCGAAGCCGATGGAGCCCTGCGCCTCAACTGGAGCCGGGGCAGCTCACCTCAGCGCGGAATCGGACTGCCGGCCCTAGGGCACCACCGCTTTTGGCTCACGCTCCAGACCTGCACACCAACATTTTCAGCCGTCACCACCATCACCAGTCGCCATGAGCGCCGCAACGCCTCCAGCCGCCTGAGCCGTTGCAAGACCTTTGCCTACGGGCAATCGATCCAGGCCCGCAGGGAAGCCCAGGAGCAAGGGGCCGACGATGCTCTGCTCCTGAACACGGCTGGAGCCCTGTGCTGCGGAACAGCGGCGAATCTGCTGGTCCGGCGTCGCGGACAGTGGCTGACACCGCCCCTCAGCAGCGGCTGCCTCCCAGGGGTGATGCGGGGCCGTGCACTGGCCCGGGGCATCGCGGTGGAAACCGAGCTGGCGGCCACGTTCGATATCGACGATCAGGCCGTTCTGATCAACAGCCTCAGCTGTCGACCTATCGCATCCCACAACGGGCAGCCCATGGCGGCAACCACTGCTGCAGTGGATCTATGGCAATCCCTACTCCATTGAGCCAAGAGCAAGCGATGGCCTAGATGCGAAGAATCCGGCGCACAGCCTCATCCCAACCGCTGGCATGGGGGGCTGCCGCCAGCTGGAAACGCCCGGCAGCGATCCCAGAACGCAACGCGGGATGGGGGCCATGGGCCCCGGGCACCACGACAGCGATGTCGGCCGCTTCGAGCAACGGCAGATCGTTGGGGGAATCCCCCAAGGCCAAGACCTTCACCTGCTCAGCACCCAGATGTCGCTTCAGGGTGGCCAACGCCTTGCCTTTGCTGATGTCTGGGCCCAGCAGGTGACCCATACGGTTGCCCTGCACCACCGTCAGGCCCATCCGCTGAACCAGAACCTCAAGCCGGCGACGCCCCTCTGCCGAGGGCGGCACAAAAGGCACGCTGCAGCACCGCCGCTGCGCCTGGCGTAAGGCTTCACCACCAAGCCCCAACAACCGCTGCCCTTCCGCCTCACTGAGTTCATCCAACGGACGCAGGGGCTCACCCAACTCGGCCTGAAGACGCTGCAACTGAGGTTTCAGCGCCGTCCAATCCGGGCCCAACGGCAGCTCCCAGGGCTCCCCTTCCGGAGTTTCCCCATGCACGGCGCCACCGTTTTCAACGATGTAGGGGTCATGCAGCCCCGCCTCGGCGCGAAAGCCGCGCACTTCCTCTGCCGTTTTGCTGGTGCAGGGAATCACCGGAATCCGGTGCTGTTGCAGCTGACGGATCAGATCCTTGGCCGGCGACCAGTCGTAGCTGTGATCCAGCAAGGTGCCATCGAGATCAGTCACCACCCACCACGCCGGCTCGACACTCGCGGTCATGGCTGAACAAACCAACGCACCGCATAAGGCTCTAGCGAATGCGACTGATGTGGTTCGAACACATGACCGCTCAGGCAATCGGCCCAGGGCTGGTTCAGATCACCACCCAGACCACTGAGGCGAAAGCTGAGGCGCGCTGCCGTGATGTTGTGGACAGCCACCAGCGTTTCCCCCCCGCGGGAACGCCGCAGGATGACGCAATCACTTCGGTCCGCGCTCAGCACCGTCATCGGGGCATCCGGGTGCAAGGCCGGATGAACAGCCCGTTCGGCCAGAGCCCGCCGCAACACCGGCAGTAGTGCGGAGACATCTGAATCGGGATCCGTCAGGCGGCGCTCCAGGGCCTGGGCCGTGAACTGGGGCCGATTCAGATCCCGGCGATGACCCGTGCGACGAAAGCGGGTCAGATCATTGGGAGCCGCCAGCAACGCCGGCAGATAGAAAGCGGGGACCCCTGGCAAGGCCAGGATCAACAGTTGGGTGAGCAGGAAGCGCTCCCGTTGGAGATACGTGGGATCAATCCCCCCATCCGCCATGGCACTCCACCAACTGATGTTGATCTCGTAGGGAACCTCCTCACCGGAACTGAGCATCCTGTGGCTGACCAGTCCACCCCGTTGCTCACAGCCGATCAACAGCTGCAGCAAGCGCTTCTGGGGCATCAGGCCCTCCAACGGCCGTAAACCGATGCCGTCATGACAGGCGGTGAAATTGAGCAACCCCGTTTGCGGCGGCAAGTCGGGCCAATGACTCAGCCAGGCATTGAGCAGATCGGCCCGACCACTGACGCTGGCCTCAAGCAGCAAGGGCGGCAGGGGAAAGTTGTAAGCGAGATGCGCTTCATCACCGCTCCTCAGATAGGAGAGGTTTTCTTGCTCCGGAACATTGGTCTCGGTGACCACAACGCCATCGGGTCCCACCTGATCGAGCAGCAGCCGCAGCACCCGAACCAGTTGATGGGCCTGCGGCAGATGGATGCATGAGGTGTGGGGTTCCTTCCAGACAAAACCCACGGCATCCAAACGGATCCACCGCACCCCATGCCGGGCCATGCGTTGCATCAGCCGGGCAAAGCCCAGCAGCACCTCCGCACTGCGCCAATTGAGATCCACCTGATCGGGGCCAAAGGTGGTCCAGACCTGACGCGCACCAACGGGGCCCCTCAATTGCGTGAACAGATTGGAACTGCGCGGACGAACCACATCCACCCAGCAGGGATCAGGGGCTGCCTCGAGCACACAGGAGCGGCCGGGCTGCTCATCCCGCATGAACTGCTGCACCCAGGGGTGAGAGGCCGACACGTGATTCAGAACCAGATCGGCCATCAGCCGTCGGCCCTGGGCCAGGGCGGCGAGATCATGCCAATCACCGAAACGCTGCTCAAGCGTCGTGTGGCTGGCCACCGCAAAACCGCCATCACTTGTGGATTGAAGAAACGGCAGCACATGAATCACAGCTGCGAAGGGCTGCAGATGGCGATTCACAAACGTCTTCAAGGCCTGAAGCCCAGGAAAACCCTGCTCACCAATGGTGTCGGCGTAGGTGATCAAGACCACATCGCCACCGTCCCAGCGATCGATGTGTTCTGCCATATCGCCATCTCCTGACGATTGGCTCAAGATCTGCAGCAATTGCGACGACAACTCCTTGCCATCCCCGGAAGAATCGTTCGGGTACAGATCGCCAAGCAGGGTCCGCAGCGTCTCGTCGCGCGGGGGCTGCATCACCTTCCTCCTCCAGACCTTTCAGGTATGGGGCAGGACTCTGACCTCTGTTGTTGCATCGAACACCACATGGATTTTCAGCAGGGCCTGATCAGCACCGTCCATGACTACAGCTTGGGCAATCTCGATGCGGTTGCCTTCAACCGGGAGCTGAGTCAGCGACCCACAACCCTGCTGATCCCCTGCCTAATGGAGGAATTCAGCCGCCCGGCCCTCGCCCTGATTCGCGACACACTTTCGAGCCTGAAGGGACTCAACGAACTGGTGGTGGCTTTGGCAGCCACGAGCGCCGAGGACGTCAAAGCGGCGGAAAAATTTTTCGAGGGGATGCCCTTCCCCGTTCGGGTGCACTGGACCAACGGCCCCGCCGTACGGGAGTTGCTCGAATCCGTCGGCGAACTGGGGCTCGACGTGACCGGACCACCAGGCAAGGGCTGGGCCGTCTGGCAGGGGCTCGGAGTGGCTTGCCAGAACGCTGAAGTTGTTGGCCTGTTCGATGCCGACATCAGAACCTTTGGATCGGCGTATCCAGAGCGGATGCTCCGTCCCCTGCTGGATCGATCCCACGGCATTGCCTACGTGAAGGCGTTCTACAGCCGCCTTTCCCTCGAAACCCAAGCGCTTCAGGGCCGAGCCACCCGTCTGTTTGTTGGCCCACTGCTGGCCAGCCTGGAGCAAATTTTCGGACCTCTGCCCTACCTGTCGTACCTGCAATCCTTCCGCTATCCCCTGGCTGGTGAATTCGCCTTCACCACCGATTTGGCGATGAATCTGCGCATCCCATCGGACTGGGGGCTGGAGGTGGGCCTGCTGTCTGAGGTGTATCGCCATGTGGCCTCCAGCCGAATCGCTCAAGTGGATCTGGGGTTGTTCGACCACAAACACAAGGAGCTGGGCCAACAACCCAGCGAAGGCCTGCAGCGCATGGCGGGCGAAATTTTCGGCACGGTGTTGCGCGGCCTGATGGAACACGAAGGCTGTGTGATGTCGATGGATCAACTACCGACCCTTGAAGTGCTTTACCGGCGGGTTGGTGAGGATCGCGTAAGGCAGTTCGGCCTTGATTCAGCCATCAATCGGTTGCCTTACGACCGCCATGGCGAAGAACTGGCGGTTCAAAACTTCGCCGGCCTGCTGCGACCCGGCCTGGCCAAACTGATGCAGGCGCCGATTGCCCACCAGCTGCCCAGCTGGTCGCGACTGCGCAGTTGCAATTCAGCCCTTCAAGCTGATCTGGCCGCAGCAGGACAGGCAGATCGCACATCCTTGAAACGCCCGAATCACAATCCGCAACGCATCACCTCTGAGCTCGCTGCTTGAAGCCAACGCATTGAGCCTCAGCCCAGCTGCTCCCGCTCTCGCGTGATCCAAACTGTTGCAGCGCGCTGGGAATGCCACGCCTGAAGCAATTGCTTGGCCAAAACCTGCAGCTGCTGTGGATCAATTGTTGATTCGATCGCGCGATTCATCCGCTCAACATCGAATTGCTGAGAAACACTCAAACCGATCGCTTTCTCCATTCTGCAATCCCCATGATCGACAAAGCAATCATGCAAAAAGCGGCGAAAAAGAATTGTTTCAGCTGAAACGAAAGAGCCACTCTGTGCGATCTTCAAAACGCTAGTGGGCACTCACTTCTCAAAGCCCAGAGCAAAATCGTGACGGTCGATACACAATTGACCGACTCTGTATCAACTCATCTGTATCAAATCTAAAGGCGTGCTGATTCGGTGACCAATCAAACACTCCTCTTGTCTTAAGACCACGAGATTGGCATCATTCCAGATGCTCAAGATGATTGAGTGTGTTTACCAAAACGACACCAGCCGAATGGTGATCGTGAAATGCATTGGTGCCGACCACTTCTACCGAGAGAAGGTGGTGATGCCCACAGAGGTCTTTTGGTTTGAAGCCCCCGAGGATGCGCGCCTGGAAATCTGGAAAATGTCGATGACAGGGCAGATGCTGCACGTGCGTGCCGACGTAAGCGATTACGCCATGAATGAAGAGCCTGCAACAGAATCCATCTGGGCCAGCTGAACTGACCCAGAAGAAGCCATCAGAAGCGAAGCTCTAAACGCTCAGGAACTGATCAACAACCGTCTGGCTGAGTTCACTGGTTGAGCCACTGGCAACAATGCCGCCCCGTTGCATGGCGTAGTAGCGGTCAGCCTGGCGAACGAAGTGCAGATGTTGCTCCACCAGCAACACTCCGATCCCGGTGTCGGCGATGATCCGCCGAACAGCAGCTTCAATATCCTGAACAATGTTGGGCTGAATGCCCTCCGTGGGCTCATCCAACAGCAGCAACTTTGGCTTGCCAAGCAACGCACGGGCGATGGCCAATTGTTGTTGCTGACCCCCACTCAAATCGCCGCCCTTACGCGGTAGAAACTCCTGAAGGATCGGAAACAGCTCATACACGAATGGATCAATGTGGCGATGCCGGGCCAATCCACCCGGCAACGCCTCCATCCCCAAAAGCAAGTTTTCTTCCACCGTGAGCTGGGGGATGATCTCGCGACCTTGCGGCACATAACCAATCCCGGCCCGAGCCCGCTGATGCGGTGCCTGACGATCCAATTGAGCACCGTCGAACGCCATGGTTCCGGAGCGGGGGCGCAACAGACCGATCAGCGATTTCAAAAGGGTGGTTTTACCCACACCATTGCGGCCGATCAGACAAACCATCTCCCCCGATTTCACGCTGAGATCAACATCCCGAAGAATGTGACTTTCGCCGTAAAAGGTGTTGAGGCCTTGAATCTCCAGCAGGTTCGTCATTGGTTCTCCTCCTCAGTGGTGCCGAGATAAACCTCAATCACCCGGGGATCAACCTGCACCTGATCCATCGTGCCCTCACAGAGGACATGGCCTTGGTGCAGCACCGTCACCGGACTTTCAAGCCGCCGTATGAATTCCATGTCGTGCTCAATCACCAGCACGGTGTGATCCCCGGCCAACGACTTGAGCAGATCCGCCGTCAGATCGGTCTCCTCATCCGTGAGCCCAGCCACCGGCTCATCCACCAGCAACAGGTCGGGATCCTGACCCACAAGCATGGCGATCTCAAGCCACTGCTTCTGGCCGTGGGACAACGACCCAGCAGCCCAATCGGCACGGTTCTGCAGATTGACGATGCTCATCAGGTGATGAACACGATCGCGCTGCTCCCCATTCAGGCCCCCCACGAGCAATGACCAGGGCTGCTTCGGCTGGCTGACCGCTAAAGCCAAGTTCTCCTGAACGCTGAGCTTCTCGAAAACACGAGGGCTCTGAAACTTGCGGCCGATGCCAAAGCGCGCGATGCGGTGCTCGCGCGTTCCCACTAAGGAGCGTCCTTTGAAGACCACATCCCCTTCCGTGGGAGCGGTCTTGCCAGTGATCACATCCAGGAACGTGGTCTTGCCGGCGCCATTCGGGCCGATCACGGCGCGCAGCTCCCCAGGCTGAAGGCTGAGGTTGAGATCGCGCAGCGCCAAAAAGCCATCAAAACTGACGGTGATTTGGCGCAACTCCAATAAAGCCGTGCTCATGACTGAACCTCTTCCTGACCTTCAAGATCGAGACGTGGATAGGTCTCACTCCGACGGGCAATGCCGAATCGGTTGAGCCAGTTGCGAGGGCCATCGCCTCGGAACCAGCCAATGACGCCCTCTGGCAAGGCCGTCACCACGAGGATGAACAGGCCCCCTTGGATGAACAGCCAACTTTGGGGGAGAGCTTCGCTCACCAAACTCTTGGCGTAGTTGATAGCCACAGCGCCAAGGATCGCTCCCACTAGCGTGCCTCGACCGCCCACAGCAACCCAGATCACCATCTCAATCGAGAAGGGAACGGTCATGTACTGCGGCGAAACGATGCCCGACTGAACGGTGTAAAGCGCACCACCGATGCCTGCCAAACCACCAGCGATGGCGAAGACGATCGTCTTGAACAGGGTTGGGTTGTAACCGGCAAAGCGCAGCCGGGGTTCGTCATCGCGAATGGCGATCAACACGTCTCCAAACCGGCCCCGCACCACCCAGCGCAGAAACAGCCAGGCCAGGATCACCACCACAGAGGTCAACCAGAAGAATCCCCTCTGCATCTCCGGGGAACCCACCATCTGGCCGAACAGCTGGGTCACATCGGTTTTAAGACCGTTGGTGCCGTTGATCAGCTTCTGCTGGCCGTTGAAGAAATTGAAGAAAACAAGCAGGGCCGCCTGGGTGAGGATCGAGAAATAGACCCCCTTGATCCGGTTACGGAACACCAGGTTGCCGAGCACGGCAGCCAGCACGGCTGGAACCAGCCAGATCGCCACCAAGGTGAACAGCGGGGAATGGAACGGCTCCCAGAAGGCGGGCAACCGATCCACGCCATACAGGCTGAAGAACTCGGGAATGCCATTGGGCAGATCACCCGAGCTGTTGAGCTGCAGGTACATCGCCACGGCGTAACCGCCGAGGGCAAAAAAGATGCCCTGGCCAAGGCTGAGCAACCCGGTGAAGCCCCAGATCAAGTCGATACCCAGGGCAACGATCGCCAATGAAAGGAAGCGACCCAACAGATTCAGCCGAAACACCGGCAAAACAGCGGGCGCGGCAACGATGGCCGCAACGATCACCACCCAAAGGATGATCAAAGGCCAACGGCGTTGTTGAAAGGCTTGGAACATCAGATCAGGCCTCCACCATGCGTCCTTTTTGCGGGAACAGACCCGCGGGACGGAATTGAAGGAACACCACGATCAGAGCGAACACCATCACCTGGGCCATGCTCGTGGTGGCGAAGAAATTCACCGCGCCGGCCAGGGGAGCTGGCATGTCAGGCCAGATCGTCAGCAGACGTCCAGCACCGATCAAGTCGGTGAGCAGGCCAATGGCAAAGGACGCGAGCACGGTGCCCAACAGGTTTCCGACGCCACCGAGCACCACCACCATGAAGCAGCCCACGATGTAGGAGCCGCCCACGTTGGGGCCCACCGAACCCAGCAGGGAAACAGCAACCCCCGCCACACCGGCCAAACCGGAGCCGATGCCAAAGGTGAGCACATCAACGGTGTCGGTGGGGATGCCAAGGCAATCACTCATCGAACGGTTCTGAGTCACAGCACGAATGCGCATTCCCCACACGCTTTTGTTGAGGAACCACGTCACCCCAACCACCGCAACGATGGTGATCACGATGATCACCAGGCGCGGCACGGGAAAGGTGATGTCCATGAATTCGATCCCGCCGCGCATCCATTTGGGTGCCGTCACATCCACATTGCGGGAGGTGGCCCTGGCGATGCGGCTGATTTGTGAGGCCAGGCCACCGGCCAGCAGCACACCGCCCAGGGCTGAAACAGCCCAACTCCCCGCACGCACCAAACGAGCCCGAGGCCCCGAAAGAAGCGAGGAGGGAAGCAGCAGCGGCAGGCCAAAGCCCAGCACCAGCGCCAGGATCAGGCCGGCGGCGTGGGCCAGGGCAACACTCCGCACGAACTGCTGAAGAATCAAGCTGACGCCCCAGGTCGCGAGCAGGGTCTCCAGCGGGTTGCCGTAGAGCCGGCGAATCACGGTACGTTCCAGCAGGATGCCGACCACACCACTGACGATGAAAGCCAGGGGAAGCGCCACCAGCACGTAGGCGTTGTAAACCGGCTGCAGCGCAGGCAGCTTGAAGATCAGCTGCACCACGTAGGTGGTGTAGGCCCCAAGCATGATCAGCTCACCATGGGCGAGGTTGATCACGCCCATGAGGCCGAAGACAATGGCCAGTCCGAGGGCGGCCATCAGCAGCACCGAGCCGATGGCAACACCGTTGAACAGGCTTTCGAGAAGCAGTTGCACGGACGTGTGAAACGAAGCGTTCAATGAAACGACGAAAGGAGGAGCCCGTCACCGGGCTCCTCCCTGAAGAGCAATCAGGCTGTGATCAGAAGATCAGAGCTTGTACTTCTCACCCTTGGCGGCGTCGGTCCAGTCGCAAGCGAAGCCCTTGGAGCTGGGCTCGAACTGGTTCCAGGCCTGAGGAGCCACGGGGCCATCGGTGGATTCGAGGATCTCGAACTGGCCGTCAGCAGTGATCTGGCCGATGCGCACGGTCTGGGAGAGGTGGTGGTTGGGCATCACCTTCACAGGTCCCTGAGGAGCGTCAAACTCGATGCCGACCAGGGCCTCACGCACCTTGTCGTCGTCGAAGCTGTTGGCCTTCTCGACAGCCTTCTTCCACAGGTAGACCATGTTGTAGGCCGACTCCTGAGGGTCAGCGACCTGGCGGTCGGCGCCGTACTTGGCCTTGAAGTCAGCAGCGAACTTCTTGGATGCCGGGGTGTCGATCGACATCATGTAGTTCCAAGCGCCGTAGTGGCCCTCAAGGAACTCAGAACCGATGGTGCTGATCTCCTCTTCCGCGATGGAGTAGCTCATCACGTAGTAGCCGTTATCGGGGGTGATGCCGGCGTCCTGGATCTGCTTGAAGAAGGCGACGTTCTGGTCACCATTCAGGGTGTTGATGATCACACCACCGTCAGGCAGGGCCTTCTTGATCTTGGCGATGATCGGAGCAACCTCGGTGTTGCCCAGGGGCAGGTAGTCCTCACCGACCACTTCGCCACCCAGGGACTTGAGCTGTTCCTTGGTGATGGTGTTGGAGGTGCGGGGGAAGACGTAGTCCGAACCCACGAGGAAGAAGGGCTTGCCAGCGGCAGGCGACTTCTCATACATGAATTTGGTGGCAGGCTCCGACTGCTGGTTCGGAGTGGCACCGGTGTAGAAGATGTTGTTGGAACACTCCTGACCCTCGTACTGAATCGGGTAGTAGAGGAAAGCGTTCTTCGACTCGTACACAGGCAGCATCGCCTTGCGGCTGGCGGAGGTCCAGCCACCGAAGACCACGGGCACCTGGTCCTGGTCGATCAGCTTCTTGGACTTCTCAGCGAAGGTGGGCCAATCGGAGGCACCGTCCTCGACGATGTACTCGATCTTGTACTTCTTGCCATCAACTTCAACGCCACCGGCGGCGTTGATCTCATCGATCGCCATTTTCTCGGTGTCCACCAGGGTGGACTCGGAGATGGCCATGGTGCCGGTCAGCGAGTGCAGGATGCCGACGGTGACGCTGTCGTCGTAGTCAACGTTGGCAGCCTTGTCACCGCCACCGCATGCGGTCACGGCAAGGCCCAGCGATGCCGCGGCCATGCCGGCGAACAGACGCTTAGAGAGAGAAGAGCTCATGGTGTTCCAAAACAGGAATGTGCCTGACGGCAGCTGATGGAAGGTACGGATCAGCGCGTCCTAGTTTTGGTATCAAGAAGAACTAAATAGCGAGCCCAGCAGCAGCGAATCATCGATTCGGTAGCTGTTGCAACAGGAACCCCACCACCTGCTCCAGGCCTTCGCCGCTGTGGAGATTGGTGAAACACCAAGGCCGGTCTCCCCGCATCCGCCGGGTGTCCTGTTCCATCGCTGAAAGATCGGCACCAACCTGGGGAGCCAGATCAATCTTGTTGATCACCAGTAGGTCAGAGCGGGTGATGCCAGGCCCTCCTTTACGGGGGATCTTGTCGCCGGCCGCCACATCAATCACGTAGATGCAGAGATCCACCAGTTCCGGACTAAAGCTCGCCGCCAGGTTGTCGCCGCCGCTCTCAACCAGAACAAGATCGAGATTCGGAAACTGCGTCTCCAGCTCCGCCACGGCAGCTCGGTTGATCGAGCAGTCTTCACGGATCGCTGTGTGAGGGCAACCACCGGTCTCCACGCCACGGATCCGCTCTGGATCCAGGGCACCCGCACGGGTGAGGAACTGGGCATCCTCCTGGGTGTAGATGTCGTTGGTGACCACCGCGAGCTGGAGCTCGTCGCGCAAGCGGCGACAGAGGGCCTCCACCAGTGCGGTCTTGCCGGATCCCACAGGGCCCGCCACCCCCAGGCGCAGTTTGCTGCTCATCAGCTTCGAAACAGGCGTGAATACAGCTCAGCATGGGCAAGCTGCGCCATGCCCGCACCCACACCGCTGCTCCAGAGCTGCTGGGGATCGGCCGCCTGGAGCTGCTGCGCTTGGGAGGCAATCAGCAGCAGCAGCCGCTGTTGCAGCACCTGCGCTCGGGAGGGACCCAACGGCAGCAGCCGCACCGAGGCACTGAGCTGATTGGCAACCCAGCCGTAGAGGTACCCCTCCACCATGTCTCCCCCTGAAACCGACAGGCGCACAGCGGCCCAGGCCCAAGCCGCTGGCCAGCTCAGGGCCACAGGTTCAGGCAGGTCGTGCCCCATATCCGACATCAACTGCAGCAGCGACATCCCCATCTGACGCTGCTGCGCTCGCAACTCCGCGGCCTCGCGGGTGGCCAACAGCCAACCATCAAGATCGATCAGGCGCCCCTTGGCCGCCGCATCGGCCTGGGTGGACCACCCCACCAAAGCCTCCGCCAGAGGCCTTAATGCCGCGGCTTCCAGCCGCACCGCGCCCCGTTGCAGTTCAGCCTCCAACCAAGCCTGGATGGCCTGCTCATCGGCGATGGAGCCCGCCTGAATCAACACCTCCAGCCCCTCTGAATAGCTGAAGGCACCCACGGGCAGGGCAGGGCTGACCAGTTGCAGCAACGCAAGGGACGTCATCCGTGCTGATGGCCTCCATAGGCACCGCCTTCAGGGGCAAACGGCTGCAGACAGCGACTCACCGTCAATCCCCGCCCTTCCAGCATCGTGGCGAGAACGGAATCCTCCGGCAGCAACAGCTCCTGCTCATGCAGCTCCAGGGCGACATGGCGATTGCCCAGGTGATAAGCCGCCTGCAACAGCTCCAGGGGATGCGATCCCTGCACCCGCAGCAACGCCTCCGGCGCTGCCGTCACCTCCACAACGGTCGAACCGGACTGATCCCCCAACAAGTCACCGGGCTGGAGAGAACCCTCACGGGGCAACTGCAGAAGCACCGGACGACCGCAGGAGGTGGTGCGACGGCCCCGCAGCACCGTGCGCTCTTCGGCCGTTAACGGCAACTGCAGATTGGCCGTGGCACTGCTGTTCTGAAGGCGCTGCTCCAACACGACCACCGCATCCGTCACCAGCAGCTCCTCTCCAGTTCCAAAACAAAAGCGTGCCGATCAATCAGCAGCGCTTTGGTGTGCATTGCTACAGAGTTGAAGCCGGTGGCGGCGGAGCGTGAGGCCATGCAACGTCTCGATCCCTGGCACGGCCGCTGCGACCTGCAGTTTCATGCCACCAACGGCAGCACCAAACACCAGGGGGGCTGCACGGCTCCGTTCAAGCTGCTTCGCAGTGAACGCGGAGAAGACGGACGCTGCGAGCTGCCGGTGCTGCACACCGCCGGAGGCCTGGTGGGCGGCGATCAACTCAGCCTGGACTTCAAGCTTGAGGCCAACAGCCGCGGCCTGATCACCAGCGTGGCGGCGCAGAAGGTTTACGGATCGATCGGCCGCAGCCGCCTGCAACCCGAGGGCTGCTTTGCCCATCAACAGGTGCGCTGCTCACTGGCCAGCGGCAGTGACTTCGAATGGCTGCCGCAGGAACTGGTGCTGTACGCCGATGCCCTGTTCGAGCAGCAGCTGACGGTGACCCTGCCCCAGGACGCCTCCTTTCTCAGCGCAGAGATCGTGCGCTTGGGCCGAACCGCCGCCGGCGAAACCCTGCAGCAGGGACGGTGGCGCTCGAGCCTCACCATTCAGCGCCTCGCAGGCAACCGCTCAACCTGGGAGCTGGCGGATCGGGTGGAGCTCGGCGGCGCCAGCCTGGACAGCCCGCATGGGTTGGGAGGCGCGCCGGTGTTCGGAACACTGGTTTGGGCCGCACCGATGGCCATGGGTGCCGAATCAACAGCATCACTGCTGGAGGGAGCGCGGGCCGACCGCGAAGGCCTGACGGGCACAATGCGCTGCGGCGCCCTGAATCAGGGCCTGATCGCCCGCTATTCCGGCGAGTCCAGCCGTGATGCCCGCTTCTGGTTCAGCCGGATCTGGGAGCGAACGCGAACGATCCGGGGGCTGACAGGGCCTCGCATCCCCAGGGTCTGGCCCCTGCAGGAACAGCCTCTGCGCCGACAAACGTCCACTGTGAACGCTTTCGAGGCTGCAGCGGAGACACACTGAAGAAGACCGAGCTTCGCCATGCATCTCAGTCCCCAGGAAAAGGACAAGCTCCTGATCGTGACCGCGGCACTGCTTGCTGAGCGGCGCTTGAACCGTGGCCTGAAGCTCAACCACCCCGAAGCGGTTGCCTGGCTCAGTTTTTTGGTACTGGAAGGCGCCCGTGACGGCAAGAGCGTGGCGGAGCTGATGCAGGAAGGCACCACCTGGCTGCGTCAGGACCAGGTGATGGAGGGCGTGCCCGAGCTCGTCCATGAGGTGCAGATCGAGGCCGTCTTTCCCGATGGCACCAAGCTCGTCACCCTGCACGACCCGATTCGCTGAGGCAGAACCCATGGCACCTCTCATCCCAGGCGAACTGCTCCCCGAACCGGGTGAACTGGAGCTGAATGCAGGCCGGCCCGTCACCACACTGAGCGTCTCCAACAGCGGCGACCGGCCGGTGCAGGTGGGCTCCCATTTCCATTTCGCCGAAGCCAATGCCGCCCTGCAGTTCGACCGGGCCGCAGCCCGCGGTCAACGGCTCGACATCCCCGCCGGCACCGCCATCCGCTTCGAACCCGGCGACAGCCGCGACGTGAACCTGATTCCCTTCGCCGGTGAGCGACGCGTCATCGGCTTCAACGGCCAGATCAACGGACCCCTCGACGCCTGACCCATGCCCTACCGCATCTCCCGCCAGGCCTACGCCGAGACCTACGGACCCACCACCGGCGACAGGGTTCGCCTGGCCGACACCGATCTGATTCTGGAAGTCGAAAAGGACTACACCGTCTACGGCGATGAGGTGAAGTTCGGCGGCGGCAAGGTGATCCGCGACGGCATGGGCCAATCCCAGACCCCTCGAGCCGAGGGCGCCGTCGACACGGTGATCACCAATGCCCTGATCCTCGACTGGTGGGGCATCGTCAAAGCCGATGTCGGCCTCAAGGACGGCCGCATCGTGGGCATCGGCAAAGCCGGCAACCCCGACACCCAGGAGGGGGTGACGATCGTGGTGGGCCCCGGCACCGAAGCCATCGCTGGGGAGGGCCACATCCTTACGGCGGGTGGCATCGACACCCACATCCACTTCATCTGCCCCCAGCAGATCGAAACGGCACTGGCCAGCGGCGTCACCACGCTGATGGGCGGCGGCACCGGACCGGCCACCGGCACCAATGCCACCACCTGCACCCCCGGCGCCTTCCACATCGGACGGATGCTCCAGGCCGCCGAAGGCCTGCCGGTGAACCTGGGCTTCTTCGGCAAAGGCAACGCCAGCACCCCGGAAGCGCTGGAGGAACAGGTGCGCGCCGGTGCCTGCGGCCTGAAGCTGCACGAAGACTGGGGCACCACGCCCGCCACCATCGATGCCTGCCTATCCGTGGCCGATCGGATGGATGTGCAGGTGTGCATCCACACCGACACCTTGAACGAAGCCGGCTTCGTGGAAGACACGATCGCCGCCATCAAGGGACGCACGATTCACACCTTCCACACCGAAGGCGCCGGCGGTGGACACGCGCCGGACATCATCAAGATCTGCGGCGAAGCCAACGTGCTGCCCAGCAGCACCAACCCCACCCGGCCTTACACCCGCAACACGCTCGAGGAGCACCTCGACATGCTGATGGTGTGCCACCACCTCGATCCGAAGATCCCCGAGGACGTTGCCTTTGCCGAATCACGGATCCGGCGCGAAACGATCGCCGCCGAAGACATCCTTCACGACCTGGGCGCCTTCTCGATCATCGCCAGCGACTCCCAGGCCATGGGCCGCGTGGGCGAGGTGATCACCCGCACCTTCCAGACCGCCCACAAGATGAAGGTGCAGCGCGGTGCATTGCCGGAAGACTCCGCTCGCAACGACAACCACCGGCTCAAGCGTTACATCGCCAAGGTGACGATCAACCCGGCGTTGGCCCACGGCATCAGCAGCGAAGTGGGGTCAATCGAAACCGGCAAACTCGCCGATCTTGTGCTGTGGAAGCCTGGCTTCTTCGGCATTCGCCCGGAACTGGTGGTGAAGGGCGGTTCGATCGTCTGGGCCCAGATGGGCGATGCCAACGCCTCGATTCCCACCCCGGGCCCGGTGCACGGCCGGCCGATGTTCGGCGCCTTCGGCAAAGCCCTCGCGCCCAGTTGTCTCACCTTCGTGAGCGAAGCGGCGATGGATGCTGACATCCAACGCCAGCTGGGGCTGGAGCGCACCTGCATGGCGGTGAAGGACACCCGCAGCGTGGGCAAGAACGCACTCAAGCTGAATTCAGCGCTGCCCAAGGTGAGCGTGGACCCACAGACCTATGAGGTGTTCGCTGATGGTGAACTGCTCACCTGTGAGCCCGCCGAGGTGCTGCCCCTCGCCCAGCGCTACCTGCTGCTTTGAGCCCCACGCTGCTGGTGGTCCAACACGTGGACCATGAAGACGCCGCACTGGTGGGAGAGCTGGCGCGGCAGCGGGGCCTGACACTCGAGATCCTGAGGCCCGACCGGGGCGACCCACTGCCGGACCCCAGGACATGTGCGAACAGCATCGCCCTTGTGCTCGGTGGCCCGATGAGCGTGAACGATCGCGAGCAACCATGCATGGACTGGTTGCGGCAGGAACTGGACTGGTTGAGGGCCTGGCACCAGCAACGCCGACCGGTGCTGGGCATCTGCCTGGGGGCACAGCTCTTGGCTGTGGCTGCAGGGGGCAGCGTGCAACCGCTGCAGGTGGGAGCACCACCGCAGCAGCTGAAGGAACTGGGGCTCGGCGCGATTCACTGGGTCGCGGATCCCAGTGATGAGGCCCTGCTCACGGGGCAACCAAGCAGCACCCTGGTGCTGCATTGGCATGGTGATCGCATCCACCTCCCGGCTGATGCAACCCTGCTGGGTTCTTCACTGCACTGCGCCGAACAGGTGTTTCGACTCGGAGCCCACGCCATTGGCCTGCAGTGCCACCTCGAGATCGACGGTGAAGCGCTTGAATGCTGGATCGCCAACGACCACGACTACGTGGTGAACGCCCTTGGAGCTGAAGGGCCCGATCGCCTGACCCAGGACTGGCTCAGGCTGGGCACCACGCTTCAGGAACAAGGCCGAAACTTCTTCAATGCTGTGCTCGATCAACTGATTGAGATCAGCCAGACCCACTAATTCCTACGCACAAAAATAAACAAAACCAAAAACTTTTCTGAAGAGGTATCAACCTGAACACCACTTCGGCATTTGCAAGAGCTTCAATATTTCTGTAGCAACAGCTACCGATCGTTCACTTCGCATCGCGCGAAGCGCAGTTCGCCTCAGGCCATGGAACGGGGACCTGAGCTTGCTTCGAGGACCATCCAATGACCACCCTTCTCTATCGCGGGCATCAGTACCAGCAAAACAACGCAACTCAGGGCAAGCCCGGGGTGCAGCTGGTTTACCGCCGCAACGTGTACCAAGCCCGCCAGATCAACAACCACCGCACTCCGGTGCAGCTCGTTTACCGCGGCGTGGGCTACACGCGCTAGGCCAACTTCTTAATCCGTAGCAACTCGAACATTCCAGTCCCGAGGATTGAGGCGTAATAGATCCAGCTTCAGCAACGACGTTGGATCTCATCACCTCTCGCCTCGACCAAGGCCTTGTGCAAGTGAGTCCCTCCAGCGTGCATGGAGTGTTCTGGCTGCAGACCCACTTTCCGTCTCAGGAATGGGATGCCCTGCTGTCTGGACAAGCCGCCTTTGGCATGGATTGCATCGATGACCTGATCACCGACGCCCGTCAGGCCGGCCTGAACGTGGAGTGGGAAGCATCCGTCCCCAGCTGAACACACCGGAAATGAATTGCCGATAAGCCCTGCACACGGCTGTGTTGCAGGGCTTTTTTAATGGCGTGACCGATGGTGAATGCTTAAGCCACCAAACGGTTGAGCATCGGCAACTCCGACAGTTCATCCCTCCACTCCTGGGCCCAGAGAGCCTGACTGCGCTCGTACACCTCCATCAACTGCTCCACGGCGCGCTCGTGGAAATCAACGCGCAGATCCAACAGCGGGAAAGCCGCTTCGCCGCTCACCTGCACCGCCGCTGACGTGCAGAAGGGAGAACGATGGTCACCACCAGCCGCTTCCCCGGCCAGCAGAGCCATCATCAGGCGGCGGCCCAGTTTCAAGCTAGGGTCGCTGGTGAGAAAGGCCTGCTCCATGGCTGCCAGCACGCCCTCATCCACCAAGCAATTACCGGCAACAGACAGATCACGCTGATGGCGATGGCCTGCCCAAGGGCCGCAATCCTGCCCCGTCCAACAGGCCGTACGACCGTCCAGATCGATCAGGTGAAACTGACGCCGGTCACGGTGCTGATCATCCGCAAGAAGGCTGGTGAGAACGCTCTCGGCATCCGAACTCTGCTCCAGGCGCTCAAGGCCACAAATCCCCAGATACGGATTGGTGTGGGCCTGGGTGGCGACGGCACCAACCCCGGCGCGGATGTGAGGCACAGTGGATCCAACGGCCAGATGACAGGTGGCCACAGCAACACCAAAGCGACCGTTGCTGGGGTCCCGGGCCAGGATCGAAAAGGTCACGGCAGCTGACGGTCGAGCCGCAGCAACGTTTCCAGCAGCACCGCGGTGCCCGCCCAGCACTGCTCGTCACTGGTGAACTCTGCAGCGGAATGACTCAGGCCGCCCCGGCTGGGCACAAAAATCATTCCCATCGGCCAACGGCGGCCAACCTCCTGCGCATCGTGGCTGGCACGGCTGGGGAGATGGCTGTGGGACAAGCCGAGATCGGCCGCGGCCGCAGCGATCGCGGCCATCACCACAGCATCAGCGGGGGTGGGATCAACGCTGAACTGAGGGTCCACCGCAATCGGACAGCCCGTTTCAGCACCGATGTTCTCCACCTGCTGCATCAACTCCTCCACCAACTGATCGAGGACGGTCGGATCCACATCCCTGAGGTCAACGGTCAAGGCGACAGCACCGGGGACAACATTGGCGGCATTGGGCCAAACCTCCAGTCGACCCACCGTCGCCACCGGATCTCCGGGATGACGGGAGGCCATCGCCTCGACGGCAAGAACAAGACGCGAGGCCGCCACGAGGGCGTCCTGTCGCAACCCCATCGGTGTGGTGCCGGCGTGATTGGCCTGGCCCCTCACATTGATGCTGAAGCGACGCTGACCAACAACACCCTCCACAACACCGATGGCATCGCCGCGTTGCTCAAGAACGCCACCCTGCTCAACGTGCAACTCCAGGAAAGCGGCATAGGCCTCATCGGAGCGGCGAGCCGAGGCCAGGGAGGGCCAATGGCCGCCGATGCGCGCCAGGTTGTCCTGAATCGGCTGACCATTGCTGGTCGCAAAACTCTCCGGGTCATCGGAGGCCGTGCCCGCCAAGCCCTTGCAGCCCACCATGGTCGACTCCTCGTCGGCAAAGGCGATCAACTCGATGCCGTGTCGCAGGCGCAGGCCCTGGTCTTGAAGAGCGCGGCAGGCTTCCAGACCGGCCAACACCCCCAGGGCCCCATCAAAACGTCCACCGGTGGGAACCGTGTCGAGGTGCGACCCGGTCACCAGGGCAGGGCGGTGGGGATCGAGGCCTTCCAGACGTCCGATCAAGTTGCCAGCGGCATCAACACGCACCTGCATGCCGAGCTGCTTCATCCAGTGGGCCAGCAACTCACGGCCCTGCACATCCTCCGGCGAGAACCCGCGTCGACAGACGCTGCCGTCCGGCTTGGCGCCAATGCTGGCGAGCTGCTCAATCGTTGCGATCAGCCTGTCACGGTTCGGTCGTGCGGAAACTTTGCTTGGCTCGATCCCGGTTGCAGGGGTGGTCGGAGAAGCCGAGATGAGCGTGGGCAATGCCGTGACCTTCGTTTCAAACGGAAGGCAATACTCACCCGAAAACCCGCGGAGCCTTGTAGCTAGCGCAACGATTTAATCCTGACCAAAGAATTCAAACGGGCATCAGCACCCGCCAGCCCAGGCGGTCCGCCTCCCGGCGTGCCAGGGCTGGCACGTCTTCCGCCACAAACATGCGGTGCAACATCTGCACGCCCAGCAGGTGATTGATCACCGCATCCATCTGCACACGCTCCGCGTCGGTGGTGGCCGGGTCCTCGTGACGGGCAAACAAGGCGCGCACACCGGCTTTGCTCAACAAACCAGCGGCATCGATCGCCTCATCACTGAGGTAGTCGTTGGCGAGCTGCTTCATCTGCTCCCATTTCTCAGGCTCGGTGTGGGCGGGCGGGGCCATGAAGGCGAACTTCTCACGCCGGTACAGCACCTCCGGCAACAGGCCAGCCATGGCTTCCCGCAGCACGTATTTCTCGGTTTTCCCCTTGATCCGCAATTCGGGCGGCACCTGCACCGCCACCGCAGCCAGATGGTGATCGAGGAAGGCAGGTCGCGCCTCCATGGAATTGGCCATGTCGACCCGATCGCCACCCCAGGTGAGTATCTGGCCCTCCAGCATGGTCTTGATCCAGACGTACTGGGCCTTGTCCAGGGCATGGCGCCCGTCCAGTTGATCCCCATCCAGTTGCTCGGCAATCGCCTTGCCCGGGGAGTAATCCTTCAGGACTTCGGCATGGGACTGTGCCAGAAGCTCCGGCACCAAGGGCGCGCAAGCCAGCCACGGCTGCAGGCAACTGGGGGTGAAGCCGACCACCGCATCAAGATCGGGGTCATCCACCTGATTTTCAGCCAGCATCGCCCCCTTCACCAGGGCATTGGACTGCTGCAACAGGCTTTCCCAGCTGGCGCGCTCCTCCTGCGGCAGGTCATCCAGACCATGGAGGAACATGTCGCGGCGAAAGGCGGGATAGCCCCCGAACAGCTCATCGGAGCCTTCGCCAGTCATCACCACCTTGTAATCCACATCATTGACATGGCGGCTCATCAAGAACTTGGCCACCGCCAGGGTGTTGTAGATCGTTCGCTCCGCATGCCAGATGGTGCGCTCCATGTGGCCATAGAGCTCCTGACCCGAGAGACGCATCAGATCCTGCTCAGCGCCGGTGGCTTCGGCCATCTCCCGGGCAATCGGCGACTCGTCGTAACGGGCGTCGTCAAAGCCGATCGTGAACGCCTTCACCGGTGCCTGGCTCACGGCTGAGGCCAAGCCAAGGATCGAACAGCTGTCAATGCCGCCGGAGAGGTAACAACCCACCGGCACATCAGCCACCATGCGCAGCTCAACGGCCTCCAGCAATGCCGCACGAACGGCAGCGATGTGGTCGGCTTCGGTTCGCTTGGGGTCCCGCTCGTCCTTGCGCGGAAAGTCGACGTCCCAGTAGGTGGACTCCGACACTTCCAGATGGCCATTCACCCGTTGCACCTTGAGCACATGGCCGGGCTTCACCTGATGCACCCCGGCAAAGGCGGTGGTGCCGGGAACCATGGTCTGCATCAACTGGTGGAACAGACCCTCCGAGGTGAAGCGTCGCTCCACCGCCGGATGGGCAAACAGCACCTTCAACTCGGAACCGAACACCAGACCCTCAGGCGTCATCGCCCAGTACTGCGGTTTGATGCCGAAGCGGTCCCGCACCAGGTAGAGGCAGTCTTCGGAGCGATCAAACAAGGCGAAGGCGAACTCACCGCGCAACAGGGGCAGGGTCGCCTCCAAGCCCTGGCGTTGGTAAAGCCGCAGCAGGATCTCGGAATCGCTCTTGCTGCTGAAGCGCACCCCCTGGGCGGTGAGGTCAGCCCGGATTCGCTGGAAGTCGTAGAACTCACCGTTGTGGGCCATCAACACCTCACCGTCATCGGTGAGGAAGGGCTGCCGGGCCCGAGACTCATTCAGGTCAATGATCGAAAGGCGGGCATGGCAGAAGCCGACGCCGGCCTGATCGAGCACCTCAACGCCGAAGCCATCGGGCCCGCGATGGGCCTGAATCGCCGCCATGTTGACCAGCAGCTGGCGATCCACCCTCTGGCGACGGTCTGCATTGAAAACACCTCCGATTCCGCACATCAGCCCGCCTCAGATCACATCCATCACGCGTTCAGCGCGATCCACCATGCAGGTGAGCAGGGCCATCCGCAGGAACACAGCTCCCCTGGCCTGGCTGAAGTACCAGTTGTGGGGCGTGTCATCCAGGCAGGTGCTGAGTTCGGCTCCCCGCGCCAAGGGATGGAGCACGATCGCTTCCGGTTTGAACGGCATGTCGCGGGTGAGGCGGAATCCTCCGCCGTGCACTTCATAAGAATCCCCCACCCAGGCAATGGCATTGATGTAGACGACATCCAAGTCGGGCACTTCAGCCTGAAGATCGGTGCTGGAGCGCACCTTCATCCCACACGCTTCAAGCTCCTCCAACTGTCCTGGGTCGAACAGCAGCTGATCCGGCTCCAACCCAGGGGCGTGAATCACCACCACCTCGTCCACGGTCTGCGGGAATTTGGCAAGGATCCTCAACAGGGAGCGAACCGTTCGCATCCGCGAGGGAATTCCGACGATCCCAATGCGAATCCGATCAGCGGGTGCCACCTCAGCTTCAGCAAGCTTGGGACGCCACTTGAAGATCGTGTAGAGATCGGCCATCGCCTGGGTTGGATGCTCATCGATCCCATTTCCAGCGTTGATGATCGGGATCCGCAGGGTTGACGTCATCGCGTAGACGGCACCGGGATCGCTGTCCCGAAGCACCACACAATCGCCGTAGTTGTTGAACATGTGGGCGACATCTTCCAGAGATTCACCCTTGGCAATCCCCGTGGTGGCCCTATCGGTGATGTTGATGGAGGTACCGCCGAGTCGGTGCCAGGCACTATCAAAAGACAGCCGCGTGCGCGTGCTTGGTTCGTAAAACGCGTTGATCAGAATCTTGCCTGTAAGAGGCGTGTTGTGACGGCAATAGCGATCTGGATTGCTCTCAAACTTCGCCGCCAGGCGAAACACCTGCAACAAAACCTCAGGGCGAAACGGTTGGATCGACACCACGTGCTGATCCACCAAATCCTTCAAAGGTTCAACATCTTCAGCAATCGCGGCCAGCAGCTCCTGCGGTTGGTTCTGCCCGTAGACATCGGGCCCCATCGGCTCAAACCGAATCTGAACCGAAGACGCGTCCACAACTGCTGTTTTGGCCTGTGCCATAGCGGGATCTGATCAACACTCTGTTTGCCAAACCGAGTGCTAAAGCCAGG
This sequence comes from Synechococcus sp. UW86, assembly GCF_900474085.1. Taxonomy (NCBI): domain Bacteria; kingdom Bacillati; phylum Cyanobacteriota; class Cyanophyceae; order Synechococcales; family Synechococcaceae; genus Synechococcus; species Synechococcus sp. UW86. The sequence continues at coordinate 180,458 of NZ_UCNU01000009.1, forward strand.
AACTACATCTTTTACCGGTAACAACAACCACACCGCTGCGTCCACGAAGAAGCAGCTTCTTAAGCAAAGATCCGGAAAGGATTGTGCTGGGTGGACAGCTAAAGGAGACATCACCAAACCCGGCCATTGCGCCACTCCACCCACCAAATCACCAGCAGCACGAGCACCGACAGCACCAGGGCGAACTGACTGGCCACCAGCAGAAACTGAAAACCCGACAGACCAACAAGGCTGGCCATCAAAGGAAGTGTTTGGATCATCCCTCCTCCTGCAGCAAGGTGAAGTCGAAGCGTTCCGGCCGCATGCGACTGCCAATCAGCATCACGACGGCCGAGACGGCCGCTGAAAACACAGCAGCGCAGTAGGGCGCGATCAGCCCATAGGCGAGCAGGCCCACAACGCTGCCGGCAAGCATGGCCGCGATGGCAGCCGTGCGGTTGGCCGTGCGCCAGTACAGGCCGCATGCCACAGGCCAAACCGTGGAGGCCACCAGGGCACCGGTGAAGAACAGCACCGACGCCAGCGAATCCAGCCGCGGCCAGGACAGCGCCAGGGTGACGACGGCCAAGCCCACCACCATCAGCCGCGCCGCCTGCTTGAGCTGCAGGTCGCTGGCCTGGGGCCGCAACAGGCGGAAGTACACATCCTCCGCCAACAGATCGGCGGTGGATGCCAGCAACGAATCCAAGGTGGAGGTGAGTGAGGCAAACACCACCACAAACACCAGGGCCGCGCCACCGGCCCCAAGCAGATCGGCTGCCATCACAGGGAACACCATGTTCACCTGCTCGAGAGGCAACTCACGGGCCAGGGCCACCAGTCCGATGGAGCCCGTCACCATCGGCACGCTCATCCAGGCGATTCCCCCCAAAACAAAAGAGGTCATCACCACCGAGCGCCGACTAGCGAACACGCGGGACCACCAGATGTTGTTGTGAAACACCTCGCCCATCGAAAAGAGGGCGGAATTCCAGGCAATCAACAAGCCCGCCGGCAGCAGCAGATCAAGCCGATCGGGATGCCGGGCCAACAAGGAGGCATGCACCTCGGGCATCGAGAATTGACGGAAGGCGAGCACCGCCACCACCGCCAGCAGCACCATGATCAACAGCGACTGAATGAAATCGGTGCCGATCACGGCCCGCATTCCACCGAAGAGGGTGTAGACGGTGGCAACACCAATCACCACCACCATTCCCACGTGGTAATCAAAGCCTGAAAGGGCCTGCAGCAGCAGGCCAGCACCCATCGCCTGGGTCATCAGAAAGCCCAGGGTGTAGATCGCGGTGATCAGCATGAACACCCACCAGGCCAGGCGTCCGTAGCGCAATCGGATGAAGTCCCCACTGGTGCGACCGTTGGGCATCAACTGCTTGATCCGGGAGGCCAGGGGGGCGAACAGAATCAGGCCAAGCCCGGCCAGCGCATAGCTGAACATGCCCCAGAGGCCAGTTTTGTAGCCGAATTCAGGAGCGAGCAGGGTGGTGTTGCCGGTGACCCAGGAGGCCATCAACGTGGCCGTGCTCAAGGCCAGCCCGATGTTGCGCCCCGCCAGCATGTAGTCGTCGGCATTGCCTTGACCACGCCGGCCCCAGGCAATCCCCAGCGCCACCCAGAGAACAGAGAACAGCACCACCAACGCCCAGGCGATCCCGGGCTGAAGGAAGGGAACCGAGTCAGCGGACATCCATCGACCCCCTGCGGTTCCAATACATGTGTCCGCGCAGAATCATCACCACCGTCGCCGCAGTCACAACGGCACCAAGGGCAAAGATCAGTCGCGCCCAGAGCAATTCATCCAAGGCGAAGAGCGTTTGAACTCCAGAGACAGATAAGCAAAGGAGGCACCCTGCCCTGGCCCTGTGCCCTCGATTCAGGTGCCTACGGATACCCAAACAACAGGCGATCAGCGTCCTCTTGCCTGAAATTGCGGAATGTGTAGCAACCACCACCCGAAGTGGAGTGGGGCGACGCCTTGGATAAACCTCGATTGTGCGATCAGGATGTTCACCGACTACAAACCGACAGTCGGCTTCGACGAATATTTCTGCGGTGAAACGGCCACACCACGAACCGATCTGGCCCCACTACTCGCATCACTGGGGCAGATGGGATTGCCCGAGCTCAACCGCAGCCATGCTTCGGCCAGTCAGCTGCTGCGTCGCCTCGGCGCCACCTTCCGCCTCAACGATTCCGGCCTCAAAGGCAGCGAACGAATTCTCCCCTTCGATCCCTTGCCTCGGCTGATCGGCCGCAGCGACTGGATCACCCTGGAGCGGGGACTGCTGCAACGCCTGGAAGCCATCGACTGCTTCCTCGCTGACATCTATGGCCCCCAGCAGATCCTCAACGACGGTGTGATCCCACGGGAAGACGTGGAAAGTTCCTCCGGTTGGCGACCTCAGATGCAGGGCATCAGCCTGCCCCTCAACCGCTGGTGCCACATCTCCGGGCTTGACCTGATCCGCGACGGCAAGGGCACCTGGCGGGTGTTGGAGGACAACCTGCGCTGTCCTTCTGGGGTGGCCTACTTCCTCGAGAACCGTCGGGTGATGAAGCGATTGTTCTCTGGCCTGTTCGAAGGCCGTGCCGTTCAACCGATCGACGACTATCCCTCCCATCTGCTGCGCACCCTTCAGGACCTGGCGCCCTGGAGTGACACCCCCCGCGTGGCGATCTTGACGCCCGGGGTGTTCAACAGCGCCTATTTCGAACACAGCTACCTGGCCCAAGAAATGGGCATTCACCTGGTGGAGGGGCGCGATCTGGTGTGCGAAGGCGGCCGGGTGTGGATGCGCAGCACCAATGGCCTGGAACCCGTGGATGTGATCTACCGACGCATCGACGATGATTTTCTTGATCCCACCGTGTTCCGCAAGGACTCGATGCTGGGGGTGCCGGGCCTGATCGACGTGCTGCGGCAAGGACGGGTCGCCATCGCCAACGCCCCTGGCACCGGCATCGCCGACGACAAGCTGATCTATGCCCACGTGCCGGCGATGATCCGCTACTACCTCGATGAGGAGCCGATCATCGAGAACGTTCCCACCTACCTCTGTGCCCGGCCAGACGATCAGCGCTATGTGCTCGAACACCTCGAGCAACTGGTGGTGAAGTCGGTGGCGGAAGCCGGCGGCTACGGAATGCTGATCGGCCCCCAGGCCAGCCGATCGGAGCTAGCGGACTTCGACACGAAGATCCGTGCGAATCCCCGCAACTTCATTGCGCAGCCCACGCTGCAACTCTCCACCGTGCCATCCCTCAGTGACGGTGAGCTCTACCCCTGCCATGTGGATCTGCGCCCCTATGTGCTGCGCGGCGCAAGCAGCTGGGTGAGTCCAGGGGGGCTGACGCGCGTGGCCCTCAAGCGGGGCTCACTGGTGGTGAATTCGTCCCAGGGCGGCGGCTGCAAGGACACCTGGATCGTCGACGACCAACCGATGGCAGCACCGCAAGCCCAGGAGGCTGTGCCGTGCTGAGTCGCGTTGCCGATTCGCTCTACTGGATCAACCGCTATCTGGAACGGGCCGAAAACATCTCGCGCTTTCTGGAAGTGAGTGAAGCGATGGCATTGGACTGTCCTCCGGGCAGCGCCGAACCGTGGCTGCCGCTGGTGGAGGTGACGGGAGATCGCCACCGCTTCGATACGGCCTACCCCGGTGCCACGCCCAAACAGGTGGTGCGCTTCCTGCTGCTGGACCGCAGCAATCCCAACAGCATCGTGAGTTGCATTGCGATGGCCCGGGAAAACGCACGGCAGATCAGGGATGTGATCACCACGGAGATGTGGGAGCAGATCAATGATCTGCACTGGAGCCTGCAGGACGACGAAGACATCTGGCGGGAACCGGTGCAGGAGCAACTGCGGATCATCCGCCGCGGCTGCCAGCTCGTGTACGGGATCACCGACACCACTTTGAGCCGTGATCTGAGTTGGCTGTTTAGTCAGCTGGGACGTCTGATCGAACGAGCCGATAAAACCTCCCGCATCCTCGACGTCAAATATTTCCTGCTGCTGCCCTCCCCTGAGGAGGTGGGCGGCGTGCTGGATGAACTGCAATGGATCACCCTGCTGCGCACAGCGGGGGCTTATCAGATGTACCGGCAGAGCATGCAGCACGCGATCAGCCCTGCCTCCGTGGCCCGCTTTTTGCTGCTGGACCCCATCTTTCCTCGCTCGGTGCGGTACTGCCTGCAGGGCATCAGCGACACGTTGCAACAGATTCAGCAGCAGCCAAACCAAGACACCCCGGATGACCTCGACTGTTTGCGCGGACAGCTCCTGGCCCGCTGGAGCTATGTGCGGATCGACAACCTGATCGAAGCCGGTCTGCATGAAGCCATTGACCAGCTTCAGCAGGACCTCAACCAACTCCACAACCTGATCCAGACCCGCTACTTCACGAGCGCCGACCTCCGTTCCATCCCCACCGATCCTGCATGCGTGCTCTCATCGTTCACCGCCTGACGTATCGGTATGAGGCCCCCGTTTTCCTCGGGGAACATCGCCTGTGTTTGAGGCCTCGGGGGCAGGGGTTTCAGACCCTGCTGGAGCATCAACTCAGCGTGCTGCCGGAACCAGAGCAACGTCGGGAACTGGTGGCCGCCAGCGGCGACGAAATCCAACGGCTGCGTTTTCTCGGCAGCACTGATGAATTGGTCTTTGAGGCCCGCAGCCTGGTGGAGACCCGGCCAGCACCCCCGCTGGAAAGCTGCTTCAACGGACTGGAACCACCCCTTCCCTACCCGCAAGGCCAACTCAACAGCGACCTTCAGGGGGCCCTGGAGGGCTGGTTGCCCAACGGCCAGCACGAACCCGCGGCCATCGACCTCACCCAGGAAGCCCTGATGGGCAGCAACCAGCAAACCCTGGCTTTTCTGAAGCAACTGATTGAGCTGATTCAAGAGCGGGTGAAATACACCCAACGCCATGTGGGCCCCGCCTGGCCGGCGGGTCGAACTCTGCGCGAACGTATCGGCTCTTGCCGTGATCTGGCCATGCTGATGGTGGCCTGCTGCCGTGTGGTGGGTCTCCCCGCCCGATTTGTGAGCGGCTATCAACTGCAGCAACCTCCCCCGAAGGATTACGACCTGCATGCCTGGGCAGAGGTTTACCTGCCGGGAGCGGGCTGGCGCGGCTTTGACCCCAGTGCCGGGATGGAAGTCAACGAGCGCTACGTGGTGCTGGCCACCTCCTCCAAGCCGGAACTCACCGCAGCTGTGAGCGGCAGCTTCAGCGGCCCCCCGGGAACAAACAGTGAATTGACCTGGCAGATTCAGATCAGCGAAGAAGCCTCCGCAACGGAAACCCCTTCACGCAACCTGGTTCAGGCCGCCTGAAGCAACGGTTCCACCCCGTGCAACTGGGGCTTCGGCGCCGAGCTGTGGGTGGCTGCCATCAAAGCCGGAATTTCGGCGCTGTTGTAAACGCGAAATTCATGCACCAGAGAAGCGCCTTCTTCACGAACCGCCTGGTTCAGAACGACGGAACCATCGGGATCGGAGATCGAACGATGGAAGGTGCCAGGAGGGATGCGAAGGATGTCACCACCGCTTTCGAGCCGAACAATGTGAAACGGCTGCTCCCAGGCCAGGTTCACCAAGAAGAAGGTTCTGCCGCCACTGGCCGCCAGCAGATTGTCTTCCTGATGGGGATGCAGATAGAACTGCCAGGCTCCGCTCTCCGGATCGTTGGGAGGCGAGACCGCTGGGCCGCTGTGAATCACTAGGTCGCGCGCATTCGAGGTATCCACGGTGACGTCGAAAAAACGAACCGACGGGGTGTCGCGGAAGCGCTCGTAGGCCAGCAGTTCAAACATGTGGATGGATCCTTTTGGATCCTTCAGCTGCCCCGTTGTACCGAGAGCATCACGCAAAAACGGTGACGATCACGACGGTTCAGCCCCCCAGATACGCCATTTCCGCATGGGTTGACGCAGCAGCCGCTGGATCACGCTCCTCGCTGTAGCGGTCTTGACGTCGCTGCCAAAGCTGGCGCATGGCCTGCTCGAGGCGAGGCTCCGACGCCAGCGCAGGCTTGAGATCCGTGCCATTAGCGGAGAACAAACAGGTGAACGCCTGTCCATCGGCAGTGACGCGCAAGCGGTTGCAATCGCCGCAGAACGGCTCAGTGATGGAAGCGATCACACCGATGGATCCGGCGCCATCGCCATAGCGCCAACGCCGGGCCGTCCCACCCCGCGGGCGACCCAAAGGCTCCAGGGGCCAACGGGCATGAATGCGCTCCACCATCTGCGCCGCCGGCAGCACCTGCTCCAGCATCCACTGGTTGCGGTTGCCCACATCCATATATTCGATCAAACGCAGCTCGATCCCCTGCTGCCGCGCCAAACCGGCCAAGGGCAACAGCTGATCGTCATTGATCCCCCGTTGGATCACGGCATTGAGCTTGAGCTCACCACATGAGGGGTCAAAGCCAGCCGCACAGGCCGCGGCGATGCCCTCCTGCACCTGGCGCACCAGGCGGTCTCCAGCCACGGCACCACCCTGGAGCCCAGCCATACGCGCCGCTGCTTCCCCTTCCGCCGCATCCAGGCTGATGGTGATGCGATCCAGCCCTGCGGCACGCAACGCGCGAGCCATCGGTTCCGACAACAGCACCCCATTGCTGGTGAGCGCCACGGTCTGCAAACCGGCCATCGGATCCGAACGATCCCGCCGGGCCTGCGCCACCGCCTCCAACAAAGGCAACAAACGCCGGCTCAACAACGGCTCTCCACCGGTGAGCCGCAACGTTTGTGCCCCCAGGCGCGCGGCCACACGAATCACGCGCATCTGCTGCTCCAGCGTGAGCAGGCCAGGGGGCTCCTCCACATCCGGACAGCAGTACGGACAGGCGAGATTGCAACGGGCCGTGAGCGACAACCGCAACACCCCGATGGGCCGGTTGAGGCGGTCTGCGAGCGGCAGCGACGTGCTCATCTCTCCAACGCTGCCAGATCTGCAGGGCAATTGGCATTGACCAACGCCTCTTGAGGCAAGCGCGCCGCCTGATGGGGAACGCAGGTCAACCAATCCATCCAGCGCAACTCTCCGCGTTGCAGTTGCTGATCAAGGCAGGAGCGGAAGGGAGAACCGGAGGGGATCACCGCCAGCAATGGCTGCAGCCGTTGCCCGTCATGGGCCACCGCTGCCTGCTGCGGAGCACGCTTCCAGGCTGCGATCAGCTGCCGGACAACGGCGGTGTTCAAACGGGGCATGTCCACCGGCAGCACCAACAAAGCCTCCCCAGGCCGAGACGGCAACAGCCTGGCCAGCGCCTGCAGAGGGCCATTCCAGGGAGGGGGCTCCAGCACCACGGAACATCCCGGCCGGTGGGCCAGCAGCTCTGCGTGGGCGGCATGACGACTCAACACCTGCACCGGATGACCGAGGGGCAACAGCTGATCGACCAGGGCAGTGAGCCAGACACCACCGGAGGGATGCGGCAGGAGGGCCTTGTCACGCCCCATGCGACGGCTGCTTCCGCCACTGAGCACACAAACCCGCAAGCCTTGGTTCACATCGCAGACCAACAATCTGCACCAGCGGAGTCCAACAACCCACAAAAGTTGCAACCGCTACCAAATCATTGCCGCACAAGAACGTCTGATCCGATCAATCAGCCCCGTTGATGTTTGCTTCGGTACAGAAAAACAGAAATCGGTAACCAATCTGACCAAACACGGGCCCGACGAATTGATTAACTGCGCGGGTCAAACGGATTCTCTTTTCGACCGTTTTGCCATCCCCGGGCACCCTTCCTTTTGAAGCCCGAGGTTCCATTTCTTCTCCTCAATGCTTGGCGACCTCTGGTCGTTCCAGGGCAGGTACCGAACCCTTCACCTGACCTGGATCGCCTTCTTCCTGACCTTCGTGGTCTGGTTCAACCTGGCCCCTCTGGCCACCACCGTGAAAGCGGACCTCGGCCTGACCGTTGGTCAGATCCGCACCGTGGCCATCTGCAACGTGGCCCTCACCATTCCGGCGCGCGTGCTGATCGGCATGCTCCTGGACAAATTCGGACCCCGGATCACCTACTCCTCGATCCTGGTGTTCTCGGCGATTCCCTGCCTGCTGTTTGCGTCCGCTCAGGACTTCAACCAGCTGGTGGTGGCCCGTCTGCTGCTCTCCATCGTTGGCGCCGGCTTCGTGATCGGCATCCGCATGGTGGCCGAGTGGTTCCCGCCCAAGGAAATCGGCCTGGCTGAAGGCATCTACGGCGGCTGGGGCAACTTCGGCTCCGCCTTCTCCGCCCTCACCATGGTTGCCCTCGCTGGCTTCCTCTCCTTCTCCGGCGGCTTTGAACTGCCCACCGGCGCTGTTCTGAACTGGCGCGGTGCCATCGCCCTGACCGGCATCGTCTCCGCCGTATACGGCCTCTTCTACTTCTTCAACGTCACCGACACCCCCCCCGGCAAGACGTATCAACGCCCTGAGAAAACTGCAGGTCTGGAAGTCACCTCCATGCGCGACTTCTGGGGTCTGCTGGGCATGAACGTGCCCTTCGCAGCCATCCTCTGCGTGCTCTGCTGGCGTCTTGGCAAGGTGGGCTTCCTCACCGCAAGCACCTACCCGCTGGCCCTCGGTGCCGTTGCCGTCTGGTTTGCCTTCCAGACCTGGGGAATCATTCGCACCAACCGCGACCTGATCCTCGGCAACAAGGTTTATCCCAAGGAAGATCGCTACGAGTTCCGCCAGGTGGCGATCCTCGAGCTCACCTACATCGTGAACTTCGGCTCCGAACTGGCCGTGGTTTCGATGCTGCCCACCTTCTTTGAAACCACATTCGATCTGCCGAAGGCCACCGCCGGAATCCTGGCGTCCTGCTTCGCATTCGTGAACCTGGTCGCCCGCCCTGCTGGCGGTCTGATCTCCGACCGCGTCGGCAGCCGCAAGAACACCATGGGCTTCCTCACTGCCGGTCTCGGCGTGGGCTACCTGGTGATGAGCATGATCAAGCCCGGCACCTTCACCGGCACCACCGGCATTGCCGTTGCCGTGGTGATCACCATGCTCGCTTCGTTCTTCGTGCAGTCCGGTGAAGGCGCCACCTTCGCGCTGGTGCCCCTGGTCAAGCGTCGCGTCACCGGCCAGGTGGCCGGCCTGGTGGGTGCCTACGGCAACGTTGGTGCTGTGACCTACCTGACCATCTTCAGCCTCCTGCCGATGTGGATGGGCGGCGGCGGCGAACCCACCCCCGAGGTGATCGCGGCTTCCAACAGCGCCTTCTTCCAGATCCTGGGTGTGGCCGGTCTGATCGTGGCCTTCTTCTGCTTCTTCTTCCTGAAGGAGCCCAAGGGGTCCTTCGCAGACCTGCACGAAGGCGAAACCGCCTGATCCATCTCCCTCCGCAGCACCCTGTCGCTGCACAACGACCCGGAGCTTCGGCTCCGGGTTTTGTTCTTTTTTTGGTTCCTGCATGACCAACTCACCCCGCAGCGTGCGCAGCCAGTGCCCCTACTGCGGCGTGGGTTGTGGCCTGGAGCTCTTGCCTCCTGCCGTGAAGGGTGAGGCCGTGAAACGGGATGCCGAGGGCAACCCGATGTGGACCGCCCGCGGCGACCGCGAACACCCCTCCAGCCTTGGCCAGGTCTGCATCAAGGGCGCCACCGTCGGCGAAACCCTGGCCCCAGGCCGCCTGCGCCAACCCCTGTTCCGCCAGACCCTTGAGGACGACTTCGCGCCGATCAGCTGGGACGACGCTCTCAACAAAATCACCGGCCAGATCCAGGCGAGCGTGGCCCGGCGCGGCAACGCCGATGGCATCGCCATGTACGGCTCCGGTCAATTCCACACCGAGGATTACTACCTCGCCCAGAAGCTGCTGAAAGGCGCCCTGGGCACCAACAATTTCGACGCCAATTCACGGCTGTGCATGAGCTCAGCGGTGGCGGGCTACACCCGCAGCCTGGGCTCCGATGGTCCCCCCTGCAGCTATGAGGACCTCGACCACTGCACAGTGGCGTTTCTAATCGGCACCAACACGGCCGAATGCCACCCGGTGCTGTTCCAGCGGCTGCTGAAGCGAAAACGCAAAAACCCCGGCAGCGTCAAGATCGTGGTGGTGGATCCACGCCGCACCGACACCGCCAAAGCCGCCGATATCCACTTACCGATTGCACCGGGCAGCGACCTGGCCCTGCTGCACGGCATTGCCCACCTGGTGCTGCGCGAAAACGGCCAGGATCCGGCCTTCATCGACGACCACACCGAGAATTACGACGCCTTTTTTGACGTCGCCGCCCGCTGGACCCCAAGACGGGTGGCCCTGTTCTGCAACATCCCCGAAAAACGCCTGCGGGAAGTGGCGGCTCTGTTCCACCGGCGCGAGAAGGTGCTCAGCCTCTGGTCGATGGGGGTGAACCAACGCCGTGAAGGAACGGCCGTGGTGCAGGGGTTGATCAATCTGCATCTGCTCACTGGCCAGATCGGCAAGCAAGGAGCGGGCCCGTTTTCCCTCACCGGCCAACCCAACGCCATGGGCGGACGCGAAGCCGGAGGCCTGGCCCACCTGCTGCCGGGCTACCGCCTGGTGGCCAACGCCGAACACCGCTCCGAAGTGGAGCAGGCCTGGCAGCTGCCGGCGGGACGAATCAACGCCAAGCCCGGATTGGCGGCCTGGCAGCAGATCGAAGCCATGGACCAGGAGGCGCTGGATCTGTGGTGGGTGGCCGCCACCAACCCCCTGGTGAGCCTCCCGGATCTCGACCGGGTGAAGTCAGCCATGCAGAAGTGCCCGCTGGTGGTGGTGAGCGAGGCCTACGCCGACTCGGAAACGTCCCACTACGCCCATCTGCTGTTGCCCGCAGCCCAGTGGAGCGAGAAGGCCGGCGCCATGACCAATTCCGAACGGCGGGTCACCTACTGCCCGGCCTACCGGCGTCGTTTCGGCGAGAGCCGTCCCGACTGGGAGGTGTTTGCCGAGGTGGGCCGGCGCCTGGGCTACAGCGAACAGTTCAACTTCGAATCAGCAGCTGAGGTGTACGCCGAATTCACGGCTCTCACCCAGGGCAGGCTTTGCGATGTGAGCGGCCTCAGCCATGAACTGCTGGAAGGCGAAGGCCCGCAGCAGTGGCCCTATCCCAGCGGCAGCACCCCCACCACAGAGGCCAAACGCCTCTACGAAGACCATCAATTCGCCACCCCCAACAAACGCGCCCGCTTCAGTACCGATCAACCGCTGGGACTGGCGGAACCCCCCTGCGACACCTATCCGCTGGTGCTGACGGTGGGCCGCTACCTGGGCCAGTGGCACACGATGACCCGCACCGGCAAGGTGGAACGGCTGATGAAACAGCATCCCGAGCCGCTGCTGGAGATTCACCCCGGTGACGCGCAGGAGTTGAAACTGCGCAACGGCGAACTGGCGGCGATCAGCTCACGCCGCGGCCACCTCACCGCCACGGTGAAAGTCACCGATCGCATCCGGCGTGGGTCGGTCTTCCTGCCGATGCACTGGGGATTCACCCAGGAGAAAGCCTGCGAAGCCAACACCCTCATGCACGACGAGGCCTGCCCGGTGTCAAAGCAGCCTGAACTCAAGGCCTGCGCGGTGATCGTGGCTCCCGCCGTCTCGGTGGTGAAGCCCGTTGAACAGCAGAAGGGACGATTGGAGGCCCTGCGCCGGCTGCTCACACCAGCACTTCGCTGAAGGCTGCCTCAAGGTTGTGGTGGTCGTGCCCAGGCCGAACCAACTTGCACAAGGCAAAGCGATCCAGCTCACTGATCTGGGTCCACTGCTCCAGGGTCAGCGCCACACCCCGCACTGTGGCCGCCTCCTGCACCACAGCGGGCAGCTCCGCCTGCTGTTGCCAGGGGGCACCACTCACCGGTGGCAGATCCTTGGCCATGCCATCGGCCATGGAACTCGTGCAATCGCGCAGGTGTTGGCGAAGCTGCTCAAGAGCATCGGCCCCATCCGGCCAATCCACCAGGGCTTGACGTTGCTCCTGAGAAAGCTCAAGCCAGTGGTTGAGCTTCAACTTCACCCCACACAGATCCAATTTGCGTCGCACACACAGAGGGATGCAGCGCCAGTTGCCGATGAAGTCCTGTTCAAAGGCAAAGCAATGGCTGGCGGAATTACGGCGGCTGGACATCAACCAAAGCCTTGATCGGTGTCAATGATGACAACGGAAGTCCACGGAAACAGAGATGTTTAACCAGATACAAATGTTGGTCTGTGCGCTTCGCCCTCTCCCTCGGAATGCTGCTGGGAATGTCCCATGGATGGGTCACGGCTGATGCACTCCAACAGCAGCCCATGCAGGGCTTTGATCCCATAGAAACTGTTAATTCCGCTACACAATTCAACCCGTTTAGTAGTCGTTCACACCAATTTTTTCCATACTGAAGCTCTGTTCAAAGAGTTTCTGCCGTGACCAGCAGCATCTCGTCCGCTTCCGGCCGCAGCCCCATCACCCTGGCCGCCGGTTTCCTGGGTGCCTTCATCGTTGGTTCCCTCGCCGTGCAACTGGTGCGCAGCCAGTCGGCTTCCGTTCAGGCCGGTGCCGCTGGCGTGGAGCCGGTGATCGCCGGGCCTGCCGCTCTGTGGGCTCCCTTGGCCGAGCGCGACATCGCCAGTGCCACCGCAGGCGCAACAGCCCAACCCACTGCTGCCATCCAGCCCGCCGTTGAGCCTGTTGTGGGCTCCGAAGCCACCCTCTGGTCTGCCTTCGGCGAGCGCTGATCGCACTGCCCACGTGGCACAGCCCACCAGCCGGCCCGCATAAGGTGCCGGCATGGGGATTCAGCGCCGTCACTTCCTCCAGCAAACGGGCGGTCTTGCCTTGGCCGCCCTGATCCAAGCGCGCCCCGTTGAGGCAGTAGAGGAGGGTTTCTGCAGCCCGAATGATCCACTCGAGGCCCTGATGGAGGGGAACCGCCGATTTGCCGAGGCCTGGCGCCAGGGCAAACAAGACGACGGAACGACGCCCCGAACGGCGGATCCCGACCCGCGCTGCTTCAACTCCCCCAGGGCGTTGGCCACCAGCCAACATCCCTGGGCCACCGTGCTCACCTGCTCTGATTCACGGGTGTCGCCGAGCTGGGTGTTCGACACCACGCCTGGCGAGCTGTTCGTGATCCGCAACGCCGGCAACATCGCATTCACCGAAGCCATTGCCTCGGTTGAATACAGCGTCAGCGTTCTCAAGACGCCACTGTTGATGGTGATGGGACACAGTGGCTGCGGAGCCGTAACGGCGGCGATGGACACCAACCCGCTGACCCCCTCCCTGGACCGACTGATCCAACCCATCCGGGAGAACATCAACGGCAGCAGCGATCTCGAGGACGCCGTGAAGCGCAACGCCCTCGCCAGCGCCTCCACCTTGATTCAACGCAGCGCCGTTCTGGCTGAGGCCAAAGCCAGCGGTGCGCTGAAACTGGTGGTGGGTTGTTTCCAACTCAGCAGCGGTGTTGTGAGCTTGATCGAATGACGCAAGACCTGAGTCACCTGAACCAGCAAGGCGAGGTTCACATGGTGGACGTGGGGGACCGGCCGACCACCCACCGCGAAGCCCATGCCCGTGGCGCCATTCGCATGGACGCCTCAACCCTCGGCCTGATCCAGCGGGGCGAGACACCGAAAGGAGATCTTCTGGCGGTCGCCCGGGTGGCAGCGATCCAGGCCGGCAAACGCACCTGGGAGCTGATTCCCCTATGCCATCCGCTGCCACTCAGTGGCATGGATGTGTCGATCGACGCCGACGCCTCCCTGCCTGGCCTGGTGGTCCACTGCCGTTGCCGCACCACAGGTCAAACCGGGGTGGAAATGGAAGCGATGACGGCTGTGTCCGTGGGGCTGCTGACCCTTTACGACATGCTCAAGGCGGTTGATCCAGCCATGACGATCGAAGCGATTCAGCTGGAATTCAAGGAAGGAGGGCGGAACGGTGTCTGGAAACGCTGAGCCCTACGGACGCGAAGGGCTACCCCTCGAAGAGGCACGTCGACGGGTTCTGGCGGCGCTTCGGCCGATCACAGCCAGCAACACAGTGCCGCTGCAGCAGGCCCTCGGCCGGGTGAGCGCTGCGGATGTGCTGGCCAGCGCTGCCGTTCCGGGATTCCGGGCCTCGATCATGGACGGCTACGCCCTGGGGCAGAGCCACCAGCCCAACCCTGGGGACACCTGGCAGCTGAAGGGACGCTCCGCCGCCGGCCAGCCCTTCAACGGAACACTGGCCGCCGGCAAGGCGATCCGCATCCTCACCGGCGCTCCACTGCCGGACGGTGCCGGCTGGGTGCTGCCCCAGGAGCTGATCAGCGTGGACGGCACCAGCCTCCAGCTGGTGAAAGAGGCGTCGGATCGTCCCTGGATTCGCCCCGAGGATGAGGAATGCAGACCGGGAGACCTGCTGCTGGCCGCTGGACAGCGCCTTGGTGCCGCCGATCTCGCACGCCTCGCCGGCTGCGGCATCGCCGACCTAACCGTTGCGCAGCAACCCCGCATCGGGCTGCTAATCAGCGGGGACGAGCTGGTGCCACCCGGAACAACGCGGCAACCCGGTGCCATCTGGGAGAGCAACGGCACGCTTCTGGAGACGATGCTCCGGGCCCTGGGGCAATCGGTGACCCAGCGACGGGTGGTGGCCGATCAACCCGACGCCCTGCGCCAGGCCCTGCTGGATCTGGCCCATGACTGCGACGTGGTGGTGAGCACCGGCGGCGTCTCCGCTGGCGACAGCGATTGGATCCGACCACTGGTGGCGGAGCTGGGTGCCGTGGACTTCTGGAAACTGTTCCTACGCCCGGGGCGCCCCTTCGCCTTCGGCATCATCGGCGAAGGCGTGCCATTTTTCGGTCTGCCGGGCAATCCCGTGGCGGCGGCGGTCACCGCCCTGCAACTGCTCTGGCCCGCCCTGCAGGTTCTGGAGGGCCAGAGCGAACCGGAACTGTTCCCCCGGGTGATGGTGGAACTCGCCGACCCGTTGTCCCGCCGACCGGGACGGCCGGAATTGGCTCGGGCCCGCCTCGACACCAACGCCGCAGGAACGCTGCTGGCACGGGTGGATGGCTCGCAGGCCTCGTCCAGGATCGGTTCCCTGCAACAGGCCGATCTGCTGCTGGAACTGCCAGCGGAAGCCGGCCCGCTCGAAAGCGGCACCCGTCTCTGGGCCCAGCTGATTCGTCAGCGGATTTTCTGAGCCGGATCAGGCTGAAAGCAGCGGCGCTCCCAGGCCATGAGCTGGCCCGATGAACCGAAATGGATGCTGATCTGCTGAAACAGGTCAGCGCCGAGACGGCCACCGATCTCGAGGCTGAAGGGCGCACTGGGGAGCTCACTGGGCACCGAGAACACCAGGCCGTCGGGCATCACCGCTGAGCAGTCGTTATGCAACAGCTGGCTTGGATCGAACACCAGCGAAGCGGCGTCCTCCGCCTGGCCGTTCACCCCCGCCTGCGGCTTGAGCATCTGCCGCTCGCCACTCCATCCCTGCACCGGCGCCAGCAGGGCCTCGGGTGTCCCGCATGCGGGACGGTCGGGTTCGGGATCGGTGCCGTTCAAGCAACGGAAACCAACCGCCCCAACACGCTGCAAACGCCAGCCGCCGTCAAGTGGTTCCCAGAGCAGCACCAGCATCGAGCGGGAACGTCCGCAGAACAGGTTGATCTCATGGCCGAAGCGGGGATGCTCGGCATCCAACCCCCGGCTGGACTGACCGCCCGCCCCGGGGAACTGCCAGCAGCCTCCGCCGGCGTTGTAGGTGGCCCGGCTGATGGGATAGGTGGCCTTACCCCCGGGGGCAAAGGCCAGACCCGATCCATCCCACACCCCGTGGTCGTCATCGGAAAAGGAAATCGCGTAGGTGGTGGGGTCGATCCGACGGGTCGGATGCTGCAGATCCAGCCGACCGCTGCCGTCCCGCTCAAACCAAGAACCACAGCCCTGCCAATGGCCCGCGAAATTGCGGCGGTTGAGGGTCCATTGATCAGTCATGTCCGTGACGGCATGGAACGGTCGATCTCCTTAGGGTCGCCCCAACAGCCATCCCCGCCATGGACCTGACGATCGTTGGCTGCGGCTACGTGGGACTCGCCCTGGCGGAGCGGCTGCAACCAAGACGCCCCCAGCTGAAGCTGACGCTGACCACCACCACCAGCGAACGGCTGGAGCAACTCAGCCCCCTGGCCGATCGGGTGGAGCTGTGCGACGCCACAGACCCCGTGCAATTGCGGAACGCCCTGCGGCAGAGCAGCAGCGCCGTGTTCTGCCTCGGGCCTAAGGGAGATCGCCAGGTGGATGCCAACGGCTACCGCCGCACCTTCGTCGACAGCTTCCATTGCCTGACGTCGCTGTTGCCACAACTGCCGAAACTGCGGCAGATCGTCTACACGGGCAGTTGCTCGGTGTACGGCGATGCCGCGGGGGACTGGGTGGATGAGCAAACGCCTCCCGCGCCAGGCCGCGGCCATGGCGATGTTCTGCTGGAAAGCGAACGACTGCTCAGCGGCATCAGCGGCCGGCGGGTGTGCATCCTGCGCCTCGGGGCGCTCTATGGCCCTGGCCGCGATCTCGACCGACGCCTGCGCGGGCTCGCCGGACTGGAACGCCCTGGCAGCGGCTCGACCTACAGCAACTGGCTGCATGTGGCGGATGCTGCCGGTGCCCTGGAAGCAGCTCTCGATGCTGAATGGGCCGGCCTGGTGAATGTGGTTAACGACGAGCCGATTCGGCTGCGGGACCTGGTGGGGCGCAGCCTGCAGCGCCAGGGCCTGGCGCCCGTGCGCTGGCTTGGGCAGGACGAACCGGGTTCAGGGGGCCGGCGGATCCGCAACACCCGGCTCAAACAGCTGGGCTACCAGCTGCAGCACCCGCGCCTTGATCAAAGTGGCGTGTTGGCCTCCAGCCAGGTGCCCTGACCAGCGCACCACTCCCGCTTCCAGAACGGTGCCTGGTGCTTGAGTTGCTCCAACAAGGCGGCCGAGCAGCGCTGCGCCGCCCCACGACGATCGGCCTGCACCGCCACCAGCACGATCGGCTCACCGGGGGCGAGCTTGCCCACCCGATGCAGCACCAAAATCGGCCCCGTCCGGTGCTCCTGCTGCAGCCGCTGCGCCATGGCCGTGATCTGACGTTCGCAAAGGCCGGGGAAGTGCTCCAGCTCAAGTGCCTCCAGAGGCCGGCCATCCATGGTGGTGGGACGCACCCGACCCATGAAGATCGCCGCGGCCGCGGCATCCCCGCTCCAAAGCGCCAGCTGCTGCCAAGGATCAAAGGGATCCGGGCACACCTCCACACGGCAATCGGTCACGCTTCACCCCCCCGTGAACGGTGGAAGAAAGGCCAGCTCATCACCGGCCTGCAACGGCTGATCGGCACCGACCAACTCCTGGTTCACCGCAATGCTGATGCCCTCCAGCGGACCAAGATCCAGCTGGTTCCAGACCTCACGGGCCGTCCAGACGCCTGGTGTGAAGGGAAGGGAACGCTCGGCCCAACCGGCGCGTTCTCGCAGGGAAGCGAACAGCAGCACCTTCAGCACCACGTCCATGGCAGCTGGAGTGGTTCTAGCGTCCGAGGGCTCCGCCGCTGTGCCATGGGCCTCTCCATCGCCCTGCTCACCATCTCCGACACACGCACCTTGGCGGACGACAGCAGCGGAGATCAGCTGCAGCGCAGCCTTGAAGACGCGGGGCATCGCCTTCAGGAGCGACAACTCTGCCCGGATGATCGCTATCAAATCCGCCGTGAACTGAGCCGCTGGATCGCCGATCCTGGGGTTGATGTGGTGATCACCAGCGGCGGAACCGGGCTCACCGGCCGCGATGGCACCCCCGAAGCGGTGGCACCGCTGCTGGACAAAACCATCGAAGGATTCGGTGAACTGTTCCGTGTGCTCTCCTTCGAGAGCATCGGCACCAGCACCCTGCAAAGCCGCTGCCTGGCCGGCGTGGCCAACGGCACATTCGTGTTTGTGCTACCGGGATCTCTGGATGCGGTGACCACCGCTTGGAACCGGCTCATCCGGGCTCAACTCGATGCCGACACCCGACCGTGCAACCTGGCCCAGCTCCGGGCTCGCTTGAAGGAATAGAGCGGAATCGAGCGGAGCTGTTCAGAACGGAATCGGCATCGTGACCGCTGCCGGTGTGGGCCTGCAGGCTTCAACCTGCTGATCAATCACCTCACCCACCACAACGATCGAGGGTGACTTGAAGGCTTCGGCTCGGCATTGGTCGGCAACGTCAACCAAGGTGGCTTTGAGGCAGCGTTGCCCCGCCACCGTGCCCTGCTGGATCACCGCCACGGGGGTAGTCGCAGCCAAACCACCCGCCATCAGCTCCTCTGCAATCCGAGGCAGGTTGTGCAGCCCCATGTAGATCACCAATCCGTCACTGGCCGCAGCCAGGGCACGCCAATCCACGGAAGGACGGCGCTTGTCGATTTCCTCATGACCGGTGACGAAGGTCACCGATGACCCCGCCCGCCGGTGGGTGACGGGAATTCCGGCGTAGGCAGGGGCAGCAATGCCAGCGGTGACACCAGGCACCACCTGAACAGGAATGTTCCGCTCCGCCAAGTAAGCGGCTTCTTCCCCTCCACGACCAAACAGGAAGGGATCACCCCCCTTCAAGCGCACCACGGTGCTGTGTTTCTGGGCCATTTCCACGAGCACGGCATTGGTGCTGGGTTGGGGCACCGAATGATGTCCGCGACGCTTGCCGACAAAACGGCGTTCGCAGGTTGCCGGCACAAGATCCAGCACTTCCTCGGGCACCAGCGAGTCGTACACCAGGGCATCGCACTGGCTCAGCAGCCGATGCGCCTTCAGCGTGAGCAACTCGGGATCGCCGGGACCGGCTCCCACCAGATAAACGGTTCCGGTTTGGTCAGCGGTGGTCACGGCAAGGAAACAAGCAGATCGATCAGGGCCTGACGTGTGGGGGGATGCTCCAGCAGAGGAGGCAATCCACCAGCTTCGCTCAACGCATCCGTCATGCGGTTTGGCGCGAGGGTTAGTGGAAGTGGCCGAGCCCTGGGGTGGCGCTGCTGGAACTCGGGCCAGGCATCAAAGGGAACCAACGGCAAAGCCAGGCGAGACGCCAGCATCGCGAGAAAGCGATCCGCCACCCCCGGGCGCAAAGGGTGGTGCACCAGCACGGCATCAGCGCGCTCAGACGACGGAAGTGCTGAGAGCACAGCGTTCCACCAGGTGGTCCAAGAGCCCAGAAAGGGCAGCAACCGCACACTGGCTCCAGCCCCACGAAGCCTGTTGCGAATCGCCGGCACATCCGTGCGGGCGTGCGCCCCAGGCAGCAGCAGCAACGGAACGATCCAAGAGGATTGGGGAAGCGCCGATACGGGTTGTTCAGCCGTCAGCACCTCCAACTGCACGGGCGCCGAACGCCGCTGAGCCAGAAGGTCTGGCAGAGAGGCCAAACACTCAGGAACAACACCGCCACTGCGGCCATGCACCACCAGATGCAACCCTTGCCGCCCCCCATCGGAAGCGTCATTCCGTAGCAATGGCCACGGATTGATGACCATGCCGGCTGATGTCATCGGGTTGTTGTGAACGTTGGATGAGTCATGGCGCCCCGCCGTCGTTTTGATCGTGCCCCATTGGACAGCCGCTCCTACCGGGAGCCGTTGGACGGACGCATTGAGCGGTACGACTTCCGAGACGACCGGTACGACGCCCGGGACGACCGGTACGACGTCCGAGAAGACACTTACAGCCGGGGGTACGACGCCAGGGAGGCTCGTTACGACCGGCATGACCGGTACGACCGAAGCTTCGACCGCCCCACCGGACCCTCCGAACTCGACCAAGACTTCGCTGCGATGAAGCGGGTTTGGCAGATGCTGCGGGCCGGAGCGGTGCGCATGGTTGGCGAAATTGGACGCCAATACTGAGGCGGAAACAAGTTGCCTTTTACGGCCTCGCGGGAACCGTCAGATGTAGCCGGTTTTACAAATCCGAGAGGACAAAGCCCCTGGCATTGATCAACGCCAAAAGTGTTCCCTTTGTTACGGACCAGGGTCGCCGTCGCAGTGTTTATTCAGTCAACCCAACGCTCCCCTTCCTTTTGAAGCGTTGCCGGTCTTCGGGCCATCTCGATTGATTCGCGCCTCGTCTTTGAGCAATCAATCCGCCCAATCGTTATTCGACTTATGACCATTAGCTCTCCCTCCAGGCCTTACCTGGATGGCAAGAAGCTCAACAAGATCGAGCAGAACAAGGCGGCCAAAGATGGCCTGTTGGTCGGTAGCGAAATCGAAAAATTCGCCGAGCTCGGCTGGGAGCAGGTGGATGAAACCGACCTCCAGTTGCGTTTGAAGTGGTACGGCATGTTCTGGCGTCCGAAAACGCCAGGCAAATTCATGCTGCGCTTGCGGGTGCCCAATGGTGTGCTGACGGCCGATCAGCTGCGGGTGGTTGGCTCCATCGTCGAGCGCTACGGCGAAAACGGCAGCTGCGACATCACCACCCGTCAGAACCTGCAATTGCGCGGTGTGCTGCTGGGCGACCTGCCGGAAATCCTCAAGCGGCTGAAGGAAGCCGGCCTCAGCACGATCCAATCCGGCTTCGACAACCCCCGCAACGTCACCGGCAACCCCATCGCCGGTATTGATCCCAACGAGATCGTCGACACGCGGCCCTACACCACCGAGCTGCAGAACTTCCTCACCAACAACTGTCAGGGCAATCCGGAGTATTCCAATCTGCCTCGCAAGTGGAACACCGCCGTTGCCGGTGCAAAGGACAATTTCCTGCTCCACAACGACATCGTTTTCCACCCCGTGGAACGGGATGGGGTGATGGGATTTGGCGTCTGGATCGGCGGTGTTCTGTCATCGCAGATGAACGCCTATGCCGTTCCCCTGAACGCCTGGGTGAAGCCAGAGGAAATCTGCAAGATGACCGATGCCGTGATCCGGCTCTGGCGTGACAACGGTGAGCGCGACAAGCGCCCCAAAGGCCGCTTCCGGCTCTACCTGGATCAAGTGGGCCACGACGTGTTCCGCAGCCAGGTGGAAGAACTCTTCGGTCCGTTGACCCCAGACCCGGGCTCTGTGTTCAACACCACGCCCCGCTCCCATTACGGCTTCCATCCTCAGAAACAGGAAGGGCTTTCCTATGCCGGACTGCACGTTCCGGTGGGTCGCCTGACCGCCCAAGATCTGCAGGATCTGGCAACCGCAAGCCTCAACTACGGCAGTGGTGAGGTGCGTCTCACCGAAGATCAGAACGTCATCCTCGTTGGCCTTCCCAACGACAAGCAGGACGCCCTGAAGGCAGACGCCCTGGTGCAACGCTTCCCGCTGGAGCCCGGTCATATCTCTGCAGGAACGGTGTCCTGCACCGGCAACACCTACTGCGGATTCGCCCTCACTAACACCAAAGACCAAGCGCTCGAAGCAGCCAAGGAACTCGACCAGGAGCTCAATCTTCCTGAAGAGCTGAAGATCCACTGGACCGGCTGCCCCAACACCTGCGGCCAGGCCTACATGGGTGCCATCGGCCTCACCGGCACCAAGGCCAAAAACAGTGAAGGTGTGATGGGAGAGGGCTACACGATGACCATCGGTGGGTCCCAAGGTGCCAACCCGAGCATCGGCGAAATCCACCGCAAGGCCATCCCGGCCGATGAGATCAAGACCGCTCTCAAACAGGTGTTGATCGAGAAGTTCGGGGCCACCCCCAAGGCCTGATCGCTGCTGTAGCCGTGACGCTTCCTTTTGAAGTCACGGCTCCCCGCATCGACCACTTCCCCTCACCGTCATGGCCAACCGCAACGACGTGTTCTCTCGTTTCGTCAACTGGCTCAGCGCCAGTGGTCGCGACGGAGCCGCCATCAACCGTCAGGGCGGCAGCCCTGATCTGTTCTCCCGCCTGATGAACCGCATCAGCGGCTGACATCAAAACCTTCGTCCAACTCTCAATCTCATCTGATGGACTACGTCCTACCCAATGAGCTTGTCGACGGCATGATTGCCGCCGGCGGCAAAAAATCAACGGTCAGCGTGAAGAACCTGCTGATCCGTGGCTTTTACTCCGGAGCCATCCTTGGCCTTGCAGTGATCCTGGCCCTCACCGTGGGCATCACCGTCAAAGCCCCCTTCGTGGGCTCGCTGCTGTTCCCCTTCGGCTTCGCCAGCATCGTGCTGTTCGGCATGGAGCTGGTGACCGGCAACTTCGCCCTGCTGCCGATGGCCACCTGGGCCGGCAAGAGCACCTGGGGTGCCACGTTCCGCAACTGGGTTTGGGTGTGGATCGGCAACTGGATCGGCACCGCCGTTGTGGCCGTGATCATGGCCATCAGCCTCACCAGCGGCACCATGGATGGCGCTGCTGACAACGTCGGCCCGCCGATCTGGGATGCCGTGGCCCAGAAGATCATGGCCCTCAATCAAATCAACGTTGAGAAGAAGTACGAGGCCCTGGGAAGCATGGGCTTCTTCCTCGCCTTCCTGCGCGGACTCGTGGCCAACTGGTTGGTTTGCCTGGGCGTGACCATGGCTCTGGTGAGCAAGAGCGTTCCCGGCAAGATCCTGGCCTGCTGGCTTCCGATCACCGCCTTCCAATCGATGGGCATGGAGCACATCGTGGTGAACCAGTTCCTGCACACCGCTGGCCCGATCCTCGGTTCAGGCGTCCCCTTCACCAAGGTGATCTTCTGGAACTTCCTGCCTGTCACCCTCGGCAACATCGTGGGCGGCATGGTGTTCATCGGCATGCTCTTCTACAGCACCCATCGCACGCCGATGGATAACGTGCTGCCCACCGAGCACGATGAAAAGCTGGAGCGTGAGCTCGCTGCTGAACTGGGTGCCCGCTGATCCATCCATGAACGACGAAGCCGTTCTCTGGGAACGGCTCGCCCGATCTCGACGCGCTCCTTTGGAGCCCGCTTGGCTGGGGGAGGTCTACTCCCCCAGCCTTTCTGTTGATCTGCGGCGAGCCCTCTGCGAAAAACTGGGGATGCAGGCCGAGCGCGGCTGGCCAGTGATCCAAGACCTCCTCGCCAGCCACGGGGTTTTGCCCGATTTGGTGATGGCGGCAGGGCTCTGCCACCAGAGCGAAGCCCGCGATTGGTTGTTGGCTCAACTCGAGCAAACCTCAGACGATGAGGACGCCAACCTGATGGTGGTTCAGGCTCTCGCCTGCTGGGGCGCCGAAGTTCCCGAATCGGTGGTGGTGAATTGCCTGCATCACCCGGGCCAACTACACCGACTTGCCGGTCTTCAACTGCTCAGCTTCCGGTCCCACTGCCTCGACGACGGTGAACTGCTGCAGTTCTGCCAAGAGGTTTTGAATGATTTTCGCGATCCAGTCGTTGTGGCCGCCATTCGGGTTCTGCAACGCCGCGATGGCGTGTTGATCAGCGAAAAGCTGGCAGAGCTGTGTGGAAATGGTTCCCTGCCTGTTGCCGAGGCCGCCTTCCGCGCGCTCGGTTGCATCGCCACACCTTCCAGTCAGCGCTGCCTGCTGGAGTTAAGCCAGGAGCTGAATGACGACGTTCGGCGGAAAATGGCCAGCACCCAACTGAGCCAACAATTCCGCCAATAAAAAAACCCCGCACTTGCGGGGCTTGATGTCTTCAATCAAGACACTTGAATGTTCACCACTTTTTGTAAGGCAGGAACTTGCCGCACATGGTGATTTTGACGCGATCACCTTTGGGATCCTCCACTTTGTCGACATCAAGCGTGAAGTCAATCGCGCTCATGATGCCGTCACCAAAATGCTCCTGGATCACATCCTTCAGGGGCATGCCATAGACCTGCATGATCTCGTAGAAGCGATAGATCAAGGGATCAGTGGGGATCACCGGATCGAGGCTTCCCTTGGTGGGGAACTCCTGCAAAGCGGCAGTGATGGCTGGGTCAAGGGAGAGCAGCTCAGCCAGCTTTTCAGCCTCTTCTTTTGAAGCTGTGGCTTGTCCATAGAACAAGGAAGCGATCCAGACCTCGTCGAGGCCCAGGGCTGCTTCCAGATCAGCAAAGCTCATGCCCTTGGCCTTCTTGGCAGCCATCAAGTTGGCGGTGACGGTCTCCTGGGAAGGAGCTGCCAACGACGGGGTCGAGGGAACAGCTGAAACAGTCATGATTGAACGAAAAATTGTTATGGCCGCCTCAAAAACAGCGTTCCAAGCCGGAACGTCTCAGCAGCCCCGAAACTGTTGCGCAAACGCTGACTGAACAATGAAGCATCAACTACAAAACAACAGCCTGTTTTGAAGCAACAAGCACAGCCGACAGTCTCTTGATCGGGGAAATTTGTTTTACAGAAGAAATTTGCAATGAGCCAATTCTTCCAATCGATGGCGACCCTGCTGCAGGCGCAATTCCTTCCGCCAACCACTGCTCCCCAACTGATGCTGGAGCGGCTCTATTACGCCGAAGGACGCCACCACCCGCAGCACCCACGCCATGGCAGTTTCGAGGGGCTATCTCGGCTGAGCAGGCCCTGAGCTTTCGTAGCAATTGCTACCCCTGCCGGGTCAGTCACTCCTGAAGACTGATCACAGCTAGAGGCCGGACCTTTGACGAGCGCAGTTCTCTCCGGCCGCGACCGCTTCAAGCAGCACCTGCGCAAGGTGGGAAGCGGTGAACACACCAGCAAAGGCATGAGTCGCGAGGAAGCGGCTGATGCCATGGAGCTGATGCTGCAGGGCGAAGCGACGCCCGCACAGATCGGCGCTTTCCTGATTGCCCATCGCATCCGACGGCCCGAACCCCAGGAACTCACGGGGATGCTCGACACCTACCGAGCCCATGGCCCGGTGTTGCAATCCACGGCTGGCAGTCGAGCACCGTTGTGTTTCGGCATGCCCTACGACGGGCGCACGCGCACAGCGCCGATTTACCCGCTCACCGCGCTGGTGCTGCTGGCCTGTGGTCAGCCGGTGGTTCTGCAGGGCGGTGAACGGATGCCGATCAAATACGGCGTCACCGCTGTTGATCTGTTCCGCCTTCTCGATCTGGACCTCACAGGTCTACCGATCAGCGCCGTTGCAGACGGGTTCCAGCAGAACGGCTTCGCCCTGATTCACCAGCCGGATCATTTCCCCATCGCGGAAACCCTGATCGGCTACCGCGAAGAACTAGGCAAGCGGCCCCCGGTTGCCAGCCTGGAACTGCTCTGGACACCCCACCAAGGCGACCACCTCCTTGTGAGTGGCTTTGTCCACCCACCAACAGAAGCCCGCGCCTGGGAAGCCCTCAAGCAAGCCG
This sequence comes from Synechococcus sp. UW86, assembly GCF_900474085.1. NCBI lineage: Bacteria > Bacillati > Cyanobacteriota > Cyanophyceae > Synechococcales > Synechococcaceae > Synechococcus > Synechococcus sp. UW86. The sequence continues at coordinate 205,647 of NZ_UCNU01000009.1, forward strand.
GCGAAACCGATGTTCTCACCGTGAAGGGGTTGGAAGGAGGCACCGACCTGCCCATCGGCCGAGCCTGCATCACGGCCCGGGTGCGGAATGGCAAAGCGGAGCGATTGATCCTGCACCCCCGTGACCATGGCTGTCACGACGCCGACGTGGAATGGGCTGACGACACCACCTGGGCTGAGCAGGCACGAAACGCCCTTCAGAACAAAGGCCCTCTCTGCGACGCCCTGCGCTGGAACGCCGGTGCCTATCTGTGGTTCGCCGGCTGCAGTGAGTCCCTGGAACAGGGCATTCAACGGGCAGCATCCGTTCTGGAGATGGGCCAGGCCCAAGCCCAGCTTGATCAACTCTGCGCTTGGCGAAACAGCTTGACCATCCGATAGCGCTCGAACGGAACGCCTCCAATCAGGATCGTCTCTGGCGCTTCCACACACCAGCCCCGTCGCTCCAGCAACGGTCGGCTGAACTGGCTGGCCTCCGTTCGTAATTGTTGAACGCCGGACTCCAGCGCATCCGCCTCAATCCGTTTCAGGAGGGCACTGCCATGCCCCCGCCTCGAGGCACAACCACGGCAGTAGAGCAACGAAAGACGATCTTCCGGATGGCGAATCGCAAAGGCCGAACCATCAGTGGTGAGCCATCCCGAGCCCTCCCGAAAACTCGCATCGAGCACGCCGGGCAACCAGGCCAGAGCCGCCCAGGCCCTGACTTGTTCATCTGAATAAAGGAGGGGAGCCTGCGATTCGATCGCATCGGCATAGATCTCCCGCAACAGCGGGTGATCCTCCGGAGCGATCGGACGCAAAGCCATGGAGCCGCCTGTGGGAATGTGAGTCTCTCCTGCGTGGCAGCAAGCTTGCAGCGTCCTCGGATTCCCACACTGCTCAGCGCGTTTCTCACGCTGCTCAACGACCGCCTCAGCGAAAGCATTGTTTTTCCGCTGTTGCCCTTTCTCCTGGCCCAGTTCGCCCCAGACGGACGAACCCTGGGACTGTTGGCGGGAAGCTATGCCCTGGCGCAGTTCCTGGTCACTCCCTTGATCGGAGCGCTCAGTGATCGCTACGGCCGCCGCCCCGTGATCAGCATCTGCGTCGCAGGATCCGTGGTGGGGCTCGGCCTGTTTGCCGTGACGGTTTCACTGCCTTGGCCCAGCCAAAGCCTGCTGCCCCTGCTGCTGTTGTTCGCAGCACGGATCATTGACGGCATCAGTGGCGGTACGGCAGCAACAGCCAGCGCCGTGCTCGCCGACATCACGCCTCCCGACAAGCGAGCCCGTGCCTTCGGCTTGATCGGCGTGGCCTTTGGTTTGGGGTTCATCCTTGGCCCCTTCGTTGGCGGGCAACTGGCCCGGGTGGCCGTGTCCCTTCCCGTTTGGGTGGCCACAGGTTTCGCTGCACTCAACCTCTTGGTGGTGCTCAATCTGCTGCCGGAAACCCATCCCCAGGACTCCCGCAAAAACCTGCCCAGAAAACGCGACCTCAATCCGTTTGCACGGCTGAGCCAGGTGCTGATGAACCCCAGCGTGGGGCGACTGTGCGGAGCTTTTTTCCTCTTCTTCCTGGCCTTCAACGGCTTCACCGCCATCCTGGTGCTCTATTTCAAGCAGCGCTTCGGCTGGGGCCCTGAGCTCGCCACCACCGCCTTCCTCGTGGTGGGGGTCGTCGCCACCGTGGTCCAGGGAGGGCTGATCGGGCCGCTGGTGAAACGGTTCGGTGAATGGCGTCTGACCTTGCTGGGCCTCGGCCTGGTGATCATTGGGTGCCTGCTGATCCCCAGCGTCGGTGCATCCGATCGGGCGGGCGCCATCTTCACTGCCGTCGGCATCCTGGCCCTGGGCACCGGATTGGTCACACCAAGCCTGCGCAGCCTGGTGTCACGGCGCCTGGGTCGGGAAGGGCAAGGCAGTGCCCTCGGCAGCCTGCAGGCCCTGCAAAGTTTGGGCAGTTTCCTCGGCCCTCCCCTGGCGGGATTCAGCTACGACCTGCTGGGTCCAGTGAGCCCGTTTGCAGCTGCGGCAACCGTGCTGGTGATCGTGATCGGCCTGGTGGCCGGCAGCCCTCTACCGGACATCTCCGACACACAACCAAGCCAGTCCTGATTGCTACGTTTCGGCTAACGACACCAGCGCCGAGCCGTTCAGCCCATGTGCGCAGCAGCCTTAGCCCCGGAGCACTACATCAACCGGGAGCTGAGCTGGATCGCCTTCAACGAAAGGGTGCTGGCCCAGGCCCTGGATCCGCGCACACCTCTGCTCGATCAAGCCAAGTTCAGCGCCATCTTCAGCAACAACCTCGACGAATTCTTCATGGTTCGCGTGGCGTCACTGAAGTCTCAGGTGGAGGCGGGCGTCAGCAGGCCAAGTGAGGATGGCAAATCGCCGTTGGAGCAGCTGCTGGCGATCCGGGAACGGCTGATTCCCCTGCTGCGAGAGCAACAGGTGCATTACCGCCAGCACCTGAGGCCAAAGCTGCTGGAACACAAGGTTGAGCTGCTCGATTACAAACAGCTGAACGACGACCAACGCCAATGGGTTGACAACACCTTCCAGACCTCGGTGTTTCCGGTGCTCACACCTCTGGCTGTGGACCCCGCCCATCCGTTCCCCTTCGTCAGCAACCTGAGCCTCAACGTTGCGGCCGTGGTTGTTGATCCGGAAACAGGACAACGGCAATTTGCCCGGGTGAAAGTTCCCCAGAAAAATCTGCCTCGCTTCATCGCCATCCCCTCGCACCTGAGCGGCCAGGAGCACAAACCCGTTCACACCGCCATCGCCCTCGAGCAAGTGATCGCCTTCAACCTGAAGGAGCTGTTCCCTGGCATGACGATCGAGGGGCACTACTTCTTCCGCGTGACGCGGGATGCGGATCTGGAACTGAGGGATCTGGAAGCCGATGACCTGATGCTGGCCCTGGAACAAGGACTGCGAAAGCGACGCATGGGCGGTGAGGTGGTGCGCCTCGAGGTGCCCAACGAAATGCCTCAGGACGTGGTGGAGATGCTGATGACAGGTCTCAGCGTTGAAGAGGAAGACCTCTATGTGATTGATGGTCCCCTGGGCCTGGACGACCTGCTCAGCCTGACCGCCCTACCGCTGCCGAAACTCAAGAGCCAAAGCCACGGAGGCCAGACACCCACGGTGCTAGCCCGCAGTCAGCAACACCTGCTGGACGAGGGAGCAATCAAGCCGGATGAGTTCAGATCGATCTTCTCGGTGATTCGCCGTCAGGACATCCTTCTGCACCATCCCTATGACCTCTTCTCGACAACCGTCGAAGAGTTCATCAACCAGGCAGCGGACGATCCCCAGGTGATGGGCATCAAGATGACGCTCTACCGCACCTCCAAAGACTCGCCGATCATCGCTGCACTGATCCGTGCCGCCGAAAACGGCAAGCAGGTGATGGCACTGGTGGAATTGAAAGCACGATTTGACGAAGACAACAACATCCAATGGGCCCGGCACCTGGAGCAATCCGGAGTGCATGTGGTCTACGGGGTGCTGGGGCTGAAAACCCACACCAAGATTGTTCTGGTGGTGCGCAAGGAGAAAGACAAGCTGCAGAGCTATGTGCACATCGGCACGGGCAACTACAACTCCAAAACCTCCAAGCTCTACACCGACCTGGGCCTGCTCACCGCCAACCAGGAACTGGGTCAAGACCTGGTGGAACTGTTCAATTACCTCACCGGTTTTTCCAAGCAGCAAAGTTTTCGTCGCCTGCTCGTAGCCCCCGTCACCCTGCGAAAAGGCATGGAGCTGTTAATTCGCCGCGAAATTGAACATGCTCAGCAGGGCCGAGAGGCCGTGATCCGAGCCAAGATGAATTCCCTGGTGGACCCAACGATCATTGCGCTTCTTTATGAAGCTTCCCAAGCCGGAGTGACGATCGAATTGATCATTCGCGGCATGTGCAGCCTCTATCCCGGTTGCGAAGGATTGAGTGAAAACATTCGTGTAATCAGCATCATCGGCCCGTTCCTGGAACACTCGAGAATCTTTTCCTTCGCCAACGGCGGCTCACCGGAGGTGTACATCGGCAGTGCCGACTGGATGAGCCGCAACCTCGACCGCCGCATTGAAGCAGTCACTCCGATCGAAGACCCAGAGCATCGCCAGAAACTTGAACGCCTGCTGCAGCTTTACTTGAATGACAACCAGGCCGCCTGGGACATGCAGAGCGACGGAACATTTGTGCAGCGCAAACCCGAAAACGACACCTCGGAACGCAATTCCCAGATTCAATTGATCAAGGAATGGAGCAACGGCATCCAATCCTTGTGATTCTTTTGGTTTTCAAAGGGATTGCGTCTGTGACATCCGATACAACATTCCTTCAAAAACAAAGTTGAAGCCACCACGATCACGGCCGAATCAGTTGTTTTGAAAGCCCAAAGATTCAGCTCCTGAAATTCTTTCGATTCGAAACAGTCAGCACTGTTGCTTGGTGCTAAGTTCAGCCCAAATTCATTCAGGAGACCAGGGTGATGGGGATCCCTCTGGAATCTTCCGGCACGACAAAACAGTCGTCCCGGAAGGAACCTGCGTTGCCGTCCACCGGACGTCGACCATCAACTCGACAAGGAGGGCGGCTTGCCACCGACTCCATCGGTTTTTATCTGAGCAGCATCGGACGCATCCCCTTGCTGACGGCAGCTGAAGAGATCGAACTTGCACACCATGTGCAAGCCATGAAGCAACTTCAGGAGCTACCGGAAGAGGAGCTGACCTCCCGGCATCGCCACAAGATCCGCATGGGCAAACGGGCCCGCGACAGGATGATGGCCGCCAACCTCCGCCTCGTGGTGAGCGTGGCGAAGAAATACCAGAACCAGGGCCTGGAGCTGCTCGATCTGGTTCAGGAAGGTGCCATCGGCCTGGAGCGAGCGGTCGACAAGTTCGACCCCGCCATGGGCTACAAATTTTCCACCTATGCCTACTGGTGGATTCGTCAAGGCATGACGCGGGCCATCGACAACAGCGCCCGCACCATTCGCCTGCCGATCCACATCAGCGAAAAACTCTCCAAGATGCGTCGCATCTCCCGGGAGCTGTCCCACCGCTTCGGTCGTCAACCGAATCGGCTGGAGTTGGCGAGTGCCATGGGCATCGAGCCCCGGGAACTGGAGGATCTGATCTCCCAGAGCGCACCCTGTGCATCCCTGGATGCCCATGCTCGTGGCGAGGAAGATCGCAGCACCCTGGGTGAACTGATCCCGGATCCCAACGGTGAAGAACCGATGGAGGGGATGGATCGCAGCATCCAGAAAGAACATCTGGGGGGCTGGCTCTCGCAGTTGAACGAGCGCGAGCAGAAGATTCTGAAGTTGCGGTTCGGTCTTGGTGGTGAAGAGCCTCTGACCCTTGCCGAAATCGGTCGTCAGATCAATGTGTCGCGTGAGCGCGTCCGACAGCTGGAGGCCAAAGCGATTCTCAAACTGCGCGCCATGACCAACCACCAACAAGCCGCCTAAGCCACTTGCTTTCCATCACCGGACCCATCGCCATCCTGACCTGGATGGCGATGGTGGTAGTAGGCGCCGTGTTTTGCCGCCGGCTTCGGCCGAATCAACGGGAACTGAGCCGAAAAATTGTGCACATCGGAACCGGAGCCGTGGTTCCTTTGGCCTGGTTCTTTGAAATTCCCTTCGTTGTTGCCCTGCCTGTTGCGGCGGTGATCACCGTTGTGACGACGATCAACCACCAATGGCGCTTCATCCCCGCCGTTGAGGATGTTGATCGCAACAGCTACGGCACCATCGCCTACGGCATCGCAATCACAACGCTGCTTCTGCCGTTCTGGCCAACCCGAGCCGATGCGGTGTCCGCCGGGGTTCTGGTGATGGCCTTAGGGGATGGGCTTGCAGGGTTGATCGGCCGCAACGTCGTGTCCCCGAAGTGGGTTCTGTTTGGTCAGACCAAATCAAGCGTCGGCACGATGACCATGGCCGTTGTCTCAGGCCTGGTGCTGATCGGCCTGGCGCGATGGTCGGGGGCTGACCTGTCCCTGCCAGCAGCCCTTGGCATGGTGGCCATGGCAACCGGTTTGGAACAGCTCAGCTGGCGGGGTCTCGACAACCTCAGCGTTCCCCTCAGCGTGGGGGTGCTGTGGAGTCAACTGGTGGTTTGAACCAAGGCGTTGATGCTCAGGCGGTAACCGTCTGTTTGCGACTGGCCACAGCCGCGGCCAGATCCTCCAACAGGGTTTCGGTGGTCTCGAGGCTGATGCAGGCATCCGTGACGCTCTGGCCATAGGTGAGCTGCGTCAGGTCGGCGTTGAGCTTCTGGTTGCCTTCCACCAGATGGCTCTCGATCATCACGCCCATCACGTGATTGGAGCCCCCCCGCAACTGCTCGGCAACGCTGGCCAGCACCTCCGCCTGTCGGCGGAAGTCTTTGTTGCTGTTGGCATGGCTGCAATCCACCATCAGACGATCCTGCAGACCGGCTTTGCTCAACTCGGCTGCGGACTCCTGCACAGCTTCCAAGTGGTAATTGCTGCCCTGGCTGCCGCCGCGCAGCACGAGGTGGCCGTAGGGATTGCCCGTAGTGCTGACGATCGAGGCATGACCATCGCGATTGATGCCGAGGAAGTGATGCGGCTTGGCTGCCGCCTGCATGGCATTGATCGCGATGGTGGCGCTGCCGTTGGTGCTGTTCTTGTAGCCGATCGGCATCGACAACCCTGAGGCCATTTCGCGGTGGGTCTGACTTTCCGTCGTCCTGGCACCGATCGCGGTCCAACTGATCAAATCAGCGATGTACTGCGGAACAACGGGATCGAGCAGTTCCGTTGCAGCAGGCATCCCCTCCCGGGCGAGATCCAACAGCAGTCCCCGGGCCCGCCGCAGGCCGGTGTTGATGTCGTAGGAGTCGTCGAGATGGGGGTCGTTGATCAGTCCCTTCCAACCAACCGTGGTGCGCGGCTTCTCGAAATACACCCGCATCACCACCTCGAGCTGATCCTTCAAGCGCTCGCGGATCGGAGCCAGGCGCTGGGCATACTCCCGGGCAGCCTTGACGTCATGAACAGAGCAGGGGCCCACCACCACCAGCAAACGCTGATCACGGCCACTGAGGATCTCTTGAATGCGCCGGCGGGCTGACGCCACGGTTTCGAGTGCCGCCGCGTCCATGGGCAGCTCATGATGCAACACAGCAGGGGCCACCAAAGGACGTGTCTCCACCACATGCAAATCGGAGGTGGTGGCCATGACTGGACGCGAGACTCCGACCAAGGCTACGCACCCCGCTCACTGGCAACAGACACGGTCCGGAAGAATGGTGGTCATCCCTGAACAGAGATCTCCATGCTGAGCGCTTACCGCGAGCTGGCCGCCGCCCGGGAAGCCCAGGGCGTTCCCGCTCTTCCGCTCAACGCCGAGCAGACCCAGGGACTGACCGAATTGCTGCAGAACCCTCCCGCCGGCGAGGAGGAGTTCCTGCTGCACCTGCTCAGCGAGCGGATCCCACCGGGTGTGGATGAAGCGGCTTACGTGAAGGCCACCTGGCTCAGTGCCGTGGCTCAGGGAGACGCCAAAAGCCCCCTGGTGTCACCACTGGAGGCCACCCGGCTGCTGGGAACGATGGTGGGGGGATACAACGTCGCCGCCCTGATCGAGCTGCTGAAGCACTCCGACGCTGCACTGGCTGGCTGTGCTGCTGAGGGACTCAGCCGAACGCTGCTCGTCTACGACGCCTTCAACGAAGTGATGGATCTGGCGGCGGACAACCGCTTCGCCAAGCAAGTTGTGGACAGCTGGGCCGCAGCCGAGTGGTTCACCGCCAAGCCCGAACTGGCCGAGAGCATCACCGTGACGGTCTTCAAGGTTGAAGGCGAAACCAACACGGACGATCTGTCGCCGGCCACCCACGCCACCACCCGGCCGGACATCCCCGTCCATGCCCTGGCGATGCTCGAGACCCGCGATCCGGAGGGACTGAAAACCATCGCAAGCCTGAAAGAGAAAGGCCATCCCGTGGCCTACGTCGGTGATGTGGTGGGAACCGGCAGCTCCCGCAAGAGCGCCATCAATTCGGTGCTCTGGCACACCGGCAATGACATTCCCCATGTGCCCAACAAACGGGCCGGCGGCGTGATCCTTGGCGGCAAGATCGCCCCGATCTTCTTCAACACCGCTGAAGACTCCGGTGCCCTGCCGATCGAATGCGATGTCACCGACCTGAACACTGGTGATGTGATCACCATTCGCCCCCACGCCGGCACGATCGAACGGGACGGCAAGGTTGTGAGTCGGTTCGAGCTGAAGCCCACCACCATCAGCGACGAGGTGCGGGCCGGCGGTCGCATCCCCCTGATGATCGGTCGCGCCCTCACCGACAAGGTGCGCGCCAAGCTTGGCCTCACCCCTTCGGATCTGTTCATCCGCCCCTCAGCCCCGGCAGACACCGGCAAGGGCTTCACCCTGGCGCAGAAGATGGTGGGCAAGGCCTGCGGTCTTGCAGGCGTCCGACCCGGCACCAGCTGCGAACCGCTGATGACCACCGTCGGCTCCCAGGACACCACCGGCCCGATGACGCGGGACGAGATGAAGGAACTGGCCTGCCTGGGCTTCTCCTCCGACCTGGTGATGCAGAGCTTCTGCCACACCGCCGCCTATCCGAAGCCGGTGGATCTGCAGACCCAGAACGAACTGCCCGACTTCTTCGCCCAACGCGGTGGCGTGGCCCTTCGGCCCGGTGACGGCATCATCCACAGCTGGCTGAACCGGATGCTTCTGCCCGACACCGTCGGCACCGGCGGCGACAGCCACACCCGCTTCCCCCTCGGCATTTCCTTCCCAGGCGGCTCTGGAGTGGTGGCCTTTGCAGCCGCCATCGGCGCCATGCCACTGGACATGCCTGAATCGGTGCTGGTGCGCTTCAGCGGATCCCTGCAACCGGGCGTCACGCTCCGGGACGTGGTGAACGCCATCCCATGGGTGGCCATTCAGCGGGGACTGCTCACCGTTGAAAAGGCCAACAAGAAGAACCTGTTCAACGGCCGGATCATGGAGATCGAAGGTCTGCCCGACCTGAAGCTGGAACAGGCCTTCGAACTCACCGATGCCAGCGCCGAACGCTCCTGCGCCGGCTGCACGATCAAGCTCTCCGAAGACACGGTGAGCGAATACCTGCGCAGCAACGTGGCGCTGCTGAAGAACATGATTGCCCGCGGCTACAGCGACGCCCGCACCCTGGCCCGCCGGATCAAGGAGATGGAGGCCTGGCTGGCAAATCCCCAGCTGATGAGTGCTGACACAGACGCGGAGTACGCGGAAGTGCTGGAGATCAACCTCGACGAGCTCACCGAACCGGTGGTGGCCTGCCCCAACGATCCCGACAACGTGAAGCTGCTCAGCGAGGTGGCTGGTGACCCTGTGCAGGAGGTGTTCATCGGCTCCTGCATGACCAACATCGGCCACTACCGCGCCGCGGCCAAGGTGCTGGAAGGCGCCGGCCAGAACACGGCGCGCCTGTGGGTCTGTCCCCCAACGCGGATGGACGAAGAGACCCTCAAAGAGGAGGGCTACTACGCCACCTTCGAGGCCGCCGGGTCCCGCATGGAGATGCCGGGTTGCTCCCTCTGCATGGGCAACCAAGCCCGCGTGGAGGACAACACCACCGTGTTCTCCACCAGCACCCGCAACTTCAACAACCGCCTGGGCAAGGGTGCTCAGGTGTACCTGGGCAGTGCCGAACTGGCCGCCGTCTGCGCCCAGCTGGGACGCATTCCCACCCCGGAGGAATACCGCCGCATTGCGGCCGAGAAGATCGATCCCCTCTCCGACGAGCTCTACCGCTACCTGAACTTCGATCAGATCAGCGGCTTTGAAGACCAGGGGCGCGTGGTCAGTGCTGACGACGAAGCAACCGTTCTGGCTCAGGCCTGATTCCGGATCACCTCATCTGTGCCATCCCTGAGCGAACCCAAGCAACGACGCCACCTCCTGGGCTCCAGCCGGAGCATCAGGAGGTTGTTGGAACGCCGCTGGCAAGTGGTGGTTCTGGCTCTGGCGCTCACGGGCCTTGGGGCTGCCATCACCGGCCTGCTGTTCACCAGCGGCATCAACCTGCTGCGGGATTGGCGGCTCGACCTGCTCGATGAATTTCCAGCCTGGGTGGTGCTCCCCGCCCTCGGCGCCATCGGCGGCATGGTCTCGGCCTGGTTGATCACCAACCTGTCTCCAGCCGCTGGCGGAGCCGGGATCACCCACATCATGGGCTTCCTGCGCCACCGGTCGGTTCCGATGGGGCTTCGGGTGGGCCTGGTGAAACTGGTGGCCGGCATCATTGCCATCGGCTCGGGTTTCCCCCTGGGCCCGGAAGGCCCCGCCGTTCAGATGGGCGGCTCCGTGGCCTGGCAGATGTCCCGCTGGCTGCGGGCACCGGTGGCCTTTCGCCGGGTGATTGTGGCCGCCGGTGGTGGTGCCGGTATTGCCGCCGTATTCAGTGCTCCCATCGGTGGATTCATCTACGCGATCGAGGAGCTGCTCCACTCCGCCAGGCCCGTGGTGCTGCTGCTGGTGATCATCACCACCTTCTCGGCCGACACCCTGGCGGATGTGCTGGGCTTTCTTGGCCTCAACCCCGGGGGCGGCGGGCTCAACAGCACCATCGGGTTTCAACTGGAACGGGAGTACACCCCCCTGGTGCGCTTCCTGCCAGTGGATCTGCTGTATCTGGTGGCTCTCGGTGTGGTGATCGGTGTGCTGGCGGAGCTTTACACCCGCTACGTGCTCACCATGCAGCGGCAGGGCAACCGTTGGTTCGGAGACCGACTGATCCTGCGCATGACGGTGAGCGGGCTCGTGCTGGGCTGCGTTTACGCAGCCCTGCCGGATGCCTTCCATAACCCCAGCGAACTGAAGCACCTGATTGGAGCCGGCAAGGCCGATATCAGCCTGGCCCTCGCCAGCTTTGTGGTGCTCTTCTTCAGCACCGGACTGGCGGCGGGATCAGGAGCGCCAGGGGGACTGTTCATGCCGATGCTGACGCTGGGAGGGGCCATTGGCTTGGCCGGTGGATTTGGCGTTGAGGCCCTCACCGGCCATGTACCCACCACCTATGTGTTCGCAGGCATGGGCGCCTTCGTTGCAGGCTGTTCCCGCACGCCGATCTCGGCGATGTTCCTGGCCTTTGCCCTCACCAAGGATCTGCTGATCCTCAAACCGATCCTGGTGGCCTGTCTCACCAGCTTCGTGATCGCCCGAGTGTTCCACCCCCACTCGATCTACGAGCGTCAGATGGGCATGGAACTCGACGCTGAAGATCGGATGGCCATGAAGCTCAATCGCTACAGACGTCCGTTCACGCCGCCAACCCCGCCATCAGGCCCAACAGGAGGCCCCAGCTGAACCAGGAAACGCTGCTGTTCGATCCGGCCACGCCGGAACCCGGAGCCCTGCGCACGGTGCTGGCCTTTCCCAGCACCTACACCGTGGGCATCACCAGCCTCGGTTATCAGATCGTCTGGTCCACCCTGGCGATGCGGACCGACGTCGACGTGCGCCGGCTCTTCACTGATCAAGGAGATCCACCCCACAGGCACTGCGACCTATTTGGGCTTTCTCTCAGCTGGGAACTCGACGGACCAGTCCTGCTCGATCTGCTGGAACAGCAGCGCATCCCGATCTGGAGCCACGCGCGCACCGACGAGCATCCAATCGTGTTTGGTGGCGGACCTGTACTGACCGCCAATCCCGAGCCCCTTGCACCATTTTTTGATGTCGTGCTGCTGGGCGATGGCGAGGATCTGCTGCCCGCCTTTATCGATGCCCTTCAGAGCGTGAAGGGCCAACCCCGAGCCGAACAACTGCAGCATCTGGCCCGGGTGCCGGGGATCTACGTGCCTGAGCTCCATGCACCCCGCTATGCAGCGGACGGCACCCTTTTGGGGGTGGCACCGGTGGATGCAACTCTTCCAGAACGGGTGGCCAAACAGACATGGCGCGGCAACAGCCTCAGCCACTCGACGGTGATCACGCCGGAAGCGGCTTGGCCTGACATCCACATGGTGGAAGTGGTGCGCAGCTGCCCGGAACTGTGCCGCTTTTGCCTGGCCAGCTATCTGACCCTGCCGTTCCGAACACCGTCGTTGGATGACGGGCTGATCCCGGCCGTGGAAAAAGGCCTTAAAGCCACCAAACGCCTCGGGCTGCTGGGAGCGTCCGTAACCCAGCACCCCCAGTTCGGCGATCTACTCCATTGGCTAGCCCAAGATCGTTTCGATGACCTACGCGTCAGCGTTAGTTCCGTGCGGGCCGCAACGGTCACTCCGAAGCTGGCGGCAGTGTTGACAAGACGAGGCAGCAAATCACTCACCATAGCGATCGAAAGCGGCAGCGAGCGCATGCGCCGCGTGGTGAACAAAAAGCTCAGCGGCGAAGAAATCGAAGCCGCCGCCCGCCATGCCAAGCAAGGTGGCCTCAAGGCCTTGAAGCTCTACGGAATGGTGGGACTTCCCTGTGAAGACAACGACGATGTGGAAAGCACCGCAGCGCTGCTGCTGAGCCTTAAGAAAGGCACCCCTGGGCTGCGCTTCACCTTGGGGGTGAGCACCTTTGTGCCGAAGGCGCACACCCCGTTCCAATGGCAAGGGGTACGCCCTGAAGCGGAAAAACGCCTGAAGCTGCTGGCGAAACGTCTCAAACCCAAAGGCATTGATCTGCGCCCGGAAAGCTATGGCTGGAGCGTGATTCAGGCCCTGCTGTCTCGAAGCGACCGGCGCCTGGCCCCCGTAATCGCAGCGGTGCGCGGCTCCCAGGAAAGCCTGGGGGGTTGGAAAAAGGCCTACCGAGCGGCCCTGGCCGGTGAACTCCCTGAAGCCCGCAGCGCAGGCGTTGTCTTACCGCTGCCTCCCAGTTGGGAGAGCGTGGTGCACGACGAGTGGGCCTCTGATGCGGTGTTGCCCTGGGGCCATCTCGATGGCCCCTTAAGTCAGGAAAAGCTGCAGGAACACAGGCAAGAGGCCCTCAGCCTGGGCTGAGCGCTGCCGTCTCGGTCTCCCGAATCCGACTGCGAAGTCCGGCCAACAGAATCCAACCGGCAATGTTCACGCGACTGTCAAAGAAAGGCATATCAGTGCCGTGAAGCACCACCAGCACCAGCACCGCAGCCCACCAGGCGCGATCAAACAACCCCATGCGGCTGCAGCGCAAGGAGACGATCAACAACGCCAGCACCAGACCCACCAGCGCAAGCGCCGCCGGCACCCCACTGCTGACCGCCAGCTCCAATGGCAGGTTGTGGGAATGGCCATGCCATTTGCCCGTGCGCAAGGGGTACAGCACAGAAAAAGCCGCAGCACCCCAACCCACCCATGGCCTTTCAACGATCAACTGCAAAGCCACACCCCACTGACTGAGACGAGTGGAAGCCAGGGCACGCTCCCCCGCATAGCGGCTGTCGCTGAGCCGTGACCACACCGACTCAGGCACCAAGGCCCTGGCAGGCTCCTGCAACACCACAGGCACCCCAGGCAGCACTGCCAACAGCACCGGCACGAGCGCCAGAGCAAGACAGGGCAGCAACCATGGCCAACTCACCGGCCCCAGCACCAAGGGCATCGCCAGCACCAAGGCACCCCAGCCATTGCGGGACTCGGTGAGCACCAACGCAGTCACCAAGGCCGCGGCGAGGCCGAACACCACCACCCGCCGGGTGCGATTCAAGCCAGGCTGAATCAGGGCCGCCAGCATCAACGGCCACACCAGCGCCAGCCAGGCCGCGGCGATGTTGGCGTAATCGAACAAACCCGACAGCCGGCCCTCGGGCTCACCTCCAGGAGCCATGAACCAGATCACCAGGCCCCCCAGGGACTGCCAGGGACCCACCCAACCCAACCACAACTGACCCAAGCCAGTCACCACAACAGGCACCGTGCCCGCCACCATCCAGAGCGCCGTTCGGCGGCGCGCCCCCGCCTCCGCCACATAGGGCTGGAAGCCCCAGAATCCCCAAAAAAAAGGCAGCCAGTTGGCCAGACCTGCCCATGCCAGGTCAGCACGCAAGGCGCTGAAACAGCCAACCAACATGAACGCGCCAGCCACCAGGAGCGGCCAGTTCCAGCGGTCGCGCCAGTAGTCGCATTCACGACGGAGGCTGCCAAGGACCAAGGCCGGCAAAAACAGCAGACTGGCCAACAACACTGACGAAGGAAGCAACAGCAGTCCGAGCTGAAACAGACACCAACCCCAGGGGGAAGCGGCGGCCGGACAGTCGCGCCTCAGCCATGCGTACAGACGTGCCGTCATGCGAACACCGCCGTACGCCCGCGATAGACCATCACCTGACGGCGCAGATGCATGCGAAGGGCCCGCGCCAAAGCAAGGCGTTCCGTGTCACGGCCCTTGCGGATCAGATCCTCCACTTCGTCCCGATGGCTGACGGAAACGGTGGTTTGCTGAATGATCGGGCCGTCATCCAGATCTTCGGTGACGTAGTGGGCTGTGGCGCCGATGAGCTTGACCCCACGGTCCCAGGCCCGGTGGTACGGCTGAGCACCCTTGAACGCTGGCAGAAACGAATGGTGGATGTTGATCACCTGGGGGAAACGCTTGAGGAAATCACTGCTCAGCACCTGCATGTATTTGGCCAGCACCGCAAGTTCAACCTTGTTCTGTTCAAGCAGCTCCAGAATCCGCTGCTCCGCTTCCGCTTTGGTATCCCGACTGACGGGAACACAAACAAATGGAATCCCAAAGGGTGCACACAGGGGTTCCAGATCAGGATGGTTGGCGATGACCAGGGGAACCTGCATCGGCAGCTCCCCGCTTTGAACCCGCCAGAGCAGATCCTGCAGGCAGTGGCTCTGCTTGCTGGCAAAAATCGCCACACGGGGATGGTCGTCTGAAAAGTGGAGCTGCGCTTCGCCACCAAGCCGCTGTCCCAGAGACTGGGCCGCTTCAGGAAGCACATCCCGGGGAATGCCGAATCCCTGAAGCTGCCACTCAATCCGGCTGAGAAACAACCCAGCTCCCGCATCCGTGTGGTGATCGGCATGACGAATGCTGCCGCCATTGGCCGCCACCCAACCCGCCAATTCGCTGACCAGGCCCGGCCGATCGGGGCAGATCATCTGAAGGATGACCGTGGCGTCACTCACAACAACGCTTTGAAAAACAAAATTCTCCCGCGCAGGAGGGGCTGGTTAAAGTCGCAAGGAAATTTTCGATCACCATGCTGAAGGCTCTGAGCCGCCTTGCCGCGTTCTGCCTCTGCGTCGCTTTGAGCCTGGGTCTGATGGCCCCGGCTGCTGCCAATGCTGCGGGGATCAGTCCTGACGACCTGGGCGTGATCCGCCGCCAAGCCGCAGCCTTTGAAGACGCAAAGACCCGTCTGCCTGATCTGGCCCGGCTGGTGAGTGAAAAAGATTGGGTGTTCACCCGCAACCTCCTGCATGGCCCCATGCAAGAAGTGAGCCGGGAAATGTCATACATCAATCAGCGCCTCGACAAGAGCGAGCGCAAGGAAGCCACCAAGGTGGCCCGCTCCTTGAAAGAAGCTCTGGCCGATCTGGATGAAGCGGCACGCCTGCAGGACTTCAGCCGCCTGCAGAAGTCCTACAGCGCCGTGGCTGCCGGGTTTGATGCTTACAGCGATCTGATCCCCGCTGAGGCCTTCAACTGAACCGCTCCATTGGAGTGATTGGTGCCGGGGCCATCGGCCTCGGCATCGCCTGGCATCTGGCCCAGCAAGGGCACGATGTTTCTGTTTACGACCCTCGCCTGAACCAGTCCGTTGATCGCGAGGGATCAGCAAACGATTTGAGTGGAACCTCGGCATCCCTCGGGTTGCTGATGGGCCACGTGTTTCGCCGCAGCAGCGGACGGGGCTGGAGGCTGCGCCGCCGGAGCATGGAGCTCTGGCCGCAATGGATCGAAACGCTGCAGGCTCACCAGCCTGACCTCAAACTCCATGCGGGGCTGCTGCAAATCGCCGAGGATGAACGAGCGGCTGAGCGGATGGAGGTGCTGGCCGCCCAGCGCGTTGACCTAGGCCTGCAGATGGTCACCAGCTCCGAACTGACAGTGGTCTGGCCGACGGCCAGGCACGGTGGCCTGCACTCGCGCCACGACGGTCGCGTGGATCCCCTGCTGCTGCAACGGGCCCTGCGACAGGCGCTGGCAGGGCAAAGCGTGGAGCTGAATGCCACGGCAGTGATGCGTCTGGAGCGCAACGACAACCACTGGCGTGTGCATCGCGCCGATGGAGACAGCTCCGTTCACAAGCTTGTGGTGCTCTGCACAGCCCTGAGCTCGGACGTCTTGCTGGAACCACTGGGTCAGACCCGACCGATGACACCGGTGTTGGGCCAGGCCCTGTCACTGGAACTGACAACGGGTCCGACAACGTGGAACAACTGGCCCTCGGTGCTGGTGGATCAGGGCTTCAACCTGATTCCAACCGCACCCGGGCGATTGCTGCTCGGGGCCACCGTGGAACCCGGCGATCGCGCTTCGGAGGATCCTCTGACCCTGATGCGCAACCTGAATGAGCGGGCACCAGAGTGGCTGCGCTCAGCCACGGTGGTTAGCCATTGGAGTGGCCTGCGAGCCCGGCCCGTGGATCGCCCGGCCCCTCTCCTGGAAGAACTGGAACCCGGGTTGATCCTTGCCAGTGGGCACTATCGCAACGGCGTTCTGCTCACGCCCGGCACCGCCGAGTGGGTCGCCGCTGAACTGGAGCAGAAATCACTCGAGCAGGCATAAAAAAGGGCCCCGCAGGGCCCTAACGCGATGGTGAATTAACCGATCACTTGGTCTCGGTGAACTCCGCGTCGATGACGTCGTCACTGGCATCGCCACCACCGGCGTTGGCACCGGCACCGGCGTCAGCACCAGGCGCACCAACACCAGCTGCAGCCCCTTCCTGCTGATAGACGGACGCACCCACGGTGTAGAGCTCCTGCTGCAGTTCCTCCAGCAGGGTCTTCATCGCGTCGTAGTCGTCCTTCTCGGTGGCTTCTTTGAGCTTGAGGCGCTTCTCCTCCAGCTTCGCCTTGGCGTCGGCATCAACCTTGTCGCCCAGTTCTCCCATCTGCTTTTCAGCCTGGTAGACGAGGGTTTCGGCCTGGTTCTTGAGGTCGATCTTTTCGCGCTTTTCCTTGTCAGCGCTGGCGTTGGCCTCGGCGTCCTTGACCATCTTGTCGACCTCGGAATCCGAGAGAGTCGACGCACCGGTGATCGAGATGGACTGCTCCTTGCCGCTGCCCTTGTCCTTGGCGGTGACGCTGAGGATGCCGTTGGCGTCGATATCGAAGGTCACTTCGATCTGAGGCACGCCCCGGGGAGCCGGGGGAATGCCATCGAGACGGAAGGTTCCAAGCGACTTGTTGTCGGACGCCATCTCGCGCTCACCCTGGAGCACGTGGATTTCCACGTTGGTCTGACCATCCACAGCCGTGGAGTAGGTCTCGGTCTTCTTGGTGGGAACCGTGGTGTTGCGGGTGATCATCTTGGTCATCACACCGCCGAGGGTCTCCACACCCAGGGAGAGGGGCGTGACGTCGAGCAGAAGGATGTCCTTCACCTCGCCGGCCAGCACACCGCCCTGAATGGCAGCACCAACAGCCACCACCTCATCGGGGTTCACCGTCTGGTTGGGGTCTTTGCCGGTGATGCGCTTGACCAGTTCGAGCACGGCCGGAATGCGGGTGGAACCACCCACCATCACGATCTCGTCCAGCTCGCCGGAGGAGAGCTTGGCGTCCTTGAGCGCCTGCTCCACAGGCATGGCGCAGCGGTCGATCAGCTTGGAAGCCAGTTCCTCGAACTTGGCGCGGGTGAGGGTGAGATCCAGGTGCTTGGGACCCTCAGGCGTGGCCGTGATGAACGGCAGGTTGATCTCGCTCTGGGTGGCGTTGGACAGCTCCACCTTGGCTTTTTCAGCGGCTTCGGTGAGGCGCTGCAGGGCCTGCTTGTCCTGACGCAGATCGATGCCTTCGTTGGATTTGAAGGTCTCAGCCAGGTGATCAACGATCACCTTGTCGAAGTCGTCACCGCCGAGGTGCGTGTCACCAGCGGTGGACAACACCTCAAACACGCCGTCGCCAACTTCCAGAACGGACACGTCGAAGGTGCCGCCGCCCAGGTCGAAGACCAGGATGCGCTCATTGCTCTTCTTGTCGAGGCCGTAGGCCAGAGCCGCAGCGGTGGGCTCGTTGATGATGCGCAGCACCTCAAGGCCAGCGATCTTGCCGGCGTCCTTGGTGGCCTGCCGCTGGGAGTCGTTGAAGTAGGCGGGAACGGTGATCACCGCTTGGCTGACGGTTTCACCGAGGTACTTACCGGCGTCCTCGGCCAGTTTGCGCAGCACCTGAGCAGAAACCTCTTCAGGCGCGAATTGCTTGTCGAGAACAGGGCACTTCACCTTCACGTTGGAGCCGGCCTTTTCGACGCCGTAGCTCACCTCTTTCGATTCCTCGTTCACCTCATCAACCCGACGGCCGATGAAACGCTTGACGGAATAGAAGGTGTTATCCGGGTTCATCACCGCCTGACGTTTGGCGATCTGACCCACCAGCTGATCCTGGTTCTTGGTGTAAGCAACCACGGAGGGCGTGGTGCGGAAGCCCTCGGCGTTCGCGATCACGGTGGGCTTGCCGCCCTCCATCACGGAAACACAGCTGTTCGTAGTGCCAAGGTCAATGCCGACAACCTTGCCCATCGGTGCCCACCTCCAGAAATGGTGATTTGAATGGGCTCATCCTCCACAGCAGACCCGGTGACAGGCGAGGTGTGGTTCCCGAACAGGCAGGCTGGTGGAGCGATCCGGCCCTGGCAATGATCAACGGCGGCACCAGCCTTGTGGGCCTGCTTGGCAATCCAGTGCGCCACTCGCTTTCGCCGGTGATGCAGAACGCCGCCCTCGAAAGCATGGGGCTCAACTGGCGCTACCTGGCCCTGCCCTGCACAAGCGAAAACCTTGATCAGGTGCTGAAAGGTCTCAGAGCCGTTGGCTGCCAGGGCCTCAACGTCACCATCCCCCACAAACAAGCCATCGCCGAGCTCTGCGAGGAGCTGAGCCCACTGGCGAAACGGCTCGGTGCCGTCAACACCCTGATTCCGGGAGCAGGCGATGGCTGGTTCGGCACCAACACCGATGTGGAAGGCTTTCTGGCGCCCCTCGGTGCCAACGAGGCCTGGGCAGGTCGCCATGCCGTGGTGATCGGCTGCGGCGGATCAGCTCGAGCCGTGGTCGCCGGTCTGCAGACCCTGAACCTCAGCAGCATCACCGTTGTGGGACGGCGAAGCAAGGCACTACAAGCCTTCATCACTGATCTGCAGCAGAGCCACGCCCCCCTGACGGCCTGTCTCGACACCGCTGTTCAGCTCAACGAGAACGTGGCTCAAGCGGCTCTCGTGGTGAACACCACCCCGGTGGGAATGGCCCAGCACGGTGACCCCGAGGCGATGCCACTGGGGGCCGAGCTCTGGCAAGACCTGAACGGAGAAGCGGTGTTGTACGACCTGATCTACACACCAAGGCCCACCAGCTGGCTTGCCGCTGGGCAACAACGGGGCCACCGCTGCATTGATGGTCTCGAGATGCTGGTGCAGCAGGGTGCTGCCTCGCTGCGGCTCTGGAGTGGACGTGACGACGTTCCTGTCGCGGCGATGCGCAGCGCCGCCACCACTGCTCTTGCGACCTAAGGTCCCAACAATCCCTAGCTCCACCGTGCAGATTCCCCTCTGGCAGCGGCTGCTTGCACCGCTGGTGTACCTGCTCCCCTGGAGTGACGCCATTCCCTTTGGCCTCGGGGCTGACGGTGTGTTCAACCAGATCCCGTTGCTGAGACTGCTGATCGTTCCTGCGGTACCGCTGATCCAATTGGATCGGGGGGTTCCCTTCGGTGGCCTGCTGCTGTTCTTCGTGCTGTTTCTTGCGGTGGTGCGGAATCCGGCCGTTCCCTACTTCCTGCGCTTCAACACCCTGCAGGCCCTGCTCACCGACATCGTGATCGTTGTGCTGAGCTTCGCGTTTGGGATCCTTCTCCAACCGATTGCCGGAGGCAGCCTGCTGCTGGGCACCCTGTCCAGCACGGTCGTGGTGGCGGTGCTGGCAATCCTTCTGTTCGCCCTGGTGGAGTGCTGGCGCGGTCGCGAACCGGATCTGCCCGGCATCAGCCAGGCCGTACGCATGCAGCTCTACTGAAGCTTCTGGGGCACCCCAGGGGATAAGGTGTTGGATCCGTCGCTCACTTCGGTGAGCCTGATGCCCCCTTCGGTGCTGCCCATGACGCACGATCCGTATTACGAAACCATGTACATCCTTCGTCCGGACATTCCGGAGGAGGAAGTTGAAAGCCATCTCACCAAGTATCGCGACATGCTCGTGGAAGCTGGTGCCGATGTGCTGGACAACCAGATGCGTGGGAAGCGCCGTCTGGCCTATCCGATTGCAAAGCACAAGGAAGGCATTTACGTGCAACTGAGCCACAACGGCGATGGCCAGCACGTTGCTGTTCTCGAGAAGGCAATGCGCCTCAGTGAGGATGTGATCCGCTATCTGACCGTGAAGCAGGAAGGTCCCCTTCCCGCACCTCGGGTGATGCCGGGCAGCGAAGCTGCTCAACAGCAACAGGCCGAAGCCGCTGCATCAGCTGACTGATCAGCATTGTTGGATTCGTGGGTGGGCGATACCGTCCGCCCATGGATTCGAAACACGACCACCCTCAACCAACCGAACCTGTTTGGAACGAGCGTCATGGCGACGCTGAAGTGATTCGGTTGCTGAAACAGAGAATTTCCGAGCTCGAGGGCGAGATCGAGGCCTACAACGAGCTTCTGGCCGAACTGCCTGAGGTCTTTGAACGACGTTTCCAACAGCGGCTTGAGCCGTTGATGGAGCGTTATCAACTGCTGGCTGAACAGGTTGATCAAGACCAGATCGAACGGCCTCAGCCAGCCCTGCCTGGAAGCTCAGACCCAGACAACGTTGTGCGTTTTCCGGGCCTGAGGCTTCTCAACTTCCTGCAGAAGCGGCAGCGCTCAGCTTGAACGGCGCTGGGATGCTGACCAGAGGCGGGTCGGCAGACCCCAGACGTAGATAAAGCCCTCTGCAGCGCGGTGATCGAACTGATCCTCACTGCCGTAGGACGCCATTTCGGGGACGTAAAGGCTGCTATCGGCTGAGCCGCGGCCGGTGACCCTGGCCGTTCCTTTGTGCAGCCGAAGACGAACAACACCATTGACGGTGGTCTGGGTGCGGTCCATGAAGCCGTCCAGAGCATCCTTGAGAGGGCCAAACCAAAGGCCCTGGTAGACGAGATCGGCCCACTGCATTTCCAATTGCCGCTTGCTGCGCAGCACATCGGCGGCCATGGTCAGGCTTTCCAGTTCCTGGTGGGCCTGGATCAACAGCAAAAGGCCGGGCGTTTCGTAGATCTCCCGGGATTTGATCCCCACCACACGGTTCTCGATCATGTCGAGACGGCCGATGCCATGGGTGCCCGCCAGGCGGTTGGCTTCACGGATCAAGGCCACCGGGTCCAGCTGCTGACCGTTGATCGCCACAGGATTGCCTGCTTCGAAAGCAATCTCGATCTCTTCAGAGGCATCCGGAGCAGCCTCCACCGATCGCGTCATCGCAAACACCTCCTCCGGCGGAGCCACCATCGGGTCTTCAAGGGGTCCGGCCTCAATGCTGCGGCCCAGCAGATTGAGATCGATCGAGTAGGGCGACTTCTTGCTCACCGGTGCGGGCAGACCAAAGCGTTCGCCGTAGGCGATGGTCTCCTCACGGCTCATGCCCCACTCACGGGCTGGGGTGAGCACCTTGAGATCCGGTGCCAACGCAGCGATGGCCACATCGAAACGCACCTGATCATTGCCCTTGCCTGTGCATCCGTGGGCGACAGCATCGGCACCCACTTCCCGGGCCACCTCCACCAGGCGCTTCGCGATCAGAGGCCTCGCCAGGGCCGTGGAGAGGGGGTAACGGCCTTCGTAGAGGGCGTTGGCACGAATCGCCGGAAAGGCGAAATCCTTGATGAAAGGCTCGATCAGATCTCCCACCAGCGACTGACTGGCACCGGCATCCAGCGCTTTCTGACGAATCGGCTCCAGCTCGTCGCCCTGGCCGAGATCAGCGGCAAAGGTGATCACATCCTCAACACCCCATTCCTGCTTGAGGTATGGGATGCAGACACTGGTATCAACTCCCCCGGAATAGGCGAGTACCACCTTCTTGGCGCGGCCCATCAATGGGTCTCCTGATCACAATCGTCTGATTCTCTCGTCTCGCCGGCCGCCACCTGTGGAGAAGCCACAAGCAACCATGCAGCCAACACCGCAGCCGGGACAAAGACCAGCAGCAGCGCCAGAGTCCAGGAGGTCTGCAACGGTTCAGGCCGCTGCAAACCCCACCAATGCAGACCAGAACTGATGATCAGGGCCAGACCCCACAGAAGAACGAGCAGCGCAGATTTGTTCAGTGGAGGGTCAAAGACAGCACATGGTCTATATTGGTTGATTGGCCCGCGTCCCTCCCTGCATGAGTGCTCTGGTTGATTTAAACGCCCTGGACAGCGTCAACCCGTCCCTCACCCGCTACGGGCGCCGCGACCCTGCACCCGTGCTGCCCCTGCGTGAGGAGCCTGACCTTCTGTCTTGGCTGGAAACCAGCGGCCGTCTCGTTGCCGACGAAGAATCCGGTTCACCTGAAGTGAGCACCGTCGAAGAGGAGGAACTCTCCGCGCTCATGGGTGAGAAAGAGGATTACAACAAGGATGACGAGCAAAACGAGGAGCAGTGGGAGGACTGACGTCCCCCAAGCACTGAGCTGGTCGCCACTGAGCGACTCACGTAGGGTCCCAGCGATCAGTCCAGTGCAGCTTTGCAATCCACGGATTTGAACCACCGTCCTTGGTGGGAGAACGGCTCATTGAGTGCCAGCTTGCTGATGCTGGTGGTCTTGATGACCAGCTTTGCAGCCGACAAGTGGATCACCAATGCGCAACTGAGCCTGCCGCTCTTGATTTCAGCGGTCTGCGCAACAGCGACTGCAGCCTTGGGCATTCCCCTTCTGCGGCGCTTGAAGATGGGGCAGTTCATCCGTGAGGAAGGCCCGAAAGCCCATCACAGCAAGGCGGGAACGCCAACAATGGGGGGCCTTCTGGTGGTTCCCGTCGGGGTCATTCTCGGGAGCCTGATCACACGGGACGCCGTGGCGTCACAACAACTGCTCTGCTTGGCAGCCCTGACCCTGACGTTCATGCTGATCGGCGGCATCGATGACTGGAGCAGCCTTACCAAACACACCAATGCTGGCCTGACGGCGCGAGGAAAATTGCTGCTGCAAGCCATGGCAGCCGCAGCCTTTCTGGCCATCGCTGCCTGGCAGGGCTGGATCAGCAGCAGCATTGCCCTGCCCTTTGGCCTTGAACTGCCCTTAGGGCTTCTGATCTGGCCGCTGGGGCTGTTTGTCGTTCTGGCGGAGAGCAACGCCACCAACCTCACCGATGGCCTGGATGGCTTGGCCAGCGGCTGCGGAGCACTGGTGTTTACCGGTCTGGCACTTCAACTGATGCTCCGGGGAGACAACGGAGATCCCGCCTTGGCTGGCTTCTGCATGACCATGGCCGGGGCATGGCTTGGGTTTCTGGTGCACAACCGAAACCCGGCTCGGGCCTTCATGGGCGACACGGGATCCCTGGCGATGGGAGCCGCCCTCAGCGGTGTGGCTCTGTTGTCCAACAGCCTCTGGCCCCTGCTGGTGATGGGAGGCGTCTTCGTCGCGGAATCCCTCTCCGTGATCATCCAGGTTTGGGTGTTCAAGGCCACAAAAGGCCCTGATGGTCAGGGGCGACGCGTGTTCCGCATGGCGCCGCTGCATCACCACTTTGAGCTGGGCGGCACCGATGAACGAAGCGTGGTGCCTGCGTTCTGGCTGGTCACAGCAGGGCTTGTCCTCCTCGGACTGGTGCTGCGTCCCTAAGCGCCGATCGTTTGATCCAATCCCGAGGACCATCATTGAAGTGAGCTGAAGGATGCAGTTGCTTCAGATCGACAACGAAATTGAACTTGGTTGCGTAACGCAGAAAGTCAATACCTGCTTAAAAATGGCCCTGATACAGAAAAGAATGACCGACATTTTCAAGCTTTTTGAGTGACCACAACACGGGGTCTCTTTGAAGGGAGGCCTGAACGACACAGTCGGTACTCACAGGATTTTTGAGATCCAAAACGAACGCTTTGCACCGCTCACATCCCTTAAAGTCATGTTTTAAGGCGGCAAGGCAGGATGACCTATTTCACCTGGCGTGAATCCGGTCTCACCGCTGACTGCTCAAGCCTCGAGGCGATGGCTGCCCGCTTTGAGGAGTCGGCCAGTTTGATGCGGCGCATGTCAAGCGAAGGGTTCCAAATGGAGCGCCATGGAACGGAGCAGCGCATCACGCATCCCGATCCCACCGTGTTTGAAGCCTGGGGTTTCGTCAGCGAAGCATCACCGGTTCGCCAACTCACGCTGATCCCCGATCTTCAGAACTGATGGACAACCTGCTTGCCAAAACCGCTGAGCTGCTCGCCAGCGCCGCTGCAGATCCTGATCGAGTTCTGCGGTGGGTGCTGATCTATTTCGGTGTGTCGTCGCTTGGATTCATGGGCGTGTGGCTGATCGGCGAAGTGCGCCGTCAGAGCAGCACCGATTCGAACTGAGCCCTCAGCGGCTCGCTTCCACCGAGCGCTGACGCCATTGAGGCGTTTCCCAGCCTTGAGTGCCGACAGCAGCAGGCACACGCAAACGAAGCTGCCCCTGCTCGAGAAGGATCAGTTGACGGCTGGAACGATGCAGCACCAGCTGCTTCTTGGCACGGGAACGAACAGCAGCGGGCAGCAAGGCCAGTGCCTCCGCATCACTGAGCCAGGGGGCAACCGGTGGAATCGGATCCGCAGGCCTGGCCTGAACAGACTCGAGCTGGAGACAGGCTCCAGCAAGAACCGCCAACAACTTCGCCCGAAGCACTGGACTCAATCAACAACGCATCCTTCACCTAGCGGGAGATCGGGCGCTGCACCCCAGGCTGCGGAAAGTCTCAGGACTTGCGTTGATTGATGATGCAGGCAGGCCATACAAGGATCACCATGCCGTCGTTTCCACGCACCGTGATGCTGCTGGGCAGCGGGGAGCTGGGCAAGGAAGTGGCCATTGCTGCCCAACGACTTGGCTGCCGAGTGATCGCCTGCGATCGCTATGCCGCTGCCCCGGCCATGCAGGTAGCGGACGTGGCCGAAGTGCTGCCGATGACGGATGCCGATGCCTTGCTGGAGGTGGTCAGGCGCCACCAACCCGACGTGGTGATCCCGGAGATCGAAGCACTCGCCGTGCATGCCCTGGCGGAACTTGAACAAGAGGGCATCACCGTGATTCCCACGGCCCGCGCGACGGCCGTCACGATGAACCGAGACCGCATCCGCGACCTGGCGGCCGGCGAACTCGGTCTCCGCACCGCCCGCTTCGCCTATGCCTCCAGTGCTGAAGAACTCACAGCCGTGGCGGAACCACTGGGCTGGCCCGTCGTGGTGAAACCGGTGATGAGTTCCTCCGGCAAAGGCCAGAGCGTGGTGACCTGTGCAGACGATCTGCCCAAGGCCTGGGAGGCCGCCATGGCCGGCGCACGGGGCACCTCAACCCAGGTGATCGTGGAGGAATTTCTCCATTTCGATCTGGAGATCACCCTGCTCACCATCCGCCAGCGCAATGGCGAAACCCTGTTCTGTGCACCGATCGGCCACGAACAGGAAGGAGGGGACTATCAATGCAGCTGGCAGCCCGCTCAACTCACCGACCAACAACTGCGTCAGGCCCAGGCCATGGCCAAAACCGTCACCGACAACTTGGGCGGTGCCGGTCTCTTCGGGGTGGAGTTTTTCCTCTGTAGCGATGAGGTGATTTTTTCTGAACTATCGCCCCGGCCGCACGACACTGGCCTGGTGACCCTGATCAGCCAGAACCTGAGCGAGTTCGAGCTGCATCTGCGTGCTGTTCTCGGTCTACCGATCCCCACCATCACGGCAGCTGATGCGGCCGCCAGCCGCGTGATCCTGGCCCAAACGAACATGGAATCCGTGGCTTTTAAAGGAGTCGAACAAGCACTCACGGAAGCGGACACCCAAGTGCTGCTGTTCGGCAAGCCCACAGCCCGCCCCGGTCGTCGCATGGGTGTGGCCCTGGCAAGGGGAGGAGATCGGAAGGAAGCACAAGCAAAGGCCGACAGGGCAGCCGCCAGTGTGACCGTGATTCCAGGATCAACGGCTGCCTGAAAACCGGTAGTGGGTTAAGCCATCCAGCACGGCTCCAACACTGGGGCGTTTCGAGACGTACACCCGCTGCTGGGTCCGTTGGCCCAACAGGCAGGGATCGTGATCCGCAGGAACCACGGTGGCGGGCAAACCATCCAGCAACTCTCCATCCCCCTGCTGACTGGCCACCACCAGAACCTGCTGCAAAGGGAGCTGCCAAGACTGGGCCAGAAAACGGATGGCCTCACTGCGGGAGGCGCGCTGGGGAAGAACATCCAAAAACCAATGGCAGCGGAGCTGAGGCTCCGCCTGCAGACCATGGCGGCGCAGGCACTGACGGGCCAAACCAATCAGACCGCGGTTGGATGCACGCAACAGGTAGCTGACCTTGAAGGGACTCTGATGATCCGGGTCCTGAAGCTGAAGGTGTTCCTCGAGTTGACCCATCGCTGCGAGCACAGCCTCACGATCCCAGGCTTGGCTGATGCGCTTCGCCCACACGGGATCTTCCACGCGATCCGAGCTGTGGTGAATCTCGGTTCCAGCCCGGCAGATCCAGGCCTTGGGTTCGGGAAGATGCAACTCCTGGTAGCGCTGACGCGCCTGATCCAGCGACCGCCCCGTGAGAATCACCAAGCCTGTCGACGCGGCGAAGGGTTCGGCATGAAGCCGATCGCGCAGATGCGCCAGGGAGCGTTCCTCCGGCAGCTCCAAACAGCTGTCGAGATCCAGCGCCAACAGCCTGGAGACGGGGCTGGACCGCCGCACCACCGACATCCCACGCACTGGTGACACGCGGATTTTCTGCTGCATCAGGGCGAGGTACTGACACACATGGGCATCCCAGCTGAAATACCGGCTGATGGCCTCAACCCCGTTGTCACTCCAACAGCGCCAACGGGAGCGATCACTGCCGGCCAATTCCAGGGCCTCCTGAAGTGCCCCGGGATCGGTGACGTCTGCCAGAAGACCGTTATCGCAACGGTGTTGGATATCCCGTGGACCGCCATCGTCGGTGGCCACCATCGGCAAACCACAGGCCGCGGCCTCCAGAAGGGTGAGCCCGAAGGGTTCGGTCAACGCCGGGTTAACAAACAGCCCCCCACGGCGCGCCGCCCAGCGGTAGAGGGCAGGAATCTGGGCACGGCTGTGTTGTTTGGGATAGGCCACCTGGCCATAGAGATCAAAGCGATCCACCAGATCGAACACCTGCTGAAGCACATCGCGCTGCTGCTTCTCGAGCTGACGCGGGTCATCCCGGCAGCCCAGCACAAGCACCAGGTTGTGACGCTGCCGCAGCACCGGCGACTGACCAAAGGCTTCCACCAGAGCGGGAATGTTCTTGCGCCGCACCGCTCGGGAAATCGCCAGCAGGGGCGGACGATCCGGGTCCCTGAGGAAAGGCTGCAACAGGCTTTGCAACGCGGAGCATTCCTGCGATGAACCGTGGGGATGGAACCGGGAAGCATCAACGCCAGGGGGCACCACCGCCGCCTGATCCGCCTGAAAGTGACCGTAGCGGCAGTACTGCTGATCCGCCTCCTGACGGGTGCTGGTGATCACCAGATCCGCCTGGGCCAGAGCACGCTCTTCGGCGTCAATGCGCCGGCTGATGGCATAGGTCTGCTCAAGTTGAGAGCGATCCAAGCCACCAGCCAGGAGACGACGCTGTTTCTCCCGGCCGAGGGAATGACCCGTAAAAACAAGCGGAATCCCTAACCGCTGACTAACGAGAGCACCCACCAGACCGGCATCGGCGTAATGGGCATGAATCCAATCCACCCTCTGGCCAGGCTGGCTCAGGTGTTCCACCAGCTGATCAGCCAGCTCCTCGAGATGGGGCCAAAGCAACTCCTTGCGCAGATACCGCTTGGGACCGAAGGGAAAGCGCAGGATGCGGGCCCCTGGAGCAATGGCTTCAACGCGTTGGCTGTAATCGAGATCGACCCGACGGTCCTGAATCAGGCGGGTGACCACATCAACCTGCTCAACCTCAGCCCGCTGGGCCAGGCTGCGCACGAGCTCCAGCACGTACAACGTCTGACCACCGGTATCAGCATCCCGCCCCAGTTCGAGCTCATGGGAACGAAACAGACCGTGAAGGTGCAGATGCAACAACCGGATCCCCATTCGCTCCACTCACAAACAACAACGGGACGCAGATTCGGTGCCGTTGGTTTTTCTTTAGAGGCGGAAGAAGGAGTAAAAAATGAAAAAAACCTTAGAAGACCTGCGAATCAAACCGAGTAAGAAAGCTGAGTTGTGCTGTCGTGCAATGGATCTGAGCCGTATGGACAACAGTCAAAGGCTCGGCTTGTTGTAACAAGCCAGCAACGTCAGAGGCGGGCGCTGACATCAACAAGGCTGCCCTGCTCGTCACCCCAACCACCCGCAGAGAAGGTGGAGCCATCCACCTCAAGCTGCTCGTTGATCCAGCCAAGGATGACCGGCCCAAGCTGTGCCAGGAATGGCTCACCCCGAAAACTACGAAGGCTGAAGTGGTCTGCACCCTGCACCAACACCAAGCGATGCCCCAAACGAGCAGCCTTGCTTTCACGCATCGGAGCGATCGCTTCGGGACCCGAAGGCACCACCCAATCGCGGGTACCGCTGATCAGCAGCAAC
Source organism: Synechococcus sp. UW86 (assembly GCF_900474085.1). Taxonomy (NCBI): domain Bacteria; kingdom Bacillati; phylum Cyanobacteriota; class Cyanophyceae; order Synechococcales; family Synechococcaceae; genus Synechococcus; species Synechococcus sp. UW86. The sequence goes on from NZ_UCNU01000009.1 coordinate 234,513, forward strand.
TTGGCTGGAAGCCTCTCCAGGCGACTGCCGTCGAACACCAGACGCAAGGGCGGGCTGACGGCCACAACAGCCTTGACCCTTGGGTCAGCAACAGCGGCTTGGTTCACATTGGAGCACCCAGCTGATGTTGCGCTCCGGATCCTTGAGGTCACTGCAACGGGCTTTGAGCCTGGAATCAACAGGAACACCACCGGCCAACTGAAGCGTCGTGGTGGCTCCCCAGGAGTGACCCACCACCGCAACGGCCTCGGTGTTCAACCTGGCCCCAGGCAGAAGACGCCCTGAACTGGTGGCATCCAACAAAGCGGACACATCCAGGGGCCGAAGCCGCAACTCTTCAGGCCCCGGCGGCGGCACATCACCAGCGAGCATCGCCTTCTGCTGATTGAAATCACTGCCGGGGTGGTCGGGCAGCAGCACGGTGTAGCCATGGGCAGCCAGCACCTCACCCCAACCTTCAAAGGATTCCGGATCGTCCCAGAGCCCGTGGGAGATCACGACCAAACGTCCGTTGGCTGGCGCTGCAGGCTGAAGCGTCAGAACCCGCAAGGGTCTGGGCCGATGGGGCACGGACACCTGAACAACCTCACGGGACCCACCGGAACGCAGAGGCTTCCGCAGAGCAGCCGTCACAGATACAGCTTCAAGGGAACGGGCCAGAGCAACCCCCTCCTCAAGATTGGTTTTAAGCCGGTTGGCCACCTCAGCGAGGCGGGATAAATCGATCGACGCCTGCTCTCCGGGCAACTCCCTCAAAAAGCCAAGAATGTTGGGTTGCCCACGGCGTTCAGCGCGAATCAAGGCTTCGGTCAGCATCCGCCCGCTGTCGTCCAGCTCAACCCCCTCAAGAGACACAACCTGCGTCGCCGCATGGAGGGCCTGCTCCAGCAGCGGCTGACCGGTCGATTCAGCCAGCAATGCCTTGGTCTCCAGGGGCAGCGGCGTCAGGAACACCTGGCGCAGCAGCGGCAACAACTTGCCACCACTGGCCAGTTCCAGATCCTGCAGATCCGGACTGGCCTGAATCAATTGTTCAGCCGACTCACCGTCAGCGAAGTTGATCGTGATCTCCGTCTCCAGAAACGGCAGGCGCAACACGAACCGCTCCAAAGCTGAAGCTGGGCCTCCACCAAGGGCCAGTGACATGCCAAACGCCAGAGCCGCCAGGTGGGTGCGAAGTCGGGCCATCAAGCCGCCAGGGAAACGGGGAGTTCTGGTGGATGCTGCTCCAAAACGCGAGCCAGGTAGCGGCCGGTGTGACTGGTGGGGTGCTGGGCGACCTCTTCTGGAGTGCCGGTGACCAGGATCTCGCCACCCTTGTCACCGCCCTCAGGGCCAAGATCAATAATCCAGTCGCTGCAACGGATCACGTCAAGATTGTGCTCGATGCAGATGATCGAGTTTCCCTTGTCCACCAACCGCTGCATCACATCCATCAGCTTGTGCACGTCGTAGAAGCTGAGGCCGGTGGTGGGCTCATCAATCAGATAAAGAGTCTTGCCAGTGGCCCGCCGTGACAGCTCCGTCGCCAGCTTCACCCGCTGGGCCTCACCCCCCGAGAGGGTTGGCGCCGGCTGGCCGAGCTTGACGTAGCCAAGGCCCACATCCACCAAGGTGCGCAAGCGATCGGCCGCCTGAGGAATCGCATCAAATACCTCAGCGGCCTGCTCCACCGTCATTTGCAGCACATCGGCGATTGTGTGGCCCTTGTATTTCACCTGCAGGGTTTCGCGGTTGAACCGGGCGCCCTTGCAGACGTCGCACTGGACATACACATCCGGCAGGAAGTTCATCTCAATCACGTTCACGCCCTGACCACGGCAAGCCTCACAGCGGCCACCCTTCACGTTGAAGCTGAACTGACCCACCTGGTAACCGCGAGCCTTGGCCTCCACCGTGGCGGCGAACACCTGACGGATCGGATCAAAGGCACCGGTGTAGGTGGCTGGATTGGAGCGGGGCGTGCGTCCAATCGGGCTCTGGTCGATCACGATCACCTTGTCGATCGACTTCAACCCACGCAGCTCACCCAGACCCTGCGGAAAGGGCACTTTGAGACCCAGTCCGTTCTCAAGAGCCGGGTGCAGGAGCTCATTCACCAGGGTGCTCTTGCCGCTGCCACTCACCCCGGTGACGGACACCAACCGACCCAAGGGAAACTCAACCGAAACGTTCTTGAGGTTGTTGCGGTTGCAATCGATCAACTTGAGCGAGCGGGAACCGCTCTGGCGACGTTCAGCCGGCGTTGGAATCGAGCGACGGCCACTCAGGTAAGCGCCGGTGAGCGATTCACTGCTCGCCACCAGATCATCGAAACTTCCCTCCGCCACGATGTGGCCCCCATGGACGCCGGCACCAGGGCCGATGTCCACCACGTGATCGGCAGCACGAATAGTGTCTTCATCGTGTTCCACCACCACCAGGGTGTTTCCAAGATCCCTGAGCCGAACCAGGGTGTTTAGGAGACGGTCGTTGTCCCGCTGATGCAGGCCGATGCTCGGCTCATCCAGCACGTACAGCACCCCGGTGAGACCAGCACCGATCTGGGTCGCCAGGCGGATGCGCTGAGCTTCACCGCCGGAGAGCGTCATCGCCGGTCGATCCAGGCTCAGATAGTCGAGACCAACATCAAGCAGGAATTTCAAACGCAGGCGGATTTCCCTGAGCACCAGATCACCGATCTGGATCTGACGGGCATTCAGCAAGGGCTCTGAGCCCTCATGGGCGCCCACACCCATCAGTTTTTCGATCCGTTCCAGGGTCTGACCAACGCTGACGGCCGTGAGTTCTGGAATCCGGTACGGCCCCACCTTCACCGCCAGGGCCTCGGGACGAAGTCGCTGACCGGCACAGCTGGCACAGGGAACCAACTCCAGATATTTCTCCAGCTTCTGGCGCTGCGACTCGCCGCTGGCATCACGGAGCTGACGCTCAAGGATCGGAAGAATTCCTTCGAAAGGTCGGGTGTATCCGCCTTTGCCCTTGCGGTAACGGCTGTCGGCCTGGATCAGAATCGGTTCGCGGCTTCCATTGAGCAGCACATCCCGCTGCTCATCGCTGAGTTGATCCCAGGGGGTCTTGATCTCGAAGCCAAAGGCTTCCCCCACCGAGAACAGCAAGGAGAAGTAGTAGCTGTTGTCCTTCTCTGCCCAAGGCGCCACAGCCGCATACACCGGCTGACTGGGATCCGGAATGACCCGGTCACAGGTGAACTTGCGCAGATGGCCGATGCCATGGCAGTCCTCACAGGCGCCGTAAGGGCTGTTGAACGAAAACAGTCGCGGTGACAGCTCCTCCATCACAGCGCCGTGAACGGGGCAGGCGAAGTTTTCGGAGTAGAGACGCTCCCGCTCAATGCCGTCGGGAAGCTCCTCTCCTTTCTTGGGCACTACCTCCACCAACGCCAGACCATCGCCGCGTTTGAGGGCCGTGCGCAGCGAATCGGTCAGCCGTTCCTGGATCCCCTCGCGGGCCACAAGACGATCGACCACCACTTCGATGTTGTGGCTGTGGTTCTTGTCGAGCTCGATGTTGTCGGCCAGCTCACGCACCTCACCGTCGATGCGCACCCGGGCGAAACCTTCGGCCGCCAAACCGCTGATCAATTTGGTGTGGGTGCCCTTCTTGCCGCGCACCACCGGCGCCAGCAGCTGATAGCGGGTTCCTTCCGGCAGCAGAAGGATCTGATCGACCATTTCGTCGATGCTCTGGGGCCGGATCGAGCGTTCACATTGCGGGCAATGGGGCTCGCCGGCGCGGCCGAACAGCAGACGGAGATAGTCCTGAATCTCCGTGACCGTGCCCACCGTGGAGCGGGGGTTGTGACTGGTGGATTTCTGATCAATCGAAATCGCCGGAGACAGGCCCTCGATGGCATCAACATCGGGCTTGTCCACCTGCCCGAGAAACTGGCGGGCGTAGGCCGAAAGACTTTCGACGTAGCGGCGCTGTCCCTCGGCAAAAATCGTGTCGAAGGCGAGTGAACTCTTGCCGCTGCCACTCACTCCGGTGAAGACCACCAGTTTGTTGCGGGGAATGGTGACGTCGACGTTCTTGAGGTTGTGCTGGCGAGCGCCACGCACGCGGATCACATCTTCAAGACTTCCGCCCGAAAGGTTCACGGGGGCCTTCTGACCGGTGCTCTTGGCAGCAGCTGGCGCCATCAGGACCCGTTGGAAAGCTCAAGAGCTTAGGAAGAACTCAAGCCTTCAAGCTGTTCGCTGGTCCAGCAGGCTCGCTGCATAGGCATCGGCTTGATCGCCACCAGCGAGGTCTGCCAGCTCCTGGCGGCGTTCCTGAGTGTCCCGCAGTCGGGACACTCGCGAATGGGTGATGCCGTCTTCAACATGCTTGCTAACCCGGAAATGGTGATCGGCCACTGCCGCCACGAGCGGTTGGTGGGTGACGCAGAACACCTGACGCTGACGAGCCAGGGTCTGAAGCAGATCGGCCATCGCTCCACTGACGCGTCCACTGACCCCGGCATCAATCTCATCAAAAAGAAGCGTGCTGGATCCATCCACTGCGGCGAGGGTGGTCTTGAGTGCGAGCAGAAAACGGGACATCTCACCGCCGGAGGCCACCTCCGTTAGCGGTGCCATCGGTTGACCGGGATTGGCGGAGAACAGGAATTGAACAGCGTCCGCCCCATGCTCAGCCGGATCACAGGGGGTGAGATCCACCTTGAAGCGCACGTTGGCCAGGCCCATGGGTGGCAACAGCTTCAGCAACGAGGCCTCTAAGGCCTCCGTCGCCTTAAACCGCTCGCGACGCAGGGCCGCATTGGCCTGATCACGCGTCTGGCGACGGACGGTTTCGGCCTGTTGCAGGCGGGCGAGATCCGCCGCGAAGCCTTCCGATCCCAAACGATGAAGCAGCTCGTCGCGCCGCTGAATCAAACCGGCCAGATCAAGGCCGTAACGGCGCTGCAGCCGTTTTAAAACCGACAAACGGTCCTGAATCCGCTCCAGCTGGTCTGGATCGCTCTCCAGCGCCAGACCGTATTGATCGAGGGAGCGCAACAAACCGTCCACACCTGCTTCGAGATCCAGCGCCTGATCACGCAGGGGCTCAAGCGAACCATCCAGCTGCGCCATGGCCTGCAGCTCCTGGATGCACGCCGCGAAATGTTCCTGCAGGGAAGGCGCCTGATCCACACCGTCGCGGAGACGCCCAAACAACAAGGCCAAACCCTCCAGCAGCCTCACGCCATGGACGAGGCGGTCTTGATCCTGTTCCAGCCGCTGCTGCTCGTCGGGGTCGTCGAGATCGGCAGCTTGCAGCTGCTCCAACTGCTCTTCCTGTTCAGCCTGCTCCTGTTCGGAGCGCTGCTGCTCCTGCTCAAGTGCCGTCAGGGCATCTGCGGCCTGGCGCCATTCGGTCCAGGCATCAGCCACCTGAACTTTGAGCTCAGCCAATGCCGATCCACCGAGACGGTCAAGCCAGAGCCGTTGCTGCCCCGCCCGCGACAACAACTGGGTCTGTCCCTGAACTGTGAGATCAATCAACAGCGGCCTCAGCTCAAGCAACTGATGACGGTTCACTGTGGAGCCATTCAGCCGACAGCGACTGGAATAACGATCACCCTCCTGCCGTTTCCATTCCCGGCTAATCAGAAGCTCTTCTTCGGGATCAAACTCCGCCGCAATCAACCACTGCTCCAGGGCAGGGTTGAGTTGAAACGCAGCCTCGATCCTGGCGCGATCCGAACCTGTCCGCAGCAGACGAACGCCGCTGGAGCCCTGCGCTCCACCCAGCACCGCATCGAGGGCATCAAGAAGGATCGATTTACCGGCGCCGGTCTCACCGGTGAGCACCGTGAAACCCGAGCTGAACTCCAGTTCAAGACTCTCAATCAGAGCGATGTTCTGCAGCAGCAGACCGGTGAGCACGTCCAGCCCTGTGATGATGCCGACCGTAGCGGCAGCTCGGTTCGTTTAGAAGGGGTGTCGGACATCCCGATGAATTGATGGCGCAGGAGCTCGGGGATTTCATCGAAGCCGCTGGGTTGCTCGAGTACGACCCCGCCGCCATCACACGTATTTATGCCGGCCATCCCCAGCGGCTGATCCGCCGGCTCTGGCAAACCCTCGTACCCATCGGCCTGTTGCTGCTGGGCGTCGCCTTCGACTGGATCTTCCAGTTGCTGAAGGATGAGGAACGGGCCCGGGCTCGAGCTCGCGAATGCGCTGAACTTCTCGTGGATCTTGGTCCCGCCTTCATCAAGGCCGGCCAGGCGCTCTCCACCCGACCGGACATCGTCCCCCCGCTGCTGCTGGAAGAACTGGCCCAGCTCCAGGACCAACTGCCCGGCTTCGACAGCGGCCTGGCCATGGCCTGCATCGAGGAAGACCTGGGCGCACCAGTGGATGACATTTTCGAGCAGCTGGACCGGGAACCGATCTCAGCCGCCTCCTTGGGTCAGGTGCACAAGGGAACCCTCAAGGGTGGCGCAAGGGTGGCGGTGAAGGTGCAGCGCCCGGGGCTGCGCGAACAGATCACCCTGGATCTGTACATCGTGCGCAACATCGCCGCCTGGTTGAACAGCAACATCGGATTGATCCGCAGCGACCTCGTCGCCCTGATCGATGAACTGGGGCGACGGGTGTTCGAAGAGATGGATTACCTCAACGAGGCCTCGAACGCTGAGACCTTCGCTGAGCTGCATCAACACAACCCTCGCATTGCTGTTCCGACGATTTATCGCAACGCCACCAGTCGCCGGGTGCTGACGATGGAGTGGATCGACGGCGTCAAGCTCACCAACCTTGATGCGGTTCGCGAGCTCGGTGTGGACCCGGACGACATGGTGGAAGTGGGCGTGAACTGCAGCCTTCAACAGTTGCTTGAGCATGGCTTCTTCCATGCCGACCCCCACCCCGGCAATCTCCTGGCTCTGGAGGACGGTCGCCTCTGTTATCTCGACTTCGGGATGATGAGCGAAGTGAGCCGCGAGTCACGCACCGGCTTGATTCAGGCCGTGGTTCATCTTGTGAACCGGAACTTCGGGAAGCTCTCCAAAGACTTCGTCACCCTGGGGTTCCTGGCGGAAGACGTGAACCTGGAACCGATTGTTCCCGCCTTTGAAAAAGTGTTCAGCCAGGCCTTGGAAGCCGGCGTCAACCGCATGGATTTCAAAGCGGTCACCGACGACATGTCCGGTGTGATGTACAAATTCCCCTTCCGGGTGCCGCCTTACTACGCCCTGATCATTCGATCACTGGTCACCCTGGAAGGCATCGCCCTCAGTGTTGATCCGAACTTCAAGATCCTCGGTGCTGCCTACCCCTACTTCGCCAGGCGGCTGATGGAGGATCCCGATCCCCAGTTGCGTCAGAGCCTTAAAGAGATGCTGTTCGACGGGGACGCGTTCCGTTGGACTCGTCTGGAAAATCTGGTCTCCAGTGCTGCAAGCCAGGCCCAGCTGGATCTGGAGGCCTTGCTCGATCAACTGCTCGACTTCCTGTTCTCACCCAAGGCAGGACTGCTTCGGGATCAACTGGTGACCGCGACGGTTGATCGTCTGGATGCTCTGGGTTGGTCGACGATGCAACGCCTGGGTCGACGCCTCCCCAAACGACTGCAACCCTCCGCCATTGCCCAGACACCTCCCGGGCTCTCCGATCCACTGATGCAACTGGAGCCGGTGCGGGAATTGATCCAGGTGTTGCAATCCTTGCCGGGATTCACCCCTGAGCTTCTGCTGCGTCGAATGCCAAGGGTGCTCAATGAACCAGACACCCGGCGCATGGGCTTCAAGGTGGCTCAGGGGCTAGCCGAACGGGGAGTTGTCCGCTTGGTGCGGGTCGCCGCTGGAGTTCCGGCCTAACTTCCGGCCAACACCTTCAGCGTGATGCTCCCCAAGCCCTTCACCCGTTCCTCTCTGCTGGCGATGGCGGCAGGGCTTGGGCTTAGTTTGAGCTGCGTCATGCAACCCCTGCATGCCGCCACGGAGGTCGCCCTAGTGAGTGGTGCCTTCCGCCGCTCCATTCCAGTGAAAGAAATCGAACACCTCGCCGAAACCGGTGATGCCACTGGTCTGCTGGAGGATCTGCTGGAGCTCTCCGAGCAGGACCCCAACGAGGTGGCGCAGATGCTCAACCAGAGCCTCGAGCTTCCCCTGGTGCTCACAAGCCGTCTGATCAACACACGGATCGGTGAAGCCATCCTGCGTCGTGTCGCACGCATCATTCATCCGATCTACACACCGGAACCTGAGGTGAGTGTTCCGGCGATCCGCGCCGGAGTGATCAGTGGATTGCAAAGCGAAGATGGCCTCACGGCAGTGAGCTTTTTGAAGAGCTACCCCAATGCCGTCATGGCGGTGAATCTTCCGGCTCTGTTTGGAGTGATCGAAAAAGCGGAATCCATCGCCGGTCTGGTGCAGTTTTTCTCCGACTCCCCCTTGGACGGATTGAAGGAAGCGCAACCCTGACCAAGCCCTGAACGGACGCCGCCTAGATTCCGGCAATCCCCCCATCCCAGCCGGTGTCCCTGTTTCAGAACCTCCGTCGGCGTTTCACTGCCACCCCTGTGATGCAGGACTGGCCTGGACTGATTGAGGCCTATCGCAGCTGGCTGCCCGTCAGCGATGCGACGCCCGTGATCAGCCTGCGTGAAGGCGCCACCCCTCTGATCCCCGTGCCATCGGTTGCGGAACAGATCGGCAAGGGCGTGAAAGTGTTCGTGAAATACGACGGCCTGAACCCCACAGGGTCCTTCAAGGACCGGGGCATGACCATGGCCATCAGCAAAGCCAAGGAAGCCGGTTGTGAAGCGGTGATTTGTGCCAGCACGGGCAACACCAGTGCTGCGGCTGCGGCCTATGCCAGGCGGGGTGGGATGCGGGCCTTCGTCTTGATCCCGGATGGCTATGTCGCCCAGGGAAAACTGGCTCAGGCGCTGGTGTACGGCGCTGAGGTGTTGGCAATCCGCGGCAACTTCGACCGCGCCCTCGACATCGTTCGCGAAGCGGCAGAGAAGTATCCCGTCACCCTCGTGAACTCGGTGAATCCCTACCGGCTGCAGGGCCAGAAAACGGCGGCCTTCGAAATCGTGGATGCCCTCGGTGATGCACCCGACTGGCTGTGCATTCCCATGGGCAACGCCGGAAACATCACCGCCTATTGGATGGGTTTCCAGGAATATCAACAGGCCGGCCGGAGCCGCAGCCTGCCCCGAATGATGGGATTCCAGGCCAGCGGATCCGCCCCACTGGTGAACAACACCACGGTGACGGACCCCGAAACCATCGCCACCGCCATTCGCATTGGCAACCCGGTCAACCGAGCCAAAGCGCTGGCAGCTCGCGAAGCCAGCAATGGCGCGTTCCTGGATGTGACCGACGCGGAGATCCTCTCGGCCTACAAGCTGCTTGGCGGCCAGGAGGGAATCTTCTGTGAACCCGCCAGCGCTGCCTCTGTGGCAGGCCTGCTCAAGCGCAAAGATGAAGTGCCAGCCGGCGCGACTGTGGTCTGCGTTCTGACCGGCAACGGCCTCAAGGATCCCGACTGCGCCATCAGCAACAACGCCGCCGCCTTCCACACCGACCTCAATCCAGATCTGGGCACCGTCGCCAGTGTGATGGGCTTCTGACACACCGACTTGCATCAACGCACTTCTGCCCCCGTCAGGGGGCTTTTTTATGGCCGTAAGACAAAACCAACCGACAAAGCGGCTGCGGAAGACGCCCGAAAACCATCCCAACACGCTGTGGAAAACAGGCGAGAACTATCCAGCCGTTTGTCGCGCGGGTTTTCCACCCGCTGTGAAGAGGTGGAAAACAAAGCCTCACTCCCCATCCTGTGAAAAATTCTCCTCAGCCCTGGCTCATGGAGAACTGTGATGAGCGCTGGTTTCTGAGCTACTTTCCCCCTTTTCCCCAGGCCCTACGACGGCTGTTTTTGTTTTTTATTTTTTAAATCCATAAGAACCAAACAGCCGAACAGAGGCTCCCGAACCGTTGGCCATTGCACTTCCCCTCAGCCTGTGAAACCGTGGGACACCTCAGCGCGCTCAGGTCTTCAGGACGATGAAGGTGGTCTGTTCACAGTCCGAACTGAATAGCGCTCTGCAATTGGTGAGCCGTGCAGTCGCCACACGCCCCACGCACCCGGTTTTGGCCAATGTCTTGCTCACCGCCGATGCCGGCAGCAACCGCCTCAGCCTGACCGGTTTTGACCTGAGCCTGGGAATTCAGACGTCCCTCGCCGCCAGTGTGGAAACCAGCGGGGCCATCACACTGCCGGCCCGGCTGCTGGGAGAAATCGTGTCTCGCTTGTCCAGCGATTCTCCAGTCACCCTCGCCGTAGACGATTCCGGTGAGCAGGTTCAGCTCACCAGCCTCAGCGGCAGCTATCAGATGCGCGGCATGAGCGCTGACGACTACCCCGATCTTCCGATGGTGGAGAGCGGTATGACGCTCAAGCTGCAACCTGAACGGTTGGTGCAGGCTCTCAAAGGCACCCTGTTTGCCAGCAGTGCTGATGAAGCGAAGCAACTGCTCACCGGCGTGCATCTCAAATTCAACCAGCGGGCTCTGGAAGCGGCTGCCACCGATGGTCACCGCCTTGCTGTGCTCAATGTTGAAGATGCCCTGCAGGATGCGGCCCTGACCGATGCGGTGCACGACGAGGGGTTCGCCGTGACGCTTCCATCGCGCTCACTGCGGGAGGTGGAGCGGCTGATGGCGTCCTGGCGGTCCGATGAACCGGTCAGTTTGTTCTGTGATCGCGGCCAGGTGGTGTTTCTTGCGGCCGACCAAATGGTCACCAGCCGCACCTTGGAAGGCACCTATCCCAATTACGGCCAGCTGATCCCCGATGGTTTCACCCGCACCTTTGGAATGGACCGTCGCGCTCTGATCGCTGCTTTGGAGCGGATTGCTGTGCTTGCTGATCAACACAACAACGTTGTGAAATTCAGCAGTCAGCCCGAGGACGGTGTTGTCCAGATCAGTGCCGATGCGCAGGATGTGGGCAGTGGATCTGAATCGCTTCCCTCCAACTTGGAGGGTGACGCCATGCAGATTGCCTTCAATGTTCGCTACCTGCTGGATGGCCTGAAAGCCATGGGCTCTGATCGGATTGTTCTGCACTGCAACGCGCCCACCACGCCGGCTGTGCTCCGTTCCGAGGATGCGTCCGAAGCCTTCACCTATCTGGTGATGCCTGTTCAGATTCGTTCCTGATGTGTCGCTACCGGATCAGCTGCTCCTCAGTGATCTTCTGAGTCATACGGTTCGTTGTGATCTGGGTCTGGATCACGGGCCTGGGGTCATGGCCTGGATGCATCCGCCGGTGCATCGTCTTCTTGGCTGGGTCAGCCGTCCATCGGCTCTGCGCATGTCACGGGATGTCTGGCGTTTGAACCAGTGTTGTGGTTTGAGCGATCAACAGGTGTTTGTGCGTGGCGAGCCGGCGGTCACCGATCAGGTGACCCTGGAGCGCTTGCCCACGCTGATGGATGCAGCCTTGCTGGATCGTGACGGTGAGCGGATCGGCAGCGTTGTGGACCTTGATTTTCGACCTGCCGATGGCGCGATTCTTCACTACCTGATTGCCCGCAGCGACCCGCGTTTGCCGGGGAGTTCCCGATGGCGTTTGGCTCCCGATCGCATCCTTGATCAACAACCGGGTCAGATCCAAACCGGCCTGATGGGATTGGACGATCTGCCCATGGCCCGCGCCAGCGTTCGGCACGATCTACTCCAACGCACACAACTCTGGCGGGACCAGTTGCGTTCCATGGGTGATCGGGCCAGCGATCGCCTGGAGGGTTGGTTGGACGACTCGCCCATCGATGAGCTGCGATCGGAAAGCGTGCGCTTCAGAACCGACGACGAGGACGAACCAAGAAAGGTGTTTGGACCTGAAGTCTGGGATGACGAAAGCTGGGATGAGCCCCCCTCTCGCCGCCGCCGCGAGGACGAAGATCCCTGGGTCTGACGGGCGGTCGGCAACACTGGGGGGAGGTGCTCCGCGATTCGTGGTTTCCTCCCCTGCGTACGACATAGCTGCAGCCCTGAAGCAGGAAGGGCTCAAGCCCAGTGACTGGGATGAGATCTGTCGGCGTCTCGGCCGCGAGCCGAATCGAGCCGAACTGGGCATGTTCGGCGTGATGTGGTCCGAACACTGCTGTTATCGCAATTCCCGGCCTCTCCTGAGTGGCTTCCCCACGGAGGGACCACGCATTCTTGTGGGACCCGGTGAAAACGCTGGTGTGGTGGATCTCGGTGGGGGCCATCGGTTGGCCTTCAAGATCGAAAGCCACAACCACCCCTCCGCCGTCGAACCCTTTCAGGGGGCAGCCACAGGGGTGGGCGGCATCCTGCGTGACATCTTCACGATGGGGGCCCGTCCGATCGCGCTGCTGAACGCTCTGCGCTTCGGTCCTCTTGAGGATCCCGCCAACGTTGGCCTGATGGAAGGCGTTGTGGCCGGCATTGCCCATTACGGCAACTGTGTTGGGGTGCCGACGGTGGGTGGCGAGGTGGCTTTTGATCCCTCCTATTCCGGCAATCCGCTGGTGAATGCCATGGCCCTTGGCCTGATGGAGACCGAGGAGATCGTCAAATCCGGTGCGATCGGCGTCTGCAATCCTGTGGTGTACGTGGGCAGCACCACCGGTCGGGACGGCATGGGGGGAGCCAGCTTTGCCAGTGCTGAGCTCAGTGCCGATTCCTTGGACGATCGCCCCGCCGTTCAAGTGGGCGATCCGTTTCTGGAGAAAGGGCTGATCGAAGCCTGCCTTGAGGCCTTCGCCAGTGGTGATGTGGTGGCAGCGCAGGACATGGGTGCCGCTGGTCTCACCTGCAGCTGTTCGGAAATGGCGGCCAAAGGGGGCCTGGGGGTGGAACTGGATCTGGACCGTGTTCCGGCTCGTGAAACCGGGATGACGGCTTACGAGTTCCTGTTGTCGGAATCCCAGGAACGGATGTTGTTCGTGGTGAAGGCCGGCCGGGAGGACGCCTTGATGCAGCGCTTCCGTCGCTGGGGCTTGCAGGCGGCGGTTGTGGGCAAGGTGCTCCAGGAACCGATTGTGCGGGTGTTGCATCACGGTGCCGTCGCCGCTGAGGTGCCGGCCACGGCTCTTGCCGACGACACCCCAATCGAAAAACATGCCCTGTTGCAGGAGCCCCCGGCAGACCTTCAGGCGCTCTGGAGCTGGACCGAGCAGGAGCTTCCGGAGCTGAGCGATGCCGCGGCAGCACTGCTGCAGCTTCTGGATGACCCCACCATTGCAAGCAAGCAGTGGGTTCACCGTCAGTACGACCAGCAGGTGCTGGCCAACACCGTGGTCTCGTCTGGAGCTGCTGATGCCGCTGTGGTGCGTCTCAGACCTCAGCAAGGCGATGGATCCATGGCTGCAGCCAATCGAGGTGTTGCCGCCACGGTGGATTGCCCCAACCGTTGGGTTGCCCTGGATCCCGAACGCGGCGCTCAGGCGGCCGTTGCCGAAGCGGCACGCAACCTGAGTTGTGTGGGGGCGGAGCCTCTAGCGGTGACCGACAACCTCAATTTCCCCTCACCGGAGACACCCAAGGGCTTCTGGCAGCTGGCCATGGCCTGCCGTGGGATCTCCGATGCCTGCCGTGCCCTCAACACCCCTGTCACTGGCGGCAATGTCTCGCTCTACAACGAGACCAAACAGGATGACGGCACGATGCAACCGATTCACCCCACGCCGGTGATCGGCATGGTTGGTGGTGTGGATGACATCAGCCGTGTGACTGGCTTGGCCTGGCAACAGCCCGGCGATGCGATCTTCCTCATCGGTGTTCCGCCGGAGGATGGTGCCGATCCCAGCCTTGGTTTGGCCGGCAGTGCCTATCAGCAGCAGACCCTTGGCTCCTTGGCCGGACGACCGCCCAAGCCCGATCTTGCCGTCGAAGCAGCGGTGGGGCATTTGGTGCGTGAGGCCATTGCTCAAGGTTTGTTGGCCTCCGCTCACGATTGCAGTGATGGCGGCTTGGTCGTGGCGTTGGCTGAATCCTGCATCGCCTCTGATCTGGGCATCAGCGTGACCTTGTTAACAGGCTCAGCGCGCCTGGAGCGGGTTCTGTTCGCTGAAGGCGGCAGCCGGGTGATTGTGTCGGTGAATGCAGCATCCCTCCCTGCATGGGAGCAGTTGATCGGATCCAATCCAGCGCTTTGTGTCACCCAGCTGGGCAGCGTGACCGCGGAGTCTCGACTGGTGATCCGATCCGAATCGGCTGTTCAGCTCGATCTTGAGGTGCAACGCTGTGCTGCTGTTTTCCGTGATGCGTTGCCCCGAAGGATGCATTCGGAGTGATTGAGTCAGGCGTTGCCTGACGGTCGTTTCTCTTCCTTATCTCTCTGACTTCGGATTCATCATGTGCGGCATTATCGGAATGTTCTGTGTTGACTCGGTCAACCAACAGATCTACGACAATCTGCTTCTGCTTCAGCACCGCGGTCAGGATTCGGCAGGGATTGTCACGATGGACAATCACACCTTCCATGTGCACAAACAAAGGGGACGTGTGCGTGAAGCCTTTCGCACAAGAGACATGCGAAAGCTGCTGGGAAATGCCGGGATTGGCCACGTTCGTTATGCCACCCGTGGTGCTGCTGCGTCAGAAGAGGAAGTTCAGCCGTTTTATGTGAATGCCCCCTATGGCATCACTTTCGTTCACAACGGCAATCTCACCAACACCCTTCAGCTTGAGCAAGATCTGTTCAAGATTGATCGTCGTCACACCAATTCCACCAGCGATACGGAGATGCTGGTCAATGTGTTGGCCACGGAGATTCAATCTCAACTCACAGGACGTGATCTGACACCGGATCAGTTGTTTGATGCGGTGGCGTCACTCCATCACCGCGTTCAGGGCTCCTACGCGGCGATCGCTTTGATTGCGGGCCACGGAATGCTGGCCTTCCGGGATCCCTACGGAATTCGTCCCCTGATTCTCGGCAGGCGGTTGTCTGACCAGGGTCGTGAGGAGTGGATTGTCGCCAGTGAATCGCTGGTGATTGAAAACAGTGGCTATGAGATCGTTCGCGATGTTGATCCCGGTGAGGCGGTGTTCATCGACGCTGATTCGAACTTGCACCAGCGTCAGTGTGCTGAGTCTCCCCGCTTGATTCCCTGTGCTTTTGAGTACGTGTATTTGGCGCGGCCGGATTCCGTTATGAACGGCATTTCCGTGTATGAGTCGCGCTTACGAATGGGTGATCGTCTGGCTAAGACCATTGCTGAAACATTGCCTTCTGGTGATATTGATGTTGTGATGCCGATTCCTGATTCAGCAAGACCTTCGGCGATGCAGGTGGCCAAGCAATTGGGTCTTGAGTATCGAGAAGGGTTTTACAAAAACCGTTATGTCGGCCGCACTTTCATCATGCCGGGTCAAGCTGAAAGGAAGAAATCAGTGCGGCAGAAGCTCAATGCTCTCGGAACTGAATTCGCCGGGAAGAATGTTCTGATTGTCGACGATTCGATTGTTCGTGGAACAACATCCCGCGAGATTGTTCAGATGGCACGCAGCGCTGGAGCCAACAAGGTGACGTTCACGTCGGCTGCTCCACCGGTTCGCTACCCCAATGTTTATGGGATCAACATGCCAACCCGTGCGGAGCTCCTTGCCCACGGTCGAACCAGTGATCAGATCTCAGATGTTCTCGGGGCTGATCATGTTGTTTATCAGACCGTTGAGAATCTGCTGGAAAGCATTGTTGAAAACACTGAGATCAAGGATCTCGAAATGTCTTGTTTCGACGGCCACTATGTGACCGGCGGAATCGACGAAGATTATTTCCAGTGGCTGGAGCAGAATTGCCGCTCCTGATCGGGGGTTAGGAATTCGATTGAATCGCGTTAATCACATCAACGATGGCCTCTCCCTTTTGAAGAGACGCCTGCTGCGTGGGTTTATCTCCGGATTTTGAGATCTTGATGTTGTCCGGATCCAAGCGCCCGTGACGATCCTTGCTGGTGCGCACACCAACAAGACCGGGTCCAGTGCTGATGCCCACCAGGCGATCCGATTCCGCATCAATCTGTACCGCCATGCTGCCGAGATCGCCCCGCTGGTTGTAGCGCAGGCCTGAGCAGTCGATTCGCACGATTACCCCCTGTTTGGTGATCAACATCAGTGGTGTCTGTTCCGTGCATACGGCTCCAACCATCTGTTCCCCGGGGAGCAATCGCATGGTCATGGGTCCCTGTGCCAATCGACCCATCAACGGAAGTGAATCTTCAGTGACTCGCAGTCGCAGCAGGCGACCGATGTCGCTGATCAGCATCAGTGTTCCCTGATCGCGGCAGATCACTGCACTGTTGAGCTCGACTCCCTCTTTTAACTTGAGAACGCTGGTGGCTCGACCGGAAAGGTCCACCACTTCGCTGAGGGGGAGCCGCTTAAAGCGTCCATCGCTGCTGAGCAAGCCCAGACTCAGGTCGTCGATGTTCTGGCTGGGCAGCGACAGCAGCGAAACGATGGGGTCCCCGTCGAGGCCCGTGGGCAGGAATCGGTCAATCGGGCCGGGTTGCTGTCCAGCAAATTCCCAGCGCACCTGGGCGATGCGTCCCCCCGCACTTACTGCCAACAGTCGTGGTGGTGGCTCGATCGGCAGGATCACCCGTGCCGGAGATGGTGCATCACCAATGGGGCAAGGATCATTGAGGTGCAGTCGGCCCAGCACCTGGGGGGTGACGATCTTCACTTGGCCATCGGCCTGGATCAGCACCCGTCCATCTCCGGGAAGTGCAGCCAGGGCCTGCTGACGCAGCAGTTCCGTGTTCGGCCGTTGGCTGGCTGCCCGTTCGGCCATCAGGGCATCACCGCCCTCCACCAGGCGGGTTCGCCGCGGGGTGCTGAAGTGTTTTTTCAACGCCTTGAGCTCTGTCACCATCGCGTCCAGCAGCTGATCCCGGTTGTCCAGGAGCAACTTCAGGCGTTGACGTTCCGCTCGAAGCTCATCCAGCTCCTGGCGCAGGCTTTCCTGTTCGAGTCCGGTCAGGCGCCTCAGGGGCATGGCCAACACCGCATCCGCCTGCCGTTCGCTGAGCTCGAGGCGCACCATCAGGCTGGCGCGGGCTGAGGCGGCGTCATTCGCCTCCTGAATCATGGCGATCACAGCCTGAAGGTTGCTCAGGGCTGTGATCAGTCCTTCCACCACCTCAAGCCGATCTTCGGTCTTGCGCAGGGCATGGCTGGTGCGCCGGATCAGGGTCAGTTCCCTGAAATCGAGGAAGGTCTGCAGCAGTTGGCGCAGCGACAGTTGCTGGGGTTGTCCATCCACCAGGGCGAGAAGGATGGCTCCGAAGTTGCTCTGCAGTGCCGTTCGCCGTTGCAGATCCTTCAGCACCTTCTCGGGATCTGCATCGCGACGCAGCTCCACCACCACACGCATGCCTTCGCGATCGCTTTCATCGCGGATGTCTGCAATTCCGCCGATTTTTCCGTCGTTGACGGACTCCGCCAGTTTTTCGATCCAGCCGGCCTTGCTGAGCTGGTACGGCAATTCGGTGACGACCACGGCATTGCGTTTGTGGCGCCCTTTGCCCGGTTGCACTTCTTCGGTGTGGGCCACGCCGCGCATCGGGATGCTGCCGCGTCCATGCAGGTAGGTGTCCCGCAGGCCTGAGCTGATCAGCACTTCACCGCCTGTGGGGAAGTCGGGCCCTGGGATCAGCTCCATCAGTTTTTCGTCACTCAGCTCCGGTTTGCGGATCAGGTCGATCAGGCCATCCACAACCTCTCCCAGGTTGTGCGGGGGAATGCTGGTGGCCATGCCAACGGCGATGCCGGAGCAGCCGTTCAGCAGCAGGAAGGGAAGCTGGGCTGGAAGAACGGTGGGTTCCTGCTGGGACCCATCGAAGTTCGGTGCGAAATCAACCGTGTCCTCACCGATCTCCTCCAGCATCGCCTGGTGAGAGATCGGCGCCAGGCGGGTTTCGGTGTACCGCATGGCCGCCGGTGGGTCGTCATCCACCGAGCCGAAATTGCCATGGCCGTCGAGCAGTGGATGACGGCTGGAGAAGCTCTGAACAAGCCGCACCAAGGCGTCGTAAACGGCTTGATCACCGTGGGGGTGGTATTTGCCGAGGACGTCTCCAACAACCCTCGCGCATTTCCGATAGGGACGGTCTGGGGTGAGCCCCAGTTCCTGCATCGCGTACAGAATCCGCCGCTGGACGGGTTTGAGACCATCGCGGGCATCGGGCAACGCCCGACCCACGATCACGCTCATCGCGTATTCGAGGTAGGAGCGCTGCATCTCCTGATGCAGGGCGATCGGTTCTACGCGCTCCTCAGCCATTCGGTCTGTCGCTCTCCGACCGGAAGGCGCTCAGCCTACAGATGATCACTGGCTTTTCTTCCACGTTGCGTTGGCTTGGGCTCGTTCCACGCTGTTGGTGAGCTGCGGCTCGCTCAGCAATTCTGCCGTCGCCTCACGGATGCGCACACCCCAAAGCTGTTCGGCTTGATGCAGGGGCAGAACGTAGTTGGGGTTCTTGGCCAATGCTGTGGATGCCAGCTGGATCGCCTCGGTCTGCTCACCTTGTTGATGCAGCGCTGCGGCCAGGGCCAGCATCGGTTCTGCGTTGGTCTCCAGCTTCAACACCCGGCGCCAACGCCGCACGGCTTCCTGCCGCTGGCCCATCTCAAAAAGCACCAGGGCCTGGTTGTTCAGGGCTTCCCAGAACTCCGGCTTCAGGGCCGTGGCTTGTTCGAACGACTTCAGGGCCAGATGGAGTTCGCCCTGCATGATCCTGGCGTTGCCGAGGTCGAAATAGGCCGAAGCGTTGTTCGGATCCAATTGGAGTCCGCGGGTAATCAAGGGAACGGCATGGTCCGGTCGCTCTGCCCGCAGGGCGATCGCTGCTTCGGCGAACCACAAGCCGGCTTTTTCAGGATTCAGCTGCTTGGCCCGGGCCAGAGATCGGCTTGCGTCCTTGAGGTCATTGTTGCGCAGTTGAGCTTCCGCAAGGATCGACCAGAATCGTTCGTCATTGGGGTTGAGCCGCACCGCCAGAGCCGCCAGTCGTGCTGCGTCCTTGGCTTGTCCCAGCTGAAGCAGCTGTGCAGCGGTCCGACCGATGCCGATCGATGAGCCCTTGAGTTCCGCTTCGGTAGGCAGATAGACGTAGGGGATCAGGGCGTTGGCTGCCGGGGCGCCGAACCAACCCCCCAGAACGACCAGTGCAGCCGCCAGCGTTCGACGCAAGCCAATTCGACGCAGCACTGGAGCGAGAGTGGAGTCGCTAAAGCGTAGGTGTGGGATCCGGTTGTGCTGCAGCGGCGTTGCGACGCCACATCCAGGGTTTGATCCGTCGCAACGCCGATCCCCGCAGGTTTTGGTCCCAGGCGCTGTCGTCCCAGCTCTGGATCTGCTCCTTATGCAGATTCAGCAGCCATCGGCGTGGCTGCACCTCGGGATCATTGCTTTGGGGCAAGCTTCGATGGTTCCAGGGGCAGACGTCCTGGCAGATGTCACAGCCCGCCACCCACGGTCCAAGGGCGGCGCGAATGTTCTTCGGTAAGTCGTCCTCACGGTTTTCGATTGTGTGAAAGGCCAGGCACCGTCTTGCATCCACCACAAAAGGTTCGCGGATCGCATGCGTGGGGCAGGCATCGATGCAGGCAGTGCAGCGTCCACAGAGGCTGCGGGCTGGTGGGTCGGCGTCCAAGGGCTCCGTTGTCAGCAGATGGCCGATCACCATCCAGGAGCCCCGTTCGGGGTGAATCAGGTTGCTGTGCTTGCCGATCCAGCCCAGGCCGGCTTCCTCAGCCCAGGCCTTGTCCAGCAGCGGTGTGGCGTCAACACAGGCGCGCCAGCCGCAGTCGGGCCGTTGTTCCGTAAGCCAGCGACCGATTCGTCGCAGCCGTTGATCCACAACCCGGTGATAGTCCCGCCCCCAGCCGTAGCGGGCGACTTTGAGGGAGCCGGGGGAGGCTTGAGCGTCGACGTAATAGTTGAGGCCAACGGCGAGAAGGCTGTTGGCTCCGTCCAACAGCAGCCTGGGGTCTCTCCGACGGGGGGCGGCCATCCAGGCCATGTCAGCTTGATGGCCATGGTCCAACCAGCGCTGCAGAGCTTTGGTGCGCAGCTGCAGCCGTGGGCTTCCCGGGATTCTGGCAATGCCAACGGGATTGAACCCTTCCTCAGCGGCGCGGCGCTTCAGAGCCTCGCTTAAACGAGTTTGTTGATCGGTGACATGCCCTTGCATCGACCTTAAGGTTGGGCGCTTATCAGCATCTTCTATGTGACCGGCACTGAGACAGGACGGGTTGCTCCCTTGCTGCGCTGGCTTGGTTTGACCCTCGTGGTGATCCTCGTCCTGCAGATGCTGGCTGTTCTTGTCGGTGTCGACTGGGGTGCTGATGCTCCACGCCCGCAGGTCACCGGACCGCTTGTTGCCCTTGCTCCTCTGGGATTTGCCGGTTTGTTGATCTGCCTGGTCGGATCACGGCTGGATCATCCCCATCAGCAGCGCACTCCTTTGCGTCTGCTGATCGCCGTCCTTTCTGCGCTGTTGGCCCTCGGCATGGTGATTGCCGTGCCCATGTCTCTGGATGGGGGTGCGGGTGACATGGCCCGTCAGCGCAATCTGGAACTGGGCCGCGAAGCGCTGAAGGATGCCCGAGCCTTCCGTGCCGATGCAGCGCAGGTCACCTCCCTTGGTGAGCAGCTGGCCCAGGCCGGTCAACTCGCTGCCGATGCCACCGAGGACGACAAGCTGCGGGCGGCTCAAAAGATGGTGGACGATCAGATCGCCCAGATGGAAGCCCAACTCAAGACTGTTGAGGCCGGCCAGGCCCGTGAATCCCAGCAGCGGTTCATCGGTGGAACCATCACGGCTGTGGTTCTTGCGATTGCGTTTGCGCTCCTTGCGTTCACGGCAGTGCTCTGATCGCTGGTTAGGTTGGTCAGACTTCACTCAAAGCTGGGCGCAGTAGCTCCTTGGTCCAGTCCAATCCCAGACCTGATCTGCCGCTGTCCGCAAGGCTTCGGCAGGATCTGAAAAACGACCTGATTGCAGGGTTGCTGGTGGTCATCCCGCTGGCGACAACGATTTGGCTGTCAACGATCGTCAGTCGCTTTGTTCTGGCGTTCCTGACCTCGATACCGAAGCAGTTCAATCCGTTCATCACCCTGAATCCACTGCTTCAGGATCTGATCAATCTGGCTCTCGGTCTCACGGTGCCTCTGATGGGCATCCTTCTGATCGGCTTGATGGCCCGAAACATCGTGGGTCGCTGGCTGTTGGAGTTCGGTGAAGGCACCTTGAGCCGGATTCCCCTGGCTGGATCGGTCTACAAGACGCTGAAGCAGCTGCTTGAGACCTTTTTCCGCGACAATTCCTCCCGCTTCCGTCGTGTTGTTCTCGTTGAGTACCCACGGGAGGGATTGTTCAGCGTTGGTTTTGTCACTGGGGAGGTGGGGCCTTCCCTTCAATCCGATCTGAAGGAGCCTCTTTTGAGTGTGTTCATTCCCACCGCTCCGAATCCCACCACCGGTTGGTACACCCTTGTTCCAGCTGGATCCGTCCGAGAGCTTGAGATCAGCGTTGAAGAAGCTTTCCGAACGATCATTTCGGCCGGCATCGTCAACCCCGATGATCGTGAAGCTCCAGTGAATCGGAGTTTCTCCAGCCTCATGGCCCAGTTACGGGCTTCTGCATCTCCTTCCAGCTGAGTCATGGCCACACGATCCCTTACACGCGAGCTGGCCTTGCTGGTGCTTGGTCAGGTGCCGGAACAGAAGTCAGTCTCAGTTGCTGACCTGGCCCTTGATTCGATCCTGGACCAGGCTCTCGACACCCTCACCCAGCACTGGCGTGAGTCGCTTGATGCCAGTGCTGCAGAGCTCGATCAGGCGCAGCAGTCCCTGCTGGACAGCGAGCTACAGCAGGGCGAATCAGGAACCCATGACACCGTCCGCACCCATCTGCGCACCTCTTTGAGTTCCGCTGAACAAGTGCTGAATGGTTTGTCCGCCAGTCTTGAGTTGCCTCGTCTGCTGTTGCTTGGCGACCAGGAGCAGATTCGCCGCGGCGCTATGGAGCGGGTTCAGAAGGTGCTCACCCAGCGCGAAGGCATCGACAAACGGTTGGATCAGGTGATGGAGGGCTGGAGACTGACCCGGCTTCCGCGGATTGATCGGGACATCCTCCGGTTGGCTGTCGTTGACCTGGAAAGCCTTCGTACTCCGGCTCCGGTGGCGTTCAACGAGGCGGTTGAGTTGGCCAACCGTTACAGCGATGAGCAGGGTCGCCGGATGATCAATGGTGTGTTGCGTCGCTTCCATGACGCTCAATCGAAAGCATCGGCCTGATGGTGTTCAACTGGTTCGAACGACAGGCTGAGGAGTCACCGACGCCGGAGCCGACGCCCACCCCCGCGCAGACGCCGGAACCGACGGCTGGTGGGACTGATGCTCCCGTCTCAGCAGCGCCGGAGCCGACTCCAGCTCCTGCAGCCAGTGAGGAAGAGGATGAGGCTCTGGTTTGGGCTCGCGAGGCCTATGCCCGGCTTAAGGCTCAACAACAGGCTGCGGCCTCTGTTGCCGAAGCGGCCCCCGAGTCCACCCCTGCGCCCAGTCCAGAACCAGCGCCTTCACCTTCACCAACCCCAACACCAGGACCGGCACCGCTACCAACCCCGTCTCCAGCACCCTTACCGACGCCGGCTCCGGCGCCAGCCCCCGGACTGTCGCTGCTGGAGCAGGCCGCGGCTCAACGCCAGCAGCGACAGCAGGATCTGGATGAACGGGCTCTCGAGGCTCCCCCTGCACCCACGCCGGCTCCCACCCCTGCGCCAGCTGTCGACTCAGAAGAGCCTCAGTTGGGTGATTTTGATCAGGATTTCACCTGGTCTGCTGAGGTGCTTGCAGCCCAGGGCCGTCGCGTTGATCAGGTTTCCCTCGAGGAAATCGATTGGTTGGGTCGGCTGCGCCGCGGTCTTGAAAAGACCCGTCAGGGCTTTGTCACCAGCCTTCTGGAGAATCTCGGTGACGATCCGCTGACGCCGGAGGTTCTCGATGATCTCGAAACCCTCCTGCTGAGGGCGGACGCTGGCGTCCAGGCCACCGATCAGGTGCTGGATGCCCTGCGACAGCGGATGAATGAGGAGGTGGTCGATCCTGCGGAGGGGATTCGGTTCCTCAAGGAACAGCTGCGTGGCCTGTTGGATGCCCCGATCCAGGCCAGTGGTGTGCCTCTTCTGGCGCCCGAACGGGATCGCCTCAACATCTGGTTGATGGTGGGGGTGAATGGGGTTGGTAAGACGACCACCCTTGGAAAACTTGCCAACCTTGCTGTTCGTAGCGGCTATTCAGCTCTGATCGCGGCCGCCGACACCTTCCGGGCTGCAGCAGTCCAGCAGGTTGAGGTCTGGGGAGAGCGCAGTGATGTTCCGGTGGTGTCCAACCCCAGCAGCAATGCCGACCCCGCTGCCGTTGTCTTCGACGCGATTGGTGCCGCTCGCTCGCGGAACTCTGATCTGCTGTTGGTGGATACCGCCGGACGCTTGCAGACCAAGCACAACCTGATGGAGGAACTCCAAAAAGTCAGAAAGATCATCGACCGTTTGGCGCCGGAGGCGAAGGTTGAATCCCTGCTGGTTCTTGATGCCAGTCAGGGTCAGAACGGGCTTCGCCAGGCCATGGCCTTTGCCCAGGCGGCCGGTCTCACCGGCGTTGTGATCACCAAACTCGATGGCACGGCCCGTGGCGGTGTCGCGCTGGCGGTGTCGTCTGAGGCCGGATTGCCGATTCGTTTCATCGGCGCTGGGGAAGGGATTCGTGACTTGCGCCCCTTCAACAGTTTTGAATTCGTTGAGGCTCTGCTGGCTGGACGCTGATGCGTTGCTACCTTGCGGACCCTGGGGGTGCGAGGTTGAGCAGCAAGCCGCCCGGACGACATCCCAGTTCTGCGCAGCGGATCGGGAACCCCTCGCCCGAGGCCATGGCTTCGTTGCGACAGCTGTTTGACAGCCTCAGCAGTGAGCAGCGCCGTAATCAGGATCTGTTGGTCTCCCTGGGGTTTGCCCTCCGCAGCTTCACCAACCTCCAGCGCTTTCTTGAGCTTGTGCCTGTCGTGGCCTCGCGTCTGGTGGGTGTTGAGGGGGCCTTGCTTGTTCCGTTTCAGTCGGATGGTCGCCTCTGGCGTGATCAGCTGCAGGGGAGTCCAGCTGAGCCGTCCCAGGATCTGTTGCGGCGTTTGGCAGCCTTTGAACCCGGCTCTGCTGTGGGCTTCGGCAGCGACGATCAGCAGCTGTTGGCGCTTGACCGGCTGGTGCAACGCTGCCTTCCCAAAGCTGCTTTGTTTGCCACGTCTCTGACGGCCCGTGGTCGGACGCGCGGCCGCCTTTACGTGTATGCCCGCAACGGCTCGATGGTCTGGACAGAGGTGCACCGTCGGCACGTTCAGTTGGTGGCGGATCTTGCTGGTGTTGCGATTGAAAACGACCAGATGCTGCAGGATGCCCGCCGCCATGAGCGGGTGGATCGGCAACTCAGCATCGGTGCAGAGATTCAGGCCCAGTTGTTGCCGGATCGTTGCCCCGTGATCGAGGGGGTTGATCTGGCCGCACGCTGTCGGCCTGCATTTCAGGTGGGCGGTGACTACTACGACTTCATTCCCACCCGACCGGAACTCATCGGTCGACGCCGTGAGCGCGGTCGTTGGGCCCTGGTGATGGGTGATGTCATGGGCAAGGGCGTGCCCGCTGGTTTGCTGATGACGTTGCTGCGCGGGATGCTGCGCGCGGAGGTTCTCAGCGGTCTGCCACCGGATCGGATTCTCCACGATCTCAACCAGCTGGCGCAGGAAGACCTGGCGCAGTCGCACCGGTTCGTGACGCTGTTTTATTCCGACCTGGATCCGCGCACGCTGCGGCTGCGTTATGCCAATGCGGCCCACAACCCGCCCCTGCTTTGGCGTGCCGAGCGACGGGTGATCATGCGGCTCGATGCGGCTGGGCTGCTGATCGGTCTGCAACCCGAAGCTGAGTTCGCCCTTGGCGAGATTCGCCTCGAACCGGGAGACGTGTTGCTCTATTACACAGACGGTGTCACTGAAGCACCGGGGATCACGGGCGATCGCTTCGATGAAGCGCGGCTGATTCGTGCCCTTGAAACGGCCTGCCGCAGTGGTCAGGGGGCGCAGGGAATACTTGAAAGCCTGTTTGAACGCTTGGACCGTTTTGTTGGTCCGGATCGTCAGCTGGAGGACGACGCCTCGCTCGTGGTGCTGAAAGTTCCGGAGGCGGTCACGTTGCCGAGTGTGCAGGGACGGTCAATCGCCTGACAAGCTGAGGAAATCGACGGATGAATTGATGGCTGGTGGGGTGACCGGTGGTGCTGCGGGCACTTGGAGCGATCGTTTTGAGCAGGGTCTGCATCCCTTCATCGAGGCGTTCAACGCCTCCATCGGTTTTGACCTGACCCTTCTTCAGGAGGATCTCGATGGGTCGATCGCCCATGCCCGGATGCTCGCCAGCGTGGGAGTGATCACGGAAGCGGAGGCTGAGCAGCTGGTGGAGGGTCTGGAGACCGTTCGTGCTGAGGCGGCATCCGGCAGTTTCCAGCCCGGCCTGGCAGATGAGGACGTTCATTTCGCCGTGGAACGCCGGCTGATTGCCTTGCTTGGTCCCGTGGGCAAGAAGTTGCACACCGGACGCAGCCGCAACGATCAGGTTGGGACTGACCTCCGCCTCTGGCTGCGGCGACGGTTGGATGGCTTGGATCATGATCTGCAGCGGTTGCAGGGGGCGTTGCTGACCCAGGCGGATCGCCATCGCCGCACCATGATTCCTGGGTACACCCACCTGCAGCGGGCTCAGCCGCTCTGTCTCGCCCATCACCTGCTCGCCTATGTCGAGATGCTTGAGCGCGACCGTGAGCGACTTCAGGATGTGCGGAAACGCGTGAACATCTGCCCGCTTGGCGCTGCCGCCCTGGCGGGTACGCCGGTTCCGATTGATCGCCAGCGCACCGCGAAGGAGCTCGGTTTTTCAGAGGTTTATGCCAACAGCCTCGATGCGGTCAGTGACCGCGATTTCTGCGTTGAGTTCTCCGCTGCCGCCTCCTTGGTGATGGTGCACCTCAGCCGTCTGGCGGAAGAGGTGATCGCCTGGGCGTCCGAGGAATTCGGCTTCGTGCGGCTCAGCGACCGCTGTGCCACGGGCAGCAGCCTGATGCCTCAGAAGAAGAATCCCGATGTGCCTGAGTTGGTTCGGGGCAAGACCGGACGGGTCTTCGGACATCTCCAGGGATTGCTGACCATGATCAAGGGTCTTCCTCTGGCCTACAACAAGGATTTTCAGGAAGACAAGGAGGCGCTGTTTGATGCCTTCCGCACAACCCGTGATTGTGTTGAGGCGATGGCGATTTTGTTTGAGGAAGGCCTTGATTTCAGGGTCGGGCGCCTCAATGAAGCGGTGGAGCAGGATTTCTCCAACGCAACGGATGTTGCTGACTATCTGGTGTCTCGCGGTGTTCCATTTCGCGAGGCTTATCAATTGGTCGGTGCTGTCGTCCGGCGCTGTCTGGAGCAGGGATGTCTGTTGCGGGACCTTGATCTGAGTGCCTGGAAGGAACTCCACCCGGCCTTTGAGGCGGATCTGCATGACGCCTTGGCTCCCCGTGCTGTTGTGGCCGCCCGTCGCAGTGAAGGGGGGACAGGATTTGAGCGTGTTGATGAACAGCTTCAGCGCTGGTTACATCGTTTCAACGGAACTCAGCCGGTGGGATGACTCTCACCCATAACCGGGTCTACGCTTAATCAGCCAGAGGTATGTCACTTCGTTCCGGAGTCATGGCCCGATGGCAATGTTCAAGGCCTCATCGGTCCACTGTTTCGTACCCGGTCCACGCAAAACGTGAGCATTTTTGTCGGCAACCTTCCCTTCCGCGCTGAGCAGGAAGATGTGATCGAACTGTTTGCCCAGTTCGGTGAAGTGACCAACTGCGCGCTGCCCCTCGAGCGGGATACAGGCCGCAAGCGTGGTTTTGCCTTCATTGAGATGGCCGATGAGTCCACCGAAGAGGCAGCGATTGAGGGGCTGCAGGGTGCCGAACTGATGGGCCGTCCTCTGCGGATCAACAAAGCGGAGCCCCGCGGCAGCGCCCCCCGTCGTGGCGGCGGCGGTTATGGCGGTGGCGGCGGTGGTGGCTACGGCGGCGGTGGTGGTGGCTACGGCGGCGGTGGTGGCGGTGGCGGTGGCGGTTATCGCGGTGGTGGTGGCGGCTACGGCGGTGGCGGCGGTGATCGTCCTTCCGGTGCACGGGGCTGGGAAGACCGCAGCTATGGCGCCCGCGATAACGCTGGGGAGGGCAATGCCTACGACGAAGGGCGCAGCCGTCGTCGCCGTGGATCGTCCAGTGGCGGTGGCGATGACTATTCCGGTTACGGCGGAGCTGAGGGCTGACCTCAGCCGTTGATCAGAGCCCTGCGTCCTTGAGCTGCTGCCCGGCATTGAGCAGCACATCCAGATCGGCCCCGGGGCGCTGGGCTTTCTCCCCCAGCTCCCGGCGCCAGTGCCGTGCACCCCGGACGCCTTCCACCAGTTGCACCAGGTGACGGCAGAGGTCCCAGATTCGTCCTCCTCGCTCCAGATGAGCGGCCGCATGGGGAAGCAGTCCGTTCACAACGTCTGACGCCAGGATCTGGCGTGATTCCTCTCCAAAAATGAGCGCATCGACGCTGGTCCAGCGCAGGGGATGGCTGTAGGCCGCTCGGCCCACCATGGCGCCATCGCATCCTTCCAGTGCCTGAAGGCAGTCTTCAGGGGATTCCAGCCCCCCGTTGAGTTCAATCACCAGGTCGGGGCGGCGTTGCTTCAGCGCCACCACGCGCTCATGCTGCAGCGGAGGAATCGTCCGGTTCTGCTTGGGATCAAGGCCCTCCAGCCAGGCCTTACGGGCATGAACAGCGAAGCGGCTGGCCCCTGCCAGCGCCACCCGATCCACGAAGTTCGTCAGCAGCGCATCGCTGTCCAGATCGTCAATGCCGATCCGATGCTTCACGGTCACGGGGAGTCCCCCTGCGTCCACCATGGCTTCCACGCAGCGGGCAACCAGATCCGGTTCCGCCATCAGGCAGGCTCCGAAATTTCCGGCCTGCACCTTCTGGCTGGGGCAACCCACATTGAGGTTGATCTCGTCGTAGCCCCAGCCCTGCGCCAGTCGTGCCGCTTCGGCCAGCAGGGCTGGGTCGTCCCCCCCCACCTGCAGGGCGATCGGATGCTCCACAGGATCGAAGTCCAGCAGCTTGTTGCGTCGCTTGCTGTGGTGCAGCGCCTGGGCCACCACCATTTCGCTGTAGAGCAGGGCCCTGCGGCTGATCTGCCGCATCAGCACCCGGAAGTGGCGGTCGGTGCAATCCAGCATTGGGGCCACACTGAAGCGGTAGGCAGCGGTGGATCCGGAGGCAGTCATCAATCCATTAGAACCGCCCGAGATTCCCGCTTCAGCACCGATGAGCTTGAGTGCCGCTGTTCTGTCCCGTCGATCGTTGCTGTTGGCGGCAATGGCAGGGGTGTTTGGCAGTCTCTGGAGACCTCAGCCTGTGCTGGCCGCATCAAAAGCTGGCGATCCCTCGTGGGATCTCAATGCCGACCAGTGGCGTGAGCGGTTGTCTCCCCAGGCCTATGACGTGTTGCGCAATGAGGGAACGGAACGTCCCTTCACCAGTCCGCTCAATGGGGAGAAGCGTTCCGGCACCTATCACTGCGCTGGTTGTGATGCAGCCTTGTTTTCGTCGGAGGCCAAATTCGATAGCGGCACCGGCTGGCCCAGCTTCTGGCAGCCCCTGGATGGAGCCATCGCCACGAAAGTAGATTTCAAACTGATCCTGCCGCGCACGGAATACCACTGCAGCCGTTGTGGTGGGCACCAGGGCCACGTGTTCAATGACGGACCGCGACCCACCGGCAAGCGCTTCTGCAACAACGGTGTCGCCCTCCGCTTCCAGCCCGTTTGATCTGATTGTTGTTGGCGGTGGTCCTGCCGGATACATGGCGGCGATCACTGCAGCTGAGCAGGGGGTTCGGCGGGTGCTGGTGCTGGAAGGCACCCCTGAGCCCCTCCAGAAGGTGCGCATCAGCGGTGGCGGTCGCTGCAATGTGACCCATGCCTGCTGGGACCCCCGTGAACTGGCGACCCATTACCCCCGTGGCAGTCGACCCCTGCGGGGGCCCTTCAGTCGCTTCGCCTGCGGCGATGCGATCGCCTGGTTTGACGAGCATGGGCTCACGCTGGTGGAGGAACCTGATGGACGGATGTTTCCACAGCAGAACCGTTCTGAGGCCGTGATTCAGTGCCTGCAGAAGGCGGCAAGGGCGTCGGGTGTCCAGCTGCGCACGAAGGTGATGGTCCAGCAGGTGCGTGTTCACCCCGAGGGGGGGTTTGTGCTCGAGGGCCGCGGCCTCGAGCCTTTGCATGGGGGCTGCTTGATGCTGGCCACGGGTGGGCATCCCAGTGGCCGAAACCTGGCGGCAGCCCTCGGCCACCAGGTGGTGCCGCCGGTGCCGTCGCTGTTCAGCCTTGCCCTGCAGGCACCGGCCCTGGCGGCCTGCAGTGGCATTGCCATCGACGATGTGGGCCTTGATCTCAAGCTGGGCGATCAGCGCTTCCGCCAGACCGGGCGGGTGCTGATCACCCATCGCGGTCTGAGTGGACCCGCCACGTTGCGCCTCTCAGCCTTTGCCGCCAGGGCTCTGCATCAGAACCGCTACAGGGGTGAGCTGAAGTTGGATTGGAGTGCTGGGTTGGGACGGTCGGGGCTGACCGAGCGGTTTCAGCAATGGCGACAGGAGCAGGCCAGGCGAACCCTTTCAGCAGCGAAGCCCTTCGAACATCTGCCGCGGCGGTTGTGGCAAGCCTTTTTGACCATGGCTGGTGTGGAGCCAGAGCGCCGTTGGGCGGATCTGCCGATCAAGGCGGAGCGTCGATTGGTGGAGCTGCTCTGTGCGCAGAGTGTGCCGATCCAGGGACGTGGACCCTTTGGGGAGGAGTTCGTCACCGCCGGCGGTGTCGCCTTGGGGGAGGTCAACCTGGCCACGATGGAGAGCCGCCGCTGCCCCGGTCTTTACCTGGCGGGTGAACTGCTGGATGTGGACGGGGTGACCGGCGGTTTTAATTTTCAGGCTTGCTGGAGCGGCGGTTGGTTGGCGGGCCAGGCCATCGCTGGAGTGCTCACTGGATCTGATCAAACACGCTGAACATCGGCAGGTACATCGCCATCAGGATTGATCCGACGATCCCTCCCACCACCACGATCATCACGGGTTTCTCCCACCAGCAGAACGTCCGGGTCCTGGCGCATGAAGGCCCGCAGAGCCGTGGCGAAATCGAAGCCCTTGTCTCGGTTCACCTGGCACTGGGTGATGCCCGGAAGGGTGTATTCGATCGGGTCCTCCACCGTGGAGATGTTGATGCCCGGATCGTTGCGCTCGGCGAGAAGTGAATAGAGGGTGGTCGACTTGCCGGAGCCCGCGTTGGTCCGGTGACCAGGATCATTCCAAAGGGTTTGGACCCCAGCTCCCGCACCAGGGCCAGGGCATCGGGATCGTCGATCAGCTTGTCCAGCCCCAGTTGGGTCGCTCCACTGTCCAGCAGGCGCAGACAGACCTTCTCCCCGAAGCGACTGGGCAGGGTGTTGACGCGGAAATCGATCACCCGGTCGCGGTATTTGCGACGAATGCGGCCGTCCTGGGCCTGGCGTCGTTCGGCAATGTCGAGATCCGCCAGGATCTTGAAGCGGGATGTCACCGCAGGAACCAGGCGACTGGGGAGCGGCTCCACGTATTGCTGGAGCACACCGTCCTGGCGGAAACGCAGACGCAACCCCTTCTGCTGTGGCTCCACGTGGATGTCACTGGCCCCCACTGACATCGCCTGCAGCAGGATTCGGTCCACCAGCGTCACCACAGGCGAGGCTTCTGCATCGTTGAGGCTGGCCTCAAGATCAATGGCATCCCGGGCCAGTTGGGCGTCGCTGTCTTCCTCGCTCTCCAGCACCTCATCGGGGCTGAAGCCGTGGAGAAACGACTCAGCATTCAGATCGAGAGTGCTTGCTGTCTCTGCCTGAGCAGGGTTGCTCGACTGTTCTGTGGCTGGCGGATTTTGTTCTGTTGGTGGTTGGTCCGTTTCTTTGGCCAAGGCCCGCTGCAGATCCGCTTCGATGGCGGGGTAAAGGCGGCTCGTGCCGTGTTGGTCCGGCAGCTGATCGATCAGGTGTTGCCATTCCTGGTCTCGCCACTGGCTGGGGATCGCAATGTCCAGGTGGTCAGCATCGATTGCGATCGGCATGGCCTGCAATGCCCGCCATTGATCCGGGCTGACGTCCGGAAGGGTGTTGCTGAGCAGGTTGCGGCTTGCCAGCAGTTGCTCTGGGCCTGGAACCGGTTGCTGCAACAGCAATTCAAGGGCGAAACGCTGCCGTGCCGTGTCGCCGGCATCGGGGGTGGGCAGCGTCAGAGTCATGAATGGCGACCGAGGTGCGGGCTTCCGCAGCTTGTGGGAGGTAAGCGTTGGCCTTCAACATGTCTAGACAGAAATTCCTGAGCGGTCAGCATGAGCGGCGACGCCTCCACCCCAGAGCAGGACCAGACCGTTGAGTCCGGTACTGCTCCAGCCACGCCGGAGTCCGCTCCTGATGCGCCCGAGGCAACGTCTGAACAGGCTTCTGCAGCGGTGGATCCGGCCGATCGGATGCAGCAGCTCGAGCAGGAGTTGAGCGCGTTGAAGCAGGAGCACGAGACGCTCAACAGCCAATACATGCGCATTGCGGCGGATTTCGACAACTTCCGCAAGCGCCAGAGCCGCGACCAGGAGGACATGCGTCAGCAGCTGGTCTGCTCGACCCTCACGGAGATTCTCCCTGTCGTCGACAACTTCGAGCGGGCCCGTCAGCAGCTGAATCCTGAAGGTGAGGAAGCCCAGGCGCTGCATCGCAGTTACCAGGGTCTGTACAAGCAACTGGTGGAGGTGCTGAAGCAGCAGGGGGTGGCCCGGATGGAAGTGGTTGGCCAGGAGTTCGACCCCAACCTGCATGAGGCCGTGCTGCGGGAGGAAAGCAACGAGTTCGCTGAGGACGTGGTCTGCGAGGAGCTCCAGCGCGGCTACCACCGCGATGGGCGTGTGCTGCGCCACGCCATGGTGAAGGTGTCGATGGGTCCAGGACCATCCGATCCAGCGTCAGCGCCCGCTGAGGCCGCAGCGGCACCGGATCAGACGGCGGCGGAGGAGGCCTGATGGCCGACTTCTACGACCTGCTCGGCGTCAGCCGGGATGTGGATCCCGACAGCCTCAAGCGGGCTTATCGGCGCATGGCGCGTCAGTACCACCCCGACATCAACAAGGATCCGGGAGCTGAAGACCGTTTCAAGGAAATCGGCCGCGCCTACGAGGTGCTCAGTGATCCTCAGACCAGGGCCCGTTATGACCAGTTCGGTGAAGCCGGACTTGGTGGTGCGGCCGGTGCCCCCGACATGGGGGACATGGGCGGATTCGCGGATCTGTTCGAGACGTTTTTCCAGGGCTTCGGTGGACCCGGGGGTGCTGGAGCTGGTCGGCCGCGGCGTCAGGGCCCTCAGCAGGGGGATGACCTTCGTTACGACCTGACGATTGATTTCGAGCAGGCGGTGTTTGGTCAGGAGCAGGAGATCAAGATCCCGCATCTGGAGACCTGCGACACCTGCGGCGGCAGCGGTGCCAAAGCGGGCAGTGGACCCACCACCTGCGGCACCTGTGGCGGCGCTGGGCAGGTGCGCCGTGCCACCCGGACCCCCTTCGGCAGTTTCACTCAGGTCGCCGAGTGCCCCAACTGTGGAGGCACGGGCCAAGTGATTTCTGATCCCTGCGGGTCCTGTGGTGGCCAGGGTGTCAAACAGGTGCGCAAGAAGCTGCGGATCAACATCCCTGCTGGGGTGGACACCGGTACACGGCTGCGTGTGACCGGCGAAGGCAACGCCGGACCCCGGGGAGGCCCGTCCGGTGACCTTTACGTGTTCCTCACCGTTCGCAATCACCCGCGCTTGCAGCGGGATGGCCTGAACATCTTCTCGGAGGTCAAGGTCAGCTACCTCCAGGCGATTCTTGGCGACAACATTGAGGTGGAAACCGTGGATGGCAGCAAGGAGCTGGACATCCCCGCCGGCACCCAGCCCGGCACGGTGCTCACCCTGCCGAACCTGGGCATTCCCAAGCTCGGGAATCCAGTGGCACGGGGCGATCAGCGCGTGACGGTCACCGTGGATCTGCCGAAGCGGATCAGTGATGTGGAGCGGGAGCTCCTCGAGCAGTTGGCGGGTCACCATTCCGCCCGCGGCAAGCAACACCATCACCACAACAGTGGTCTGTTCGCTCGCTTGTTCGGTCAGAAGGGATGAGCAGGCGTTCCCTGGATCTGCGGGGAACGCCCTGTCCGGTGAATTTCATTCGCTGCAAGCTCACCCTCGAGCAGATGAGCAGCGGTGACTGTCTGGAGGTCTGTCTCGATCGGGGTGAGCCTGAGGCCATGGTTCTTCCAGGTCTGAGGGATGCAGGCCATCGTGTGGAGTGCATTGATCAAACGCCGGATGCCATCACCATCGAGGTGATCTGCGGTGGCTGACACCGGCCGTTCGGTGGCATCCGGGATGGTGGTGGCGCTCCAGGCCAACTACCTGGAGGTGGAGCTGGATGTCGCACCTGATGGATGCCCAGGGCGGCTGCTCTGCACCCGTCGCACCCGGCTCAGCCATCGGGGTGAAGCCGTTTATGTGGGCGATCGGGTTCGCGTCGAGGCGATTGATCCAGGCCAGGGGCGTGCCGTGGTGGCCGAGGTCGAGCCACGCCACAGTTTTCTCACACGCCCACCGGTGGCCAACGTCTCCTTGGTGGCTGTGGTGTTGGCAGTGGAACAGCCCAGTTTTGACCCTGATCAGGCCAGTCGCTTTCTGTTGACGGCGGAACGGACCGGCCTGGAGGTGATTCTTCTGCTCACCAAGACAGACCTTCTTTCAGGTGCAGCGCTCGATCGGCTGGTGACCCGGTTGAAGGGGTGGGGCTATGACCCGCTGGCGCTGTCCAGTGCAGCCGGAACGGGCATTGATGTTTTAAGGCAGAGTTTGGCTGGTGCGCAGCTGTCGGTGCTGTGTGGGCCTTCTGGGGTGGGCAAGAGCAGCCTGCTGAACCAGTTGCGCCCTGACCTTCAACTGCGTACGGCTGCGGTGTCCGGTCGACTGCAGCGCGGGCGCCACACCACCCGCCACGTTGAGCTGTTTCCCCTGGGGCCGAGCGCGAGGGTGGCTGATACCCCCGGGTTCAACCGCCCCGATCTGCCGGATGACCCCCAGGAACTGGGGATTCTCTTTCCGGAGCTGCGGCAGCAACTTGATCCCTGGCCCTGTCGCTTCCGCGACTGCCTGCATCGCGGTGAGCCCGGCTGCGGTGTGTCCACGGACTGGGAACGCTATGCCCTGTACAAGGCCGCGTTGATCGAGCAAAGCAGCCTCAGCCGCCCATCCCGGGGAGGTTGAGATTCAGGCCACCGGTGAGTTCTTCCATCCGGCCCTTCATCGTGGCGGTGGATTGCTCATAGGCCGCCTGCAGAGCTTCAAGGGTTGCCGTTTCGCTGGCCTGTTGGCCCTCCTGCAGCAGGGCTGGGTCCAGTCGTACCCGCAGGGGTTGCTGGTTGCCCGACAGCCAAACGCTGGCGCGGCCATCGCTGCTCTTGCCTTCGATCTCCATCCCGTCCAGTTCGTCCTGCAGGGCCTGAGCGTTCTGCTGAATCTCCTGAGCCTTCTTGAAGGCTTCTGTGAGCTGGCCGAAATTGGGGAGTCCGAACCCTGCCATGGCGATCCTGTGGGAGCCGGAAGGTTAAGCCGCCGAAGCGAATCCCAGCCGCTTCACTTCGGGGTGCAGACGGATTCCGTGTTCGGCTTCGATGCGGTTCTGCACCAGCTGGATCAACTTGGCGATGTCCTTTGCCTCGGCATCACCGGTGTTGACGATGAAATTGGCATGCACGGTTGAGATTTCGGCGCCGCCGATCCGGGTTCCCTTCAGTCCTTGCTCTTCGATCAGCCGTCCGGCCTTGAGCGGTTCGGGATTGCGGAAAACACTGCCGCAGCTGGGTTGTTGGTAGGGCTGCGTGGTGGTGCGGTGACTGAGGTTTGCCGTGGTGACCCGCTTCAGTTCATCCGGATCGTGACCGGGCTGCAAGCGGAACCGTGCCGACAACACCACGAGGTTGTCGTATTGAAGACGGCTGTGCCGGTAGGCGAAGTCCAGTTGATCCCGCTGCAGCTCAAAGCAGTTGCCTCCTTCCATGGGCATGACCCGCACCGACTCCAGCCATTCCGCTGTGCAGCCTCCCTGGGCTCCTGCATTCATCACAGCCGCACCGCCAGCGGTTCCCGGGATGCCAACCGACCACTCCAGACCATGCAATCCAGCGCGGGCAGCGCGTCTTGCCAGTGACGGGATCGGTTCGCCGGCGAGCACCTCCACGGTCCCCGTGGTGGCATCAAGCTGCAGCCCCTGAAGTTTGCGCAGACAGAGCGAGAGCCCCGGTAGGCCGTCATCGTGAATCAGCAGGTTCGACCCAGCGCCGATGACGCGGCAGGGCATGCCCTGGTGAGCGGCCCATTCGATCCAGGCCTGAGTTTCCTCAAGGCTGGCGGGTTCGGCCAGCCATTCGGCCGCTCCTCCCACCCGCCAGGTGGTGTAGTCCGCCAGTTTGACTCGGGCCTGCGGTAGGCGGGCATCACACTGCTGGGTCATGACGTCAGCCTTGACCACAGTCCATTCACGTCGCCAGCACCCATGGCCAGTACAAGATCGTTCTCGCGGCTGTGCTGAATCACCAGCTCGGTGAGTTGATCGAGGTTGTCTGCGACGGCGATTTCAAGATTCGGTTTCAGCTTGCGCACCCGATCCGCCAGGACGTTGCTGCTGATGCCCTGCAGCGGTTGCTCGCCTGCGGGATAGACGGGAGCCAGCAGCAGCAGATCACAGTTCTGTAGGGCTTTGGCGAAGCCATCGAGGAACTGCTTGGTGCGGCTGAAGCGGTGCGGCTGGAACACCGCCAGGAGCCGTTGTGGTGCTGTGGGGAGCGGACTGCGGCCACTGCGCACCATCAGGCGTGCCATCTCCAGGGTTGCCTGCACCTCACTGGGATGGTGGGCGTAGTCATCAACGATGTGACGGCCCTTCCAGGTGCCCCGAAGATCAAATCGGCGGCCCGGTGCCTTCAGGCCAGCGAGGCCCTCCACCAATTGGTCAAAGGGGAGACCTTCCATGCGGCAGGCGGCCAAGGCGCCTGTGGCATTGCTGAGGTTGTGCAGCCCGGCCATCGGCAGGGTGAAGTCGCCGACGGGGTGGCCGGCTTCATAGAAACGGGCGACGCAGCGATCGCCTTCAAGGCTCAAGGGCAGGGCGGCGAAGTCAACGGATTCGGCGCTCTGGTTGGACCACCAGGCCGTTGGCTGGAAGTGTTCCTGAAGGATCGGGCAGTCGTGATTGGCCAGCACGCGATCGCAACCCCCTGCGAAGCGTTGCAGGGTGGAGATCAGCTCGTCGAGGCTGGAGTAGTGATCGGTGTGATCCAGCTCTAGGTTGGTGATTACCCCCAGGCTGGGGCTGAACTTCACCAGGGACCCGTCGGATTCATCCGCCTCGGCCACGAGCAGCTTCCCTTGGCCAGCGTGACCATTGCTGCCGAGGCTGGGGACGATGCCTCCAATCACAGCTGTTGGGTCCTGATCGGCCTCCAGCAGCAAGGTGGTGATCAAGGTGCTGGTGGTGGTCTTGCCGTGGCTGCCGGCGACTGCAATGGAGGGTTGCTGCTCGATCAGAGCCGCCAGTAGATCGGAGCGATGCCAGATCTCCAGCCCCTGCTGACGGGCTCGTTGCAGTTCCGGATTGCTCTCCGGGATGGCTGTGCTGATCACCACCACCGGCGAGCCAGCGGCTGTTGCTTCCGTGACGGCATCAATGCAGGTGGCGTCCTGCTGACGGAAGACCTTCACCCCGAGGGTCTTCAGCTGTTGCGTTGTCGCATTGTCACGCTGGTCTGAGCCGCTGACGAAGTGACCGCGGTCAACGAGAATCCTTGCCAAAGCCGACATACCAATTCCGCCGACACCGATGAAGTGGACTGGTGTCTGACGGTCGAGCAGGCGCGGCAACGGAGGGCTTCAGTCGGAAGAAAGATAAGTCAGTTGCCGCTGCTTGTCTGCCGTGCTGAGGGCCGGATCGAGCTGATTGAAGCGGGGTGGAACAAGGTATTTCTGCTGATTTCTGTATGATCGGCGGCCAAAACCCTTGCGCGGCTTTGCCGCTTCTGCCATGACCCTGCGCGTTGCGATCAATGGATTCGGCCGGATCGGTCGCAATGTTCTGCGGGGATGGATCAGCCGGGGTGCTGACACCGGCCTGGAAATCGTGGGGATGAACTCCACGTCCGACCCCGCCACCAGCGCTCACCTGCTGACCTACGACTCCATCCTTGGGCGTCTCGATCCCTCCGTGGACATCAAGACCACGGACACCTCGATGTTCGTCAACGGTAAGGAGATCAAATTCTTCGCCGACCGCAATCCCCTCAACTGCCCCTGGAAGGAGTGGGGCGTTGACCTGGTGATCGAGTCCACCGGTGTGTTCAACACCGATGAGAAAGCCAGCATGCACATCCAGGCTGGCGCCAAGAAGGTGATCCTCACCGCCCCTGGTAAGGGTGATCGCGTCGGCACCTTCGTTGTGGGCGTCAACGACGACCAGTACCGCCACGAGGACTGGGACATCCTCAGCAACGCCAGCTGCACCACCAACTGCCTGGCACCGATCGTCAAGGTTCTGGATCAGAACTTCGGCCTCGACTGGGGTCTGATGACCACCATTCACAGCTACACAGGCGACCAGCGGATCCTGGACAACAGCCACCGCGACCTGCGCCGCGCCCGTGCTGCAGCTCTGAACATGGTTCCCACCACCACCGGTGCAGCCAAGGCCGTGGCTCTGGTTTACCCCGAGGTGAAGGGCAAGCTCACCGGCTTCGCCATGCGCGTTCCCACCCCGAACGTCTCCGCTGTTGACCTCACCTTCGGTCCCTCCCGCGCCGCCAGCGTCGACGACATCAAGGCCGCCATCAAGTCGGCTTCCGAGAACGGCATGAAGGGGATCATCAAGTACAGCGATCTGCCCCTGGTGTCCACCGACTACGCCGGCA
Organism: Synechococcus sp. UW86; assembly: GCF_900474085.1. Taxonomy (NCBI): domain Bacteria; kingdom Bacillati; phylum Cyanobacteriota; class Cyanophyceae; order Synechococcales; family Synechococcaceae; genus Synechococcus; species Synechococcus sp. UW86. The sequence continues at coordinate 272,703 of NZ_UCNU01000009.1, forward strand.
CCAACGAGTCCACCATCTTTGATGCCGACCTCACCTACGCCATGGGTGACAAGGCTGTGAAGATCCTGGCCTGGTACGACAACGAGTGGGGCTACAGCCAGCGTGTTGTTGACCTCGCCGAAGTGGTGGCCAAGAACTGGAAGTGATCGCCAGTTGATCGCTTTTTTGATCCCTCCCGACCTGGGGGGGATTTTTTTTGGTCAGGCACAGTCGCTTAGGGGGTCGCTCAGGGCTGACCGAAGTGATCAAATCCGCTTGTGGCCACTGGCTCGTGGTTGTGGGCCCAGCGGATGACGCCCGCTTCAGCATTGATCTGGCCGATGCGCTGGCTTTCGGGGATGCATCGCTGCCATGCATCGGCCCAGGCTTCGGGAAGGCTCAGCACCAACTCAAAGTCCTCTCCTCCGGCGAGGCACCAATCCGTCCATCGAGCTCCCTCAGGCCAGCCTTCGGCCGTTGGAAGCTGGTCGTTGTGCAGCACCGCTCCGCAGCCGCTGCTGCTGCAGAGACCTGCGACGGCAGAGAGCAGTCCGTCGCTGCTGTCGGTTCCCCCCGCACGCCAGGGCAGATGCTCCGGTTTGCAGGCCAGCAGTTGCTGGACGTCCTTCAGCCGAGGTGTCGGGCGTTGGTGGCGTGCGATCGACTGGTCCCGCAGGGTTGAGCACAAAGCGATCTCACGCACGCTTGGTTCGTCCTGCAGGAGGGCGAGGCCCAGTCGGCTGAGCCCATGGGGCCCACTGGTGACCAGCACATCGCCAGGGCGGGCTGCGTTGCGATGCAGACGCAGGGGTCCGAGGCGGCCGAGTGCCGTGATCGAGAGCAGCCTCTGCTCTCCTTTGGAGCAGTCACCCCCCAGCAGAACGCCGCCGTACTGCCCCAGGGCGGCACTGATGCCTTGATACACCCCGTCCACCCAGTCCCAATGGGTGTGGCTTGGGGCGACCAGGGCCACGGTGATTCCATCGATGTCGACGGCACCACTGGCGGCCAAGTCGGACAGGTTGGCGGCAACGGCGCGCCAGCCCACATCCATGGCGGTTGTGGTGGCATCGCTGAAATGGATGCCATCCACCAGAACGTCGGTGTTGATCAGTAGCGGCCGGACGTCGGCGGCCAGGGCTGCAGTGTCGTCACTGAGCTGATCGGGCGGAGCGAAGCGAGCCAGCCGCCTGAGCAGCTCCGCTTCAGTCAGCTCCGCCAGGGTCGGGCTCATGCGTGGCTTTTGAGCTGCTCCGCTCCCTCAACAACCTTCATGGCGGTGATCCGGTCATCGACGCCCAATTCCTCCACAACATCGAATCCATCCACCACGTACCCGAAGGCTGCATTGCGGCCATCCACGAGGTTCAGACCAGCCGGGGTGAGCTCCGCCTCGTAGAGAAACATGAAGAACTGCGAGGATCCGTCGTCGAGCGCCTGGTCTGAATGGGCCCAGCCAAGGGTGCCCAGGGTTGCGAACGGAAGGGTTGGTGTGGCCATGAACAGGCCCACGTCTTCAAAGGTTTCGTTGTAGATCGTGTCGTCTTCGCCCGGCACGCGGATCTCCAGGGGCACATGGCGCTCCTGCTTGGTCTTTGGATCCACGTAGCCGATCTCCGGACCTTCCGGATCACCGCTCTGAAGCACGTAGAAGTCTTCGGCTCGGATGAAGGGCAGTCCGTCATAGAAGCCCTTGAGAGCTAGATCGACGAAGGCGCCTGCGGTGAGTGGGGCGTTGTAGCCATCCACCACGGTGGTCAGCTCCCCTTGGGTGGTGCTGATGTTGAGGGTGGCTCGTCCCTGCAGCCGTGGCAGGGCATCGAATTCTGCGGGGATCTCCCGTTCAAAGCCGTCGGGCACCAGCAGGGCCTCCACATCACCGATGAAGCTCAGCGTCCGGCGTCGATCGGCGATGAAGCCTGGTTTGTCGGTGGCTTTGACCTTCTCTTTGAGGTCTTCAAGGCCCTGATCCACTCGCTCAAACAGTGCTTCAGCCGTACCGCGCTTGGTTTCAGGCACCGCGTTCAGGATGGTGTTGCGGCGGGTGTTGAGCAGCGATTCAGTGCGTGACACCGTCTTGCCGAGGGCTGTCCAGCGTTTGGCCCGCAGATCGTCACTGGTGAGTTCCAGCCGATGCTGTAGTTCGCGGATGTCGTCCTGATCGAAGGGAAGCGCGTCGCGAAGAATCGCGGCAGGGTCCTTCACAGCATTGCCCTGGGGCAATGCGGCCCAGGCAGGGGCGGCGATTGTGATCAGAGCAATGCTGATCAGAACAGCAAGGACGGCGTTCAAACGCTGATGGACCAAGGGGGAACCCCAGTGCTGACGGGACTTTGGCACAGCCGTATAGTCCGATGAACCGTTCGGTGGGAATGATCTCCAGTAACGACTTCCGCACCGGCACCACGATTGAGATCGATGGGGCCGTCTGGCGTGTTGTCGAGTTCTTGCACGTCAAGCCCGGCAAGGGATCTGCCTTCGTGCGCACCAAGCTCAAGGCGGTGAAGTCCGGCAACGTGGTGGAGAAGACCTTCCGCGCCGGGGAAATGCTTCCCCAGGCGATGTTGGAGAAATCCTCGCTTCAGCACACCTACATGGAAGGTGAGGACTATGTCTTCATGGACATGGCCACCTACGAGGAGACCCGCCTCAGCGCCGACCAGATCGGCGAGAGCCGCAAATACCTCAAAGAGGGCATGGAGGTGAACGTGGTGTCCTGGAACGACACCCCCCTCGAGGTTGAACTGCCCAACTCCGTGGTTCTGGAGATCAAAGAAACCGACCCTGGCGTCAAAGGCGACACCGCCACCGGTGGCACCAAGCCCGCCATTCTTGAGACCGGTGCACAAGTGATGGTTCCGCTCTTCCTTTCTGTGGGAGAAAAGATCAAAGTGGACACCCGCAACGACAGTTACCTCGGGCGCGAAAACGGATGACCATGCAGCTGGATCACGAACAACTGCACCGCTTGCTGGAGGCGCTCGGGGAGAGCGACATCCAGGAGTTCCGGTTGGAAGGGGACGATTTCCGTCTGGAAATCCGTCGCAACCTGCCGGCCCAAGCCGTCATGGCCCCGGTCATGCCTGCTCCCGTTGCTGCTGCACCAGCGCCCGTTGCGCCCGCCGAGCCTGCAGCTGCACCGCCTGCATCCACCGCAACCCGCAGTGACCTGCTCGAAGTCACGGCTCCCATGGTGGGCACCTTCTACCGCGCTCCCGCTCCGGGCGAAGCTGCCTTTGTTGAGGTGGGCAGCCGGATCAACGTTGGCCAGACCGTCTGCATCCTTGAGGCGATGAAGCTGATGAACGAGCTGGAGTCTGAGGTTGGTGGTGAAGTGGTGGAGATCCTGGTCGACAACGGCACGCCCGTTGAATTCGGTCAGGTTCTGATGCGGGTCAAGCCGGCCTGAGTCAGCTCAGGTCCCAGGCGGCCTGAATGGCTGCCGTCGTGCTCTCAGGGCTGGCGATCCCTTGGCCTGCAATGTCGAAGGCGGTGCCGTGGTCGGGGGAGGTGCGTAGGAACGGCAGTTCCAAAGTGGTGTTCACCGCTGCGTCGAAGGCCAGCAGCTTCACGGGAATGAGCCCCTGGTCGTGATACAAGGCCAGGATCCCGTCAGGACCAGGCTGGTTTGGCGACTGCCAAGCGCGAGCAGCGCTGATCCAGCAGGTGTCCGGAGGAACGGGACCCACCAGCTGCCCCTGAGGATGGTCCTTCCGCCATTGATCCAGCAGTGGCAGCATCCATTCGGCTTCTTCGTGGCCCAGTTGACCGGCTTCACCGGCATGGGGATTCAGACCGGCAATGCGCAGATGGGGTGTGCTCGTGAAGCGACGACAGAACCCATCCAGCACGTTCAGTTTGTGCTGCACCAGGTCTGGGGTCAGCGCTTCAGGGACCTGGCTGAGGGGGATGTGGGTGGTGGCCAGCAAGGTGTTCAGGCGCCAGCCGCTGGTTGGAGAGACGGCCGTGAACAGCATTGAGGAGCGCTGGCGTCCAGCCAACTCAGCCAGCCGTTCGGTCTGCCCGGGATAGCGGTGGCCGGCAGCATGCCAGAGGTGTTTGGCGATGGGCGCGGTGACCAGGGCGCGGGACCCCCGTTCCTGCAGCAGTTCGACGGCGCGGGTCAGCCAGCGAAACCCTGCATCGGCTCCGCTGGTGGTGGGCTGCCCTGGCTGAACGCTGGCCTCCAGCGGTTGGTCGTCGATCCTGAGGGCTGCGGGGTTGGCAAGGGGGTGGCTCGTTTGCCGCTGCAGTCGCGCGTGGGTGCTGATCAGCGTGCGTCGGCAACCCACCAGCAGGGGTTGGAGCTCTGGGGGGAGCGTGGGTGAGGCGAGGGCTTTGAGCACCACTTCCATGCCGATGCCCGCGGGATCGCCGAGAGCGATCACCAGCTCATGCCTAGGGTTCGTGGAATCGTGGAGGCCCATCGCTGTGCTGCGTTTGCTGCTGCTGGGGTGTCTGTTGGTGGGATTGGCCGCTGGCCTGAGCAATGGCTGGATCGAACTGCATCTCTCCCGTTTCCTTGAGGATGTGGGGCTATCCCTGCCTGAGGACGGCGAGGGTTTCGATTTCAACCGTTGGCTGATTGAGGGGGAGAACGCAGGTCAGACGGATTGAGTTTGTCCTGGTTCAGGCAATCCTGCAGCCCAACGCGGTAGTTCGGATGCAGCAACGCGTAACCGAGCTCATCGCAGAGCCTGTGGTTGCTGACGCGGCGGTTCTCGCTCCAGAACGACTGCGCCATTGGACTCATGCTGTCCACGATCTGGTCGAACGGCTCCAGCGGCGGCAGGTCACAACCCAACAGGTCTGCCGCGTACCGCATCAGTTCGGCGGTGGGAGCCGGGAGGTCATCCACCACATTCACGATGCTTCCATTGCCCGGGCTTGCCGGAGCGTCCTGTCCGGCGCGATGCATCAGGTGCCAGCAGGCCCCTGCGATGTCTTCCACATGGATGCGGCAGAACACCTGGCCAGGCTTGTCGATCAAGCGGGCCCGCCCTTGCTGCAAGCCGTTGAGCACTGACCGGCCCGGTCCATAAATGCCTGGTAGACGCAGAATTTGGATCGGCAGCCCTGAGCGCAACCAAGTTTGTTCGCAGTTGAGGCGGCGCATGCTGCGGTCCAGCGCTGGTGCCGGGTCGTCCTGTTCCGACACCCAGCCGCCCTGACGATCGCCGTAAACCCCTGTGGTGGAGAGATAGCCCGCCCAGCGCAGCGGCAGGCTTCTGAGCGTAGGCAGCAGCTTCAACAAGACCGGATCGTTGCCTTCGCGATCCGGGGGGATGGTGGACAGCAGATGGGTCACGCCCTCCAGGGCAGCAGGGTCGAGCTGGTCCTGACCGTTGCTGTCGAAGAGCAGATCCGCCTCGGCAGAGTCGAGGGAACGGCGGGTGCAGAGCACCGGTGTTCCCAGGGCTCGAGCCAGCCCGGCCAGACAACGTCCGCTGTATCCGCCGCCCAGCACCAGCAGCTTGGTGTCAGCCGCCAGCCGCTGCGACCGCTTGACAAGATCAGCAAGCATCAGTACACCTGTATTAGATCAAATGTACTGTCGTGACGTCGTCGTCTCTCCATCGTTCCCGCTCCGGGCCCATCCTGCTCCGGCCCATCCTGACGGCTGCCCTACTCGCCGGTGCTGTGGTGCTGGCCCCTGAAGACCCGAGTGTTCAGGCCTCCATCTGCCAGCGTCACCACTCCTCGGATGTCTGCCGGGTTTGGTGAGCCTCAGGCAGCCTGAGCTGCAATCGAGATCTCGTCCGGCTCGTTGATGGGGTGATCCGGTTGGGCCCACTGCAGCAGGCGAACGGCGAGCCGAAGGTCGCCATCCATCCAGGCCCTGATCGCCATGGCGCGGCGTGGGTCATAGAAGCGCTGTCGCCGGTACCAGTCGAAAACGTCGGCGTCCGATTTGTGGCCATTACAGGACAAGCAGGCCGGCACACAGTTTTCAGTAACGCTTGAGCCCCCTTTGGCCTGGGGGTGAATGTGGTCAATTGATTCGGAAGGTTTGCCGCAGTAAATGCAACTTTGTCCGGTAAAAGTGTGAAGAGACTGTCGCCATCTTCGAACGCGTAATTTGGGACAGAGTTCGTCGAGAAAAACCGCGTCCCTGCTATGCATCCGAATGCATCGGTTGCGGCAATTCTGCCTTGAACGAAAAGTCCGTCAATGTGTCGAGCGCTGCATTTTCGACAATTTTTTAGCCTGTGATGTGAATCTTGATCTCAATGCTTGCGCGCTGATCTGAGTTCACTAAAGTGATTGTTTGTGGGGGGCTGTTGGTGCCACTAAAACCCACATTGACCTGCTGTCTGGACCTCTCTCCAGCAGGGCTGATCCGGGTGGTCAGCCCGTTTGATGCGGTGACCCAGTCCCAGTTGCGTCGGATCAAGCCCCGAGGGCGTTGGAACGGCGCTGGCCAGGGGTGGGATTTTCCCTTGGCCGCAGCCGATGCGCTTCAGCAGGCCCTGGGGCGCCGTTTCCCCGTCACCTCCTCATTGCAGCAGTGGCTCGACTGGTGCCAGCAGCCGCTGCCACCGCTGCCACCGCACCGGACCCTTGTGGCTGCAGCCGATCTCGACGAAGTCCTGCAGGATGGTCGTCAGCCTCTGCGCCATCAACGCTCCGGGGTCCGCTGGCTCCTGGCCCGTCGCGGTGCCGTTCTGGCCGATGAGATGGGGCTGGGGAAGACCCTCACAGCTCTGTTGGCGGCCCGTGCCCTGATGCGTTGCGCTGAGCTGCGGTTGCTGGTGGTGGCTCCCGTCGGCCTGCATCCCCACTGGCGCCGGGAATCAGAGGCCCTTGGGATTGAGCTTGAGTTGGTGAGTTGGGCTCGGCTTCCCGACACCCTGCCACCAGCTGGGACGCTCCTGGTGGTGGATGAAGCGCACTACGCCCAGTCGCTTCAGGCGCAGCGCACGGCCGCTTTGCTGCGTCTGGCCCGTCATCCCCGTCTACGGGCGATCTGGATGCTCACGGGAACCCCGATGAAGAACGGTCGCCCGTCCCAGCTGTATCCCCTGCTGGCGGCCATGGATCATCCGATTGCTCGGGATCAACGCCAGTTTGAAGAGAGGTATTGCCAGGGGCACTGGCGGGAGGGTCGAACCGGTAAACGCTGGCAGGCGTCCGGCGCCAGTCAGCTGGAGGAGCTGCGGCGCTTGACTCGACCGTTGATCCTGCATCGCCGCAAGCAGCAGGTGGTGGACCTTCCTCCCAAGCAGCGGCGTCTTCACCCCGTGGAGCTGTCGGAGGCTGAGCTCACAGGTTTCGACCATCGTGTCGAGCTGGTACTGGATGACTACCGGCGTCGGGTTCAGCTCGGAGAGGTGCGACGGGATGCCGAGCACCTGGCTCTGCTCACCTCCATGCGCCAGATCGCTGCGGAATTCAAATTGCCGGCGGCCCGGCAGTTGGTGGACTCACTGCGCCGTCAAGGCGAGGCTGTGGTGCTGTTCAGTGGCTTTGTGGCCCCATTGCAGCTGTTGCAGCAAACCCTTGGCGGCGAGTTGTTAACCGGTCGCCAGCGCCCTGCTGAACGCCAGGAGAGTGTGGATCGGTTTCAGCAGGGTCAGAACGACTGTCTGCTGGCCACCTTCGGCACCGGTGCCCTTGGTTTCACCCTGCACCGGGCCCGTCATGTGGTGTTGCTGGAACGCCCTTGGACGCCAGGCGATCTCGACCAAGCCGAAGACCGCTGTCATCGTCTGGGAATGGGAGATGGCCTGACCTGCCATTGGCTGCAACTCGGCGCAGCCGACCAGCTGGTGGATGGCTTGTTGGCGAGCAAGGCGGAACGGATAGAGGTGTTGCTGGGGCCCCAGCGCTTGTCGCTGCAACGTCAATCACTCCCCGCCATGGTGCGGGATTGTTTGCAGCTGCTCTGACGCACCTGGAGTTCGTGCTGCAGCATCGGGTCGACCGGCTGGCTCGACCGCTTCAGCAGCGATACTGCCGTTGCGACGTCGTCGCAGGCTTTGGCTTGATGGCCAAGCAGGGTCAAGACAAGGGCGCGGTCGCGATGCAGATCGGCCTGATCCGGTGTCTGCTCGATGGCCTCATCACATCGTTTGACCATCAGCTCAAGGTCATCCATGCGGAACCCGCTGAGGCAACTGGAGACGAGCGGCGTCGGTGTGTTGGCAGGCGTCGCGGGTTGCTTGCTCTGGCAGCCAGCCACCAACACGGCAGCCAGAAGCATCAGCCCCAGAAGCCCTGAGGGCTCAGTAGCTGTAGCGCGTGGTGTCGTCGCTGCTCTCGATGCTGCTTTCGGTGTCGGATGAGGAGTTTGCAAGGGCGGCAGCGGTGGCTGGTTGAGTGTTCCCGCCGAACAGATCACCAAGGAACTGGCCACAGTCGGGGAAATTGCCGGGGTCCTGGACGACGGCTTCCGTAATCATCACCGAGGCATGCTCCGGGGATGTTTTGAACACGCCGCTGCGCTGCCGCTTGATCACGGCGTAGGCGGCATTCCAGCTCACCTCGTGGTCGTTGCCGCTGGACCGCATGAAGCAATAGATCTTGGCCCCCTTCTCTTCGTTGGCTTCGGCCGCTTGCAGGGGGGAGGTCATGGTGCTGAGAGCGCCGATCAGGGCCGCGGCGGAGAGAACCAGCGATGACCTGATGGGACCCATGACGTCAGTTGTGGATTGGTCCCAAGGTATCGATCAGCTTCCAGCTGTCGAGGGGACGATCAGCCGTACCACCAACGGCAGCACCAGCAGCACGGTGATCAGCCGCACGGCATGGAGGGCGGCCACCGCGGCACCGACGCCGAATTCGGCACCGACCAGGCTCATGCCACTGATGCCACCCGGGGCAGCGCCAAGCAAGGCCACGACGGGATCAATGCCGAGCAAGCGGCTGGTCCAGAGGCCGACGACCAGTCCTGTCAGCACCAGCGCCAGGGTGATCAGAACCGCTGGTTTCCAGAGAAGTTGCAGTTGCTCCAAGGACGCTCGCGTCAGGCCAGTTCCGATCACGGTGCCGATGCCGATCTCCAGAACCGTGCGCGTTCCCGCTGGCCATGTGGCTTGTTCCAGCTGGCCGCTCATGCTGACGATGCCAGCACCCAGCAAGGCTCCCGCCAGAGGTGCGGCGGGAATGCCGCTGAACAGAGCCAGCAGTCCGATGGCGGTTCCAGCCAGCAGGTACAGCACCAGCGTTGCCAAGGAAGGCATCGGTCTCGATCGCGTCATGTCAGCTTGATCTTGAGACAGCGGCGCTCCTGTGTTGTCATCAGCGCAACCATCAGCTTTCGGTGATGACGTCCTCCGTGTCCTTTCGGATCACCCGCACAGCGGAAGATCTCGCTCAAACCATCACGGCTCTGTCGCAGCGCTTGGTGAAACTGGAACAGCGTCAGGAAGCGCTCGAGCTCCAACTGCGCCATCAGCAGCAGAATCTGAATGCTGTCCCAGACGAAGAGATCTCCACGCTCGAGGGCGTAGAAGCTCTGCTGCGGGAAACGCGGGAGCTGTTGGAGAGCACAGCTCCGATGCCAGAGCCTGAAATGGCTGAGGAGTCCTCCCAGAACCCTGCCTGGGGTCAGGAGGCCGAAACAGAAGCGGGCCGCGATGTCGCGTAGGGGTGGCGCGCGGTGCCAAAATAAAAAGAAAGGCAACTATGGCGACCACCATCCCTGCCTCCAATGCTTGTGCCTCTCGCACCCTGCATGGCATGACCATCTGGACCCGGTCAGGTTTCCTTGAAGGTGGTCATCAGCTCGAGAAGCTGGAGTTCGCGCTCGCCCTCGCTGAAGCCAAAGGCGATCAGCGCCGTTGCTCGCAGTTGCGGGACCGGATTGCCGATCTGGGGGGCAACGCAGAGGAACCGGGTACCTGATCTGAATTCAAGCGATCGACGGGGTTGATCAACAATCGGGCAGATCGCGTGTGGGATGGTCTAAATATCAATTAGAGCTAATCTTTTGTTGATAAGGGAATTCGAACGTTGACCCTGACGCTTACAAAAACAAAACAATCGGAGACGGCTGCTCAACAACGTCAGGACCATGAATCGGCAGCTCAGGCTCTGTTCATCAAGGCTCGCCACTGCGCTGAAGATGGCCGAATCAATGAGGCGGGCTCGTTGATCTTGCAGGCCCTGGAACAAGAGCGTCGTGCTGGGTGCGCTGGGCCTCAGGTTCTCCAGCTCGTCAAGTCTCGTTCTTGATGAGCGTTTGAAATTTGTTCAAGCGGGTGACCGGACTCGAACCGGCGACGTTCAGCTTGGGAAGCTGACATTCTACCACTGAATTACACCCGCAAAGGGACGAGATCGCTCTCGCCACCTGTGTTTTAGCCGAGAGCGGCGGAGGCTGCAGCCACCCCTGCTCCCATGTTGCCTTTGTGTAGACCAAGGGACTGAAGGGTGGATTCAATCGCAGCGACGGCGGTCAGCACATCCCGGTCGCAGACGTAGCCGAGATGGCCGATGCGGAACACCTGACCTTTCAGATGGTCTTGTCCTCCAGCCAGAAGAATGTCGAACTTTTCCTTCACGGCTTTACGCAACTGTTCGGCATCGATGCCTTCGGGGGCCACTGCGGTGATGGCCGGGCTGCCGCAACCCTCGGCGGCAAACAGGGGCAAGCCCATCGCCTTCATGCCTGCCTGGGCGGCAGCGCGATGGCGGGCGTGGCGGGCAAAGATCGCGTCCAGACCTTCCTTCTGCATCATGTCCAGAGCAGCTTCCAGGCCGAAGTAGAGGTTCACGGCAGGGGTGAAGGGGTTGCTGTCCTTCGCCGCCGTTTTCCTGTAAGGGCCCAGATCCAGATAGAACTTGGGTAGATCGGAGCGCTCATAGGCCTCCCAAGCCCGTGCACTCATGGCCACAAAACTGAGGCCCGGTGGAAGCATGTAGCCCTTCTGTGCGCCTGAGGCCACCACATCCAGTCCCCATTCATCCATCGGGACGTTGGTGGCACCAAGGCTGGTGACGCAGTCCGCCAGGGTCAAGGCCGTGCCGTGGGCCTTCACGTGACGGGCAATGCTCTCCAGGTCATTGATCACCCCTGTCGAGGTTTCCGAGTGGGTGAGGATCACGGCCTTGATCGCTTTGGCGCTGTCGGCTTCCAACGCTGAGCGGAAGGCTTCGGGATCGAGGGGTTGGCCCCACTCCGCCTTGATCACCTCAACATCCAGTCCGTAGGCGCGGGCCACCTTGACCCAGCGTTCGCCGAACTTGCCGTTGTCACCGCAGAGCACCTTGTCGCCGCGGCTGAGGGTGTTGATGATCCCTGCTTCCATGGCAGCGGTTCCGCTGCCGGTGATCACCAGCACGTCGCTTGTCGTCTGGTGCAGCCACTTGAGCTGTTCGGTGGTGCGCCGCACGATGGCCTGGAACTCCCCGCTGCGGTGGCCGATGGGGTGACGACCCATGGCCTTCAGCACCGTTTCCGGCACCGGGGTCGGGCCCGGAATCATCAGGGTGAGCTTGTCCTGCATGGCGCGGGGGATGCCAATCGGCGACTCTAGAAAACAGCTAGTCCGGTCCCATCGCCCCCTCCAGCCCTGGAATGACCCTGCCGGTGTGGGTGGCGGCGGCGGCCAAGGCGGCCCTGCAGGTGTTGCTTGGTGAGCCGTTTGAGCCTGAGCAGCAGTTGAGTCAGGGCTCAGATCAACCCTCGATGCAGGTGCCGGTCTGCTCGGCGGCTCCTCTGGCCCCAGGAGAGGCCCTGGGCATCAGCCGTTGTGATCCAGGGCCTGGCCTTGACCTGACGCGGGATCTTGAGGTCTGGGTGCGGGTGGCCTGGATCGCTGCATCCCAGCCGGTGCTCGAGCTGCAGGCCGGAGAAGGGGTGGGTCGTTTTGGTGCTGAGGGGGACGTCTGTCTCTCCGGTTTTGCCCGTGAGCTGTTGGAGCGGAATCTGCTGCCCCTGGTGCCGCCAGGTCGGGGCTTGCTGGTGCAGCCGATTCTTCCGAGGGGACGTGTCCTGGCCGAACGCACCAGCAATGCTGCCTTCGGTGTTGTTGATGGTCTGGCGTTGATCGGCACCCAGGCGGAGGTGCAGCGCAGCGCCGCACCGGATCAACTGCAGCAGGTGCTGGCAGACCTCAGGGCGCTCGCTGCGGATGCGGCGTTTCAGGGACGCCTCGTTCTGGTGATCGGTGAGAACGGCTTGGATCTGGCCCGCCAGCAGGGTCTGGGGCCCGTGCTGAAGGTGGGGAACTGGGTGGGGCCCGTGCTGGTGGCCGCGGCGGAAGCCGGTGTTCGCGATCTGCTGCTGCTCGGTTACCACGGCAAGTTGATCAAGCTGGCCGGCGGCATCTTTCACACCCATCACCACCTGGCCGACGGCCGTCTGGAGGTGCTTGTGGCCCTTGGCCTGGATGCCGGTTTGTCGGTGGCTCAGTTGCTGCAACTGCGGGGTGCTGCATCCGTTGAGGAGGCCTTTCAGGCACTGGAGGTTGAGCAAGCCATGGCCCTCGGGCAGCATCTGGCTGCGATCGTGGAGCGGCGCAGCCAGTCCTATGTGGATCGCTACGGCGCCTGGTCCATGCGGATTGGTGCTGCTCTGTTCGACCGAAGCCGCACCCTGCGCTGGTGGGGACCGGAGGGGGAGAAGCGCTTCTTTACATTGAGGGATTGACGCTCGTCCGCGAGCGATACCTCCCAGGATCGATGTCCCAGCCCTCGTCCGACGGTCAGCGTCAGCCGGCCATCGTCATCCTTGATTTCGGCTCTCAGTATTCGGAGCTGATCGCCCGGCGCGTGCGCGAGACCGAGGTCTTCTCGGTGGTGCTCGGTTACAGCACGTCGGCCGAGGAGCTGCGACGCATGGCTCCGAAGGGAATCATCCTCAGCGGTGGCCCAAGTTCCGTGTATGCCGAGCATGCGCCGCTCTGCGATCCCGGCATCTGGGATCTGGGCATTCCCGTGCTGGGGGTTTGCTACGGGATGCAGCTGATGGTGCAGCAGCTTGGGGGCGTTGTGGAAGCCGCCACGGGCAAGGCCGAATACGGCAAGGCGCCCCTGGAAGTGGACGACCCAACGGACCTGCTCACCAATGTCGACAACGGTTCGACGATGTGGATGAGCCATGGCGACTCAGTGAAGGCTCTGCCTGATGGGTTTGTGCGCCTGGCCCACACCGCCAACACGCCGGAGGCGGCGGTGGCGCACCTGCAACGCAAGCTTTACGGGGTGCAATTCCACCCCGAGGTGGTGCATTCCACCTGCGGCATGGCCCTGATCCGCAATTTCGTTTATCACGTTTGCGGTTGTGATCCGGATTGGACCACCGCGGCGTTCATCGATGAAGCCGTTGGTCTGGTGCGGGAGCAGGTGGGCGACAAGCGCGTTCTGTTGGCTCTCTCCGGTGGGGTGGATTCATCCACCCTCGCCTTCCTGCTCAAAAAGGCGATCGGTGATCAGCTCACCTGCATGTTCATCGATCAGGGCTTCATGCGTAAGGGTGAGCCCGAGTTCCTCATGGACTTCTTCGATCGGAAGTTCAACATCCATGTGGAGTACATCAATGCCCGCCAGCGGTTCATCGGCAAGCTGAAGGGCATCACCGATCCGGAGGAGAAGCGCAAGATCATCGGCACCGAGTTCATCCGTGTGTTCGAAGAGGAGAGCAAGCGGCTCGGACCCTTCGATTACCTGGCCCAGGGCACGCTCTATCCCGACGTGATCGAAAGTGCTGGCACCAACGTGGACCCCAAGACGGGCGAGCGTGTTGCCGTGAAGATCAAGAGCCACCACAACGTGGGCGGCCTTCCCAAAGACCTGCAGTTCAAGCTGGTGGAGCCCCTACGCAAACTGTTCAAGGATGAAGTGCGCAAGGTGGGCCGCAGCCTCGGCCTTCCCGAGGAGATCGTGCGCCGCCATCCCTTCCCGGGGCCTGGTCTGGCCATCCGCATCCTGGGTGAAGTCACCGACGAGAAGCTGGACTGCCTGCGTGATGCCGACCTGATTGTTCGCCAGGAAATCAAGGAGGCAGGGCTGTATCACGACATCTGGCAGGCCTTTGCGGTGCTGCTGCCAGTGCGTTCGGTTGGGGTGATGGGGGACAAACGCACCTATGCCTGGCCGATCGTGCTGCGATGTGTGTCCAGTGAGGACGGCATGACCGCAGATTGGTCCCGTCTTCCCTACGACCTGATGGAGACCATCTCCAATCGGATCGTGAATGAGGTGAAGGGGGTGAACCGGGTGGTGCTCGATATCACCAGCAAGCCCCCCGGCACGATTGAGTGGGAGTGATCCACGGCTGGCGACGGCCCTGCATCACCGATACCTTGGGCCACCGGCCTTTGGGATATGACGGCGACACAACAGCAGGATGTTCAGCTGCAGCGTCGGCTGCAGCAGGACAGCATTCAGCTGGGTGGCCGCACGATCTATCTGAACCCCTTCCTTTATTGGCGGCGGTTCGACAGCAACACCGATCGCTGGCTGCGGGAGCCCGGTCAGCTGACGGAGGATCAGATCACGGCCAACCGCAGCCGTTTTTACCCCGAACTCGACTGGGGCCAGCTGGATGATCACGCCACCGCAGTCCACGATGGCGCTGTGGAGATGTTCCTCAAGAGCCTGGAGCTGATCAGCACCTTCCATCCCGAACTGGGTTCCGGGCAGATGCTCGAGGTGGAACGCAAGATGACGATCACCAAGAAACGGGCCTTCGAGCGTTGGGTGGACAAGGCGATCCGCCGGCGTCAGCGCGACGAAACCCGTGAGTACCGTCGCTTTGAGCGCAGTCGTTTCTGGCGTGCCTGGCGCGAGTGGATCCTGCTGGACACCACCCAGAAAGCCCTGGTGCCTGTGGTGATGCTGATGGTGCTCAGTGGCGTGATGGGCTGGTCCCTGGCGGCGGATCGTTCCGCTTGTCCGACATTGGCGCTTCCTTCGGGACAGACTGGGGTCCGTTGATCTGGCCCCATGGCCGCTGATTCCAACTCCGACAACCCGCTCGATCAGTTGCGTCTGTCCTTGATGCAGGACGTGCTCCCTGTGGGGCTGGCCGTGCTGGAACGGGCCCGGCAGGGGGGGGCCGGCAAGGTGGTGGAGGTGTTCACGGCCGGCTCGGAGGACCCCATCGCTGATTTGCGTCAGGAGGGTGAGCCCGTGGCCCGCGACGTGCGAGAACAGCTGGATGCCGTGAGCCCAGGGCTGGGCAATCCGGTGATGCCGGTTTCGGTCTCTGTGGACGAACCGGCAACGGTTGAACAGGACGGCCCCGACGACTTGCTGCCGACCTTGCGGCGGATCGAAGAGCGCCTCGAGGAGTTGCGCCGCCGTTTGCCAGCGCAGCAACAGGAATGACCCGTTCCGCCCAGCAGCGTCAGACCGGTCTGCGTCAGCAACCCCTGGTGCTGCTGGTGTTGGTGCTGCTGTTCTGCAGCGCCATGGTCAGCCGCCTGGTCTGGATGCAGCTGCTGGAGGGATCGCGCTTTCGCGAACTGGCGGACGAAAACCGCATCCGTCTTGTGCCTCGCTCGCCCATTCGCGGTCGGTTGCTTGATCGCAAAGGCCGGGTGCTGGCCACCAGCAAACTCACGTACTCCCTGTACCTTGAGCCGCGTTTGGTCAGCGATGACGACTGGCCTGATCTGCGGGATCGCTTGGCACGGTTGCTGAGCCTGAAGCCTGATCTGCTCGACCAGCGCCGGCAGAAGGGCCTGGATCGGGATGGTTACCGCACCACATTGGCCCTCGATCTCAAGCCGGAACAGGTGCTGCGCTTTCGGGAACAGGCCCTGGGGTTGCGGGGTGCCCAGGTGGATGTCGACATCCTGCGCTCCTATCCCAATGGAACCCTGGCGGCCCACGCCCTCGGCTACACCCAGCCGATCACGGAAAGCGAATTCGAAATCCTGGCGGAGAAGGGCTACAAGATCCGCGACCGCATTGGTCGCACCGGTGTTGAAGCGGCCTACGAGCGCCATCTGCGTGGGAAGTGGGGTGGCCAGATGCTCGAGGTGAATGCCATGGGCGAGGTTCAGCGCAACCTGGGCGATCGACCCTCTCAAGCAGGAAAGGATCTGGTGCTCACCCTCGACCTGGATCTGCAGCGGGTGGCGGAGCAGGCGCTGGCCGACAAGCCCGGTGGCGCAGTCGTGGCGCTGGAGGCGGCAACGGGTGCTGTGTTGGCCTTGGCCAGCCGTCCCAGTTTTGACCCGAACTTCTTCTCCAAGCTGATCACCACCCAGAAGGAGTACGACGCCCTCTTCTCCAATCCGAAGAAGCCGCTGCTGTCCCGGGCCATGAATCCCTATGACCCCGGCAGCACCTGGAAGCCGGTGACGGCGATGGCGGGCATGGAGTCGGGCAAATTCCCGCCTGACACCAAGCTCCACACCACGGCCTGCATCACCTACGGCGGCCATTGCTTCCCGGATCACAACGGGGCTGGCTTTGGCCACATCGGCTATGCCGATGCCCTGCAGTTCTCCAGCAATACCTTCTTCTATCAAGTGGGCGTTGGGGTCGGCTCCAAAGCCCTCAAACAGGCGGCTGATCAGCTGGGCTTCCAGCAGAAAACCGGCATTGAGATCGGCTGGGAAGAGAGCGTCGGCCTGGTGGGAGATGAAGACTGGGCTGCCCGAGGCCGCGGCTGGACCGATCCCGGCACCACTCCATGGATCCCTGAGGACATGGCCAGTGCCTCCATCGGTCAGTCCGTTGTGCAGATCACTCCCCTGCAGTTGGCCCGCGCCTATGCGGTGTTTGCCAATGGCGGTTGGTTGGTGACGCCGCATCTCGCCGCCGGCGAGATCGACTGGATGAGTCCGGAGCACCGCACCAAGGTGCCGATGAAGCCATCAACGTTGCAGACGATTCGGGAGGGCCTGCGCAAAGTGGTGGAGGCTGGAACTGGTGCCGGCCTCAATGGCCCTGGCATTCCTGTGGCGGCTGGCAAAACCGGAACGGCTGAAGACAGCACGGGAGGGCCTGATCACGCCTGGTTCGGCTGCTATGCCCCCTATCCCGACGGCAAGATCGTGGTGGTGGCCTTTGCCCAGAACACCCCTGGAGGGGGATCGGTTCACGCTCTGCCCATGGCCAAGAAGGTGCTGGCGGAGTGGGAGCGGACCCGGCAGCGCTAGGCAGCCGTGAGTTGAGGCGCAGACAGCACCGTGCGGTAGTAGGTGCGCAGTTGTTCGGTGGCGCCTGCCCAGCCCCAGCGCTCGGCTTCGGCGCGGGCAGCGCTGCGCAGGGACTGGCGTTCCAGGTCGTTGCCCAGCAGGCGGCGGGTGGCTTCGATCAAGCTTGCGGCGCCACCATCGGCGCCGTCGGGTTCATAGAGGCACCCGTTAACCCCGTCGGTGATGATGTCGGGGATGCCGCCACGGTTGGCGCCGACCACGGGACAACCGGCTGCCATGGCTTCCAGCAGCACCAGCCCCAGCGTCTCGGTGCTGGAGGGGAAGAGGAAGGCATCGCCGCTGGCGTAGGCCCCTGCCAGTTCGTCACCGGCGAGGTAGCCAACGAAGGTGGTGGCGGTTCCCTCGAAGTGCTTCTCCAGTTGTTGGCGGTGGGGACCATCGCCCACCAGGGCCAGCCGTGCATCGGGAAGGGCCTCCAGCACAGGGCGGATCCGTTCGATCTGCTTCTCCGCGGAGAGGCGGCCGACGTAGAGCAGCAGGGCACCACGGTCGTCATGGCCGCCGAGAAGCCGCTGGCGCAACTCCGCGCTGCGCAGCTCGGGACGGAACAACTCCGTGTCAACACCCCGCTGCCACAGATCAGTGTGCTGAATGCCTTTGTCGCTGAGTTCCTTCACCATGGCGGTGGAGGTGCACAGATTCAGCAGGGCCTGGTTGTGGGCGGCCTTGAGCATCTCCCACAGGAGTGGCTCCAGCATTCCCAAGCCGTAGTGCTCGAGGTACTTGGGCAGGTGGGTGTGATAACTCGCCACCAGAGGGATGCCTTTGTTCTTCGCGAGCCAGATCCCGCCAAGACCCAGCACCGCCGGGTTAACAACGTGGATCAGATCGGGTTGAAACGCATCGATCGCGTCGGACACTGCCGGGCGAGGCAAGGCCAGTTTGAGCTCGGGATAGAGCGGCAGAGGCATCGCTGGAACGCCGATCAGGCGTGCCCCCATGTACTCATCGGGACAACCTTCCGGGCAGAAGACCACCACCTCATCGCCGGCGTCCACCAGATGCTTCACCGTCTTGGTGAGACGGGTGACGATGCCATCGACCTTCGGCAGGAAGGTTTCGGTGAAGAAGGCGACTTTCAAGGATGAAGCTCGATCAGGACGCGGTGCCGATGGCCTGGGCCTGGGTTTTGGTCCAGGCGGAGGTGCAGAGGATGCGATTGCGGTCGCAACGGTCGGCGTAGCGGGTGGCGATCTCCACCACTTCCTTCAGCAGGCCGTCATCGAGGGTGGTGGGGTTGAGGCCCAGCTCGATGAAGCAGCGGTTGTCCACGATCAGATCGTTTTCAACAGCCTCGTTGCGCGGGTTGGGCAGGTTGTTGACCTGAGCACCGGTGAGGGCAGCCACCTTCTTGGCCAGTTCACCCACCTGATGGCTTTCGGTCATCTGGTTGAAGATCTTCACCCGCTCCCCTTGTTCCGGAGGGTTCTCCAGCGCCAGCTGAACGCAGCGCACGGAATCGCGGATATGGATGAAGGCGCGGGTCTGGCCCCCGGTTCCATGCACGGTGAGCGGATAGCCGATGGCGGCTTGCATCAGGAAGCGGTTCAGCACTGTGCCGTAATCGCCGTCGTAATCAAAGCGATTGGTGAGCCGCGGGTCACGGTCTGTGGCATCGGTGTTGGTTCCCCAGACGATGCCCTGGTGCAGGTCAGTGATGCGGACCTTGTCGTTCTTGTTGTAGTAGAGGAAGAGCAGCTGATCGAGCGTCTTCGTCATGTGATAGACGCTGCCGGGGCTTGCCGGGTGGAGGATTTCCTCTTCAAAGCGGCTGCCGTCGGGCTGGGGCACTTCCACCTTGAGGTAGCCCTCAGGGATGGTGGCGCCGCGGTGGGAGCCATAGCCGTAGACGCCCATCGTGCCGAGGTGCACCACGTGGATGTCCTGACCGCTTTCAACGATGGCCGCCAGCAGGTTGTGGGTGCCGTTGACGTTGTTATCGACGGTGTAGCGCTTGGTGGCGCTGCTCTTCATCGAATAGGGGGCGGCCCGCTGTTCCGCGAAGTGGACTACGGAATCAGGGCGCTCGTCCCGAAGCAGATCCAGCAACCGCTGGTACTCATGGGCAATGTCCATGTGGACAAACCTCATCGGCTTGCCGCCGGTTTCCTCCCAGGCTTTGAGGCGCTCACCGATGCTCACGATCGGCGTCAGCGACTCAACTTCAAGGTCGATGTCGATCTTGCGACGGCTGAGGTTGTCCACGATCAGAACGTCGTGGCCCTGATCCGCCAGGTTCACCGCACAGGGCCAGCCGCAGAAGCCGTCACCGCCGAGAACGAGAACTTTCACCCCAAACTCCTGCTGGAACGAGCGTGATGCTCAGTCTTGGCAAGCTACTACAGGGATTTTCAGTGTGAACCGTCTCAGCTGATGGCGACGGTCACCGCCACCATCGCGGCCACGACCAATCCACCGCTGATCAGCATCATCATTGAGCTGCGGTTGCGGCTCTGGCTGGTGGTGACGTCCATCACCTCCATGCGTGGCTCCTTGGCGAAGGCGTTGAGACGACCGCCGTCTTCCGTGGTGACCGACATGGGTCCAATGCGACTGGTCGGACCTTATGAGTCCAAATGCTCATTGCCTGCCTTTGTGAAGCAGGCTTCACCTCATTTCACGTCTCTTCACCTCATTGGGGTGACTGCACCAGGCCCGTGGTCGGTGAGCTGGCAGAGGCCTGATCCCTCCGCGGCAAGCGTCCGGAGAGGTGGGCGGTCCGTCCGGCCATCACCGCCTGGCCCATGGCCTCGGCCATGGCGGCGGGGTCGCCGGCCAGGGCGATGGCGCTGTTGACCAGCACGGCATCGGCTCCCATTTCGAGAGCCTGTGCCGCCTCACTTGGAACACCAATGCCGGCGTCCACCACCACCGGTACCCCGGCGTTTTCGATGATCAAACCGATGTTGGCGGCATTGTTGAGCCCCTGGCCCGAGCCGATCGGAGAGCCCAGAGGCATCACCGTGGCGCATCCCACCTCCTCCAGCCGCTTGGCCAGCAGGGGGTCGGCATTGATGTAGGGCAGCACCGTGAACCCTTCTTTCACCAGGCGTTCGGCGGCGTTCAGGGTGCCGATCGGATCGGGCAGAAGATGCCGGGCGTCAGGAATCACCTCCAGCTTCACGAAGGTGTTGTCTTCCTGTCCCGCCAGCTTGGCGAGCTCCCGTCCAAGCCTGGCGACACGCACCGCTTCCTCCGCATTGGTGCAGCCCGCGGTGTTGGGCAGCATCCAGATCCGTTGCCAATCAATGGCTTCCATCAGGCCCTCATGGCCTGCCGCCACGGTCTGCACCCGACGCACAGCCACCGTGACCATGTCGCAGCCGGATCGCTCGATGCTCTGCTGCATCGACGTCATGGATGGATATTTGCCGGTGCCCGTGAACAGACGGCTGTTGAACTGACGCCCGCCAATGGTCAGGGGGTCGGAGCTGGGGGAGGGCGAATCCATGACGCGTCTGAGCAAAAGGGCCTACCGTTCCTTCATCATCCATCGTCTTCCATGCCGTTCCTGCTTGCCATGCATCTCCCGGCTGGCAGCCAGGTGCCGTTCCAGGCCAATCCCCAGTTGCCTCTGGATCCGATTCAGTTGGCGGTTCCACTGGAGCTCAAGGAACTCGAAGTGGAGAGTTTCGATCCAGTCGCACGCGCTGCAGAGCTGGCGGAATCGCTGCCCCGTCAGTGGTGCGGCACCTTTGAGCCTTTTGATGGCAACCCCACCGTCGATGTCACGTTGGACATCACCCAGATGACGGCGATGGGCCAGATGGTGGATCTCCGGGGCACGATGACCCTTGGTTCCGTCACCACGCCGGTTCAAGGCAATGTCCATGCCAAGTCGGATCAGCTGGATCTCATCCCCTTGGCGGATCCCCTGATCGCTGGCGTTGAGCCTGGCGGCGTCTTCCTAGGCCTGCAGATGTTCAGTCCCACCAGCTGGCAGGCGCCTCGATTGATCAATGTGGCCGACCCCAGTACTGGAGTGGGTGGACGCTTGGCGATGACCGCAAGCTGCCAGGAAGAACCTCCGGTTCAGCCGCTCTGGTGAACCCAGTCTGTTGGGGTTCTTAGGGCAACTGAAAGAACTCAGCCGTTCCGACGCTTGAGTTTTTTCAGTCCTTTCTTTGCGGTGGTGTTGTCGGGTTCCAGTTGAAGCGTCTTCTCGTAGAGGGAAATCGCTTCAGCATCCTTCAGCAGCTTTTCCTGGGCGAAAGCCAGGTTGTTGAGGGCGACGGGGTAGTCCGCTTTCGCCTTCAGGGCGAGTTTGTAGTGCTTGGTGGCACCGGAGTAATCCTTTTGTGCGGCCAAGGCAAAGCCAAGCGCATTTTCGATCAGCGCACGGGCTTCATCCGGCTCACCACTCAGGCGTTTCAGGGCCTGCTTCAAGGTTGCAGCCGCCTGCGGGTACAACCGCTTGCGCAACTGAACGGATCCGAGTTCGTAGAGGTCTGACGCCTGTCGTGACGAGGCCGTGTCGGATTTTTCGAGCTCAATCAGGCGTGCTTCATCGCGACGCACGCGCAAAAATTGCCGGCCCACCACCACCGCAACGATGGCAAGCAGGCCGACCAGGCCCAGCAGGTAGGTCTGGGGCAGCAGGTTCACGGTTGGAAAATTCAGCTCTTGGCTGCAGCCACGACGTTGGTGAAGCTGCCGGGGTCAACGACCGCCAGCTGAGCCAGCATCTTGCGGTTCAGGCGCACATCGGCCTTCTTGAGACCGCCCATCAGACGGCTGTAGCTCACACCATTCAGGCGGGCTGCGGCGTTGATGCGGGCAATCCAGAGGCGACGGAAATCGCGCTTGCGACGACGACGATCGCGGTAGGCATTGCAGAGGGCTTTCATCACCCGCTGGTTTGCTGTACGGAACAGGGTTCCGTTGCCACCACGGAAGCCACGGGCCAGCCGCAGGATTTTGTTGCGGCGTTTACGGGCGACGTTGCCTCTCTTGACGCGGGCCATGAGGTTGGAAGGGTTGGATCAGGTCTTGTTGAACGGTCTCGTCTGAGCAGCTGTGCTCAGGCGTAGGGCATCATCAGGGTCACGCGCTCTTCATCGGTGCGGTCCACCACGGCCTTGGTGGCCAGATGACGCTTCTGCTTGGGGGTTTTGTGGTCCAGCAGGTGGTTCCGGAAAGCGCGACGACGCAGAAATTTGCCAGTGCCGGTTGCTTTGAACCGCTTCGCGGCAGCTTTGCGGGTCTTCAGCTTGGGCATTGGTCTGCTCGTTCGGACACAAACGTCAACAATACGTCCCGACGTGCCCCCCGCTGAATGATTCGGCTCCTGACGCTCACATTGCTGCTCTGCATGGGACTGGGCTGCCGCGCCCGTGAGCAGGCTGATTCTCTCCAACCCACTGTGACTGAGCCCACTCTGGTGGAAGCGGTTCAGCGGGCGACGCACCGTTCCGTCGCTGACCCACCGCGGGTTGAAGGTCATGAACCGGTGCTCTGGGTGGCCTTGGCGGATCATCTCGGTGCTGCGGAAACAGCAGCTCCTTTGAATCTGCGGGCCTTTGCTGGCTCGCTCAGCCTTCGCGATGCCACCGGGGAGCAAGGCATTGATTCAGGGTTCGTGATCAGCTGGCGAAGCGTGCCTTTGGACCGTCCGCTGCCGTTGGCCCGCCGGATCGCAGGTCCCTATGCCAGTTTTGAGTCGGCGGATCGTGTCGCCTCCCGCTGGCGAGACCTAGGGGTTGCAGCTGAGGTGGCCCATCCCAAGGAATGGGAGGTGTGGGCGCCGGAAGGTTCTCCTGTGCCCGAGGGTCTGGCCGTTCGCGATTGGCAAGGCACCGTCACCAGCACCGTCCAACCGGTGCTGCAGACGCCGGAGGGGGGACGCCCCCTGCAGGGACCTCTTCTGATTGAGGCCTCGGATGGGTTGCTCTGGGCTGGTGGACGTTTTGAGGGGCCCTTCCGCTTGCAACGGGATGCCTACGGCAGCTGGACGCTGGTGGAGCAGGTGCCGGTGGAGCGCTACCTCGAGGGGGTGGTGCCCCATGAGATCGGTGCGGGTTCACCGATGGCGGCGTTGCAGGCCCAGACTGTTTTGGCGCGCACCTGGGCTTTGGCTAACAGCCATCGCTTCAGCATTGATGGCTATCACCTCTGCAGCGACACCCAGTGTCAGGTCTACAGCGATCCCCGCCATGCGGGAGCTGCTGTGCGTGAGGCGATTGCGGCCACCCAGGGCAAGTTGCTCAGCCTGAACAACCGGCCAATCAGCGCGGTGTATCACGCCACCAATGGCGGGGTGATGGCTGCCGGTCCGGAAGCCTGGGCCATGCAGCCCACCACTTATTTGCGTGCAAAGCCGGATGGGGATGAGGGCTGGAGCAACCGTCATCCCTTGCCCTTGCAGCAGCGCAATGCGGTGGAAGCGTTGCTGGCGGATCGCAGCGGGGCCTATGGCCAGCGCCACCCCCGCTTCCGCTGGACGCGAATCCTTTCGGGTCCGACCTTGCGTCAGGCCCTCGGAGCCGCCGCAGACCCGCTGGTTTCGCCTTTGCAATTGAAGGTGCTGGAGCGGGGTGCCAGCGGCCGGGTGCTGGCCTTGCAGATCTCAGGCAGCAGCGACGCCGTTCCGGTCACCCTAAAGTTGGATGCCATTCGTCGCACCCTTCGCACTCTGCCCAGCACCCTGTTCGTCTTGGAGCCTCAGGGGGCAGAACGCTGGTTGGTGGTGGGTGGTGGCTTTGGCCATGGCGCCGGTTTGTCACAAGCTGGAGCCATTGATCTGGCCTGGCGTGGCTGGCCCGTGGAGCGGATCTTGAGCCATTACTACCCAGGGACTGTCTACGGCCCACTCTCAACACTGGTGCAGTCGCCTTAAAGTCCTTCCCACCTGGGCAGCTGGATGAGCTCGAACGCCACATCGGGTGATCACCGTCGGGTGAAATCGGCAGCGTTTCTGTTTGCCTGTGGATGTGCTGGTGCTGCTCCCCACTGGCTCGACTCCGCCCGTTCGCTCTGGCCGGCCATCAGCCTTGCCCTGATGCTTGGAGGCTATGGCCTCCGTTCCGTGATGCGTGGGCAGCTGACGCGTGGGTCATCGGAGTCCGTGCCAACGATCGATCCGGCCAAACTTCCCAGCCTTGATGTGGTGGTTGCGGCCCGCGATGAAGAGGCGGTGGTGCCGCGTTTGGTGGAACGGCTCACATCTCTTCGTTATCCGTCGGGCCAACTCACCACTTGGGTGATCGACGACGGCAGTCTTGATCGGACGCCTGCGTTGCTCGACGATCTGGCCACCCGGCACCCGGGACTCAATGTGATCCATCGCCAGCGCAATGCCGGTGGTGGCAAGTCGGGTGCGCTCAACACAGCCTTGAGCCGGCTCAAGGGTGACTGGCTGCTGGTGCTTGACGCGGATGCTCAATTGCAGGACGACCTGCTCGAGCGTCTTGTCCCCTACGCCCTGGATGGTGGTTGGTCGGCGGTGCAGCTGCGCAAGGCCGTGATTGATGCCGATCGCAATTGGTTGACGCGATCCCAGGCGATGGAAATGGCTCTGGATGCGGTGATCCAGTCAGGCCGCCTGGCCAATGCAGGCGTGGCCGAACTGCGGGGGAACGGACAGCTGATCAAACGCTCCGTGCTCGAGTCCAGTGGTGGTTTCAACGAAGACACCGTCACCGATGACCTGGATCTCAGCTTTCGTCTTCTGACCCACGGAGCTTTGGTTGGGTTGTTGTGGGACCCTCCGGTCCAGGAAGAGGCGGTACCCGGTCTTCAGGCCTTGTGGAAACAACGGCAGCGCTGGGCGGAAGGTGGCTTGCAACGCTTCTTCGATTACTGGCCGGTGCTCACCTCAGCGCAGTTGAGTCTTCGCCAGCGCTGGGATCTGACGGCCTTTTTTCTGCTCCAGTACGCCTTGCCGGTGGTGTCCTTCGCTGATCTGGGCACGGCTCTGATCACCCGAAGCGTGCCGGTCTACTGGCCCTTGTCTTTGGTGGCGTTCAGCGTGTCGGGTCTGGCCTATTGGCGCGGATGTCGCGATGGCAGTGAAGGGCCGGCGATTCCCTCAGCGAGCTTGTCCAATCTCCTTGTCGCAATTGCCTACCTGGGCCACTGGTTTGTGGTGATTCCCTGGGTGACATTGCGGATGTCACTCCTCCCCAAACGCCTGGTCTGGGCCAAAACCAGCCATGGTCAGGACCAGCCCGTCCAGGTCTGATGGCTCCGCCCTTTTCGTTGTTCGATCAGGCGGAGGATCGCTTTGAGGATTTGGCTTGGGGCCAGGTTCTTGTCACCCCCTTTGAGCTGGGGGCTTGGGCGTTGCTGGAGCCGATGGGGGAGCAAAACCATGCGCCCCAGTTGTGTTGGATCCGGTCCGATCTGTTGGGCTGTGTCTGGATGGCAGGCAGTGGAGAGGGCACCGCTGGGATGTCGGTGTTTCTGTCTCTATTGGGGGCTGAGGGCGGAGGTTGGTCGGAACCGCAGCGGATTTCCCGAGATCAGGAGCGGTCGGAGCAGAACCCCTTGCTGTTCGTCTCTGACGGTTGTTTGCACCTGATTCATTCGGCCCAATTGGTTCGCGATCCAGAGGATCGCGCTGCTGTCGACGCATCCAGCAGCTTTTCCATGCAGTGGACAGCTGTGCTCCGGCATCAGTGGCTGGCGCTGGACGGCCTCGATCCTTCCGAATCTGAGACCTGGTCGGCCGAGGCATGGTCGACTCCCGTTGACCTGTTTGACGATCCCGCCTTCTGCCGAAATCCCCCCTATCCCCTGGAGAACGGCCAGTGGTTGTTGCCGATCTACCGCAGCCTGGAAGCGGGCGGGGCCTTTGGTCACGACCACAGCGAGATGGTGCGTTTGGATCCGTCTGGTCAGTGTCTGGACAAGCCGTTTGGCATTCCAGACAGCACTGGCAGGGTGCATGGCTCCGTCGTTGCCTCGCGCGATGGCGAGCAATTGATCCAGTTCTTTCGCAGTCGCCTCGCGGATCAGATCTACCGAAGTGTGAGTTCAGATGACGGTCACACCTGGTCAGCTCCGGAGCCCACTCAGCTGCCCAATAACAACAGCTCTATCTAGGCCTGTCGTTTGGCGAGTGGGCGATTGGCGATGATTTTCAACCGCTTTGGCTTTGCGCCGGATCCGGCCGCGTCGGGGGAGCCGCCGGAGTGGGGGGAGGCCCGTTGGCCGCTAACCCGATGGCCGTTGTCGATCGCTATCAGCGATGACGACGGCCTGAATTGGCCGTGGATTCGCGACATCGATACCGGTTTCGGCTTTTGTGGGCCGATGAATTGGGACCTCAATGGGCAATTGGCCTACCCAACCCTGATCGAGGGGCAGCCCGGTGAGCTGCATGTGGCTTATTCCTGGGCGGGGCGTCAAGCCATTCGCTACGTCACGCTGCGTGAACAGGAGGTGATTGGGTACGACCCTGCCGCCACTCCCTTTGGTTCGTTCTGACGTCAGCCGAATCCATCAACTGATCGCATCAACTGAGTTCATCAACGTCGAGCACCTGACCATTGAAGAAGTCCGCCAGGTTGCGGGCCTGACGATCCAGGCCTGACGGCGGGCTTGGTTGAGGGCTGGATTCGGCTGTGGGTGGAGTTGGTTTCGGCTCGATCGGTTCGGGTTGGGTGCGCGGCAGTTCCGGTGCAACTGCCGGTGCCGGTGCTGGTGCCGGTGTTGCTGGGGGGGCCGGGATCGGTGCAGCCGTGGGTGCTGGTGTTGGCGCCGGTGTTGGCGCGATTGGTGTTGGCGCGATTGGTGGTGGAGTGATTGGTGGTGGAGTGATTGAGGGTGTTGCGACCGGAGCTGTTGCCATCGCAGGTGGCATGGCGCTGTTGCTGGCCTCCAGCACCAGCTGCCTCGAGCCTCCAAGCGCTTTGGCCACGGCCTGTTCCAGCAGGGATGCCCGGCTCTGCACCATCCCCATCCAGTTGCCTGCCACCTGAACAACGGCGCGGTTGGCATCAAGGCGCACCAGTTGGGCCTGCTGCGACAGCAGCATCCGGGTGGAGGGCAGTTCGAGGCTGCCCAGGATCTGTTGCCATAGCTCGGGCAGGTTTGTGCTGGCTGCCGGTGCAGGGGTGGAGACCGTCGGCAGTTCCGGCGATGGAGCTGGGGCGGGGGCAGGTTTTGGGCTGGGGGCCTCGATTGCTGGGGCTGCTGCAGGTGCTGCGGCGGAATCCGTGGGAGCAGGAGGGGCGACTGGCGTTGTCGGTGGGCTTCCTGTTGCTGCCGGTTGCGTTGTCGCTGGTTGTCTTGGGGCCGGAGCAGTGGCTGTGCTCTGAGCCGCCACCGGTTCCGCCAGCAACCCCAAAAGCAGCACTTCCAGCCACAGGCGCGGCTGCACGCTTTGGCGCAGTTGTTGCTCGGTGCCGCGCAGTTGGGCCTGCCATTGCAGCAAGCGGGCCCGGCCGATGGCCTTGGCGAGGGCGGGCAGCTGCTCGCGGAACTGGGGCGACACGCTGGTGAGTTCCAGTCGGTCTGGAGCGGCCGCCATCAACACCAGATCCCGCAGCATCCCGGCCAGACCCTGCAGCACGGCCCCGGGATCCCGGCCCCGGTCCAGCAGGTTGCGGGTGGCCTCCAGCAGCTGCACAGGTTCGGCGCTGCTCATGGCCCCCACCAGTTCCAACAGCTCCTGTTCGGGGACTGCCCCCAGCAGATCCCACACCGCAGCGGCTTCGATCGGCGGCGGCAGCAGGCTCAGCTGATCCAGCAGGCTTTCCGCATCCCGCAGGCCTCCCTGGGAACGCTGGGCCACCACATGAATGGCCTCAGGCTTGATTTCGATCGCTTCCTGTTCGGCGATCCAGCTCAGATGTTTGTTGAGGGCATCCAGAGGAATGCGCCTGAAATCAAAGCGTTGACAACGGCTCAGGATCGTCGGCAGCACCCGTTGCGGGTCGGTGGTGGCGAGCACGAACACCACCTGCGGCGGTGGCTCCTCCAGGGTTTTCAGCAGGGCGTTGAACGCTGCGGTGGAGAGCATGTGGCACTCGTCCACCACGTACACCTTCCAGCGGGCCTGCACCGGTGCGAAGCGAGAGCGTTCGATCAGCTCGCGGATGTTGTCGACGCCGGTGTTGGAGGCGGCATCAATCTCGATCACATCCAGAGCCGTGCCGGCAGCGATCGTTGTGCAGAGCTCGCAGGTGCCGCAGGGCTCTGGGGTTGGCCCTTCGCTGTTCAGGCAGTTGAGCGAGCGGGCCAGGATGCGGGCGCTGGAGGTTTTGCCGGTGCCGCGGGGGCCACTGAACAGATAGGCCGGGGCAATTCGATTGCTGGTGAGGGCGTGGCCCAGGGTGGCGGCAATTGCCTCCTGTCCCACCAGCTGATCAAGGCGCTGGGGCCGGTATTTGTGATGCAGCGGCTGGTAGGCCGAACTCATGCGCCGCGAGCGTTGAGAGGAGATTACTCAGAGGAATCTGAGCCTGGAAGGGCGGGGTGCTGCTGGAGCAGCGCATCAATCCGTTGTTTCAGGTCTTCGACGGCGGCCAGTTCATCGGCCAGGCTCTGGCCCGTGAGCAACAGCCGGCGATCGGTGCCCTCTCCTGCCCGTTCAAGCAGACCCTCCAACTTGTGCAGCAGCGAGAGGCGCAGGCGTTCCAGCTTCTCCACACCTCGCCTGGCCATGGCGCGGGCGTCGTCATCGAGCAGGCCCCGTTGCACCAGGACCTCCAAGCCCCGCATCAGCGCCGAAGGCATCAGCCCGCTCCAGTGGCGGGCCCGCTCCAGCACGGAGTCCACCTGGCCACTGCGATGACGTCCGGTTTTGCACCAGGTGGCGAAGTGCTCGCAGTTGTTGAACAGCAGGTTGTAGTCCTGTTCCCCCAGGCGCCCCATGGCCCGGCGCAGGGTCACACCCTGCGGAGACGCCTCGACGTAGTTGATCACCCGCAGCGGTTGCCCCTGGCTGAACTCCTCCAAGGAGCTGCGCAGGATCTCACGCCCTTCCAGATAGTGGGCGATGGTTCCGTCGCCTAGATCGATGCCGTGGTGGTTGAAGAAGCCGTGCTGACGCGGCACCTCCAGGTGGTCAGCGGCAGCCAAAACTTCAGGCGGTCTTCTGTTGTTCCGTGCCAGGCAGGGGCAGCACCTTGCCACCCGTGTGTTCCTCCACCATCGCCCGGGTGACGGTGAACTCCTTCACCGATGTCTGCGATGGCAGGTCGTACATCAGGTCCAGCATCAGCTCCTCAACGATGCCGCGCAGGGCGCGGGCCCCGGTCTTGCGCCGGTGCGCCTCCTGGGCGATCGCCTCGATGGCGTCATCGGCGAATTGCAGTTGCACGTTGTCCATGCTCAGCAGGGTGCGGAACTGCTTCACCAGAGCATCTCGGGGTTCGGTGAGAATCGATTGCAGGGCGCTTTCGTCCAGGGGCTCCAGCACGGCACTCACCGGCATCCGCCCGATGAACTCGGGGATCAGGCCATAGCGCACCAGATCATCCGGCTCCAGGTGCCGCAGCACCTGGGCGGCCTGAAGGTCGCGGTTGGCGCGGCTGCGTCCACGGCCGTCGCTGGGCATGAAGCCGATGGCATTGCGGCCCATGCGTTTCTGCACCACGTCGTCTAGACCGACGAAGGCACCACCGCAGATGAACAGTATCTGGCTGGTGTCGATCTGGATGCAGTCCTGATAAGGGTGCTTGCGCCCTCCCTGGGGCGGCACGTTGGCCACCGTGCCCTCCAGCATTTTCAGCAGGGCCTGCTGCACACCTTCCCCGGACACATCCCTCGTGATTGAGGGGTTCTCGCTCTTGCGGGCGATCTTGTCGATTTCATCGATGTAGATGATCCCCCGTTGGGCCTGCTCCACATCCATGTCGGCCTTCTGCAGCAGCCGCAGCAGGATGTTTTCCACGTCTTCACCCACGTAGCCCGCTTCGGTGAGGGTGGTGGCATCGGCCACGGCGAAGGGAACGTCCAGCATTTCGGCCAGGGTCTGGGCCAACAGCGTCTTGCCGCAGCCGGTGGGTCCGACCAGCAGGATGTTGCTCTTGTGCAGCCGGGTTGCCGTTTCCTCGGTTTCGCCCTGGCCATCTCCCTGCCAGGCCAGACGTTTGTAGTGGTTGTAGACCGCCACCGACATCACCTTTTTGGCCGCGTCCTGGCCGACCACCTGCTGGTCCAGGAAGCTCTTGATGTCCTGGGGCCTTGGAATGGAAGCCAAGGTCGGGGCCGGCTTGCTGCTCTTGCGGGCGGCTGGGGTGGCCTTTCGGCTCGGCTCATGGCTGTGGCGTGGGTTGCCCTGCCCATCCACCAGCTCTTCATCCAGGATCTCGTTGCAGAGATCGATGCATTCGTCGCAGATGTAAACGCCAGGTCCGGCGATCAGCTTGCGCACCTGGTCCTGGGATTTCCCACAGAACGAACACTTCAGATGGGCGTCGAACTTGGCCATCGAACGCTGGGCACCACGCAGGAGAACAACTCAGGAATCAACCGATGGGGTCTCCCTGAACACACAGGATCGAGAACGGAAGGGCGTCTGTCAGCCCTCCGTAATGATTCCTCCGTCCCCGGAACTGTCCACCACGCGATCGATCAGGCCGTATTCAACCGCTTCTGCCGGAGAAAGGAAGTAGTCGCGGTCGGTGTCTTCCGAGATCTTGTCGAGCGGCTGGCCGGTGTGATCCGCCATCAACCCGTTCAGGGTTTCCTTGAGATACAGGATTTCCTTGGCCTGGATCTCGATGTCCACTGCCTGCCCCTGGGCGCCACCAAGGGGTTGGTGAATCATGATCCGGGCATTCGGCAAGGCGAGTCGCTTGCCTTTGGTGCCTCCGGAGAGCAGGAAGGCACCCATGCTGGCGGCGAGGCCGTAGCAGATGGTCACCACGTCAGGGGCGACCTGCTGCATCGTGTCGTAGATCGCCAGACCAGCTGTGACTGACCCTCCCGGGGAGTTGATGTAGATCTGAATGTCCTTTTCGGGATCCTCGGCTTCGAGGAACAGCATCTGCGCCACCAGGGCATCGGCAACGGCGTCATCCACGCCGGTGCCAAGGAAGATGATCCGCTCCCGCAGCAGGCGGGAATAAATGTCGAAGGCGCGGTCGCCGCGACCGGACTGTTCCACAACCGTGGGCAGCGGCCCCGGTGCCGAGACGGGCATGGCGGCCCGCCAGCGGTTCTGGATGGGGTGGTGACTGCGGGCGTCGATCACGCGATCGGTATGCGGTGAAGTTGGGCCAATCTATGGGCGTTGCTCAGTCCTTGGCGTCCGCCTTGGACTTGCTCTTGGCCGTGGTCTTCTCGGCGGTGGGCTTTTTCTTGGCTGCAGGCTTGCTGTCATCCGCAGCCGGTGCCTTTTCGGTGAGGATGCTGTTCTCCTCGAGCCAGCCCATCAGACGATCCTGCATCAGGTCGTCCATCACGGCCTGACGCAGGCGCTCGGGATCGATCTTGGCGTCGGCGGAGAGCTCTTTCTTCACCTCCTTGATCTTGGCGTCCACGTCCTTGTCGTCGAGCTTGATGTCCTCCGTTTCAGCCAGTGCGGTGAGGGCAAAACTGCGGCGCAGACGCTCTTCCGCCTCAGGGCGGGAGTTCTGCATCAGGTTGCGCACCAGATCGGGAGTGAACAGTGATTTCACATCCATGCCCTGCTGGGCGAACTGGGCTGCGGTCTGCTCCAGCAGGTTGCGGCTTTCCTGTTGGATCAGGGCTTCCGGCAGCTCCACCTCCAGCTGCTCCACCAGGGCGGCGACGAGGGCATCGCGGCGGTTGCTGGTCTGACGGCGTTCGGCGTCGTCCTTGAGCCGCTGCTCCAGATCTTTGCGCAGGTCCGCCAGGGTCTCCTGTTCGCTGGCCTGCTTGGCGAATTCGTCGTCCAGCTCGGGCAGTTCGCGGGTCTTGAGGTCCTTCAGCTCGATCTCGAAGGCGGCCTTACGTCCGCGGGCGTCCTCCTTCGGGTAGTCATCAGGGAACTGGCAATCCACGGTTTTGGTCTCGCCGACCTTCATGCCGATGACCCCTTCGATGAAGCCGGGGATCATCCGGCCGTTTTCCAGGTCCACATCCATCGAATCGGCGCTGCCGCCCTCGATCTCGCTGCCGTCATCGCTGTAGGTGCCTTTGAAGCCGAGCACAGCGATGTCGCCGTTCTTGGCGGCACGACCTTCCACCGGAACGACCGTGGCCATCTGCTTGCGGGAGTCCTCAAGCATCGCGTCGACCCGTGAGGCGTCGTAGGCGACGGTTTCGAATTCCGCCTTCAGGCCCTTGGTGGTTTTGAGCTTCGGCGTCGGGGCGACGTCGGCTTCCAGGGTGAAGGTGAGTTCCTTGCCGGGCTCAAAGCTCTCCAGCAGACCGTCGAAACCACTGCTCAGATCAGGTTGACTGATCGGTTCCAGCGATTCCTGCTTGATGGCGTCACGCCAGGCGTTATCGATCAGCTTTTCCAGAGCCGTGGCTTTGATCCGCACGCCACCCAGCTGCTGCACCAGCACCGTGCGCGGCACCTTGCCCTTGCGGAAGCCCGGCAGGTTGATGCTGCGGCTCAGGTTGGTGATGGCGTCTTCGTAACTGGTCTTGCAGCGCTCCCCAGGAACGGTGACCGTCACCGCCAGGCGGCTGCTGGGGCGGGCTTCGGTGGTCACCTTCAGGGCTGCAGCGCTCATGGGGGAAGGGAAAGGGCAGCCCAGCACTTTATGCAATCGGTGAATTCAGGCTGGATCGGTAAGCTGAGCGCGTCGCTAGGCCGGCATCACGTTCTCTACGTAGTGATGTCGGATCTGAGAAACGACGGGTTTTCGTTCAGATCGTTCACTCCACCGCTTGTCTTCGACACTTCCCAATCGCGCTCTCAATGTTGCTGTTCTCGGTGCCAGCGGTGCTGTTGGCCAGGAACTGCTGCTGTTGCTTGAAGAGCGCCGTTTCCCAGTTGGCGAGCTGAAACTGTTGGCGTCGGCCCGTTCGGCCGGCCAGAATCAAACCTGGAACGGCCGCACCCTCACGGTGGAAGAGGTCTCGGCCCAATCCTTTGAAGGGGTCGATCTGGTGCTGGCGTCGGCCGGTGGTTCTGTGTCAAAGCAGTGGCGCGAAGCGATCACCGCTGCCGGTGCGGTGATGGTGGATAACTCCAGTGCTTTCCGGATGGAGGACGGTGTGCCGCTGGTGGTGCCCGAGGTCAATCCCGATGCGGCCTTCGCCCACAAGGGCGTGATCGCCAATCCAAACTGCACAACGATCCTGCTCACCCTGGCTTTGGCTCCTTTGGCAGCCAAGCGGGCGATGCGCCGGGTGGTGGTGAGCACCTATCAATCCGCCAGTGGTGCCGGTGCCCGGGCCATGGAAGAGCTGAAAAACTTGTCGCAGACGGTGCTGGATGGCGGCACTCCGAAGGGAGAGGTGCTGCCTTACTCCCTGGCGTTCAACCTCTTTCTGCACAACTCTCCCCTGCAAGCCAATGGCTATTGCGAGGAGGAGATGAAGATGGTGAACGAGACCCGCAAAATCATGGGTCTGCCGGATCTGCGCTTCACCGCTACCTGCGTGCGGGTGCCCGTGCTGCGGGCCCATTCGGAAGCCGTGAACATCGAGTTTGAGTCTCCCTTCCCGGTTGATGAGGCACGTGAGTTGCTGGCGGCGGCCCCCGGTTTGGAGTTGATTGACGACCCGGCGGCGAACCGTTTCCCGATGCCGACGGATGTGACCGGTCGAGACCCGGTGGCGATCGGCCGGATCCGTCAGGACATCAGTGATGCCAATGCTCTGGAGCTCTGGCTTTGTGGGGACCAGATCCGCAAGGGAGCGGCGCTTAACGCTGTTCAGATTGCAGAACTGTTGATCGAGAAGTAATGACCCAGGCCGCCACCCTCTCGCCAACGCCCTTCGGCCGTGTGGTCACCGCGATGGTGACCCCTTTTGATGCCAGCGGTGCTGTGGATCTCAGTGTTGCCGCAAACCTGGCCCGGCATCTTGTGGATCAGGGATCCGATGGATTACTGGTGTGCGGCACCACCGGTGAATCGCCGACCCTCAGCTGGGACGAGCAGTTGCAACTGCTGCAGGCCGTTCGTGATGCCGTGGGCGGTAACGCCAAGGTGTTGGCGGGCACGGGCAGCAACTGCACAGCCGAAGCGGTGGAGGCCACCAAGGAAGCGGCGGCGGCCGGTGCCGATGGCGCTCTCGTTGTGGTGCCCTACTACAACAAGCCTCCCCAGGAGGGTCTGGAGGCCCATTTCCGGGCCATCGCTGGAGCGGCACCTGAGCTGCCGTTGATGCTTTACAACATCCCTGGCCGCACCGGTTGCAGCATCGCCCCGGCCACGGTGGCCCGGCTGATGGACTGCCCCAATGTGGTGAGTTTCAAGGCCGCCAGCGGCACCACGGAAGAGGTCACGGCCTTGAGGCTGGCCTGCGGTCCGCAGTTGGCGATTTACAGCGGTGACGACGGCCTCACCCTGCCGATGCTTGCGGTGGGTGCCGTGGGCGTCGTGAGTGTGGGCAGCCATGTGGCGGGCCCTGAGATTCGCGCCATGATCGAGGCCTATCTGAACGGCGATGGTGCCTCCGCACTCGCCCTGCACGACGCGTTGATTCCCCTGTTCAAGGCCCTGTTCGCCACCACCAATCCGATTCCCGTCAAGGCTGCCCTGGAACTCAATGGCTGGTCTGTCGGTGCGCCCCGTCCGCCCCTGTGCCCTCTCTCTGACGACATGAAACGTTCGCTCTCCACCGCCATGGCCGCCCTCCGTCAGACCTAGCCCGGTCCGGCTTATCGGCTCACGCAACTCGTTCTTTTACCCATCGTTTTTCATGGCCAACAACGCGCGATCCAGCAAGGGTCAGGAGCCCTGCCTTCGGGTGATTCCCCTGGGTGGTCTTCACGAAATCGGCAAGAACACCTGTGTGTTCGAGTACGGCGATGACCTGATGCTGGTGGATGCCGGTCTGGCCTTCCCCAGTGACGGCATGCACGGGGTGAATGTGGTGCTGCCCGACACCAGCTTCCTGCGCGAGAACCAGAAGCGGATCCGCGGCATGATCGTCACTCATGGTCATGAAGACCACATCGGTGGCATCGCCCATCACCTCAAGCACTTCAACATTCCGGTGATCTACGGGCCGCGGCTGGCCCTCTCGATGCTTACCGGCAAGATGGATGAGGCCGGTGTCCGCGACCGCACCACCCTGCAGACCGTCGGTCCGCGCGATGTGGTGAAGGTGGGTCAGCACTTCTCCGTGGAGTTCATCCGTAACACCCACTCGATGGCCGACAGCTTCTCGCTGGCCATCTCCACACCAGTGGGGACCGTGATTTTCACGGGTGACTTCAAGTTCGACCACACCCCGGTCGACGGCGAAAACTTCGACATGGCCCGCCTGGCTCACCACGGTGACAAGGGCGTCCTCTGTCTGTTCAGCGATTCCACCAACTCCGAGGTTCCTGGCTTCTGCCCGCCGGAGCGCTCAGTCTTCCCCAACCTGGATCGCCACATCGCCAATGCCGAAGGGCGGGTGATTGTCACCACCTTCGCCAGCTCGATTCATCGCGTGTCAATGATTCTGGAGCTGGCCCTGAAGAACGGCCGCAAGGTGGGGCTGCTGGGCCGCTCGATGCTCAACGTGATCGCCAAGGCGCGGGAACTGGGCTATATGCGCGCGCCGGATGAACTGTTTGTGCCGATCAAGCAGATCAACGATGTGCCCGATCGCGAAACCCTGCTGCTAATGACCGGCAGCCAGGGTGAGCCGCTGGCTGCCTTGAGCCGCATCTCCCGCGGTGAGCACCCCCAGGTGAAGGTGAAGACCACCGACACGATCATCTTCTCGGCCAGCCCGATCCCGGGAAACACGATTTCCGTGGTCAACACCATCGACAAGCTGATGATGCTGGGCGCCAAGGTCGTTTACGGAAAGGGCGAAGGCATCCACGTTTCCGGCCATGGCTTCCAGGAAGACCAGAAACTGATGCTGGCCCTCACCCGGCCCAAGTTCTTCGTGCCGGTGCACGGTGAGCACCGGATGCTGGTGCAGCACTCCCGCACCGGCCATGCGATGGGGGTTCCGGTCGACAACACCCTGATCATCGATAACGGTGATGTGGTGGAGCTCACTCCGGATTCGATCCGCAAAGGCAATGCGGTGAAGGCGGGCATCGAGCTGCTGGATCAATCCCGCAACGGCATCGTTGATGCCCGGGTGCTGAAGGAACGCCAGCAGCTGGCGGAAGACGGCGTGGTGACGATCCTCGCTGCCATCAGCACCGATGGCGCCATGGTGGCTCCGCCGCGGGTGAACCTGCGGGGTGTGGTCACCACAGCTGATGCCCGCAAGATGTCGTTGTGGGTGGAGCGCGAAATCAAGTGGGTGCTTGAAAACCGCTGGAAGCAGCTCTGCCGCAACACTGGTGGCAAGGCACCGGAGGTGGACTGGATGGGTGTGCAGCGTGAAGTGGAGGTGGGCCTTGGTCGCCGGATGCGCCGTGAACTGCAGGTGGAGCCGCTGATCCTCTGTCTGGTGCAGCCCGCTCCTGGTGGCACACCGGTCTACAAGGGTCGTGCCGATGCTGAGCCCGATGACCGTCCGGCTCCCCGCGGTCGCGGTGGCCGTGGCGGTGGCTCTCCCTATGGCCGTCGCAACGGCGGTGGTGGCGGTGGAACCCCCGCTCCGGTGCGGAACAACCAGGGCAACGGCCGCTCTGGCTCGGCTACCCCTGCCCCCGTGCGTGCAGCGGCGGCCACCGCAGTGGTGGAGAAAGTGGCTCCTCAGCCGGTGGCTGAAAAGGCTGCGCCGGCTTCTCCTGAGCCGGAGATGCCTGCAGGTCGTACCCGTCGTCGCCGTTCAGCGGCCAGCTGACCGGACGAAGACCCCTTTGATCC
The DNA here is from genome assembly GCF_900474085.1 of Synechococcus sp. UW86. Lineage (NCBI taxonomy): Bacteria > Bacillati > Cyanobacteriota > Cyanophyceae > Synechococcales > Synechococcaceae > Synechococcus > Synechococcus sp. UW86. Next base: position 309,604 of record NZ_UCNU01000009.1, read on the forward strand.
TTTCGATCAGCCCCATCGGCTCCACGGAGTCGGTGGGGCTTTTGGTTTCAGGCTGGAGTTGAACGCGGAGCCATGAGTGTTCCAAAAGCTTTGTGCCTGCAGGCTCCTGGGGTTGGGGCGCTGGCTCGATGGTGTCGAGGGGTGGTTCTTCTGCAGTGGGTTCTGGTTCCTGCTTCTGTACCTCGGCCTGTGAATTGGCTTCTGGGGTGAGCGTGGGCTGTGGACTTGGCACAGCAGCCTGGCGAGGAGCCGGAGTGGGAGAGGGATCTGGAGTTGGCATGGCCCGAGGTTCTTCGTCACTGGTCAACCACGGCATTGCGGTGACCAGATCAGCCGGTGCTGGCCTGGTTTGATCGGGATTCGTCTTCAGGAAGGGATCCTTGAGCAGATCTGGGATGGCGCCATTGGTTGCGGGCGTCGTGCCTGCTCCGCTGGCGATGTCTTCCGATTGGCAGCGCTCCAGCCCCTGTTTCGCCAGGGCTGCGATGGTGGCGTCCACGTCACCCTGCAGCACCCGTTCGTAGGAGATGGCGGCTTGTTCCGGTTGCTTGAGCCCATGCAGCTGGATGTGACCCAAGAGCAACGACACCACCGCTCGCCAGCCCAAGATCAGGCCTGGGTCGTGCTCGTTGGATGCGCTTTGGAGTTGATCCCACAACGCTGAGGTGAGGGCTTGGGCCTTGGCGTACTCCCCGAGGCCATAGGCCCGTTCCGCGGCTTGGTAGTGCTGCTCGAAATCGGCGTCCACGCGTTGGGGGCCAGTCCCCCCGTTGTAGACCGTTAGTCGGGGTCGTGCGGTGAAGCGGTGCCTTGGGCGGTGTGACGCTCCTCACCTCCCAGCCCGAATCCGGCGTGCACCACCTGGAGTGCCTGAACGCCAGCCTCTTCGGCCACCACACAGCTGGTTCTGATTTCGCTGGTGGCGATCAGACCGATGTTGATGCCGGCGTCCGCCAGCGCACGAAACATCCGCCCCGCTGTGCCGGGTGTTGCCGGCATCCCCGCGCCCACAGCACTCACCCGGGCAATGGCCTCACCATCCTCCAGAGCGGCACCGGGCCACTGGGCCAGCAGGGGGGCCAGGGCCACATCGGCGCGGGCGCGGTCGTCCTTGCGCAGGATGAAGGTGATGTCGCGCGATCCGTCGTCGTGCTGACGCTCCGATTGAACGATCGCATCGAGGCTGATGCTGTTGTCCGCCAGGGCTGAACACAGCGCCGCTGCGGTGCCAGGTCGATCGGGCACGTGGCGAACACTCAGTTGCACCTGGTCGCGGTCGAGGGCGACGCCGCGCACTTCCGGTTCGCCGTTGCCGTTGTCGGTGGGATTGATGCGGATTTGCGAGTCCTCCAGGTCGAAGGCCTCCTGCACGGCTTGAACCGCCTTGCTGCCGGCGCCGGAGTCGATCACGCAGCTCACCTTCACCTCACTGGTGGCGATCAGGCGGAGGTTGATGCCTTGCTGACACAGGCAGTTGAACAGGCTGGCGGCAATGCCAGGGCGCCCCATGATTCCGGCCCCGCTTATGCTCAGTTTCGTCAGTCCTGCTTCGGACGCCAGATCGCCGCCCAGTTGATCCAGAACCTTCTGGCTTACAGCGCGGGCCAGCTCGAGATCCGCTTCCGCCACCGTGAAGGTGATGTCGTTGCTGCTGCCTTCATGGGTGGCCTGAATGATCAGGTCCACATTGATTCCCGCCTCGGAGAGGGTTTCGAATAGGCGTGCGGCAATCCCAGGCTGATCGGGAATCTGGGAGAGGGCAAGCACGGCCTGTCCGTCCACTTCCTCCATCCCATCCACAGGACTGCCGAGCTCGAGGCCACTGCTGCTGATCGGACGGGCTGAACGGCTGGTGATCCGGGTGCCGGGGGCATCGCTCCAACTGGAGCGCACCACAAGGTTTACGCCGTAGTTGCGGGCGATCTCAACGGCCCTGGGATGCAGCACGGAGGCCCCAAGGCTGGCGAGTTCCAGCATTTCGTCGCAGCTGATCGTCTCCATCAGCTGGGCATCGGACACCTTGCGCGGATCGGTGCTGAGCACACCCGGAACGTCGGTGTAGATCTCGCAGGCATCGGCGCCCAGGGCCGCCGCCAGGGCGACAGCGGAGGTGTCGGAGCCACCGCGCCCGAGGGTGGTGATTTCGTTGAGGCCATCGCTGCTGGTGCTGGTGCCCTGGAAACCGGCCACCACCACCACCTGGCCAGCCGCAAGGCGGTTGCGGATTCGGTCGGTGCGAATCCCGAGGATCCGGGCCCGGCCATGGGTGGATTCCGTGGCGATGCCCACCTGTGGACCGGTCATCGACGTCGCACTGACCCCCTGAGCGTTCAAGGCCATCGCCAGCAAGGCGATCGACACCTGTTCGCCACTGGCCAGCAGCATGTCCATCTCCCGCCGGGTGGGGGCAGAGGTGATGGCGTTGGCCAGACCGGTCAATTCATCGGTGGTGTGGCCCATGGCGGAGACCACCACAACCACGTCGTGCCCCTCCTCCCGGCAACGTCCGATCCGATCAGCCACCGCCTTGATGCGTTCCACGCTGCCGACGGAGGTGCCCCCGAATTTCTGCACCAGGAGGGCCATGGACAGGGCTTCAGCAACGCTGGATTTTCTCACCTGGCGGGCAGCGATCAGCCCAGCAGGCCGTCGCGGAAGGCGTCGCCCGGCTGAGCGCCGCGTTTCAGCCGGGCCTCCACCTCCAGTAGACGGCCCAGGAGTGAGAGAAAGCGCTTGGGCGGGCGGCCCTGTAGCTGCTTGCGCATCACGTAGATGCGTTTGGGGTTGCCGATCCCAGCGGCTTTGGCGATCACCGCCACATCCCGTTCCCCCTGCTGTTCCAGCAGGCTTACCCAGAGCCAGCCGCGGATCTGGCCGGTGAGGGTGGCCACGATGCGCAGGGCTGGTTCCCCGGCTTCGATCAGGGCATCCCAGCGGGCGATCGCTTCGCCGGGGTTGCCCTCCAGCAGGGCATCGCCCACGGCCAGGGCGTTGGTGGAGCGTCCTCCCACCAGCTCCTGCACCCGTGCGGCGGAAATGCTGGTGTCCCGCAGGGAGAGCTTGCGCAGTTCCGATTCCAGTCGGGCGCTGTCGGTGCCGATGGCCTCCACCAGGGCATCGATGGCATCCGGCTCCACCTTCAGGCCCAGGGCCTCGGCCGTGCGTTGCACCAGCTGACGCTGGCCGTTGCCATCCCAGGCGGCCGGCAGCGGAAAGCTCTGTTCGTGATCGAGCCCGCTTTTGATCCGTTTCTGCAGGGTTTTGGTGGTGCGCAGGCGACCATCGGGTTTGGCTGGGTTCACCAGCACCAGGTGGCTGCTGTCGGGGATGAGCTCGAGGGCGGCTTCAAACCGGTCAGCCAGCTCACTGGGGCAGCCATTGCAGAACGGACTGCGCTGCAGCAGCACCAGCCGTTCGCCCGTGGCGAAGGGAGGAGTGCGGGCCTCCTCGAGGGCCTGCAGGGCCTGACCGGCGTCGGCCCCATCCAGGCGGCTGAGGTTGAGGCTGCTCCAGCTGGGGTCGACAACCTGGCCGATCAGGGCATCGATGGCCCGGTCCCGCGCAGCGGCGTCATCACCCCAGAGCAGATGGATCGGCATGGGTTGATGATGGCGTGGATGGCCCAGGACCACCCGATCTTCACCGAAAGCATCCGGCGGATCCGGGCGGCACTGGGGGAGACGGGCCTGCCGCCGTTGCAACAGCAGGTGTTGGAACGTCTGGTGCACAGCAGCGGTGATCTCTCGTTGGGAATACTGCTGCGGTTCAGCGAGGGGGCCTGTGAGCAGGGTTTGGCAGCGCTGAAGCAGGGAGCGCCGATCCTGACGGACACCGCGATGGCGGCGGCGGCGGTGGCCCCGATGGCCCAACGCACCCTCGGCACTGCCGTGCACACGGTGCTGGAGTGGGCGCCCGAGGCAGCGCCGGCGGGTTCAACGCGCACGGCGGTGGGCATGGAACAGGCCTGGCGCTCACTTGCTGCGGCGTCACCGGCTCCGGTGGTGCTGATCGGCAGTGCGCCAACCGCCCTTGAGGTGCTGTTGCAGCAGGTGGCCGCCGGTGCTCCAGCCCCCAGCCTGGTGATCGGCATGCCGGTGGGTTTTGTGGGGGTTGCCGAAAGCAAGAAGCATCTGGCGGCCAGTGGCCTGGCCCAGATCCGTTTGGAGAGCAGCAGGGGTGGAGCGGGTCTGGTGGCCGCGGCGGTTAACGCTCTGCTGCGCGCTGCTGCAGCACCAGCTCCGCCCCTTTCCAGCTGAGTTGCCAGCCCCCGGCAAGATCGGCCGCACCGCCGGGGGCACCGCCTTCCAGTCGCCGGCTGAGCTCGTCCAGTTGGCTGGCCGGCAGGGCTGGCACCCCCTGCTGCTGCAGCCAATGCGCCAGCAGCAGGCGGCGGCTGGCTGAGCTCAACGCTCCCAGGCCGCGGCGGTCCAGGCCGGCAGCGGTTTGCAGAAGCTTCAGGGCCATCTGGCTGAGTTCCGTCTGACTGTCCCGCACCTGGGACATCCGTTCGGCCAGATCGCTCATCCTTTGGGTGCTGCCTGGATGCAACGCCTCCAGCACCGGCAGCACCTCCTGGCGGATCCGGTTGCGGCTGAACTCCGGGGATTGGTTGCTGGGGTCCTCCCAGATCGGCAGCGCCAGCTCCCGGCAGATCTTGAGGGTGTCTTTGCGCTGCAGGTGCAGTAGCGGCCGGCGCAGCCGAGGGCCTTCCGGGCTGAGGGGGCGGACGCTGGGCAGGCCCGCCAGGCCCGCCAGGTCGCTGCCGCGGGCCAGCTGCAGCAGCATCGTTTCGGCCCGGTCGCTGGCGGTGTGGCCCGTCACCACATCGGCGCCCGCTTGGCGGCCCCGTTGTTCCAGCCGTTCGTAACGCCACTGCCGGGCCTTGGCTTCGCTCGGCACCTCTCCCGGCGCTGCCTGGTCCACCTGCAGGGGGAGCTGCCGCTGCTGGCACCAGCTGCTCAGTTCCGCGGCGATTCGGCTGGAGCCGTCGTGCCACCCGTGATCGCCGTGCCAAAGGCTCAGGCTCCAGCCATGCAAGGGCGCCAGATCCTGCAGCAAAGCCAGCAAGGCCATGGAGTCCTGTCCGCCGGACACCGCCAGCAGCAGAGAGCTGCCTTGGGGCAGCAGCTGCGGCTGCATCAGCAGGCGCCGGTGCAGGCGGTCATGCCAGAACGTCCAGCCCAAGAAGCAGGGGTGCGTTTCCCCCACGGTGTGAGAATCAGGGCATCGCTGTCCAGTCCCCCATGACCCGTCTTCAGCAGCTGCCCGTTTCTCTGCAGCGCAGCCTTGAGCAGCGCTCTGCGCTCAAGGTGATCGCTGGCCTGATGAATTTCGATGCCGCCAGTGTGGAACGGGTCGCCCGTGCCGCCGGGCTTGGCGGTGCTGATCTGATCGACGTGGCCTGCGACCCCGCCCTGGTGCGTCTGGCGATCGAAGCCTCCGGTGGCGTGCCCGTGTGCGTGTCGTCGGTGGAGCCTGAGCAGTTCCCCGCGGCGGTTGAAGCCGGTGCGCTGATGGTGGAGATCGGCAACTACGACGCCTTCTATCCCCAGGGCCGGATCTTTGATGCGGCTGAGGTGCTGGAGCTCACCCGCCGTACCCGCCAACTGCTGCCCAACGTGGTGTTGAGCGTCACCGTGCCCCACGTGTTGCCGATGGATGAGCAGGAGCAGCTGGCCATCGATCTGCTCGCGGCCGGTGCCGACCTGATCCAAACCGAGGGCGGCACCAGTGCCAAGCCCTTTAGTGCTGGCCACCTCGGCCTGATTGAGAAGGCTGCCCCCACCCTGGCGGCGGCCCACAGCATCAGCCGCGCCGTCGATGTGCCCGTTCTCTGTGCCTCGGGTCTGTCGGCGGTCACGCTGCCGATGGCCATCGCTGCCGGTGCGGCCGGCGTAGGCGTCGGTTCAGCGGTGAACCGCCTGCAGGATGAGCTTGCGATGGTGGCGGTGGTGCGTGGTCTGCGTGATGCCCTCGGCAGCGCTGTTACGACCCGCGTCTGACCCTGAATCTGCGCTGAGCGGAGGCCTCTTCCCCTTCATGGTGTGAAGAGTGCTCCGCTTGCTCGCGGGAGCAACAGCTCTCGTGTGAAAATTGGCCCCTGACTTCCAGCTCCATGCAGTTCATCAACACGCTGACCGTTCTGGCCCTGGTGGTGGCGTCCTTCGCTTTGATCGTTGCGGTGCCGGTGCTGTATGCCTCCAGCGAAGACAGCGGCCGCTCCAACCGTCTGATCCTGCTGGGCAGTGCTGTGTGGGTGGCGCTGGTGCTGCTGAACTGGGGTGTGAGCTTCTTCGTCGTCTGAGCTCAGCCTCAGGCAGAACCTGGCGGGTGCCACGATGGCTGAGATTCCGTCGGCACCTTCCCAATGGCCACGTTTGAAGGACGTTTCTCTGACGCAGCCGGGCTGCGCGTCGGCATCGTCGTGGCCCGTTTCAATGATCTGGTCACCGCCAAGCTGCTGAGCGGTTGTCTCGACTGCCTCAAGCGCCATGGTGTGGATGTTTCGGAGACCAGCTCCCAGCTGGACGTGGCCTGGGTGCCGGGTTCGTTCGAACTGCCGATCGTGGCCCAGCAGATGGCCCGCTCCGGTCAGTACCAGGTGCTGATCACCCTGGGGGCGGTGATCCGCGGCGACACGCCCCATTTCGATGTGGTGGTGGCGGAGGCCAGCAAGGGCGTTGCAGCGGTGGCGCGCGACACCTCTGTGCCGGTGATCTTCGGCGTGTTGACCACCGACACGATGCAGCAGGCGCTGGAGCGGGCGGGCATCAAGAGCAATCTCGGCTGGAGCTACGGCCTGGAAGCCCTCGAGATGGGCAGCCTGATGCGGGCCTTGCCGTCGGCTTGAGACTTCAGGCCGCCAACTGATCGAGCACCTGACGGGCCCGTTGCACCACGGGCTTGGGAACGCCGGCCAGGCGTGCCGCTTCGATGCCGTAGCTGCGGCTGGCGCCGCCGGCCTGCACCTGATGCAGGAACACCAGGTCCTCACCGGTTTCCTCCACCAGCACCTGGAAGTTGGCCACGTTGTCGCGTACGGAGGCCAGGTTGTTGAGCTCGTGATAGTGGGTGGCGAACACCGTTCGGCTGCCCAGATCGCCGGCCAGGTGCTCGCTCACGGCCCAGGCGATCGAGAGGCCATCGAAGGTGGCGGTGCCCCGCCCGATCTCATCGAGCAGCACCAGGGAACGCTCGCTGGCGTGGTGAAGGATGTTGGCGGTTTCGGCCATCTCCACCATGAAGGTGGACTGGCCGGCGGCCAGATCATCCACAGCACCCACCCGGGTGAAGATCCGATCGGCAATGCCGACCGTGGCTGAGCCAGCCGGCACCCAGCTGCCGATCTGAGCCATCAACTGGATCAGGCCGATCTGGCGTAGATAGCAGCTCTTGCCACTGGCGTTGGGGCCCGTGAGCACCACCAGATCGGTGCCCTCACCCAGCTGCACATCATTGGGGGTGAACGCGGTTTCCACCAGCCGTTGCTCCACCACCGGGTGGCGGCTGGCCTCCAGCTGCAGCCCTCGGCCGTCGGTGATGGTTGGTGCGCAGTAGCCACCGCTGGCGGCCACGTCGGCCAGGCCGGTGAGGGCATCGAGGGCAGCAACAGCGCGGGCCGCCTGGCGGATCGGAGCGGCCATGGCCCCAACCTGCTCACGCAGCTGGCAGAACAGCTCGTATTCCCGCTGGCAAGCCCGAGCCCGCAGCTGGAAGATGCGGCCCTCTCTCTCCTTGAGATCCGGGGTGATGAAGCGTTCCTCATTGGCCAGGGTCTGGCGCCGGATCCAGTGGTCCGGCACAGCTGTGGCCTTGGCTTTGCTCACCGCCAGGAAATAGCCGAAGGTGCGGTGGTGCTGCAGCTTCAGGGTGCTGATGCCACTGCGTTGGCGCTCCTGCTGCTCCTGCTGGCTGAGCCAGGCGTCCTGATCGTCCAGCTGGTTGCGCAGCCCATCCAGCAGCGGGTCGACGCCGTCATGGATCAGGTCGCCCTCGGAGAGGGAGAGCGGTGGGGCCTCCACCAGGCTGTGGCGAATCGTTTTGGCCAGCTCGGCCAGGGCTGGATCGGGGCTGAGCAGCTGCTGCAGCCACTCCGGCCCCGCGCTGATTGCGGAGTCCAGCCGAGCGGTGAGTTGGGGTAAGCGTTCCAGGCCATCGGCGATGGCCACCAGATCGCGGGCACCGGCATGGCCCGCTCCGGCCCGGCCGGCCAGCCGCTCCAGGTCGCCCATGGGCCGCAGCAGCTGGCGGATCGCCAGCCGCAGGCTGCGGTCACCCACCAGGCTGCTCACCAGATCTTGGCGCTGCTGAATGGCCTGGCGGTCCATCAACGGTGCTTCCAGCCAGCGGCGCAGGCAACGGCCGCCCATGGCGGTGAGGGTGCGATCGATCGCCCAGAGCAACGATCCCTGCAACTGGTTGTCGCGTTGGGTGGCGGTGAGCTCGAGGTTGCGGCGGGTCTGGGCATCCAGCACCAGGGCGTCACCGCGGTGCACGATCGCCGGCACCTCCAGGGGAATGCGGCTGTCCTCCTCCAGGGGTTGGGTGTCCTGCAGGTAGCGCAGTAGGCCGCCGAGGGCCTGCAGGGCCAGGGGGTGCTCCGGCAGGCCCAGGCCATCGAGGCTGCTGAGCCCGTAGTGCTGTTGCAGGGTGCGCTCCGCCTCCGCTGGGCTGAAGGGGGTGCTGGCCATCGGCGTCAGCCGCAGCCGCTCCGGGCACCAGGCTGGCCGCTCGGCGTCGTGGGCGGCGGCCCAGAGCAGTTCGGAGGCCTCCTGTTGGGCCAGCTGTTGGTGCAGGGCGCTGCTCTCCTCCCGCTGCATCACTTGCACCTCGCCGGTGCTCACATCGGCGCTGGCCAGGCCCCAGCGCAACGGTTGTTTCCCCTGGGCTGGCTCCACCACCACCGCCGCCAGCCAGTTGTTGCGGCGGGCGCTGAGCATGCCATCCTCCAGCACCGTGCCGGGGGTCAGCACCCGGGTGATGTCCCGCTTGAGCAGGGCACCCTTGGTGGGGGTGGTTTCGAGTTGATCACAGAGGGCCACGCTGTAGCCCTGCTTGATCAGTTCGGCGCAGTACCGCTCAGCGGCGTGGTGGGGGATGCCCGCCATCGGCACCCGCCCAATCGCCTTGCCGCCCTCCTTGCCGGTGAGGGTGAGCTCCAGCACCCGTGAGAGTTCGATCGCGTCTTCGAAGAAGCATTCGAAGAAGTCGCCCAGGCGGTAGAGCAGCACCCGTTCGGGATGGGCCGCTTTCAGCTCCACGTAGTGGCGCAGCATCGGTGTGAGCTGCAGCGGGTCCAGCTGGCTGTGGTGGGCCCAGGCCGGTTCGTCGCTGCTGGGTTCTGAATCGTTTGCTTCTGGAGCTTCGCTGCTGGCCTCGCTTGCCGTGGCCTGACGCGTTCGGGGCCGGGCGGCGGCATCGGCGCCGAGTTCGTCGTCGCTGAGGTCGTGGCTGGCGGCCTCAGGCTCGCTGCTGGGCGCAGTCGATGTGGCCGGCTCCGGCGCCCCGAACAGATTGCCCTGCAAGGCGTCGTCAGGGGACTGGGACGCGGACCGGGGCATCGGCTGATCTGACGGATCCGGATCGTACCGGGATTAACAGAATTGAGATGCCTCAGCGGCGCAGCACCATCAGCTGCTGGGGATTCGCATCCTGGAAGCCCAGTTGCCGGTAGAAGCCGGCACTTTTGGTGGTCATCAGATACACCCGTTCCACGCCCACCACCGGCGGGGTGTGCAGCAGTTCTTCGATCACCCGGCGGCCGAGGCCATGGCCTTGGAGATCACCGGCCACCACGATGTCCCAGAGGACGGCCCGGCTGAAGCCATCGGAGGTGGCCCGGCCGAAGCCCACCAGCCGCTTGCCGCGCCAGAGGCTCACCACGGCATCGCTACCGGCCAGTAGGCGCCGCAGCTGAGCAAAGCTGCGGCCGCGGGCCCAAAAGGCGTGGCGATCGAACAGCCGTTGCAGTTTGAGCAGCGCCCGGCTCGGGCGCAGATCCGGCCCGAGGCCCAGCCAACGGAGGCCGGGGGCACCGGGGGCATGGTGAACCAGCCGGATCGGGGTCACGGGTGGGGGAGCCGCAGCACTTCATCTTGCTCCCCGGCGATAATTGACGGCCGCCGCTTGGCCCCGTAGTACCCATGCCCGCCTACGACCTCACGGCTCCGTATTCGCCGAAGGGTGATCAGCCGACGGCGATCAAGCAGCTTGTGGCGGGGGTGAACAGCGGCGAGCGCTATCAGACGCTGCTGGGGGCCACGGGCACGGGCAAGACGTTCACGATGGCCAACGTGATCGCCCAGACCGGCCGGCCGGCTCTGGTGCTGGCCCACAACAAAACGCTGGCGGCCCAGCTCTGCAACGAGCTGCGGGAGTTCTTCCCGGAGAACGCGGTTGAGTACTTCATCTCCTACTACGACTACTACCAACCGGAGGCCTACGTTCCGGTCAGCGACACCTACATCGCCAAGACGGCGTCGATCAACGAGGAGATCGACATGCTGCGTCACTCGGCAACGCGTTCGCTGTTTGAACGGCGCGATGTGATCGTGGTGGCCTCGATCAGCTGCATCTACGGCCTGGGCATTCCCAGTGAATACCTCAAGGCGGCGGTGAAGTTCGAGGTGGGCGAGACCCTCAACATTCGCAGTCAGCTGCGGGAGCTGGTGAACAACCAGTACAGCCGCAACGACACCGAAATTGCCCGCGGCCGTTTCCGGATGAAGGGGGATGTGCTGGAGATCGGCCCCGCCTATGAAGACCGATTGGTGCGGATTGAGCTGTTCGGCGACGAGGTGGAGGCGATTCGCTACGTCGACCCCACCACCGGCGAGATCCTGCAGAGCATGGACGCGGTGAACATTTACCCGGCCAAGCACTTCGTCACCCCGAAAGACCGGTTGGAGTCCGCCATCAGCGCCATCCGATCAGAGCTGCGGGAGCGGCTGGATGTGCTCAATGGCGAAGGCAAGTTGCTGGAGGCCCAGCGGCTGGAGCAGCGCACCAAGTACGACCTGGAGATGCTGGGCCAGGTGGGCTATTGCAACGGGGTGGAGAACTACGCCCGCCATCTGGCCGGCCGCGAAGAGGGCACCCCGCCGGAGTGCTTGATCGATTACTTCCCCGACGACTGGCTGCTGATCGTGGATGAGAGCCACGTCACCTGCTCGCAGCTGCAGGCGATGTACAACGGCGACCAGGCCCGTAAGAAGGTGCTGATCGAGCACGGCTTCCGCCTGCCCAGTGCGGCGGACAACCGGCCGTTGAAGGGGGCCGAGTTCTGGGAGAAGGCACGCCAGACGGTGTTCGTCTCAGCCACCCCGGGGGATTGGGAGATGGAGGTGAGCGGCGGTGAGGTGGCTGAGCAGGTGATCCGCCCCACCGGCGTGCTCGATCCGGTGGTGGAGGTGCGGCCTACCACCGGCCAGGTGGACGATCTGCTTGGAGAGATCCGCAATCGGGCGGCCAAGAACCAGCGGGTGCTGGTCACCACCCTCACCAAGCGGATGGCGGAAGACCTCACCGATTACCTGGCGGAGAACGAGGTGCGGGTGCGCTACCTGCACTCGGAGATCCACTCGATCGAGCGGATCGAGATCATTCAGGACCTCCGCCTCGGCGAATACGACGTGCTGGTGGGGGTGAACCTGCTGCGGGAGGGGCTGGACCTGCCGGAGGTGAGCCTGGTGGCGATCCTTGATGCCGATAAGGAAGGCTTCCTGCGGGCCGAGCGCTCCCTGATCCAGACCATCGGCCGTGCGGCCCGCCACGTGGAGGGGGTGGCGCTGCTCTATGCAGACAACATGACCGACTCGATGGCCAAGGCCATCTCCGAAACCGAGCGGCGCCGGGCGATTCAGCAGACCTACAACGAGAAGAACGGCGTGGTGCCGACGGCGGCGGGTAAAAAGGCCAGCAACTCGATCCTCAGCTTCCTGGAGCTGAGCCGCAAGCTCAAGCAGGACGGACCCGATGCCGATCTTGTTGAGGTGGTCGGCAAGGCCGCCAAGGCCTTGGAGAACGATCCCGATGCCGGGCTGGCGCTGGAGGCGCTGCCGGAGTTGATCGATCAACTGGAGGCCAAGATGAAGGAGGCGGCCAAGAAGCTTGACTTTGAAGAAGCGGCCAACCTGCGGGATCGGGTGAAGCAGCTGCGCCAGAAGATGGCGGGGTCGCACTGATCCGCGACTCAAAAAGGCGTCAATCAGATTTGAATTGACCAAGGGCACCTCCGTGGTGCATCATCATCATGTCGCTGAGATCACTTCCAGCCGACACCTTGCGGATGTAGCTCAGTGGTAGAGCATCTCCTTGCCAAGGAGAGGGTCGAGAGTTCGAATCTCTTCATCCGCTTATTGGATAACTTTTGAGCGAATAAGTATATTGAGCTTTTGTTGTTTACAATTGTTGATCAACTCTTTTCGCGTTGATTTATGTGCCTGTCGCGCTGATCTGCTTCGCAAACATTAATTTGATGCCCAAACTTGCAGCAAAACAGAATTTTTGTTGTTGCTCGCACATGTGACAATCTCTGCGAAGGTGCAGAGACCTCTGTTTGAGACTGATGTTTGGTTTTGGAGGAGGTTGTGGTGATCTTGGCTTGCAATCGAAATGAATGATCAGCGAGCGCTGATCATTCGAGCGTTGTTGCTCGATGGCGCCGGTCAGCTGTTGATTCTTGGTTTCATTCTCTGGGTGCCGCCCTTGATCGGTTGGCCGATCGGTGGGAGCAATTTGGATGGACAGGGGAGCTGGCTGTTGTTCTCGTTGCTGCTTTACCCCTTCTTGGGCTGGTTGTTTGGCAGCTATACGGTGTTGCGCTGGCGGCGTCTCGCTCTGCCGATGCTGTTGCAGCGGCTGGTGATCACAGCTGTGGTGAGCGTGATGGTGGTGGCTGTTGTCCGCTGGCTGATCAATCCTGACGATTCCGTATGGCTGGTGTATCGAAGCGTTCAATTGTTGTGGATGCTCGCGCTCACCGGTTGGGCCCTGTTCGTGCGTCTGGCACTGCGGAGAGGTCTTCTGCTGCCTGAGAGTCCAAGGCTGTTGTTGCTGGCCCAGCAGAACGAGATCTCTACCGTGCTCGCGGCCTGGCAGCGCGTTCCCCACCGCCAGCGTTTGTCCCCTGTGGATGCTTTGCGTCTGCAAGGCCGACTGGAGCAGCCGGAACAACCTCTGTTGGTGGCTGTGAGTTCGGAGATGCGCCGTGATTCAAGCCAGCGCTTGCTGCTGGAGAGCCTCGAGATGCGCGATCCACGGGTCGTGTGCAGTGTGTCGGTGCTGAGATTGTTTGAACAACAGCAGGAACGTCTACCACCCGTGTTGATGGGGGATGTTCCCTTCACTTATGACGACCTCCCCTGGGCATCCACCTTCAGTGTTCAGGCCCAGCTCAAGCGACTGGCAGACCTGGTGGTGGCGGCCCTGTTGCTGTTGATCACGGCGCCGTTCATGGCTGTGGCGGCCTTGCTGATCTGGCTCGAGGATCGTGGACCCGTTTTTTACGCTCAGCAACGCAGCGGTTGGCTAGGGCGCCCGTTCACCGTGCTGAAGCTCCGCACCATGACGGTGCAGCCAGCTGACGCCCCTGCGGAATGGACGCAGGTTGGTGATCAGCGCATCACGGCTGTTGGAGGTGTGCTGCGCCGGGTGCGGTTGGATGAGCTCCCCCAACTGCTGAATGTTCTCAACGGGGAGATGAGCTTGATTGGCCCAAGGCCAGAGCGCCCGGAGCTCGAGCATCAACTCGAGCAGAGCATTCCTCACTACCGCAAGCGTCACTGGATGCGTCCGGGCTTGAGCGGTTGGGCTCAGGTGTGTGCGCCCTATGCCAGCACCATCGAGGATTCAGACCTCAAACTGTCCTATGACCTCTACTACCTCAGGCACTTCAGCACCTGGCTGGATTTGGTGATTCTTTTCCGAACGATTAAGACTGTGCTCAAGGCCAGTGGACGCTGATCTCTCAGGTTTTCTTGTGGGATCAATCAGGTGATGTAGAGGTTCAGTCAAATTTTTCCACTCAATCCAAGTATCTTTAGAAGTGACTCTTCGAGACTTGGGTTCCCGTGTGCCTACTTTGTGATCAAGCACGCGTAGGACTTCTTCAGATCAATGGTCGTAGCGATGGTTTGGCGCTCTTTGGACTGTCAATTGCTCCGGAATACTTAATCGATGAAGACTTTTTGACGGCCACGCGTCTGGCGACGGCCACAGATGACGTGCTGGATTACTACCTTCATACCTCAGGCGGTGCTGTCAAAGTCTCTGGTGGAGGGTTCGGAGAACAGACCATCCAGTCCGTGTTGATTCCAAGCTCTGACCAGGCTTACTTCGATGCAATGGTGCAAAGGCTCGACAACATTATCGACCTGGACTTCCGTAGGAGCAGCACTGCGATTGAGGCTGATGTGGACATCTACTACGACAAAGAAATTGAGTTGGATGGTGGCAAAACGCTTGGCTTGGCTACAAGCAGTGGCGATCACGGCTGGGAGCTCTTCGTGAATTATCCCGAGGTTGAATTTGATCAGGCTTATCGTCGTTATGTGTTAATTCACGAGTTTGGTCATTCTCTTGGCTTGGAACATCCTTTCGGAGCAGCTGATGGTGATGTGCTCAACGGCATCACCGACCCTTGGCAGAGCGCTTATCCGGAAGACACGGTGATGGCTTACCGCAATCCATTAAGCGGCCAATGGCCTGATTTTCTTGCCGATAACGATCTCAATGCGTTGGTTGAGGTTTGGGGAGCAGAAATACGACGGCTTGGAGATGGTGGGCAGGTATTCGCTGGTAAGAATTACAGCGAAGCTGTTGAAGGTGGGCGAGGAGATGATCAATTTAAGGGCGGGGGAGGTGATGACACACTGATCGGGTTTCGCGGTTTCGACACGTTAGAGGGTGATGAGGGTGACGATGTTCTTCGGGCTGGAAATGGTCGTGATTTTCTTGTAGGTGGGTTGGGATCTGATGTTATTTATGGTGGGTTCGGAAGGAACACCTATGACGGAATGCGAGATGGGTCCATAGACTATATTTTCTTTAAAAGTGATCAATGGGCTGAAAATTGGCTTTATGGATCGGCGGGGAATAACCAGGAGGGAGAAAAAGCGGATGTTTTGCAGAACTTAGACTCTTACGATCGTGTTTTCCTGCAGGGAGTTAGTGACGAGATGATTGACGTAAGTCCTGTTATCCATGAATTTGGTGATGAACAAGTTGTTGAGGGTATAGGGATTTTTGCTGCTGGTTATTTGGAAGCTATTTATACAGGAAATGAACTAAGTGAATTTGAAATTATGTCTTTGACAAGCGGAATTCCTATTTAAGTACTTTGTTCTGGGTGATTGACACATTTATAAGTTCTTTGCTTTGTCTCTAATCCATCGTAGTGGTGCTGTCAACTTCCAACTGCTTGAGCTCTTGAGTTGATCGAGCTCAATGCGCGCTGCCTTGAGTTCGTTCGTTAAATCTTTTGTGATTGCAGGTTTTTTTTGCCACCCTAATACTGCACTACAACGTAAGATTATTTCAGGGGTGCTCGCAAAGCAAGCCTTTAACTGCTGAATATTAAAGTCTGAATCATAGATTTTTTTGTAGATATTTGTACATGTTTCTGCCATTTCTTGCCATTCTATTTCTGGCAGGAAAGTGCGTGATAATTCTTCATTGTTTCGTTTCCAGTTTGGTTTAACTTTTCGCTCTAGATTGTTTCTTAGAGAATCGGATGTGCAATGGATTTCAGGGATATTATTGGTAATGAATTCTGATAATTTATTGATCGTGTTTTCCTCGAGATCGACCAATGACTTGTAGCTGACCAAAGCATCTCCGTTGATTATGGAGCGGGAGAGATGTTGGTTGTAAAGAAACCAAATGACCAAACCCTTTGCCAGGGGAATCATGTCGCGGGTCTGTAATGAACCTGCTACTTCCATGGGGTGCCGAATCACAGCAGCGATAGGTGTCCGTTTTAAGAGGACGTGCTGATATGCCGTATACGTCAGGCAAAGGCGTGGATCCTTGTCGACCCATGCTTGGTTGAGGGCTTGTTGGGCAAAGGTTTTTCTTGCCGCATGCAGCCTTGGGAGAAATTCAGCGCTTTGCCATTGGATCGCATGGAGTGGTGGGTGCTGCCAGTCGACCCCTAGCTGGTCAAGAAGGGCTTCATTCAAATCGACCAACTGTCGAGTTTCAAAAAACCCTCCTGGATTGTCTACTTGGGCTGCAAGTTGCTCTGGCAGTTCGCTATTTTTCTGTTCGGCGAGCGAATCTGAAATGATGCCTGCAAGGAGAGATGTTCCTGATCGATGACAACCCAGTACAAACATGCTGCTACTTCTTGCTTTTGATTCCTTATGAAAGGTACCCTACGTCAGCTTCGGGCAAAATTGGGTTGGCGCCACCCAAGGCCCTTGCCTCATTTCCTTGTCATTGGGACGCAAAAGGGAGGCACCACAACCCTCCATCACCTCCTTTCTCAACATCCAGGCATTTTTTTGCCTGAGGTGAAGGAAGTGCATTACTTCAGTCAGCACTTTCATCAGAGCCGCCAATGGTATGCAGATCATTACCAACTCGCTAAGCCTGGTCAGATGCGCGGCGACATCACGCCTTTTTATATGTTTCATCAGGCTGTGCCTGAACGGATTCGATCAGTCCTACCCAATGTGAACCTGATCGCTCTTCTGCGTGACCCTGTTGAACGCACTCTCTCTCAATATTTTCATGCACGTCGTCATGGTTATGAACAATTGGACCTCGTGCCAGCTTTGGCGGCGGAGGAAAATCGCATGTCCGGAGCCAATGCAGTGGTGAGTTCAGCTGACGGATTTCATTACAGTTATCAAAAGCATTCTTATGTCAGTCGGAGTCGCTACGAGCTACAGCTCATACGCTATCGGCAGTTTTTTCCCAAACATCAATTGCACGTACTGCGGAGTGAAGATCTCTTTGCACATACCGATGCTTGTTGGGATGGCTTGTTGAGGTTCATCTCGGTGGCCCCGATGCCCCTGCCAGCCAGTCTTCCCCACTCCAACTCTGGCAAGGGTGAGGCAGCCTCTGTGCCGTTATCGCTTCGGCGCGATCTGCGTCAGGAGTTGGCAGCGACTTACAAGTGGGTAGAGCGTGAATACGGCATTACTTGGCCCGAGCCCTGACTGGTTCACCACGAACGCGCATCAGTAATGGAACGGTGAGCGTTGCCCAGTGGCTGATGCCGTGTTCCCAGAGCCCGTCTTCTCCCCAGCAGTCGCCGTGATCAGCACAGAGGATTACCGTCTCGTTGGCAAACCGGTTCAACAAGCGCTCTAGTTCTTGATCCACCCATTCCAGGCAGGCTCGCTGTTGGCGGCGAGAGTGCCGCCTTGAGTTATTCGGACTGTCAAAGGGCACACAGGGTGATGGTTCCCTGGGCCAGTCGGCGTCTTCGTGCCAATACGGCACATGGGTTTCTCCCACGTTGAGAAAGACAAATGCTGGATCACTGGCTGTGAGTATTTCCAGTTGTTGATCGATCCATTCCAGCTGCTGGCGCAGGCTCCAGGTGTTTCCTGGATAAAAAAAAGCATCAAACGGTTGACTCAGCACTGCTCCTGTTTCGGTGCCGGGGTCGAACCAACCCACTGCGCCGGTCCCGATCGTGCGATAGCCAAGCCGTCGGAATCCTTCAATCACGTTTGGACCACTGAGCTGGATGCCGTCGGCGTCATTGCCTGAAAAACCGGCGTTAGCCATCCGCATCAACTTGCCGGCCTTGGGGTTGAGCCATGGCTGTCGGGAGTGGGTTAGCCCAGGAGTAAACCCCATCCAGATTGCTGCATGACTGCCGTAAGTGAAATAACTGGGTGCTTGAGCTTTGTGGACGGGGCCCACCTGACTGAGGTGAGGTGTGCGTGCTCGTTGAAATGTGTCGAAGCGACAGGAATCCAGGGTGATGAGCAGCACATGCTCAGGCCGAGCGCTGGTATGGGTTTTGGGCATTTAGAGCACGCGCAGGGTTAGCGCTGTACTTACCATCAACATCACGCTCCCGGATACGTAAGACAGCACCAAGCTTGGCAGGCGTTGCTGTTGTTTCTGGGGTGGGGCTACTGCCATGGCCACCATCAGGGCTGGTACGAGGAAATAGCGTCCTTGCACGCCTTCGATCAGCAGGGCATTGGCTGGATCCGGGGTCCAGGCCACCAGAAGCAGTAGGAAAACACTCATTGCACTGAGCATGGCCATCCCTACCAAAAGCCATCGCGTTTGCTCAAGGAGCATTCGCCAAGTCCGTTGGCTTATCCAGTTCAAAGTGAGGACTGTGAATATTGCAAGCATCAGGCCCAGCATCTGGTAGGCCTTGGAAGGCTCAAGAGGGAGATGCAGCCAGCCCAGCACACCGATAAATGAGCGAAAGTAGAAGTTCTGGAGTTCGTGGTTGGTGAGGGTCCGCAAAACCAGGGCAATTAGTTCGCCGGGATGGGAAAGAGAATGAATTGCGGTCTGGACTGTGTCAGTGCTCAGTTCTGCGCGGCGTAGGTCAACGGTGTTGCGGCTCACGCTGGCCACCCAGTTCAGCACTGTGGAGAGGCAAGCCAGACTGGTGAACCAGGCCCAGACTGACTTGATTTTGCGGGCCGAGAGGAAAAGCAGGATCAGCAGTGGCCAGAGATGTAGACGAGCCGGCACGACGATCAGGATGCTGGACACCAGGCAGACGTGGATGATTGGCCGGTGACGAGGCTGAGCTTCTGGCAGGGACTGATAAAGGCTTATCGCTAGCATTGCCAAGCCGGTGCTGAATCCATCGAGAGCAGCCGAGGCCAGCTGAAACAAGCTCATCGGAAGCGTCAGAAGTGCCAACTGCAGGGGGTTCGGTGTGACCAATAGGAAGGCCGCAAATAGAACGGCGGCACTTGTGGTTAATGACACCAACCTTGCGAGCGCGTAAGCCGTTGCCATAGGCAAGTGCAGTGCTCGAGCGCTAAATAGGGCGAGGCCCTGGGGCAAGTAGGCAATAGGGGGGTAAACGGCGGCACCTGGGGCCGAGATAGATATCGGCTTCGCAGATTCCGAAAGGCTGGTGTTGCCGGCCGCCACTAGTTCAGCGGTGGTTGGTGGTGGGCCAGGAGATCGCCCGACGGCAACACGATTGCTCTCACGGTGAACGTTGATGTATTTGGCTAGTGCGGGGTCTACCCAGGCTGCGGTTGATCTCCCTGCAGGGGTGTGCATCCTCCATTCACCCGAGATCAGGGTGTAAGCCCGAACCAGATGAGCATGTTCATCTGGTGAAAGCAGAGGGGGGGTTGTTCCGCCGATCAGCAAGCCGCTGACTACCAGCAGCCCACAAAAAATCGCAGCGAAGGTCCGTTTCAACTGCGAACAGCGATGGTGACTCCGGTCACAATCATCGTTACCCCGAGCCAGTAAGTCGCTTGCAGCCGTTCCCCCAGGAGTACTGCACTCAGCAGCGGCACAATCACGAAGGCCAGTGCCATCCAGGGATAGATTTTGGAAAGAGGTCCCTGCTGCAAGGTCCAGATCCAGCCGAAGGTGGTGACTCCATAGAGCAGAAGGGCTGAAAGCAGCCACAGGAGAGTGCGGGGGTGCAGATAGCTACCGCTTAATGTCTGGGAATTGGCGGTGCATTTGAACAGCAATTGCCCGGCCGCGATTCCACAAACGCAGAGCAGGGCAGCGAGGTAGGTGGGCATTGGTTTAAGAGTGTTTCTGCAGGCGGGGTGCGAGGGTGCGTCGCGGGTAGTTGCTTACATCGAAGCTGAGAAATGCCAGTAGGCATTGTGTTGCGATGATCAGAGTTGTGCTGGCGATGACCACGGTGCCGCTGGTGCGTGGGATGCCGGTGTGGATTGAGGCTGCCCAGTTCAAGCTGGTGAACACCAGACCTGCGACCATCAAGATGGAACCGAGGAGCAACTCCAGTGATGCTGGATAAAAGCTTCTCAAGAAGTAGGTATAAAAAAGTCTGCGGACCGTCGTGCGCAGGTGGCGGAACAAAAAGGGCAGGAGTACCACCAGTGGTCTGAGGCTGCTGGATTCGTTGCCGTATCGGGCTGGGTGGGGTAGTTCTTCAACAACAGCGCCCAGCAGATACAGGCGGGCGAGCAGGTCGGTTTCAAAAAAATATCGCTGACTCAATCGCTCTTGCACCAGCAAAGTGGCAATTCGACTCTCGATGGCGATGAAGCCATTGGTGGGATCAAACAGCTGCCAGTAACCTGTTGAGGCTTTCGCGAGAAAGGAGAGAGCAGCATTCCCGAACAATCGGAGTGGTGGCATGGTATTTAGGCCCTGCAGTCCATGAAACCGATTTCCTTTCACATAATCGGCCCGTCCGGCTTGGATTGGTGCCACAAGGGCTCCTATCAGGGTTGGATCCATCTGCCCATCGCCATCAAGCTTGACGATTAGATCCGCATCGTCAGCTAGGGCTGCACGCATGCCAGTTAGTACTGCCCCTCCTACACCGGTGTTACGGGGATGCAGCAGCACCTGTACACGTGGATCAGAGCAGTGTTCTTGCACGATCGCGCCGGAGCCTTGGGGGCAGGCGTCATCCACAACGTAGATCTTATGCACTTCAGTGCCGATGCCGGCTAGTACAGCCAGGATCTGATCCGCAACCCTGTAAGCCGGAATCACCACCGCCAGTAAGTCGTGTGTGCTCACTGGAGGATGCCGAGAATTTGCTCTTCCATTAGGTGGAGATAACGGATCGCCTGACGGCCCGCCCATGAGTACGCAATGTGTAGTTCGCCTGGTAGCCCTTCCACGATCGAGGGATAGGCGAGCTGACCGTTAAGAAACCAGTTGGCGTCACCAGCAAAGCCATCGCCATGGTCAAGATCGCGCACCCAAGGCCAGGTGTCACCGTCGTCA
The DNA here is from genome assembly GCF_900474085.1 of Synechococcus sp. UW86. Classification (NCBI taxonomy): domain Bacteria; kingdom Bacillati; phylum Cyanobacteriota; class Cyanophyceae; order Synechococcales; family Synechococcaceae; genus Synechococcus; species Synechococcus sp. UW86. The sequence goes on from NZ_UCNU01000009.1 coordinate 330,496, forward strand.
TCGCTGAGGGCGACGCTTAGGGGCCAACGGGTGCGAGGCCAGAAGGCTTCTCCCCAGGTCTCTTCACTTGCTGGTTCGCTTTGCAGATTGAAGCGGTTGAAGATCATGGCCAGGCGGCCAGACCGCAGGCGAAGGGCCTGGATTGAACTGTTGTTGTTGGGCAGGGGGATGGGTTCTGGTGGGCTCCAGTGCTTGCCATCGATGCTGCCGGTGGAGCGATAGATGCAGTCGGCCTGACGGCTGCGAAAGAACTGAAGCAATTGGTTGCCATCGGCTGAGAGCACCAAAGATCCATGCACCCTGCCGGTGCTCTGGGGAATGGGAATCACTTCATCAGTCGGGCTTCCGTCGGCGTTGAGCAGCAGAAGCTCGGAGTGGTCATGGCCAAAGGCGCCGCCGGCTTCCAAGCTGCGATAGATCGGCAATAGCCAGCGGCCATCCTCAAGCTGATGGGGCGGGTGCCTGCAGAAGGCAGGTATGTCAAGCAGATCCTGAGCGGTGCTCCAACGTCCTCCTCGTTGTGCTCGTTGCTGGCGCCGCAGGACGGCGGTCCACTGCATGGAAAAGGGGCTTCCATCTTCAGACGCTTCGTCTTGTTTGCGCACCCGCTGAGCGGTGTGGATTAGCTGCAGCCTGGATGTACCAGTTTCCGACTTGCTTACGAATAACAGTGGGTTTTGTTCGGAGCGCTCACCATCCTGAGAAATTGATCGGGGGCGGCTCCAGCGGCGGCCGCCACGGCGCAGGGTAGAAAGCACAATACGCATCCCAGCTGTTCCTTCTTGGCCACCGGCCATCCACACACAACCGAGCTGATCTTGTGAGAGCCAGCAGAGTTGGGGGGCATGATTTTGGGGGCCTGCGGGTTCAAGCACCGCCCAGGTGCCGAGTTGCATCGGGCTCTGCACCAGCTGACCCAGGTGCAGCCTGCGGTTTAGGTCGAGGGCGTGGGCGGCTGGCGAAAACATCAGACCGGCAACTGCGACTCCCAACGAAGCAACGCCTGCTCCACACTCTTAACCATCGCGGGCCATGAATAGAGCTGCCGCACTTGATCGGATAGGGCCTGGAGTTGGTTCACGACGGTTTGGGGCCGCTCCTGCACTGCGTGGATCAGAGCCTCTGTTCCATCGAGAAATCCCTGCCAGTCTCCATAGCCCACTTCCCATCCCACCCCTTGAGTGCTTGCCATGGTCAGGAGTTCCCGGCCCCCGAGGCCTGAATAGCCAATTAAGGCACAGCCGCAGGCGGCGGCTTCGGCAAGAGGAAGGCCGAAGCCTTCCGGATGCCCGAAGGAAAGAAATCCAATACTATTTTGCAATTTTCGGGCGACTTCGACCTGGGGCAAGCCTTGGATTGGCTCCAGGCTCCAACCTGCAAACCAGGGTTGTGAATGCAGTAGAGCGGCGACTATTGCCGCATCGCGGCTGTTTTTGCGTGGCATGAAAGAGAGCACACGCTTTTTATTGCTCACACCAGGTCGGAATACATCGGTTTCGATCGCATTGATTAAACGGCTCACTCGGTGCGAACCCAATCTGAAACCTTGCTTTAACAACTGTTCATCGTGTTGCGAGACGCAAACCACGTGGGCAAGATCAGAGTGGCTGTACAGCTTCAATACTGCTTCAGCAGTGTCGGGGAAACCATCGCCGTCTTTAAGGCCGAAGCTGTAAGACCCGTTCTGATTAAAGATCAGTTTCGGGAGGCCGGGCTTATAGCGATGCAAGGCTGGTATGAAGGTTTCGGGCAGCACCACCATGTCCTTGCGCGGATCCAGATCAGATCGTTGGTGCCAGTCAGTCAAAGAAATAGTATTAACTTTGCTTTTAAACCACCCTGGATGAAAGTCGGCTCTTTCCTGAATTAGGGTCGACTGTCGCCCGCAGCTCATCAAGGCTTCTGCAAAGCGGTGCATCTGTTTTGCACCACCGATTGGTTTTTGGATATCGGGATGCAGGGCTAGCCAGTAGCGGCGAGGGGTGGTCATGATGAAGTGACCTTTGCAAAACCATGCTTCAGCAGCCAGCCCATGGTTTCGGGTAGACGCTCGGCCTCCTTAACAGCCCAGCAGTGCTCGGGGAGGTTAAGCAACCTGTTGAGGCTGGCGGTTCCAAGGCTTTGAAGTTGCTTGAAGACCTTTTGGATCAATTCAGGAGGAGGCAACTCTTTTCGATAAATTTGCACCATCGCCAACTGCAAGTGTTTTTGCAGTTCTGTGATCTCGCCGCATGGCTTGATAGGTGTATGAAAGTTGATCTTGCGGCTTGGCCATGCTGCGAATATTTGAGTCAACGGAGGGATTGGGTGATGGCTGGCTAATGGTGCGAGTGCTGGATCGGCCTTGGCATCTTGTCGTCTCTTCTGTAGATCATCCATCAGTTCGCTATAGCGGTGGAGGACCACTGACCAGTCGTAATGCATTTTTGCCCGTTGCTCACCTAGGCAACCCATCGCGACAGCCATCTCCGGGGATTTGGCGAGACGAGCGAGAGCTGAACCAGCGGCAGCAGCATCAACACTGATTTGGCCACTGATTCGAGTGCTGACAGGATCTAGTGAAGTGTCTTCATAAGCCAGTTGTTGAATTTTTAAATCGTCCCAGCCGGGTTCGAAGGATTGGGTAGAGACGCGAAAGCCCGTGCGTCCATCCACAACGGTGTCGCGATATCCATTCCAGTCGCTTACTACCACAGGCAGGCGAGACGCCATTGCTTCGATGGGTGTGAGCCCGAAAGTTTCTTGCAGACAGTCCACCAAGCTCAGAAAGCTGTCGCTAGCAGCCCTAGCAAGAGCACCAAGACTGATGTCATGGCCATTGAGAAGGCGAACTTCTACATTTGGGCAAATCGCAGCAGCAGCTTCAAGTAGTGCCGGAGGAATCGTGGGCATTACGGCTGTGCCGTACATGAGTAGTACCCACGGCCGCTGCGGGTGTGCCGCAGCTGCATGGGCTAGGGCACGGAAGGTTGCTCCATGGTGGGCCTTGCAATGCATCTCAAGTCGGCCAGTCCAGAGCACTACAGCTGCATCCGTTGGCAACTGAAGACGTTGCCGAGCCTCTTTGCGGCTACACACAGGCCGGAATTCATCGGTGTGAATACCAAGCGGAATTACAGGCAGTTGGGGCCGGCTTGGAGTAGGAAAACCACGAATTTGTAATAATTCACCGCTGTGTTGCCATATAGCTTCTAAAGCTGAACGGGCGGCTCGGCTGGTGCATATCAGTGCGTCCCAGGTGTGTAGCTGTGCTTGGGGGAGCCTCATGAGACATCGAAGAGCTGCAGGTGTGCTCAGCGTGTGTGTAATCCCGATTAGGCTGAAGTTTCGAGGGTCGTTCCAGTGCCGTTCAGAGGCATAAGGAAAAAGGTTGGGGTCTCCTGTAAATAATCCTTCCCAAATGGGTTGTCCTTCTCGCAATATTTGGGAATTAACCCCAGGTCTGAGGAGTTGAAGCTTCTTTTTACCGTGACAACTCAGTGCATCGACGAAGCTTTTGCTCGCGATATGTCTACCCATCTTGCGAACGGTTGTGTCTTCATGTATGAGTGCAAGCCGAGCAGCGAGTTGTCGAGTCACGAGACTTTCAGGTAAAGCGGCCAGGAGCGCGTTGGTCTAAATTGATTTGAAAAGGACTGCTGCTTGTTTTTGGCGCTCCTTCAGGGAATAAGGTGTTCTGAACTTGTTTGAGCTGTGGATGGTCGGGTTGGCGCTGAGCAAGTAACTCAAGCCAATGAATTGCAAGGCACTGATCACCACGCATGGCTGCAAGATTTGCGAGATTCAACGCTACGGCACCTTCCATGCTTCCTAGTCCATGGGCGATTAACAGAGCTGTTTCTGCATCGCCAAAGAGTTGTAATCGGATGTAGGCTTCCCCAGCCACTTCGTATATTGGAGCCTGAATTCCTAGCTTCTCATGTAAAAGACTGCAGTCACGTATTACCTGCTGTGGGTCTGAGTCAATAGTTTGTCGAGCAAGTGCAAGAGTTTCGTGTAGTTCCTGGTCGCGTGCCCTGTCTGGCAGGTCTGTTGGTTTTAGTCCACCAGGTTGTGGGCCTTTTTGTTGTGTAGATAAACTACCAGCAAGAGCTACCTCTTCATCACTAAAAGCGGCCATTAAAGGATCTATGAAACGATTTTCTGTATCATTAGAATTTAAGCTTTCGGATGCTGAATCTTTTGGGGCGCAATCAACTAAATTTTTCTGAAAAATAAGGCGATTGAGATTAGCTTTTGCGTCTTCGTAATTTGGATTTTCTTCTATCAAGGCCTTTAGAATAGACTCCGCTTCTTCGAAAGACTGCTGGTCAATCAGCAGATTCGCAAAGTTATTGAGAAGAAAGGCATTATTGGAGTTATCTTTTAAAGCTGCGCGGAAAACATTCTCTGCATCTTTTAGGCGACCGAGGCGTCGGAGAACTGCCCCATGCATTGAGGCAAAGTTTGCATCACCTTTAAGGGAAGGAGATAGACCATCGCACCAAAGTATGCAATCGGGGTAACGTCCGAGTTGGAAGAGTGCGGCAGCGACTATGTTTGCGGTCTTGGGATCAGCTGCAGGAGTGATCTCCTCATTTTGAGCACGATCAAGGATGGTCTGAAACTGTTTTTTTTCAAAAAGTGCGATGAGTTTTGCCTGGAAGTTGGTAGAAGACATGGGGAATAAGTGGTGGCGGATGAGAAAGAATTAATTAAGCAGCGATCGTCGCTTTGAGTTGAGATTTCAGCCAGTTTGGTGCCTCATTTAAAGCAGATTCCCAGCTTCCATTTTGGTCTTGGTAGTAGGCGTCTACTGACGGATACCAATAGCAGCCTTTGTAGATATTTGGATCAATCCAGCGCCAATCACTCTGCTGGCTTACGAGGCACAGTGTGGGTACTCCGAGGCCACCTGCACCATGTACGGTTGTATTCGCAATGCTGATTACTGCATCCATTGCAGCGACTTGGTTAAGCCATCCATCCATATCACGCAGCGGATCAATAGCGTTGTCATGAAGAATTTCAATACCCGTTGCTTTTTTATATCGCTCGAGGTGTGGACCATCGTCGCCGTATTGGAGGCTCACAAACTTGCAATCTGACCGTTCGAGTAGAGGGGTCATTTGCTTGAGAGTCAATGATTTCAAGGCTATTCGATTTGCCTTTCCACCTCCCTGCCAGCTGATACCCACTAAAGGACGTCCGTCGCTGTAGCGCTGACGAAGCTGAGCTGTTTGAACTGGGTCGGCTTTTAGAATTGGACTACGTGGACCGTAGTCATCCAGTTTGTGGAACCGATATTGACAGATAGATCCCAATGGAGATTGAAAATCAAAGTCAGTTGCTTTCAAATGACCTTGTTTGAGGTCATTTGAAGTTAATACTGTTATGTTTGGCAAACTTCGCTTATACATGCTGACAAGTCGATCACCTGGAAAAAGTGTTATTTGAGCACCTTCCTGCTGTAATCGGGGGATGAGAGTTGCGAACATCATCGAATCACCGATGCCTTGTTCGCCCAGAAGTAGCAAGTTTTTCTCTGCTAAGGATTCACCTCGCCAGAAGTGAATTTCTGAACAACTGTATGGTTTTTTAAGCGAGCGTTGCCAGCGTTGTGGGCCTTCTGCAGCAACTTGAAGTCCATGTTCGTATAGGCGCCATCCTTCCTTAAAACGACCCTTTTTCAAAAGTTTTATACTTAGGTTCCAGCTGAGGGTATTCCAAGCACTGTGGAAAGAGTCTTTGAGTCTGAGATGTTTTTTGTCAGGCTTTGAGAAGAACTGATGAGTATCTTCGATTAGCTGTTCTCTACTGGCTATAGCTCGATCAAGCTGATCGACCTGTAGCCAGAGTTCTGTCAAAAGCATGCCTGCGCGGCAGGGATCACCACTATCCACTTGTTGTCGCACTTCGCTTTCAACCAGTTGCACAAATGCATCAAGATCTTGCGGCTTGAACCTTGCGTCACGTTTAGAAGTGAGAGCTAAAATGGTTTCTACTAGAGGAATCAGCAGACGTTGCCGTTCTTCTTTATTGTTGCTTTTATGGTATTGATTTTTGATCGTTGCATAGGCAAGATGCACATGCCCTAGATCTCGGAGGCATGTTGCCAGACTGATGCGAGAGTCTATGAATTCTGGCTTGAGAGTTAGAGCTTTACGGTAATTTCCGATAGCAAGGGTTAAGGCATTGGCATCTAAATGACAATTGCCAAGATTGTTCCAAAGTCCAGGTTCGTTTGGATATAGAACTATTCCTCTCTTGAGGCAAGCAATTGATTGCTTGGTTTTTTTCTCTGAACGAAGTATAGAAGATGCGTTAAGAAAGGCAACTAGTGGAGGTTGCTCCTCCCTTAGGACTTTCTCGTATAGTTGGAGTGCTCCTGGTAGATCCCCTTGTTCATGCAGCTCCAGTGCCGCTTTGAGCTGCTCTTCCATGCGCCCGTCTCAGTCTAGAGGACCTTGAAGTTATCACTCCTTAAGTGCAGGCGTCCGTGATGAAAGCGAAAATACTTATCCTGCACCACAATTTTCCAGCTCAGTTTCGGTTCATTGCACTTGATCTTGCTTCTGCAGGTCACGAGGTCATTTTCTTAAGCGAGAGGAACCTTATTGGAGACCTACCGGGCATACGCCAAATTACGGTATCAAGCAATAAAACACGTTCCAACAATAGCCTGGAGGGGCAGTTGGATTGCTCTTCTCGCTTTAGGAGTGCAATGCAAGAGATTCGAGATGGGGGGTGGTATCCGGACGTTGTTATTAGCCACAGTGGTTGGGGTTGTGGACTAGACGTCAGCTGGGTATTTCCAAAATCGTTGCGAATTAGCTACCTTGAATGGTGGTTTGCAAATGATGCTGTTGACTATACTTTTGACCCTGGGAATCCCTGGTGGGATTACAGCCCTGAAAAATGCCTAAAACTTCGACAACGAAATCTGAGTTTAGCGCTCGAGCTCAGCGAGGCAGATCACATTGTGGTGCCAACCCGCTGGCAGCGTTCTCAGCTCCCAACGGCATTAGCACAGCGTTGTGTCGTGATTCACGAGGGAGTGGACACTGATTTTTTTGTGATGAATCCCGCCTGGCGTCCTAAGGGCCGTCTTCGTCTTACGTACGCAACCCGAGGTATGGAGCCGATGCGCGGATTTCCCCAATTCGTTGAGGCTCTTCCTCATGTTTTCGATCTTTTCCCCAAATTAGAAGTGGTCATAGCAGGTGAGGATCGGGTGGCATATGGGGCTAACTCACCTGATGAAGGGAGCTTTGGCCGTTGGGCCCAGCGTCTTTTGAGGCCTTGGCTGGAAAACGGAAGGGTTCGTTTTGTTGGTCCGCTTGGAACAAAGTCTTATGCACGACTGCTCAAGAGCAGCCACGTGCACTGCTACCTCACACGCCCATTCGTCGTCAGTTGGAGCCTGCTTGATGCGATGGCAAGTGGATGTTGCCTTGTGGCTAGCGATCTAGAAGCCGTACGTGAGATGGCTGATTCACAGGCCACGATATGGGTCGATCACCGCATCCAACAGCAGTTGATACAGGGTTTGAGCCATGCTTTGTCCATCGGATCTGAGGAGCGGATTGCTCGTGGCAGAAGTCAGAGACGGCAAGCGGTGGAGTCCTGGAGAAGGAGCTTGTCGCTCCAGAGCTGGCGGGGTCTGTTGGGGATCTGACACAACAAACGCCGAAATCGCTTGTCACAACAGCTCTGAGTCTTTATTCTCTGCCTGTGTCATTTCGAGGGCTCTGCCCTTCTCCTGAACTTCATGGCCTACTACGGCATTCCTTCAGCTGGGCAAACGCTTACAGCCACCAATGGCAACGACAAAGTTGACATCAGAAAGCTTGGCGGAACCCTCGTAACTGCTCAGTCCGTCTACGGCGCGGAAGGCAACGACATCATTTTCTGGGTGCTGTTGGTGAAACCGCCACAGCGTCGGCGACCGTCATTGTTCCCACCGTCACCTTCGCTGCAGGTGGTACCGGATCTACCATTTCTGGTGACTACGCTGTTTCTGGATCTGTAGTCCTTTCTGGATCTTCTGCGCAGTACATCAGATCTGGTTCTACGACTCTCTCCGCTGCTGGTACAGGCGGAACATTCAACGTTCAAATCTCCGGTGTCATCACATCGGATAAGGGCGCACGAACCGTCAACGCAGCCCTCTTCCAGGCCAACGCTGGCAACGACTCCATTGCACTTGGCTCGACAATCACCCGCGTTTCCGCCACTACCTTTGCAGGTGGTGCTGGTAACGACCTGATTGGTACCTTCAACAACATCAATGATGTTTGGACTGGCGTCTCGCAGAGCGCTATTTTTGTGGGTGTCAACTTCGAGGGTGGTAACGGCAATGACACCATCTCTCTGAGTGGTAATGCCGTTTATTCAGCGCTCAACGTCAATGCCAACCAAGGTAATGACCTCGTCGCGATGAATGGCGTCAGCGGCATGACTAAGTCAGTCGTTGGTCTTGGCGCAGGTGCAGATACCCTGTCTGGAGGATTTGTCACCATCGACTCCGCCACAATTGCTGGTGGTAAAGGTGCTGACACAATCACCCTTTCTGCCACGACTTTCGATAACTCCATCATTGGTGGCGACCGTGGTAACGCCGTAAATATCGATGGTGATGGAAACGACTCCATCTACATCGAGGGCGGCACGAACTTCACCGCAGGTAGCATCTACGGTGGTGGCGGTAACGACACTGTCACATTCTCTGCGGCGGCTATGACCGCAAGCGTCGTCAGCCTTAACCAAGGCAAAGACGTATTCACCCTCAACAGTGGTGCTCTCGTCTCTGACTCCACTATCGGTCTTGGCAATCAGGGTGACTCCTTCTCCGTTATTGATAGCGGTATGATCCTGTCTTCCAGGATCAACCTTGGAAAGGGCCTCGACAGCATCTACTTCGGTGGTACCGACGTTGGTTCTGGTGATTTCGCTAACACCACTATTTACGGTGGCGCTGGCGCTGACTGGCTCATCGGCTCTGCAACTCTGAGTGGTGGAGCAACAGTTGATCCTGTTCTTGAGTACAAAGCCAACACTGAGTCAACCCTCAGTGCGTTTGACACCATTGCCGTTGGAGCTACCGATGCTTCTTCCGGTACTTACGTCTTCCGCTACGAGCCAGGTGCATCACAAGCTGCTTTCTCAGCTGCTGGTCTGACCGGTACAAATGGCGTTGTTGTCTTCTCTAGCAACTTCGCTACCGATGTCACTGCTCGTGTTGAGGCAATCGCTGCCAACACCTCTGCTGGTGATGCCGCTGCTTTCCTCGATGGATCCAGCAATGCATACCTCTTCGTCAAAGGTTCTACCGACAACCTCGTCGTTCAGGTTGGTACTGCAGCAGTCTCCTCTGTGGCCACTTTGAACATCAACGCATCGAAGAACTTCAACCTTACAATTCAAGGTTGATAATTCATCTTCATTAGTTGAATACAAGCCCCTGGAAACAGGGGCTTTTTTTTGTGCAAATTCTATCCAATGTGTGCTTTGTGCACAAAATTGTCTTTTGCAGGCGTTTGTCGAGTCAGTGTGTCAGCAGCTGATCTAATAGGTATAAAAAGTGCTTTTGTCTTTTCCAGCAACTTCTCTACCGATCTCACTGTCTTTTTGAGGCTGTTTCTATTCCAATACCTCTGCTGGTGGTGCTCTTGCTTTCCTCGATGGAGTCAGCAGTGCATACCTCTTCGTTAAAGGTCTACCGACACCTCGTCGTTCAGATTGCTACTGCAGTAGTCTCGTCTGTGACCACTTTGAACATCAACGCATCGAAGAACTTCTACCTTACAATTCAAGGTTGATAATCCATCTTCATTAGTTGAATACAAGCCCCTGGAAACAGGGGCTTTTTTTGTGCAAATTCTATCCAATGTGTGCTTTGTGCACAAAATTGTCTTTTGCAGGCGTTTGTCGAGTCAGTGTGTCAGCAGCTGATCTAATAGGTATAAAAAGTGCTTTTGTCTTTTCCAGCAACTTCTCTACCGATCTCACTGTCTTTTTGAGGCTATTTCTGTTCCAATACCTCTGCTGGTGATACTGCTGCTCTCCTTGATGGATGAACAACGCATCCCTCTATCTAAAGGGTTTCACCGAGATCTAGTCGTACAGGTTGCTACTGCAACGGCTCCCGTTTGCTATTTTAAATATCAGCGTATTAAAGAATATTAAACTTTTAATCAAGGCCGAGAATCAAGCTAAATAACCTAAGTACTAAGTACAGGCACCTAAAACCAAGGCTTCTTTTATTACGCTAAATCTTCTCAATTTTTTATTGTCGTGGGAATATTCTCGGTGTTGATTCATTTAAAGAGGTAATTGCCAGAACGTCTGATTGGTCATGGCGTTTGACGTGATTCTTGTTATATATCATATAATGTTCTGACTTCTTTAGGCTCAAGTAGCACACCAAGCATGTCAATCAAAATGTGCTTTGAAAATATGATCGTAGATTATTTAATTGCCATATCAATTGGTAATCCGTATTCTTTGCGATAAAAATCTTGTAACATACCCTTGATACTTGACACGTTTTTGCTATAAATATGTACTTAATTTAATAATTGCTTTATCACGTCTCGCCTTGCTATAGATATATACAATTTAATTGTCACTGGATACTTTGTGAAAAATTTTATGCAATTTACTGTTAGATCCATGCAAACTTCTTTGATTTTTTTTATACACAAATAATTCGATGTGTATTCCGTATGTCTGCACCATACACCATTTAGTTTGATGATTCTTGTTGGCGGTATAAGGATGCATAACGACCCTTTGAATCCATAAGATCTTGGTGGCAACCTTGCTCTTCAAGTCGACCCTGATGCATAACCAAAATCAAATCACTGCTGCGAATTGTTGATAGTCGGTGAGTTATAAAGAAGACAGTTCTTTTTTTAGCCCAAGCTTGGAGGTTCAGGCATAGTTGTCGTTCAGTATCGTAATCTAAAGCGCTTGTTGCTTCATCCATGACAAGCATCTGCGGATTGCTCAGAATAGTACGAGCAATGGCTATGCGTTGGCGTTGACCACCTGATAGATTAGATCCTTTTTCCGCTAGAGATGTGGCGTATCCTTGACTGAGAGACATAATAAAGTCATGAGCACAAGCAATTTTTGCAGCCTCAATAATAGATTCGGTGGTCGCCTGTTGATCGTTGAGAGCAATATTTTCGGCAACAGTTCCCTCAAATAAAAGCGAATCTTGGGGGACAATTCCAACTTGACGCCTTAGACTGCTCAGATCAACCTTTCCAATATCATAGTCGTCAATAAAAATTCGACCTCTTGCAGGTTCGTACAGCCTAGGAAGTAGTTTCATCAATGTACTCTTGCCGCTACCACTTTGACCTACAATGCCAACAAAACTTCCTGATGGAATATTGACATTGACATCCTTAAGTTGATAAGGTCCTGAAGAGCCAAAACGGAAATTTATTCCTTCAAAACGTACATCTCCTTTCACTGAAGGAAGTGCGATTTGTCCAATTTCGTCTGATTTGTTGAGTTCCGGGTTTTGGTCGATGATATCACTCAAGCGTTCCATAGACAGTTGTACACCTTGGAATCCTTGATACAAACCTGCTAATTGAAGAATGGGCCCAGTCACATTTCCGGAAATTATCCGGAATGCAATTAGTTGTCCCAGTGTGAATTCTCCCTTTAGGACAAGCCACATGCCAATCCAAAGTATGAGCAAGCCGCTTACTTGATTCAGGAAATTACCTATTTCGCCTGCAGTAGCTCCAAGAGAGGCGCTTTTAAAGCCCTCGCTTACAAAATGTCTGTATCGATCCTGCCATTTCCAGCGGGCGGTTAATTCAAAATGTTGGGCTTTTACAGTCTGAATACCCCCAATTACCTCGATTAGGTGGCTTTGTGTTCTGGCTGACGCTACTGCACGTTTGCGTATTAACGACTTATAAATTGGAGCTACGCCTAATACCAAAAGGAGATACAAAGGCAATGTGGATAACGCAACTACGCTAAGAAGTGGGGAATAAATAAACATCACCGCCAAGTATACCAAGGCAAAAACAATATTAAGTACTGAAATCAATGCAGTACCTGTTAGGAAGCTGCGAATGGTATTAAGTTCACCAAGTCTTTGACTTAATTCTCCAACTGGTCTGCGCTCAAAGTAAGATAGTGGTAATGCAAGTAACCGATCGATAACTGCACTTCCCAGCGTTAGATCCATTCGATCGGTGGTGTCGACAAAAATGTATGTGCGAAGTGCCTGTAGTATTCCTTGGAAAAGTGCCATCACCAACATGGCAGTCCCTAACACATTTAAGCTGCTGAGATTACCCTGGCTTAAAACTTTATCTATAATTTGCTGTAGTAGAAGTGGTATAGCTAATCCGAACATCTGGGCTAGTAAGGAAGCTACAAATACCAGGCATAAGGCCTTTTTGTACTTTTTTAATAGAGGCGTAAACCAGCTCCATCCGAAGCGGCTTGTTGGTGTTGTTGCAACACGCCTAGGAAGTACAAAGTTAAAATCCGTCTCCAATCTTGGTATTAATTTTTGGACGCTTATTTTTTGGATACCATGATGTGGGTGACCAATGATTACATCTCTTTTTTCTATTCCGTAGAACACTACCGGTATGTCATCTAAAAAGAAGATTGCAGGAGCTTCAATGCTATTTATATGTATTGAATTTGTTTTAGCGATTTGACTTGTCATCCCAAGTAATTCACACAAGCCTCCTATTAATTGCAGGGATAAACCTTTATCGCGTTTAAATTGATTATCAAGTACTTTTGATATGTTGTCTCTTCTAAAAGGTACTTGTTGTGCCAGTGCCATCATTTCACAGACAGCTAAGGCTTCGCGTTTTGCTCCTTTTCCTCGTACTAATGGGTGACGAGCTTCGTCATGGAGTTGGTCATCTTCGAGTATTCCCAGTTGTTCAAGATCAGTTTGAGGATTGTTGATTTCATTCACTTCTAGGTTTGATACGTTCTTTTCAAGAACTGGCTTCGGCATTTCTCCGTCCGGTAAAGCTATTACACGATATGGCAATAAGAAGCCGGTTCGTCTCGGTAGTTTTTCAGATGATGCCAATAGTGCCTTTCCTACTGGTACGCCGGGCACATCAGGTGTGCTCAAATACCATGTCCAGCCGGACGGTAGCTCTTCAAGATTCTCTAGTGAATTATCAACGGATAGACTCGCTGTCTTACTTTGTCCAACCCGTTCCAATAGGTCATCGCGCCAGGCAGCACACCTTTTGGGATTTAGCTCAACAGCCGCAACGGCAACGGTATAGGACTCATGCTTATTGCTTAGGTTATAGAAATGCTGAGCGAATGCAGGAATTTCATGTATGAACCGCACAAATGCAACTGCTGGTAAAGCCAGCACCACAACATCAGTGCTTGCTTGAACAAGTTCTGTTGGTTCACCTCTCATCAGGCTGCTCCAACCAATTAGCTGTCCGGCACCTCTTTTATCAAGGGTGAATGGCCCTTCTCGTCCTTCACTAGAGCCTATTAGCCGTACGGTTCCTGAAAGGACGAGGTAGATGTGAGAGTTGAGTTCATCAGGCCGTATTAAGCGATCTCCTGGGCTGTAGAGGAGTCGCTTCCCAGACTGAACCCACTGGGTCAGTTCTGCTGTTTTCAAGTGAGAGAACGGTGGTTGGCCCGCTAACTGGTCTCTGAGCTTGGCCTGCCAGTTCAAAGTGGAGTTCTCCTTCAAGGTGCTTTCCCGCTTCCTAGGACTCTGGCCACACTAGGTTAGCCTCGATGTAGTCAACCACTGTGTCAATCCAAAGTCGAAATTGCTCGGCCAGCAGCATTTCTACAGTAGCTTCGTCCAACTGGCTGTTGTGATATTCGACCAATTCAACAAGGCAAAATACTTTCCCTAATCGTATCGGTTGCATAATTTCCCCTTGTTTTAAATGTTCAAGGACGGGTGCTAGGCCGAAAGGTATCGAACCAAGGGGTTGCAAAGGAATGAATCCACCTTGATTTCTCTCAGGGCCTTCACCAAAGCTTCGCGCAGCTTCATCAAAACTTGTTTCCTTGGCCTTTATTCGGTGATATATCTCTGAAGCAAGAGATTTATTCTTAATCCTGATAATTCTACAACTTGCTCGGGTGAGATGGCTCTTGCTGTTAAGGAATAAAGAGTCGACATTATGTCCCCATTGTTCTCGGCACCAAATCTTTGCCGCTGGTGTTACTCGAAGCTTCGCACGCAGTGTGTCTTTGCTTAAGTAAAGACCTTCTAAAGACTTTTTTTCTTCCCACTTCTTTTCTAGATCATTCAGTTGTTGCTGTTCATCTTGAGGTTGCCAGCTAGCTTCCAGGGAGGCTTGTTCACGCACCCAATAGCAGAGTGTCGCTCTCCAAAGCCCAGCCTTTTGCAGAAGAGTTCTGGCTGACACTGTTTGGCTAATCAGCAGCGCGCTTCGCTCTGCTTTGAGCCAGGTCTTTGGGTCTGGCTCTGTAGGTGTTTTGAGGGGAAGGCCTGCATTTGGTTTCATGTATGAAATGATGACGTCTTACATCCTTATGTCCATGTCGATGTCCAAGCCCATTTCTGATCAGCAATTGGCGTTGAACCGGTCACTTCACGAAATGAATCCTGCTTTTGGTAACCGTGAGCAAGCTGCTGGAGTGGCCGCCAGACTTCCACTGGCTCTGCTGCGTATGCATCAGATTGGGCTCTGTTCCTCTGTGCTCGACTACGGCACTGGAAAGGGGCTGTTGACAGAACGGTTGCGTCGTGAATTACCAGAAAGCATCAGAGTAACAGGCTACGATCCAGCTGTGGAGAAGTGGTCTTCAAGGCCGGACCAGCCCCATGACATATTAACTTGTTTGGATGTTTTAGAGCATGTCGATATTGACACAATAGATACAACTCTAAAAGACATTCAATATCTGACTAATTTGATTTGTTATGTGGTTGTAGATTTGCAGCCAGCTGTAAAGCAGCTCTCTGACGGACGAAATGCTCATATTCTTCTAGCGCCAGCTGAATGGTGGGTATCAAGATTTAGCCAGCTCTTTCCTTGTGTTGCAGCTTTTCCAATTAAACATAAAACCGGTCAGTATCAAAAAATAGTTATAGCCTGTACAAAGGACTCTGCTCATGTGCCTCATATGTATTCTTTTTTAAATAAACTAAATGTTTATAACTTGTCAATGAAGGGTGGTTCTCTTAAGTCTTGATTGTTTATTGTTGCCTGATGCTTCGGATGCTTTCGGTCTGATCAACAAACATATCAGAAATAAGACTTATTAATCGTTTATCTCTCAGCTTCATATTCGCTGTAATTGCCATGCCACTACGAAGTGGTACTTTTATTCCCTCACGCTCTAAGTATGGTTTTTCGATTTCGAGTTTGACAGGGTAGCGATAGAAGTTTGCTTTTTGGTCCGGAGGTAATGCGTCGGCACCTATCTGGCTAACATCAGCTTTAATTTCACCATATTGTGTGAAAGGAAAGGCATCAATCCTAACCTGAGCTTTTTGGCCAGTCTTAACAAATCCTATGTCCTTGTTTTGCACAAAAACCTTTCCCCTTAACCCCTTTTGGGGGATGATTGTAACGATAGTATCGCCTGCTGCAATTACGCCTGAAACCCTTGCTTTTGGTTCAAAAATGATTCCTGAAGCTGGTGCCAACACGTTTTGGTATTGAAGTTGAAGCTCAGCTTGCTTCAGCTTATTTTTGTATTGTCCTATTGATTTTTCAGCCTCCAGCTTCGACTGATTCTTATCAAGCTGTACTTTTGAGAGTTCACTCTCCAATTCGTAAAGCTGATCTAATTGGCGAAGGTACTGTACCTTTTGAAAGCCTCCGATTTTTACAAGTTCGTACAACTCATTGGTAATCTGGGTGCTTGTATCTACCTTTTTTTCCAGTACTGATTCTCTACTGTTGAGGATGTTAAGTTTGGTTTCAAGCTCGGATATTTCAAGTTCTATTAGTTTTTCATACGTAGTCAAGTTAGCATTGGCTTCTTGCGTATCAAAGCGAACAAGGAGTTGCCCTTCCTTTACAAGTTGGCCGTCTTTAAAGTGCACGCTTGCTACTTTTCCCCCCGCCGGAGTTTTTACATCTACGCTTCCTTCAAGTGATTCGAGCTGTCCAGTGACAGTTACCACCTCATCAATACGGAAAAGTATCCCCGCCATCGTTGCGGCAACTCCTAAGCTTATCATGATCGTGGCAAGACTTTGCGCCCAAACCGGAGTTTGTCGCAATACTAAGGAGCGATTCCTTGCTAGCCAGCGCTCCGCCGAGTCGGAAATGACTCCCTTTGTGTCCCGAGCCCGATCGCTTTGATTACCGCTGTTGTCGTTTTGCATTGGCTCAGTTTCTTTAACCATCATTGCATCTGGGGATACGTTTAATCATAGTTAAGAGTCTATGGCTCCAACTAACTTATCAAGTCTTCAGACCTCTACGCTGAAATTTTACGAGTGACTAACAGGCGTAACACCCAATTGCTTGTACTGACCAGTCTTCACGGAGGTTCTGGCGACAAGACCAAGACCCTTTCAACCATAGGAGGTGTTGGGTCTGCTCGACTCCATCTGCAGCCAATGGTTCATGAAGCTATTGATCTTGGCTTAAAGCCGAAGCTCTTATCAGTCGATATTGATCGTCCTTCAATTCTCAGAGAGCTTGGCGACCCACATCTTTGTGTTATCGGTAAAATCAATCACTTCGATGATTCCAGAGTTTCTGGTTTTGCTATGGCCATACTTTCTGCTGTTGCTTGTCTTAAATCTAAAAATGTGAAATTAGCTCTTATGTATTGTGATCATCTTGCCCCTCTCCAATGTCCTCGCGGCATGCTCTATCGCAATCTTTTGGCACTTTCTGATCAGGTAATTGTTCCTTGCCAGGCTATGGCTGATCGTGCTCGGAGATTCTTGTCAAGTTCAACAACAATTACAATTATAGAGGATCCATGGCAGGTACGTTTGCAGCAATACAATGTCCCTGAGATTGGCTCTCCACTGCATATTGGGTGGTTTGGAAATGCAAATAATATTCTATTTCTTTCTGAAAATATTGGTCGTTTAATGCGTACGATTACTGCCGCTTCTGCGGTTGTCTTTACAGTCCTTACCAATAAAACTGGCCTGGATTTAGCAAGAGAAGCGTTTAATAAATCATTGCCTAATGCGCTGGTACCTTGGAAACTGAATCTTGTTCTATGGGATGACTCGCGCCAGCCTAATCAGCTTGAGCAGATTCTGGGCGCTGCCCATGTTATCTGGCTGCCCTCAAATCCCCAAAGTCCTATCAAAGGCGGAGTAAGTCATAATCGCTTGGTTGATTCTGTTCGCTCCGGTTCGATTGTTGTAGCGAGTGAAATGCAAAGTTATTGTGAGCTTAGACAGCTCGCGCTGTTGGGCCCAGATCAAGGAATATTAATAAATAATCTATTGCCAGAGTATGGCCGAATCGCTCAAAAGCATGAATCCTTAAGATCTAAATTGCTTGCAAGATTTTCTCCACAAATTAATGCCAAGCGATGGTCAAATCTCCTATATGATATTTTTTACACATAGCCAGCTGAAACGTTTTAGCTCTTTGCGGAATTTTAGTTTAATTTGCCAAACCTGCTCAATTTTCATAATCTTTTGTGCAAATTTATCAGGTTAAATGCTACTTCGCTCTTTCCATGATCGCCTGTGATGACTTGAATCGTCCTTGCGATTGAGCCCGATTTTCATTTTTTATTCCTTTTATCTTGTAAGCTATCATTCGAGTATAGACCTTAAGCAATGCTTTTATCGAAATACCCAGCTTATAAGCGAATTCCTTGCATTATCGCTTTTTTTAAAGTCATCGAAAATTCTTGCAAATTTGTGTTGTCAGGTTGATTATTCTATATAGTGATACATTGCTGTGAGGTTTTTCAGATCATGTGCTTGGCTCCAATTCGCATAATGCAAGTTAATTTATTCTCGCAATTGCAATGATAGAACAGCTACTACGTGAGTGGCCTCCTGGATATGGCGGCGTTGAGCGAGTGTCCCACGAACTAGCAGTTGTCTGTAGTGGAGCTGTTTATAGTCTTGATGTGCAGTGCTACAGCAGCGTTGACCACGACCCACTTTGCGTCCGCTATCCCCGGAGGCGTTTGCCAAGGATCAAGATATTCGGTCGTTTGTATTTGCCAGTGCCTTCTCAGGAGCTATTGGATCTCTTGCTGTCAAGGCTTCCACTCCATGGTCATCTCCCTTCCCCTGGGGTGCTCTTGGTGCTGCTCTTGGCCCGTTTGATACGTCCTTGGAGGCCAGTAACGGCTCATTGGCATTGTTTCTTGGTAACTGATAACAACTTTTCTGGTTGTTTATTCTCGCTTTATCAATGGCTGGCACTGAGAATTCTGCCTTGGTTTACTGCTGTTGTCACTACTTCACCTCGCTTAGCTCAGGAACTCCAACGGTGCGGCTGTTCATCAAACAGGATTTTTGTTCTTCCTTGTTGTCTCAATCAACACCAGGAGCTGAAGGCACTGGCTTTGCCCCCGCCTGAAATCCGAACAGGCGATCCTTTGCGTTTATTATTTATTGGTCGTTTAGATAGCTACAAGCGTGTTGATTGGTTAATTGAGTCGGTTGTAAAGCTGAAGACCCCATTTCAGCTGTTGATAGTGGGAGATGGGCCAAAACGTACTTATTTCGAACAACTAGCTCAGCGTTCATTCTCACATCCGTCCCCAGTACAATTTCTGGGACGATTGTCCGAAGCTGCAAAATTTGAACAAATTGCTGCCTCTGATCTCTTAGTTTTGCCAGCGAGTTCTAGCAACGAGGCGTTCGGTATTGTTCAGCTTGAGGCTATGTCTGCTGCTCGGATTGCCTTGGCTTTAGACCATCCGCGATCGGGTATGGCCTGGGTCTCGAGCCTTCCCGGTCTAACTTGGTCTCAGTCTCGTGAGGGTTTGACGGAGGTTCTACAGAGATTGGCGGATCAGCCTGCTCTGCGACGACAATTGTGCGTGCAGTCTCGCCAACGCTATTGCGAACTTTTTGCACGTCGAGTGTGGATGCAGGAGTTTCAACGCTTCCGCGATCATTTGCAAGGGGGTATGGTCGATCACTCAGTTCAGTGAAGGCCCCTTGGTCGTTGAGATGGTTCAGCCCTCCACCTTGCAGGACCGACCTCCTGTTCTTGAACTCGAGAATGTCTGCCTTGACATTCCAGTTCTCACGACTGAAACACGCTCCCTTAAGTCGACTCTGATCAGGTCTGTAACTGGAGGCCGACTCTGTCGTAGTCGCGGTGGTGCTGTCGTCACAGCCTTGCAAGATATTTCCTTGACCATTCATCAAGGTGGACGTGTGGCTCTAATTGGCCATAACGGCGCTGGAAAGTCTTCGTTCCTCCGGCTCGTATCTGGGGTCTATCAACACACCTCAGGCCACTTCAAAGCCCACGTGCCGGTGTTCCCGATGATCCATAAGGGTTTTATTACAAGCCCTGAGCTGAGCGGTCTCCAGGCGATCAAAGCTCACTACCTCTTGGTTAATGGCCATTTTCGCGGTTTTGAGGAGTTCAGCGAAGATGTAATTGGTTTTTCCGGTCTTGGCGACTTTATCCATCTGCCTGTGAAGACCTATAGCCAGGGGATGGCAGCCCGTCTGTTATTTGCCGTTCTTACCGGTGGAAGTCACGATTGTTTGGCTATGGATGAGGGGTTTGGAGCTGGCGATACCAGTTTTTATGAAAAAGCCCAGGAGCGTATGAGTCGTTTCCTCAGCTCAGCGGGGACCTTGCTGTTGGCCTCCCATTCCGACGAGTTGCTTAGACGATTCTGCCGCCGTGGTTTGGTTTTCGACTGTGGGCGACTGGTTTTTGCGGGGCCATTGGAGACCGCACTTGATTACTACCATCGCAATCACGCTCCAGGGTCTACTGGCAAGCTGGCCTTATGATTCAGCCCAGCCCCCACTCCAGACAAATCCTCAGGGCTACCTTGTTTTCCACACTCAAGGAAGCATGGCGGATGCGCCGGGCCTGGTGGTTTACTGCCACCGCTCGCACTCAAGCTCGTTTTGCGCGCACGTTCTTCGGTAGCTTCTGGTTAGGTCTTTCCAACCTGCTTTCAATCGCTGTCCTGGCTTTGGTCTACGGCACAGTCTTCAATGTCCAGGATTTCAGCACATATGTGGTTTACCTTGGCATCGGTTTGGTGGTGTGGAATGGGATTAGTTCGTCGATAGCTTCGTCACCCAATCTTTTTGAACATAACCATGCCCAAGTTCACAATACAAATTTAAATCCGATTTTCTATGTGTTGGAGGAGTGGGCCTTCCAGGTTCAGACATTTTTGCAGTCGTTCGTTTTAGTTTTGCTTGCCCTTAGCTACTTCCAGCACAACTTGTTGCTCAATCTGCTGGTCTGTGCTTGGCTGCCTTTATTGAATTTGTTCTTGTTCCTGTTGTGGGCCCCAATGATTGTTTGTCTGCTTGGCGCCCGCTACAGAGACTTCTATCAGTTGGTGCCGATAGTTTTGCAGTTGGTGTTTCTTCTCTCCCCAATTCTCTATCGCAAAGATAATCTCGGCTCGATGGCTTGGACTGCTAATCTCAATCCTCTTTATCGGGTTCTCAGCCCATTACGCCACTCGTTGATGACGGGTGAGTTGCAGTGGCCCATCTGCTTGTTGCTTCTGATGATTAATGGAGTTGGTATTTGTGTTGCCCTGCGTTGGCTGAATCGTGAGCGCCCCAACATACCTTTCCTGATTTGATTTTCACGGCATAAGAAGCTTTATGCGATCGGTGCTTTGACTTGACTCGGCTCATCAACCTCCTCTCCTGGCAACCTGGGCATTCTGGCTTCAGCAGTTATGTGAAGCGCGTGGTGCCTCAGCTTGATGGCTTGCGTCTGCAGTTAGGAGTTGATGGACAAGGCCTGCTGGTGTCAGCCAGCCAATGGACGACTGATTCACCGCCTTGGGCTCCGGGGCGTTCCATGCGGTTACTCCAGCGCTACAGCCTGGTTCAGCATGGACTCGATTTGCCGGCCCTCTTGGAGCACCATGGCTTCGTGGTTGATCAGCTGGAAGGTATCTATTCGCCCTTTTTTGATGCCTTGCTGCTGTGGCCGGAGATTCCACAGTTGATCACTTGCCACGACCTCACACCCTTGGTTGCTTCGAACAGTCGCAAAGCCTGGTTACGCTATCTCTTCTGGCAGCCTCGTCATTGTCGTGCCGCTACGCGACTGATCGCAATTAGCCGGCATGTGGCTGATCAGCTTGTGGCGTTCGGTGTGGAGGCGGATGTGATTGAGGTGATTCCCAATGGCATCACAATCCAGCGTCCGCCGGTGCAGAGTCCGGTTAGCGAGGATCTCCTGGTCTTGGCTCGCCATGACGTAAATAAAAATCTGCCGGCTCTGTTTAGGGGCATTGATCAGCTACAGCGCCGTTGGCCTCAGTGGCGTGGGGTGTTGCGCATTGTTGGGCGGAGCGGGCCCCAGTCGCGACTTGTGCAACGTCTGCATCGACAGTTACCCAGCCCGGAGCAGGTGCAGCTGATTGACGCGCTGCCGGAAAATGAGCTCTTGAAACATTTGCGATCCAGCCTGGCGCTGTTGTCCGCCAGCACCGAGGAAGGATTTGATTATCCCGTTCTGGAGGCCAAGGCGGAGGGCATCCCCACTCTGATCAGCGATATTCCCGTTCACCGCGAATTCCACCAGGACTCATCGCTTTTTTTTCCGGTTGATGACGACGGTCGTGCTTTGGCCGATCTCGTGGTCGCCTGTCTGCAAGATCGGAGCTTGTGGAGGCAGCTATCGCAAGCCGGCCATGCCCTGGCACAGAGGTTGAGTGTGGAAGCTCAGGTGGCCAGCATCGATGAACAATTACGCCAGCTCTGCAGAACCAATTAGCGGATGACTACTGATTCAGTTCAGCATCAGCTGGGCGATCTGGTCTTCGAATCGTCTTTCAATCTGTGCACTCATGCGCAGGTAGCGCCGGATACGTTGCATGCGTTCCTGTTCCGGTGAGTCCGCTAAGTGACAGTGCAAGGAGGCGCTGGCTTTCATGGCGACAGCCCAGTCGCGGGTTTCCAGAATGGAAATGGGCAGCACGTAGTTGCTGAAATCGAACAGATCATGAATTTCGCGGTGGGCATCGCAGCTGCTCGCCAGAGCAGGCAGACCCAGGCAGGCCGCATCTAGCACGGGAATCCCGAAGCCCT
Organism: Synechococcus sp. UW86; assembly: GCF_900474085.1. Taxonomy (NCBI): domain Bacteria; kingdom Bacillati; phylum Cyanobacteriota; class Cyanophyceae; order Synechococcales; family Synechococcaceae; genus Synechococcus; species Synechococcus sp. UW86. The sequence continues at coordinate 352,703 of NZ_UCNU01000009.1, forward strand.
CCACCAGGGAGGGGCTCAGGAGTGCAAGGGCATTGAGATATAGGTCCAGTTTGGTGGCTTCATCCACGTACCCGGTGAGCAGAATTGCTGGCTCGTTGGCCACCACCTCTTTCACGGCTTTGCTGTAAGCATCGGATTTCAGTTTTCCGGTGACGCATAGGCGAATGCCCTCACAGCCCAGCCCCGATTGTGCAAAGGCTTTCACCAGAAACAGCAAGTTTTTGCGTTCCTCTACTGAGGAGTTGAACAGCAAATAGCGGAAGGGCTGCAAGGCCGACGGTTTACTTTTGCGTTTTGAGCGCAGATTGTGTAGCAAGTAGCTGGAGGGTGGTAGGTCATTGGCCTGTTCGCCCGAGTTGCGCTGCAGTGATGGGATATCTAGCGACGGAGGTTGCACCACGGTGTCTTCTTCGCCCAGTGGCACACGCGCTGAATCCAGGTTGATGTGGTCGTGAAATTTGCGGCAGGTGGAGCTGGAGACATGAATCCGCTTTGCCTGCAGACAGGCCTGGAGGCGATGGGTGAACTGGCGCATGTTCTCGTTGTGAGGTGCATACTCCAGGGCAATCAGATCGTGCACGGTTTGCACGAACACCGGAGTGTTGCGTGGGCGCAGATTGAGTGGGCAACAGGTGATGAAGGCGTCAAACCCCTGCAGATCAATGTTCACAGGTTTGCGATGCATGCGAAAAGCAGCTATTTGGCTCGCTTCATACACATCGTAGAGGCTTACGATTCCTTCTACGTCTTGAAGGTAATTCAGTCGATTGATGCGCAGATTGGGGTTGTCGCTTAGTTCGCTTAATCGGAAACTTTTCAGCTCCTTCTGTTTGAAGGATGTTTTGTTAAAGATCCGTTTCAGGCCCTTGCAAATGCGCCGGTAGCGGTTGCCAAATTTGGCGAGTAAGGGAAGCAGGAGCTCTAGTTTTGTCAGATGCACTGTTTTGCCATGCACCAGCTCATTAAGAGTGCGAGCGCTGAAAATAATCTTCTGTGTGTCTTTGGGAAGCGAACGCAGGTCGGAGGAGATCGGCTGGAATTGGGTCAACAGCCAAACCTCTGCGCCCATGCGCCGTAGGTGACGGATCAGAGCTTTGGAATACACAGCAATGCCGCGATGTTCACGTTGCTCCAGGTCGAGAGCGGTGACCAAGACGCGTTTCCCCAGTAGGCGTTGAGGCTGTTCAGAGGTGATGCTCATGGTCAAACTCCCTGCTGGCGTTGTACGGAATCCTGCAGGCGTAGGACTTCCAGTTGCAGCACTTGCGCTTCTCGCTTCCAGTGGTCACGATCCCGCTTCAGGTTTTGAAGATCAGTGTTTTGGTTGCGTTCTAGGGCCATCACCTCTTTGGTGAAGGCGTGCTCCCTGGCGGCCATCGCAAGTTCCACTCTCAATTGCTCCGGCGAGGCTTGGTCTAGGAACAGGCGTCGCCGAGTTCGCATCTTCACCAGGTCTTCTGAAGTGTTGCCTGATTCATCGTTTTCAGCGCGGGTGGCACTTTCAATGTGCACGCCACTCATGCCGGGGCAGAGCATCACTTTGCCCTGCAGTTTTTCACGAAGGTCAAGATTCAGCTGTACGTCTTCGCCGCAGCGGCTGTAGCTCTCATCAAATGGTTGCTGGTTAAAGGTGCTTTTGCGGATCAGCATCACGGCAGCCGTTACGCCAGACACCTCATAGGCCGACAACTCTGAAATCACATCTGTTGCCTTCACCAGGCCTTCAGCGATGTGATATGGCGTGTGTTGGAGGTCAAAACCCATGCCACCGTGCTGTAGTTGGCCATCGGGCGTTCGCAACAAGCCTCCGACGCACAACGTGGAGGCCTCATCAAGGAGGCACGACAAGCCTGCATCCAGGCTTCCGCTATCCAGGATTACGTCGTCATTCACAAAGGCCAGCACCTCGCCATTGGCATAATGGGCCAGCTGATTCACGTTGCTGGCGAAGTGGTAAGGATCACGCTGCGCAATTAGAAACTCGTAGCCGGAGCGATTCGCGATCTCTTTCTCGGCGTCCCTGCTTCCGTTCCAGGAGCAGAGAATTTCAACGTCTGCCTTGGGAAGACCCGTCGCTGCTGCGAGTGATTCGAGCATCGCTGAAAGTCGTGCAGCAGTCCTGGAAACAACGAGGACGGAGAGTTGCACGCTCGCAAATCGAGTTGTGTCACCTTATCAAGGTCTGAGGAAGCGGGACTGCAACAGGTGCTCGAGGTCTTGCATCAACGTTTCGTCGGCGGCTGTCAGATAGGCACTGACCTCCGCCATGGGGATGGTTTGAGAGAGGAAATCGGGGGGTTCCAGCAGCAGTTGTTTCTTGATCACCGGGCAGCCGGCGTTCAGCAAGGCGTTCCAGCACATTAAGGTGGTGTTGATCTGTTCCGGTTGCCTCAGATCAAGTTGTTTCAGTGCCTGCCCAACTGTTGCTGATTTGAGCAGAATCGCTGCCAACGAGTAAATCGCTTCCACTGCAAAATTGTGATGCAGGAGCCACTGAGATAAGCCCACTTCGCCACGTTGAATGAGGTCATCCTTGTGACCTCTGGGGTCCAGACTCTCCCAGAAGTCAGTCCAAAGTGAATCGCTGAGAAGGGCTGAATTCAGGGCAAGAAAATACGATTGAAGGTGGTAAGCCCTGGTCTGCACCGAATCCGTCAGTCCCATCAGTTTGGCTTCGGAGCTCTTCAGCTCTTGATGGATCGTTTCCGTCTGCAGGCAGAACGGTTTCGTGCCTCCCAGGGGCAGAGTGCTGTCATTGCAGAGCACCAGGGTTTGAATGCGATCGCGCAAATGGCGTTGTCCGTCGAGCAGGCAACAGAAGTCGCGGTAAGCGCCAAGGCATAGTCCCAGGTTCTGGCGATAGCTGATTAGGCACCCGCAACGCAGCAGGGCTTCTTCGGCGTTCGCTGCAAGCCCTGAGCTGGAAACCACCACCACCCAGCCCTCTTTTACCAGCTCGGCCAGCACGTTGTGCCAGCTCTGGGGGACGAAGCCCATCGCATCGAAGTGATGCCAGAAGAACAGCTTCACGGCATGGTGCAGCTGGAACGCTGCCTCCAGATTTCTGAGCAATTCAGGGGCGTTGTTGAGGCGGGCTTGATAATTCCAGGGCTTTTGGCTCCAGGCCGACCGATGTTGTTCATCAGTGGTGAAGGCCTGTTGCCAGGCTTCGGTTTGCCTGATTGCTGCGAGCAGTGTGTTTAGTTCGGTGCGCCACACCTGATCAGGGGTCGCGAGTGATTGCCAGAGCCTCAGCTTGGGGTGTTGTGATCGTCGTCTTGCCCGTTGGCCCAGTGAGGCGCGCAGGCTCGCGATTAGGAGAGGTCTGGCTTTCTGCAGTTTGGCTAGACAGCCAAATACCACTGCTGGCTGAATGACGGTTACTTCGCTGGAGGCAGCCAACCGTTGAGACAGCTGTCGCAGTTGCAGGGCCTGCTTCAGTCGCGCCATGACGGTAGTGCGGTGTGGATGGCCGAAGTATCTCTTCCGGGAGAGCTCAGTAGGCTGTTTCGGAGACGATTAGGCGCTTTCCATGCTCAAGCTGCTGCTGGGTGATCCCAATGCCCGCAAGCTGAAGCGTTACCAGCCGATCGTTTCGGATATTCAGCTTTTAGAAGAGGAGATCGCTCCCCTCAGTGACGAAGACTTAAGAGCCCGCACTGCTGCCTTCCGCCAGCGTTTGGACAACGCTGGCTCGCTGCAGAAACAGCTTCCTATTCTCGACGAGATTCTGCCTGAGGCCTTCGCGGTGGTTCGTGAAGCCGGCAAGCGTGTTCTCGGTATGCGCCATTTCGATGTGCAGCTCATCGGCGGCATGGTGCTGCATGAAGGTCAGATCGCTGAGATGAAAACCGGCGAAGGCAAGACCCTGGTGGCCACCTTGCCCAGCTACCTCAACGCCCTTACAGGCCGCGGGGTGCATGTGGTGACGGTGAATGACTACCTGGCTCGCCGCGATGCCGAATGGATGGGCCAGGTGCATCGCTTTCTCGGGCTTTCTGTGGGCCTGATCCAGCAGGACATGCGGCCGGAGGAACGGCGGCGGAACTACAACTGCGACATCACCTACGCCACCAACTCAGAGCTGGGCTTCGACTACCTGCGCGACAACATGGCCGCCGACATCTCGGAGGTGGTGCAACGAGAGTTTCAGTATTGCGTGATTGATGAGGTGGATTCAATTCTCATCGACGAAGCCCGCACCCCTTTGATCATTTCCGGCCAGGTGGAGCGGCCACAGGAGAAGTACCAGCAGGCCGCCCAGGTGGCTTTGGCCCTCGAGCGTGCCGCCGAAATGGGCAAGGACGGCATTGATCCCGAAGGAGATTACGAGGTGGATGAGAAGCAGCGCAGCTGCACCCTCACCGATGAGGGCTTTGCCAAGGCCGAGCAGATGCTTGGAGTACAGGACCTGTTCGACCCTCAGGATCCCTGGGCTCACTACATCACCAATGCCCTTAAGGCTAAGGAGCTGTTCGTGAAAGATGTGAACTACATCGTTCGTGATGGCGAAGCGGTGATCGTGGATGAGTTCACCGGTCGGGTGATGCCGGGTCGCCGCTGGAGCGACGGCCAGCACCAGGCGATCGAAGCCAAGGAGGCCTTGCCGATTCAGGCGGAAACCCAGACCCTCGCCTCGATCACCTACCAGAACTTCTTCCTGCTCTACCCCCGCTTGGCTGGCATGACTGGTACAGCCAAAACAGAAGAGGTGGAATTCGAGAAGACCTACAAGCTCCAAACCACCATCGTGCCTACCAACCGGGTGCGGGCCCGCCAGGACTGGGCCGATCAGGTGTACAAAACTGAAACGGCCAAGTGGCGGGCCGTCGCCAACGAAACCGCCGATATCCACAAACAAGGCCGGCCAGTGCTCGTGGGCACCACGTCAGTGGAAAAGAGCGAGTTGCTCAGTTCCCTTTTGGCGGAGCAGGAGATCCCCCATAACTTGCTCAATGCCAAGCCCGAGAACGTGGAACGTGAATCTGAGATCGTGGCTCAGGCTGGTCGTGCTGGGGCGGTGACCATCGCCACCAACATGGCGGGCCGGGGCACCGACATCATCCTGGGCGGCAACAGCGACTACATGGCCCGTTTGAAGTTGCGGGAAGTGTTGCTCGGCCGTTTGGTGAGACCGGAAGACGACCACAAACCCCCGGTGCCTCTCCAGAGCAGTGCGGCGCCCAGCGGTTTTGCTGATGCCGCTGCCTCAACGCTGCCCCGCAGCGGCGAAAGCCTTTATCCCTGTCCCCTCACAGACGACACCGATCAGGTCCTGGGCCAGTTGGCCCGTGATCTGGTGAAGGCCTGGGGTGATCGAGCTCTCACGGTGATCGAGCTGGAAGAGCGCATCGCCACCGCCGCTGAAAAAGCCCCCACCGATGACCCGCAGATCCAGGCTTTGCGCGAGGCCATTGCCCGGGTGAAGGCGGAGTATGACGCGGTGGTGAAGCAGGAGGAATACCGCGTGCGCGAGGCCGGCGGCCTTCACGTGATCGGCACCGAACGCCATGAGTCCCGACGGGTCGACAACCAACTGCGCGGCCGGGCCGGACGCCAGGGCGACCCCGGTTCCACCCGCTTCTTCCTCTCGTTGGGGGACAACCTGCTGCGCATCTTCGGAGGGGACCGCGTTGCAGGCCTGATGAATGCGTTCCGTGTGGAGGAAGACATGCCGATTGAATCCGGCATGCTCACCCGCTCCTTGGAAGGGGCCCAGAAAAAGGTGGAGACTTACTACTACGACATCCGAAAGCAGGTGTTCGAGTACGACGAGGTGATGAATAACCAGCGCCGCGCGGTGTATTCCGAGCGCCGGCGGGTGCTGGATGGCCGGGCCTTGAAAAAGCAGGTGATCGGCTACGGCGAACGCACGATGGCTGAGATTGTGGAGGCCTATGTGAATCCCGACCTGCCGCCCGAAGAGTGGGATCTGGCTCAGCTGGTGGGCAAGGTGAAGGAGTTCATTTATCTCCTCGAAGACCTCACCCCTGAGCAGGTGCAGGGCCTTGGCATGGAGGAACTCAAGGCGTTCCTGCAGGAGCAGCTGCGCAATGCCTACGACCTCAAAGAGGGACAGATCGAGCAGCAACGGCCAGGGTTGATGCGGGAGGCGGAGCGCTTCTTCATCCTTCAGCAGATCGACACCCTCTGGCGGGAACATCTCCAGGCGATGGATGCTCTGCGGGAGTCAGTCGGCCTGCGTGGCTACGGGCAGAAGGATCCCCTGATCGAATACAAGAACGAGGGCTACGACATGTTCCTCGAGATGATGACCAACATGCGCCGGAACGTGATCTATTCGATGTTCATGTTCCAGCCCTCCCGCCCTGCATCTGAGGCCTGAGGCGCCAGCTTCAGCCGGTCTCCTCGCCCAGAAACTCCAGGATCTCCCTGTCTTTGAGGTTCTGGGCCTCGCCGCGGCAAACCTCGCTCAGCGCCCGGCCTTCCGCCACTTCCCGAAGGCAGCGCTGCAAGTTGCCCACGGTGCTTTCTAGTTCATCGATCCGCTCCATCAGGTTGCGGATCACGTTGGCTTCGGCGTCCGGCAAGGCGGAGTGGGCCAGGGGGTTGATCCGCACGCCGCTCTGGTGGATCACCCGTCCAGGGATTCCCACCACCGTGCAGTCGCTCTCCACATCGCGCACCACCACGGAGCCAGCGCCGATGCGGGTGTTGGCTCCGATCGTGATCGCACCCAGCACCTTGGCGCCGGCTCCCACCACCACGTTCTCGGCCAGGGTGGGGTGGCGTTTGCCGTGCTCTTTGCCTGTGCCCCCCAGGGTCACCCCCTGGTAGAGCAGGCAACGGTTGCCAATCTCGGCGGTTTCGCCGATCACTACCCCCATGCCGTGGTCGATGAACACGCTGTGGCCGATGCGGGCGCCGGGGTGGATTTCGATGCCGGTGAGGGCCCGGCCGATCTGGCTGAGGCAACGGGCGGCCAGCTTCAGCGGTAGATGGCAGGTCCAGAGCCGGTGGCTGATCCGATGCAGGCTGATGGCCTGGAAACCGGGATAGCAGCACACGATTTCCAGCCAGCCACGGGCAGCCGGATCACGCTCGCGGATGATCGCGAGGTCGGCACGGATGTGATCAAACATCGCAGAGGTGTCAGCTAGCGGCCGCCGGGATCTGCAGGCCGATCTCCTTGCGGAGCAGATCGATCGTATCGGTGCTGAGGTAGCTCTCGGCGCAATGCACCTGGGGCATGCGCATCAGCTGGGAACGGTTCTGGCGCAGGCTCTGCTCCACGAGGGGCAGGCTGGGTCGATCGCAGAGCACGTGGCTGGAGGCCCGTAGCAGGGCCAGCAGGCGACTGCCCACATCTGGTGTGGCCGTCATCAGCAGCAACTCATTGCCGCGCATCGAGTGGAGAATCACCTCTGCGGCCCGCAGGATGCCGGGGCTGATGCTCACCAGGCCCACACAGCTGCCGGGGCGCAGTTCCTTCAGCATGGCCAGCTCCTGGCGGAAGTCGTTGAGGTCCACGGCCACGGCGCGGACGCTGTGCTTCTTGGCCAGTTCCTCTACCGGTTGGAGGAAGTAGCGGCTGGTAACCACCGTGCCGTTGCTGGAGTTCTCCAGCACGCTTTCCAGCTCCTCCATCGGCACCACCTCCACCGGCACATCCAGGCAGGGCTCCAGTTCTTCGGCGATCAGCATGGAGGCACCGATGTCTTCCCGCGGCGTGCTCACCAGCACGCGGGCGCCGCAGCGCAAACGCCAGTCGATCTCTCTGGTCAGCAGCTCGCGGGTTTGCTGCAGCGTGCAGCCTGCGTTGAGCAGGCCGTCCACGCACTTACGTACTTCACGGTCGAGGTCGGTGACGCCACGGTTGCGGATGTGTGGTGGTGTTTTGATCTCCCGGGGTTTCTGCTGGTCGCGCACGTAGATGCCAGAACCAGCCATGGCTTCCACCACGCCATCGGTTTCAAGCTGGCGGTACACCTTGCTGATCGTGTTGCGGTGCAGACCGGTCTGCATTGCCAACTGGCGGGTGCTCGGCAAGCGATGCCCTGGCGGGTAATGCCGCGCTGCGATGGCGAAACAGATCTGGTTGTACAGCTGCGTTGATGCCGGTATGTCGCTTTCCTGTTGGATATGGAATCGCACGCCGGTGGGACAGGTCGGAATGCGGCCACCATACGGAGCGAATTGCCTGGTGACAATTGGGGGTGTGTCCTGTGGGCCTGTGACAATTTCCAACTCTCTCTCGCCTGGCTGGGTCGAGCTCGTCAATGGTGTTGTTCCACTGCGCTGCTGGTGGGCAGAGCCCCAGGCCGCCGCGAACGATATTGAGTTGAAATCGTTAATAGATCGTGTCTATATCGTGCTGCCTGAGGTGTTTGGGGTGAATGCCTGGGTGCGTGGTGTGGTGGAGCGCTTCGCTGCCCAGGGGCATCCGGCCCTGGCGGTGCCTTTGTTTGCCCGCACGGCTCCTGATTTGGAGTTGGCCTACGACGCCTCCGATCTGGCTGAAGGGCGTCGCCATAAGGACGCCACTACAAGCGAGCAGATCCTGACTGATGTTGCCGCCGCAGTCAGCTGGTTCAGGGCCCGTTATCCGCAGGCCGCCATCCATGTGGTGGGCTTTTGCTTCGGGGGGCATGCAGCTTTTCTGGCGGCCACGTTGCCCGGGGTTGAGCACGCCTTTGATTTTTACGGTGCCGGTGTGAGCCGGATGCGGCCCGGCGGTGGCGAACCCTCGCTTGCCCTGCTGCCAGAGATCAAGGCGCGGCTCACCTGTGTGTTCGGTACAGCCGATCCCCTGATCCCCGCCGAGGATCGCGAAGCGATGGGGGCCGCCCTGAACAAGGCCGATCCTGCTGGTCAGCGCTTGCGCGTAGTGGAGTTTGCTGGTGCCGACCACGGCTTCATGTGCGAAGCCCGCAGCAGTTTCAATCCCCAGGCTTCAGCCCAGGGATGGCGATTGCTGCTAGGAGACGACCCTGGGGTTTAGCTCTGCGGGCTGGCCACCTTTGCAGCGGTGGGCCGCGGCGGTGCCGGGATGGTGCGCACGGCCTTGTTGGCGGCTTGCTCCTTTTCCTCTTTTTTCACCAGGGGCGTTTTGCGAGGCGTCAAGAACATGATCATGTTGCGGCCTTCCCGCTTGGGAGCCTGCTGGATCTCGGCCTTCTCCTCCAAGTCCTTGGCCATCCGCCGCAGCAGCGTTTCCGCCAGCGCTGTGTGCTGAATTTCGCGGCCGCGGAAAATCACGGTGCACTTCACCTTGTCGCCCGCCTTGAGGAAGCGCTGGGCCTGACCGATCCGCACGTCGTAGTCGTGCTGGTCGATCTTGTAGCGCATCTTGACCTCCTTGACTTCGGTCTGGTGCGACTTCTTCTTGGCCTCTTTGGCCTTCTTTTCCTGCTCGAACTTGAACTTGCCGTAGTCCATGATCCGGCATACCGGCGGGTCGGCCTTCTCGCTCACCAGCACCAGATCAAGTTCCCGGTCGCGGGCCACATCCAGGGCTTCTTCGCGGCTGATCACGCCCAGCTGAGCGCCGTCTGAGTCGACCACCCGCAACTGTGGGTAGTTGATCCGGTCGTTGATGTTGGGCAGCTCCCGAACCGGGGCACGACGGTCAAAACGGGGACGTGGGGGCATTCAGGCGGTGACGGGGACAGGTGCAGACAACTTCGCTGAATACAACGTCTGCATCCTTCACCTTAGATGTTGCTCGATCAACGTCATCGCATCCGTCAGGGTTGTCGGGTCGGCCAGCCAGTGGGGGTTGTGCTGCCGCCGGAACCAGGTGCGTTGACGTTTGGCGAACTGACGGGTGCGTTGGCTGGTGATTCGTACCGCATCTGCAGTGCTTAGGCTGCCGCCGATTACCTGCAGTGCTTCGCAGTAGCCGATGGTCTGCAACAGCGGCAGATCAGCGCCGTAGCGCTCGCTTAGGCGACGGGTTTCCTCCACCAGTCCATCGCGGTACAGCTGCTCGGTGCGTTGCTGGATGCGCTGGCGCAGGTTGGGGGGGTTGAGGCCCAGTTCCAGCACCCGCCAGGGCGGAGTCGTGGCTGTGGCTTGCTGGCTCATCGGTTGCCCGGAGGCATACAGCACTTCCAGGGCGCGCTGGGTGCGCACCGCATCGGCTGGGGCGATTTTGGCGGCGGCCGTGGGGTCGGCGGCCTGCAGCAGTGGGTGGCAGATGCCCTGACCAAGGACCGTCAGCTGCTGGCGCAATTGCGGCTGGGGTGCCACGGCCGGAGGCTGAAGGCCACTGGTGAGGGCCTTGAGATACAGGCCGCTGCCGCCTACGAGCAGGGCCATGCCCCGCTGCTCCAGCTCACGGTTAATGCAGGGGGTTGCGATCGCTTGAAATTCCTGCAGCGTGATCGGCTGATCCGGTGCGCGCAGGTCCAGCAGATGGTGGTGCACTCGCGCCTGTTGCTCCGCCGTCGGCTTGGCGGTGCCCAGATCCATCTCCTTGTAGAGCTGGCGAGAGTCCACGTTGATCACCGGCAGATCCAGCCATTCGGCGATGTCCAGCGCCAGGGCGGTTTTGCCGCTGGCAGTGGGCCCGAGCAGGCTGATCACCAGGGGGTCTGAGCTGTTCAAAAGGGTGAGGGGGTGCAGCCCGGCTTGAGATGGGCGCTGAGAGGCCTCTGCAAGCCTCTATAGACAGCCGGTGGTAGATTGACATTGTCAGGTCGAGGTTTAGAGCCGTTGCGCCCGCCCATGACCCGGTTTCCTGGCTTGAGACTTTCTGAATGAGCGACGCTTCCAAGGTCCAGAACGCCTACGGCGCTGAGCAGATTCAGGTGCTGGAGGGGCTTGAGCCCGTTCGCAAGCGCCCTGGTATGTACATCGGCTCCACCGGGCCGCGGGGCTTGCACCATCTGGTGTATGAAGTTGTTGATAACTCGGTTGATGAAGCCCTGGCGGGCCATTGCGACCGCATTGTTGTGGTCCTGGGGGAAGACGGTTCCGCCTCGGTGAGCGACAACGGCCGCGGTATTCCCACCGATGTCCACCCGCGCACCGGAAAGAGCGCCCTGGAGACGGTGCTCACCGTGTTACACGCTGGCGGCAAGTTTGGCTCCGGTGGTTACAAGGTGTCCGGCGGTCTGCACGGCGTTGGCGTCTCGGTGGTCAATGCCCTCAGCGAATGGGTGCAGGTGACGGTGCGCCGTCAGGGCCAGGTGCATCGCCAGCGTTTTGAGCGTGGAGTGGCCATCGGGGCGCTGGCGTCGGAGTCGCAGCCCGCAGCGGAGTCCGGTGAGACCGGCACCACCGTTTGCTTCAAGCCTGACCTTGAAATCTTCACCGGTGGCATCGTTTTCGATTACGCCACCCTCTCGGCCCGATTGAGGGAGCTGGCCTACCTCAACGGTGGCGTGCGCATCGTGTTCCGCGATGAGCGGGAGTTAGCTCGGGATGAGGAGGGCAACCCCCATGAGGAGACCTACTTCTACGAAGGCGGCATCAAGGAATACGTCGCTTACATGAACAAGGAGAAGGACGCCCTTCATCCGGACATCATCTACGTGAATTCGGAGAAGGACGGCGTTCAGGTGGAGGCTGCTCTGCAGTGGTGCTCGGATGCCTATTCCGATAGCATTCTCGGCTTTGCCAATAACATCCGCACCGTGGATGGCGGCACCCATATCGAAGGCTTGAAGACGGTGTTGACCCGCACCCTCAATGCCTTCGCCAAAAAGCTGGGCAAGCGGAAGGAGTCGGATTCCAACCTGGCGGGGGAGAACATCCGCGAAGGCCTGACGGCGGTGCTCTCAGTGAAGGTGCCGGAACCGGAATTTGAAGGTCAGACCAAGACCAAGCTCGGCAACACCGAGGTTCGGGGCATCGTCGACAACCTGGTGGGTGAAGCCCTCAGCCAGTTTCTCGAGTTCAATCCCTCCGTGATCGGCCTGATCCTCGAAAAGGCAATCCAGGCGTTCAATGCCGCTGAAGCCGCTCGCCGTGCACGTGAACTGGTGCGACGCAAGAGCGTTCTGGAGAGCTCAACCCTGCCCGGAAAACTGGCCGATTGCAGTTCCCGCGACCCCGGCGAATCCGAGATCTACATCGTGGAGGGCGACTCCGCTGGTGGTTCCGCTAAGCAGGGCCGCGACCGCCGCTTCCAGGCGATCCTGCCGCTGCGGGGCAAGATCCTCAATATCGAAAAGACAGACGACGCCAAGATCTACAAAAACACGGAGATCCAGGCACTGATCACCGCCCTGGGTCTGGGCATCAAGGGTGAGGACTTCGACGTGAAGAACCTCCGCTACCACCGTGTCGTGATCATGACCGATGCCGACGTGGACGGCGCCCACATCCGCACCCTGCTGCTCACCTTCTTCTACCGCTACCAGAAGGAGCTGGTGGAGGGGGGCTACATCTACATCGCCTGCCCGCCGCTCTACAAAGTGGAGCGCGGTAAGAACCACACCTATTGCTACAACGAGGGCGATCTGCAGATGACCCTGGAGGGCTTCGGCGAGAAGGCCAACTACACGATTCAGCGTTTCAAGGGCCTTGGCGAAATGATGCCCAAGCAGCTCTGGGAAACCACCATGGATCCCACCACCCGCACGATGAAGCGGGTGGAGATCGAGGATGCCCTCGAGGCCGATCGCATCTTCACGATCCTGATGGGAGACAAGGTGGCTCCGCGCCGGGAATTCATCGAAACCCACAGCGCCGAGCTCGACATGGCGGCCCTCGATATTTGATGACGGCTGATCGAACAGAAACTGTTTCGACAAGCAGTGTCCTTCGTTGGAGTTGGCTGCTTGGAGTGGCGTTGATGGCACCAGCTGCCCTGCCGGCCGGTGGTGCCGACCGGCGTCAACCGCAACCCCGTCGTCGCGCTGCTTCCGGCCCCCTGCATACCGCTACTGATCAGCCTTTGCGGCTCAGTCCGCTGGCCATCGCTCCACGGCTGAGCACCCTCAAGGCGGGCTCGTCCCTTCGCTTGTTACGGCGTTGGTCCACCGCTGACGGCCAAGACTGGCTGCACGTTCAAACCCTCTCCGGAGATCAACGCCGTGGCTGGCTCCGCGTCTGAGGCTCTGCTGGTTGGGCTCGGGGCCATCCCCGGGGCCTGGCTGCGCTTGAAGGTGGTGAACCACTTTCAGCCGATGGTGCCCAAGAAGCACTGGGGCACCTTCATCGTGAATGTGATGACCTGTTTCGCCCTGGGCCTGGTGCTGGCCCTCAATGAAACCTGTGCCTCCAGTACCGGCATTGCCTTGTTGATGGGGGTGGGTTTTTTCGGCAGCCTCAGCACCTTCTCCACCTTCGCCGTGGAGCTGCTGAACGAGTTGCGGGCCGGCCAGACGCTTACGGCTGTGGTGCTGGCGCTGGCCTCGATCGGGGCAGGCTTGCTGGCCTCTGCTTTGGGTTACGGACTGGGGACCCATGCCTGAGACCAAACCGAGCCTGCAGCTGGAACTGCAGGAGCTGATGCTTGTTGGCTTGGGCGCTGTCCCTGGAGCGCTGCTGCGATGGCAGTTGGCCCTGCATCTGGGGGATCAGAATCTGCTGGTGAATGGTCTTGGGGCAGCCCTCTTGGGTTTGCTGGCCGGGCTCCCTGCTGCTCCACGACGACAGTTGCTGCTGGGGATTGGCTTCTGCGGTTCGCTCACCACCTTCAGCAGTTTGATGCTCGCGGCCATGAAGCACCTGAGTTCCGGTGATTGGGCCGCCGCATTGGGTTTGATCGGGCTGACCCTTGGGCTGGGAGTTGCTGCCGCAGCCCTTGGGTTCAGCCTGGGGCGACGGCTCAAGCCGCCAGCGCCGCCTCAATCGCCGACTTGAGGTCTTCAGGGGTGACGGCGCTCTTGAAGCGGGCGATCACTGTGCCGTCCTTGCCCACAAGGAACTTCTCGAAGTTCCACTCCACATCGCCGGCAGGATCCATCTGGTTGAGCGTTGTGTAGGGCTCGGTGGTGCTTCCCTTGGCATGCACCTTCTCGAACAATTCGAAGTCGGCGCCGTAGGTGGTGGAGCAGAAGCTCTTGATCTCGTCCAGGGTGCCGGGCTCCTGGGCGCCGAAGTCGTTGCAAGGGAAACCCAGCACCGCCAGCCCCTTGGCGGCGTAGGCCTCGTTCAGGGCCTGCAGACCGGCGTACTGCTTGGTGAAGCCACAGCGGCTGGCCACGTTCACAATCAGCAGCACCTTGCCGGCGTAGTCGCACAGGGATTTGCTGCTGCCGTCAGGGGTGGTGACGGAGACGGAACTGACGCTGATCGCCATGGTGAACCAGTGGTGGAGCGCAGAGGTTAACCGGCTGTAACGGCCATACACTGGGCTCCCGGCCGGAGGGGCATGACGGAGGCATCGGGGCTGAGCAGTGCTGGCGTGAGCGTGGAACCGGAGTTGCTGGCCGAGGCGGTGGCCCATGAGCTCGCCGCAATGCTCCACGCGGGCAATTACGACGCCGTGAAGCTGCTGCTGGAACCGGTGCAGCCGGTGGACATCGCCGAGGCGATCGGCAGTCTTCCGGCCAACCTGCAGGCGATTGCCTTTCGCCTGCTCAGCAAGGACGAAGCCATCAGTGTTTACGAATACCTCGACACCGCCACCCAACAGAGCCTGCTGAGCCTGCTGCGCTCCGGTGAGATGCGGGAGGTGATGGAGGAGATGTCGCCCGATGATCGCGCCCGATTGTTCGAGGAGTTGCCGGCCAAGGTGGTGCGGCAGCTGCTGAGTGAGCTCAGCCCTGATGAACGCAAGGTGACGGCTGAGTTGCTGGGCTACCGCTCCGAGACGGCAGGTCGTTTGATGACGACCGAATACATCGCTTTCAAGGAAAACCAGACCGCCGCAGTGGCGCTGGAGATCGTGCGGCGGCGTGCCCGCGACACCGAGACGATTTATTCCCTCTATGTGACTGACGCTGAGCGACGCCTCACGGGGATCCTGTCGCTGCGGGATCTGGTCACAGCGGATCCCCAGACCCGCATTGGCGATGTGATGACCGAAGAGGTGCTCAGCGTCAGCACCGACACCGATCAGGAGAAGGTGGCGCGCACGATTCAGCGCTACGACTTCCTGGCTGTTCCCGTGGTGGATCTAGAGCAGCGTCTTGTGGGCATCGTCACGGTGGACGACGTGATCGATGTGATCGAGCAGGAGGCCACCCGTGATCTCTACGCCGCCGGCGCGGTTCAGGCGGGCGATGACGACGACTACTTCAGCAGCAACCTGTTCACCGTTGCCCGGCGTCGCGTGGTGTGGCTGGCGGTGTTGGTGCTGGCCAGCTTTTTCACCTCAGAGGTGATCGCCGCCAATGAAGACGTGCTGCAGCAGGTGGTGTTGCTGGCGGCGTTCATTCCCTTGCTCGGTGGTACTGGCGGCAACGTGGGGGCTCAGAGCTCCACGGTGGTGATCCGTGGTTTGAGCACCCAGAGCATCTCCAGCCTTGGCCCTCTGCGGGCGATTGGCCGCGAAGCCATGGCGGGGGCGTTGCTGGGGGTGTTGATGATGCTGCTGGTGGTTCCCTTTGCCTGGTGGCGCGGCGAAAGCGCACTGGTGGGACTCTCGGTGGGGATGAGCCTGCTGGCGATCACCACCCTGGCGGCCACGGCCGGTGCCGCGTTTCCGCTGCTGTTTGACCGCATGGGTCTGGATCCGGCATTGATGTCCACGCCCTTCATCACCACCTGCACGGACGTGGCGGGCACGCTGATCTACCTGAAGACGGCTGGGTGGCTGTTGGTGCATCTGCCGCAGCTGGTGCAAGCCACAGGTATTTCTACCCATTTCTTCGCCTTCGGCGTTTTCTGAGAGCCTGTTTACGTTTCTTAGGAGTACTCTTCACATAACTCAAAGAAGCACTCCATGGCTCCGGCTGCGACCGCTGCTTCCAAGTCCAAAACTGCTGCGAAGGCGGCCAAGACCGTTACGGCTGACGTTGATCTGGTTCGCTCCTATCTGCGTGATATCGGCCGTGTTCCGCTGCTGACCCATGAGCAGGAGATCACCCTGGGCCGACAGGTTCAGGAGTTGATGGATCTGGAATCGCTCGAGTCTGAGCTGGAGAGCAAGGCGGGTGAAAAGCCCAGCCGTGACCAGCTGGCCATGGCTTCAGGTCTTTCGTCCATGCAGCTCAAGCGCAAGCTGCAGCACGGACGTCGCGCCAAGGAGCGCATGGTGGCGGCCAACCTCCGGCTGGTGGTGAGCGTGGCCAAGAAGTACACCAAGCGGAACATGGAGCTCCTGGACCTGATCCAGGAAGGCACTATCGGTCTGGTGCGTGGTGTCGAGAAGTTCGACCCCACCCGCGGTTACAAGTTTTCTACCTACGCCTATTGGTGGATTCGCCAGGGCATCACTCGGGCCATTGCGGAGAAGAGCCGCACGATTCGGCTGCCGATCCACATCACCGAGATGCTGAACAAGCTCAAAAAGGGTCAGCGGGAGCTGAGTCAAGAGCTGGGCCGCACCCCCACCGTCACCGAGCTGGCCGAGTTCGTTGAGCTGCCCGAGGACGATGTGAAGGATCTGATGTGTCGCGCACGCCAGCCGGTCAGCCTCGAAATGAAGGTTGGTGATGGTGATGACACCGAACTGCTGGAGTTGCTCTCCGGCGATGGTGACCTTCCCAGCGATCAGGTGGAGGAGGATTGCCTCAAGGGTGATCTGCGCAGCCTTCTGGGGCAGTTGCCCCATCTGCAGGAGCAGGTGTTGCGCATGCGTTACGGCATGGATGGCGAAGATCCCATGAGCCTGACGGGCATCGGTCGCATCCTGGGCATGAGTCGTGACCGTGTCCGCAACCTTGAGCGGGATGGTTTGGCCGGTTTGCGTCGGGTGAGTGATCAGGTAGAGGCCTACGTCGCCTGCTGAGTTGCCGTTCTCTTGATCAGCTTTTGCAGCACCGGGTTCACCTGATCCGGTGCTTCGTCGTGGGGACAGTGGCCTGCGTTTTGAACCACTGAGAGGGATTGAACGCAGCTCAGCGTCTGGGCCCAGCGCTCGGCTTCAGCAATTGGCTCCCATGGATCCTGCTCACCCCAGATCAGATCCACAGGGGTCGACATCTCTGCCATCAACCGTGGGGCGAGATGGTCGTCGAACAGGTTGATGAATCCGCGGAAAGCTTCGGCGGCACCTTCGCGTTGGGTGGGTTGAAACAGCAGATCCACCAAGTCTTCGTCGATGTTGGCGCCACTGGGATAAGCCTGCTTCAACACGCTGCGGATCACCCCAGGACGTGCCGCATTGCGGAACAGTGCTGTGCTTAGCCAGCGCTGCCGCACCATTGTTTTCAGCAGTGGCCGGATCCAGGCCATCCAAGCCGGTTGTGTAGCCAGTTGTTTGTCGTCCATCAAGCGCTGGGCGCAGTCGATCAGCACCACGCCGCGGCAGTTCTCGCCCAATAGCTGAGCGGCACGGAGGGCGACAACTCCGCCGATCGAGTTGCCCACCAGTCGAACCGGCCGTTGCACCACCGCAGCGCAGAAGTCAGCCACCTGCTGGCCCCAGAGATCAAAGCCGTAATGCACGGCATCTGATTCAACGGGCTCATTCTTCAAGCGGGCCCGCGGTTGATCGCTGCGCCCGAAGCCGAGCAGGTCGATGGCGTAGGTGGGCAGCAGTTCGGCCAGCACTGGCTGGTTGAAGCGCCAGTGGTTGGTGTTGGCCCCGAAGCCATGAATCAGCAGCATGGCCTCTTCGGCATTGGGGTCGCCCATCAGACTCCAACCGATTGATCGTTCGTTCCAGCTCCAGAGGTTGTTGCTCGGGCTCACGCCTTGGCTAGCTGCGCGCGTGCATCCTGGCGAGAGGAGCACTTGGATGGACGGTCGTTGCTCGGATCCTTTTCTGACACCAATCGCGAACCCATGGACGCGTTGACCGAGGCCGAAGCAGCTGTTCTATCGACAGCCTTGCTGGCCTGGTGGGAGCGGTATGGCCGCGGCGGCATCCCCTGGAAGCAGTTGCCTGGCGGCGCGCGTCCAGCGCCGGACCAGGATCTCGATCCCTACGGCATCTGGATCGCCGAGGTGATGCTGCAGCAGACCCAGTTGGCCGTGGCTCTCCCCTACTGGACGCGTTGGATGGAGGCGTTTCCCTCTGTCGAGAGCCTGGCCGCGGCGTCTCTGGATGAGGTGCGGCTGCAGTGGCAGGGCCTCGGTTATTACTCCCGGGTCCGCCGGCTGCATGAGGCGGCACAGCTGTTGGTGGGCCGACTGTGGCCGCGCAGCTTGGAGGAGTGGATGGAGTTGCCGGGCATCGGTCGCACCACCGCCGGCAGCATCCTTTCCAGTGCGTTTAATGCACCGTTGCCGATCCTGGATGGCAACGTCAAACGGGTGCTGGCGCGATTGACGGCCCATCCGCGCCCACCGGCCCGTGACGACGCCTTGTTCTGGTGCTGGAGTGAGGCCCTGCTTGATCCGGTTCGGTCACGGGACACCAACCAGGCCTTGATGGATCTTGGGGCCACGCTTTGCACCCCCCGCCAGCCGGACTGCCACCGCTGCCCCTGGCAATCCCATTGCGCTGCCTACGCTGCCGGCGATCCTTGCCGCTGGCCCGTGACCGAAGCCCCCAAGCCCCTGCCCTTCCAGGTGATCGGTGTGGGGGTCGTGCTCAATGCGGCGGGGGAGGTGCTGATCGACCAGCGCCTGGAGGAAGGCCTGCTGGGGGGGATGTGGGAGTTTCCCGGCGGCAAACAGGAGCAGGGCGAAACGATCGAAACGTGCATTGCCCGCGAGTTGAAGGAGGAGCTGGGCATTGCGGTGACGGTGGGCCCTGAACTGATCACGGTGGATCACGCCTACAGCCACAAGAAGCTGCGCTTCGTGGTGCATCTCTGCGACTGGGCCTCAGGCGAGCCTCAGCCCCTCGCCAGTCAGCAGGTGCGTTGGGTGAGGCCGGAGGACCTGGGGAATTACGCCTTTCCGGCCGCCAATGCTCGGATCATTGAGGCGTTGCTTGGCAGGTTGGAAAGCTCTGCCCACCCTTAGGGAAGGTTCTGATGCGGTCGGATGGCGCTTGGTTCCGTTGTCGTTTGTCTCGGTGAAGCCCTGATTGACCGGCTCGGTCCACCGGGTGGTGATCCGGCGGTGGATCGTCCGGTCGACGACCGTCTGGGAGGAGCGCCAGCGAATGTGGCCTCTGGCCTGGCCCGCTTGGGCACTCCCGTGGCCTTTGCCGGTCGACTGGGGCAGGACGCTATCGGTGAAGCCTTTTCCAGGTTGTTTGCTGAGCGTGGTGTCGACACCTCGCTCCTGCAGCGTGATGACGAGCGTCCAAGTCGCATTGTGCTGGTGCGCCGTGCGCGGGATGGGGAACGGCAGTTTCAGGGCTTTGACGGAGATCAGGGGGCCGGCTTTGCCGACCAGGCGTTGGAGCCGGTTGCCCTACCCCCGGCCCGATGGTTGTTGATTGGCACCCTTCCGTTGGCAGCACCAACGTCGGCTTCGGCTTTGTTGTCGGCCGTGCGCCAGGCCAGCAGCCAAGGCACGGCGATTGCCCTTGATGTGAACTGGCGCCCCACGTTCTGGGATGCCACCGCTGATCCCGCGGCGGGCCCGTCGGCTGCGGCGAAGGCTGCGATTGAACAGCTCCTGGACCAGGCGGCTCTGATCAAGCTGGCGCGGGAGGAAGCGCTCTGGTTGTTCAACACCGACGATCCCGGCGCGATCCAGCAGGCCTTGCCCCAGCGGCCGGATGTGGTGGTGACCGATGGCGCGGCCCCGGTGCGCTGGAAATTGGCTGACGACTCTGGTCAGCAGGTTGCCTTTCAGCCCCCCAGCGTCGTCGACACCACCGGTGCTGGTGATGCCTTCACGGCTGGGCTGTTGCACCGCTGGGCCGCCGCGCCCCAGGAGCGCATCCGTTTTGCGGCCGCCTGTGGTGCTCTGGTTTGCGGCGGAGCCGGTGGCATTGATCTCCAGCCCACGCAGGCTCAGGTGGAGGCCTTTCTTGGAGAGGTGAGCTGAGCGAGCCGCCCTTCGTCTTGATGGCGAAGCTCCAGGTGCCAGGCCTCGGTCAGATCGAGCCCCAGCCGTTCCGGCCACTCCACGGCCATCAACGCCCCGGTGGCGCTGGCTTCCTCCTCCTCCTGAAGAAACAGTTCATCGGCGGAGGCCGGTTGCTCCAGGCGATAGAGATCAAGGTGCACCAGCTGTGGTTCCCCCTGGGGGTAGTGCTGCGCCAGCGCAAAGGTGGGGCTGGTGATCGCTTCGCTGATCCCGAGGCCCTCGGCCAGGCCCTGCACCAACGATGTTTTGCCGGCTCCAAGGGGCCCGCTCAACAGCAGGATTGCTCCCGTTGGAAGCTCGCGCGCCAGCAATCGGCCCAGGGCCCGGGTGGTCTCAAGGGTCTCAAGAGCCCAGACATGCCCTGTAGAGTCCGGTTCAAGCGAGCCCGAAGCCTCGGCGTCTCTGCAGATATTCAACTCCACGATTCATTAGGGAGCACCCAAACCATGGTGGCAGCGCCCACGTCCCCGGCTGAGCTGAAGCTCGGCGTTGATTGCGTCATCGCCGATATCAATCAGGCCGATTTCGGCCGCAAGGAGCTCGACATCGCCGAGACCGAGATGCCCGGTCTGATGGCGTTGCGCGAGAAATACGGCAGCGAGAAGCCCCTCAAGGGCGCCCGCATCGCCGGCTCCCTGCACATGACGATTCAGACCGCGGTTCTGATCGAGACCCTGGTGGAGCTGGGCGCTGAAGTGCGCTGGGCTTCCTGCAACATCTTCTCCACCCAGGATCACGCTGCTGCGGCGATTGCTGCCAGGGGCATCCCTGTGTTTGCCGTCAAAGGCGAGACCCTCGAGGAGTACTGGGATTACACCCACCGCATCCTCGAGTGGGGTGACGGCGGCTCCCCCAACATGATCTTGGACGATGGCGGTGATGCCACCGGTCTGGTGATGCTGGGCAGCAAGGCCGAGCTGGACATCACCGTTCTGGACAACCCCGGCAACGAAGAGGAGACCTTCCTGTTCGCTTCGATAAAGAAAAAGCTGGCCCAGGACCCCAGCTTCTATTCGCGCACCAAGGCCCAGATCCAGGGCGTGACCGAGGAGACCACCACGGGTGTGGCGCGTCTCTACAAGATGCAGAAGAGTGGTGAACTGCCCTTCCCCGCCATCAACGTCAACGACTCGGTCACCAAGAGCAAGTTCGACAACCTCTACGGCTGCCGCGAGTCACTGGTGGACAGCATCAAGCGCGCCACCGATGTGATGGTGGCAGGCAAGCAGGCCCTGGTGATCGGCTACGGCGATGTGGGCAAGGGTTCCGCCCAGTCCCTGCGCGGCCTCGGTGCCACTGTCTGCATCGCCGAGGTTGATCCGATCTGCGCTCTGCAGGCCGCCATGGAGGGTTACCGCGTTGTTTGCCTAGAGGACGTGGTCGAAGACATGGACATCTTCGTCACCGCCACCGGCAACTACCAAGTGATCCGCAACGAGCACCTGGTGAAGATGAAGGACGAGGCCATCGTTTGCAACATCGGCCACTTCGATAACGAGATCGATGTCGCCTCCCTCAAGGAGTATGCGTGGGAGAACATCAAGCCGCAGGTGGACCACATCACCCTGCCCAGCGGCAACAAAATCATTCTGTTGGCGGAAGGCCGCCTGGTGAACCTGGGCTGCGCCACCGGCCACCCCAGCTTTGTGATGAGCAACTCCTTCACCAACCAGGTGTTGGCTCAAATCGAGCTGTTCACCAAGGGCGATGAGTACGCCAAGGAGGTGTATGTGCTGCCCAAGCATCTCGATGAGATGGTGGCTCGCCTTCACCTCGGTCGCATCGGCGCCAAGCTCACCGAGCTCAGCAAGGATCAGGCCGACTACATCAATGTGCCCGTGGAAGGTCCCTACAAGCCCGACCACTACCGCTACTGATCACGATCCTGCGGATCAGAATCTGATTCTCACGGCCCCATGGAAGACTTGCGCGATCAAGCGCAGTCTCCATGGGGCTTTCTGATCTGATTACACAGCTGCCGGAGTTGATCGGCCAGGCGGTGGAGGCGAACCAGTGGCTGGGCTACACCGCGATCTTCGCGGCGATGTTCCTTGAGAACTTGTTCCCGCCGATTCCGTCTGAGCTGATCATGCCCCTCGGGGGCTTTTATGTGCAGCAGGGTCAGCTGGATCTGGTGCCCGTGGTGCTGGCTGGTTTGCTGGGCACGGTGCTCGGTGCTCTGCCCTGGTACGGGATTGGTCGCTTGATCAATGATGAACGAATCGAAGCCTGGCTCCAGCGCCACGGGCGCTGGATCGGCATCAGTGCCGATGAGTTGGCCCGCAGCCGCCGCTGGTTCAGCCGCTACGGCACCGCCCTGGTGTTCTGGGGGCGTCTGGTGCCGGGGATTCGCACGCTGATCTCAGTCCCAGCCGGCATTGAAATGATGCCGATGGCGCCGTTTCTGGTCTGGACCACTGCTGGCAGTTTGATCTGGACAGCCCTGCTCACCGTGGCCGGCATGGTGCTTGGAGAGGGCTACAGCAATGTTGAGCTCTGGATTGATCCTGTTTCCAAGGCTGTGAAGGTGTTGCTGGTCCTGGCGGTGCTGGCCGGTGCGATCTGGTTGGGTCTGCGCATCTGGCGCCGGCGTCAGTCCTCCGACTGATCACCGGCGCCAGATGCGCAGGGAAGGAGGCTCAGAAGGGGATGTCCTCATCAGAGGCCTGGCCGCCGAAGCTGCCGGCAGCCTCCTGGTTGTCCCGTTTGGAGCCGAGCAGTTCGAGTCGATCCACACGGACCACGGGCTTGCTGCGCTCTTCGCCGCTGGCACGGTCGGTCCAGCGATCGAGCTTGAAGCTGCCGATGATGCCGAGCAAGGAGCCTTTCTTCACGTAGTCCGCAGCAACCTGGGCCTGCTTGCCCCAGATCTCGAGGTTGAACCAGTCGGGTTCATCGTCACGGCTGCGACGGTTCACCGCCATGGTGAGGTTGGCCACCATGCTGCCGGACTCGAAGTAACGCACTTCGGGATCGCGGCCGGCACGGCCGACGAGGGTGACGGAATTAACGCCCATAGACAATTCATCTCCTGAATTTTGGTTCATGATGCGGCACCGGTTGGGTGACTGCTCTTAAGGAGTTCCACCCAAGCCGCTGGGTGTAACAGGCAACCGCTGAGAACGCCCCTATGATCCGGCGGTCATGGCTGCGGTGTCTGTGTTCTTTCGTCGTTTCCAGTTGTCGCGCGACATCGGCATCGACCTGGGCACCGCCAACACCCTGATCTACGTTTCCGGCCGGGGAATCGTGCTGCAGGAGCCGTCAGTGGTGGCTCTTGATCTCGAGCGTGGCACCACCATGGCCGTGGGCGATGAAGCCAAATTGATGCTCGGTCGCACCCCGGGAAACATCCGGGCCGTTCGTCCGCTGCGTGATGGGGTGATCGCGGATTTCGATGCCGCTGAGCAAATGCTCAAAACCTTCATCACCAAGGGCAATGAGGGCCGCGGCATCATGGCCCCTCGTCTGGTGGTGGGCATCCCCAGTGGCGTCACCGGTGTTGAGCGTCGCGCCGTCCGCGAAGCCGGCATGGCTGGGGCGCGCGAGGTTCACCTGATTGATGAACCGGTGGCAGCGGCCATCGGTGCGGGCCTTCCGGTCACTGAGCCCGTCGGAACAATGATTGTCGACATTGGTGGTGGCACCACTGAGGTGGCGGTGCTGAGCCTCGGTGGAACGGTGCTGAGTGAATCCGTTCGCGTTGCCGGCGATGAGATCAGCGACTCCATCAGTGTTTACCTGAAAAAGGTTCACAACATGGTGGTGGGCGAGCGCACGGCCGAGGAGATCAAGATCCGCATCGGCTCCGCCTTCCCCGACGACGAGTTCGATCAGCAGTCCATGGATGTGCGCGGTCTGCACCTGCTTTCCGGTTTGCCGCGCACCATCAATCTCAAGGCCGGTGATCTGCGGGAAGCGATTGCGGAGCCGCTCAACGTGATTGTGGAAGCGGTGAAACGCACCCTGGAGCGCACACCCCCTGAGTTGGCGGCCGACATCGTGGATCGCGGCATCATGCTGGCGGGTGGTGGTGCGTTAGTCCGAGGCATCACCGACCTGATCAGCCATGAGACCGGCATCTTTGTGCACATCGCCGAAGACCCCCTGCTCTGTGTGGTGAACGGTTGCGGCCAGGTCTTGGAGGACTGGAAACGCCTGCAGCGGGTGGTCGACACCCCGGAATTCGTCCGCGCCGCGGCAGGCGTCTGAAGTCATGGCCCCGATGCTCCGTCCCGGCAAGAGCCGCTGGCGCGGATTGGGGCAACTCACCCCCTGGCTGCTGCTTGTGGCCGGGCTGTTGATGGTGCGTCTGAGCAAGGGCGCTGGTTTCAGCGATGCCTATGCCCTGCTCAGCCGTCCGTTCTGGCCCGGGTCTGCCCAGCGGGAATGGGTAATGGCTGCAGCGGATTTGGAGGAGCGCTCTCGCCTGCAGCTTCTGGAAGAGGACAACCGGCGCTTGCGCGCTTTGCTGGAGCTACAGCAACAAGTATCAGCGCAAGGAAACGTTTCCGCTGCCGTGATCTCCCGCTCGCCGCGGGGCTGGTGGCAGCAATTGCAGCTGGGCAAGGGCTCGCTGCAGGGCATCGGTCGGAGCGATGCGGTTCTTGGCCCCGGCGGTTTGGTGGGCCGCATCGACAGTGTGACCCCCGCCACGGCGCGGGTGAAGTTGCTCACCGCCCCGGGCCATGAGATCGGCGTCTGGCTGCCCCGCAGCCGCCGCCATGGGTTGCTGGTGGGCCGCGGCAACAGCCGTCTGTCGCTTCGTTTCATCGACAAGGACCCCGACGTGCGGCCCGGGGATCTTGTGGCCACGTCCCCGGCCAGCACCCTGTTGCCCCCCAACGTGCCGGTGGGGGTGATCCAGTCGGTGGATGAACAGGCTGTTCCTGCACCCGTAGCGGTGGTGCAGTTGATCGCAGCACCGGAGACGATCGACTGGGTGCAGGTGCAGACCCGTTGAGATGAACCACTGACATGACGCGTCTGCACCGACAACCGATCTGTGTGACCTCAGCTTTGGTGGTGCCGTTTCTGGCCTTGGCGTCGCCGCCTTGGTTGGCCATCGATGGGGTTGGTCCCGCCTGGGCTGTGCTCTGGCTGTTGCCCTGGGCTCTCGTGGATGGTCCGGTGTCGGGGGCGTTGTCGGGCGTGGCTTTGGGGCTGGTGCTGGATGGTCTCAATCTGGGCGGTGTCAGTCAGGTGCCGGTGCTGCTGCTGCTTGGCTGGTGGTGGGGACGGCTGGGGCGGCGTGCAGCCCCGATTCAACGCAGCCTGAATCTGGGTTTGTTGGCCTGGCTCGGGTCCGTGGGTCTTGGTTGTTCGTTGATCCTTCAGCTCTGGTGGCGTCAAGGCGGAGTGTTGGATCCCCTCACCCAGAGCTGGGGCCTGCAGACGCTCTGGTGCCAGGCCCTGGTGACGGGTTTGCTGGCGCCTGTGTTGGTGTCGTTGCAGTTGCTGCTCTGGCGCAGGAGGGTTCCCTCATGAGGCTGACGCGTCGGGATCTGCTGCTGGGGACAGCGGCCATGGGGTTGGCGGCTTGCGGCCCGAGGACCCTACAGACCAGGGCCTTGGAGTTATGGACTCTGCAATTGGCTCCCAAGTTCAACCCCTATTTCGCCGATGTTCTGGGGGCTTGGGGCGGCCTCCATCCCGATGCGCCCGTGCGTTGGACGGATCTGCCCTGGGGGTCCGTGGAACGCAAGTTGCTGGCGGCGGTGTTTGCGCGCACGGCCCCGGATGTGGTGAACCTCAATCCGCCCTTCGCAGCCAATCTGGCCAGCAAGGGGGGACTGGCCGACTTGACCCCGCTGCTGCCGGCTGATGCCGCTGGCCGCTATCTGCCCTCGGTGTGGCACGCCTGCCGTGACCCCGATGTCGGGCAGATCGCTGTGCCCTGGTACCTCACGGTGCGGCTGAGTCTGGTGAATAGGTCGCTGTTGGATCAAGCCGGCATTGCTGCTCCGCCCACCCGCTGGGATCAGGTGCCGGCCTTCGCCCGTCGGATCCGCGAGCGCACGGGCCGTTACGGCCTTTTCCTCACCACCGTTCCGGATGACTCGGCTGAGCTCCTGGAAACCCTGGTGCAGATGGGAGTGACCCTGCTGGATTCCCAACGCAGGGCTGCCTTCGACAGTCCTGCGGGGCGCCGGGCCTTTCGTTTCTGGAGTGATCTCTACCGGGAGGGGCTGTTGCCCCGGGAGGTGGTGAGTCAGGGGCAACGACGGGCGATCGAGTTGTTCCAGAGTGGTGATCTGGCCCTGGCGGCCACGGGGGCAGAATTCCTGCGCAGCATTCAGACCAATGCGCCAGGGGTGGCCGCGGTGACGGAGCCCCATCCTCCGGTGACCGGTGCAGATGGCACAGCCAATGTGGCCCTGATGACGTTGGCGGTGCCGCGTCAGAGCCAGCGAACCCAAGAAGCCGTGGATCTGGCGCTGTTTCTGACCAATGCTGATCAACAGGCGCGCTTCGCGGCTGAGGCCCGGGTGCTGCCGTCGTCGTTGGAGGCCTTGGCCCGGGTGCGTGAAGCGTTGGAGCAGGAGGAGCCCTCGACCACCGCGGAGCGCCAGATTCGCCAGGCCCGTTTGTTGTCGGCCAGCACGTTGGACCGGGCCCGGGTGTTGGTGCCGGCGCTGCCGGGGATCAAGCGCTTGCAGAAGATCCTCTACACCCAGATGCAGCGGGCGATGTTGGCTCAGATCAGCCCTGAGCAGGCATTAACAGCTGCGGCGTCGGAATGGAACCGTTACGCCCGTTCGCGCTGGCCTGAGGTCGCCGGCAATTCTTAAAACAATCAGTAAACCGGCTGCGCGCCAGGGTGTTTGCGTCGGTGTCCAGGCCCTGACCAGTAAGGTTGCAACTCGTTAAGGGTTTGATTCGGATGACGGGCGAACTGCCCTCACAACCGAAAGCGGCCATTCTTGTCGTTGATGACGAGGCTGCAGTTCGGCGCGTCTTGGTGATGCGCCTGCAGCTGTCGGGCTACCGCGTCATCTGTGCCGAGGACGGTGAGCAGGCCCTGGAAATGTTCCACAACGAGTCCCCCGACCTGGTGGTGCTCGACGTGATGCTGCCCAAGCTGGATGGCTTTGCTGTCTGCCGCCGCCTGCGGGCAGAATCCTGCGTGCCGATCATTTTCCTCTCCGCGGTTGAAGCGATCTCGGAGCGGGTGGCTGGTCTGGATCTGGGCGCCGACGACTACCTGCCCAAGCCCTTCAGCCCCAAAGAACTCGAGGCACGCATTGCCACGATTCTGCGCCGGGTGGGCCGGGGTAATGCGGTTGTTGAAAGCCGCGAACTTCCCACAGGACAGGGTGTTTTGCGTCTGGGCGATCTGGTGGTGGACACCAACCGACGCCAGGTCACCCGTGGATCGGAGCGCATCAACCTCACTTATACGGAGTTCAGCCTGCTGGAGTTGCTGTTCCGCGATCCCGGCCATGTGGTGCCACGGGCTGAAATCCTGGAGCAGCTCTGGGGTTATCCCCCTCGCCGTGCCGCCGATCTGCGCGTGGTGGATGTCTATGTGGCGCGTTTGCGAGGAAAACTGGAGCCTGACCCACGCAACCCCGAGCTGATCCTCACGGTGCGAGGCATTGGTTACGCCTCCCAGCGCATGGGCGAAGCCTCCGCTGCCGGTTGATCAACCCGCGGGCGGGCAGGATGGCGCCCGACTGAACTGCTGCTGTGTCTGAGCTGCGCGACACCCGTCTGGAAAAAGCCAAGACCTTGGAAGAGCTGGGGCAGGGCCCCTATGCCCTCACCTTCAGTCCCAGCCACCGCATGGCTGAGCTGCAGGAGACCCATGCCGATCTGCCCAAGGGGGAAGAGCGGGATGTCAGCGTTTCCGTGGCGGGACGGGTGATGACCCGCCGGGTGATGGGAAAGCTGGCCTTTTTCACCTTGGCTGATGAGACGGGTTCCATCCAGCTGTTTCTGGAGAAGGCGGGTCTGGAGGCCCAGCAGGAGGGCTGGTTCAAACAGATCACCTCGCTGGTGGACAGTGGCGACTGGCTTGGGGTGAGCGGCACCCTGCGTCGCACCGACCGTGGCGAGCTATCGGTGAAGGTGAGCGACTGGCGCATGCTCACCAAGGCGCTGCAGCCCCTTCCCGACAAGTGGCATGGATTGGCCGACGTAGAGAAGCGCTACCGCCAGCGCTATCTGGATCTGGTGGTCTCCCCCGATAGCCGTGAGACCTTCCGGCGCCGGGCCCGCCTGGTGAGCGGCATTCGCCGCTGGCTCGATCAGCGGGACTTTCTCGAGATCGAGACCCCCGTGCTGCAGAGCGAACCCGGTGGTGCAGATGCTCGGCCGTTCGAGACCCACCACAACGCTCTCGACCTGCCCCTCACCCTGCGGATTGCGACGGAACTGCACCTGAAGCGCCTGGTGGTTGGTGGCTTTGAGCGGGTGTATGAGCTTGGCCGGATCTTCCGCAATGAAGGGGTCAGCACCCGCCATAACCCCGAGTTCACCTCGGTTGAGATTTATCAGGCCTACAGCGATTACCTCGGGATGATGGAGCTCACCGAGCAGATGGTCAGCGCGGTGTGCCAGGAGGTCTGCGGCACGACCACCATCACCTATCAGGGCACTGAGATCAATCTCTCTCCGCCGTGGCGGCGCGCCACGATGCACGAGCTCGTGCAGGATGCGACGGGGCTTGATTTCAACAGCTTCAGCAGCCGGGAGGAGGCGGCTGCGGCGATGACCGCCAAGGGCATGCATGCGCCTGAGTTGGCCGACTCGGTGGGCCGTCTGCTCAATGAGGCCTTTGAGCAAGCGGTGGAGACAACCCTGATTCAACCCACCTTTGTCACCGATTACCCGGTGGAGATTTCGCCCCTGGCCCGGCCCCATCGCAGCAAGCCCGGCTTGGTGGAACGCTTTGAGTTGTTCATCGTCGGCCGTGAGCACGCCAATGCCTTCAGTGAGCTCACCGATCCCGTCGATCAACGCCAGCGCCTTGAGGCCCAGCAGGCGCGCAAGGCGGCGGGTGATTTGGAGGCCCAGGGGTTGGACGAGGATTTCGTCACCGCCCTGGAGGTGGGCATGCCCCCCACCGGAGGTTTGGGCATCGGTATTGACCGGCTGGTGATGCTGCTCACCGACAGCCCTTCAATTCGGGACGTGATCGCCTTCCCGCTCTTGCGGCCGGAGTCACGCAAGGGAGAACCACCCTCAGTGGAATAATAGGAGGAGTGGCATGGTCCTATCCCCATGAGTGGAGAACGCGTCGGGTTTCGCTTCAAGCACGCTGATGCCGTGGTCAAGCGGAATCCCCAGGGCCGTTCCCGCCGGGGATGGGTGATGGAGCCGGTGGAGCAGACCACCAGCCGTGGCACCAAAATGCCTGCGTACCGCATCCGCTGGCGCGACAGTGAGCGCCCGGAAATCGTGCTGCAGCACATGCTGATTGCGGATCCGGATCCCACACCTCCGCCCGAGGGTGTCAGCCTTGAGCCCCCCGCTCCCAAGGCCTGATCTAACTCAGCCCAGCGTCTCGGCGCAGCTGCTCAAGCTCCTGTTCCGCTTCAAATAACGCCCAGTCCTTCTCCAGTTTCGAGGGACTGGGCGTTTGCTTTTGCTGTTGAAGCTCCTGCAACTGCCGCTCCACCTCGTTGAAGCGGCGTCCCAGATCCTCCAGGTCGGCCCAGAGGGTGCGGCCCTGGTTCATCAGGCTGGTGAGATGTTGTTCGGCGCGCCCGGCTAGATCGGCTGCGCCGGCTGCCCCGGCCCGCTCCACCCGGCTGCGCCAGGCCCGTACGTCCTCGGCCAGTCTCAGCAGCTGCTGGCGTTGCTGCTTCGCTTCGTCCTGCAGTTGCTGACGTTGCCGTTGCAGGGCTGCGGCCCGATCCTTCAGGTGCTGTTCGCTGAACAGGTGCTCCTGGACGGGGTTGTTGCGCAGGAAGGCAGAAAGCCGGGCATCCAGCTCCCGCTCCAACTGCTCCAGCCAGCTGCTCATGCCTCGCCTGGGGTGGTGATCACCGGTTTTTCAATCTCTTTCTCCAGGGGCTCGATCGCTGCTGTTTTGGAGTTGAGGATCATCTGGGTGAGCTGGGCCGCTTTCACTTCTCCCACTTCACCTTCCAATTCCCCAAGGCGATCGAAGGCGGCCATGTACACCGCTTCCAGGTCTTGGATCAGCTGTTCGCGCTGCCGCTTGATCGCCTGACGCCGTACGTCTGATTTCATGCCGCCTGAGCTCCTGGGCTCCGTCTGTTGGATAAGTCTGTGGGTTCAGTTTGCCGGCATAAGCAGATGCAGAGAGATCTGCTGGTGTAGATCGGTCCAGCAGCACGGGCCCGATCCATCCTTCGCGGCCCTAGGGGGTGCCGCAAACCATCGGTACCATCAACCCGTCGATGTGGCTGAATCCCTTGAGCGGTTCCGGCACAGTGCTGTTGCAGCGTTACCGCCTGGAGGAGCGCCTGAGCGGGCCCGACCCGCTGCGTGGTTCCCTCTGGCGTGCGGTGGATGTGATGGCTGGCGATTGCCCTGTAGCGCTACGTCAGCTGAACGACTTGCCCAGCCAAGAGCCTTTCCGTCAGCGTTGGGAGGTTTTGCAGACGATCGGGTCGCATCAGTTGCCTCGCTTTGGTCAGTTGCTTGATCTGGAGGATGGTTTGTGGGCCGTTCGCGACTGGATCGAAGGCAGCAGCCTCGCTTCGCTTCAACAGCAACGCGCGCGACGCCAGATGGTTTTCAGCGCTGGCGAAGTGCTGCTGCTGCTGAGGCAGGTCTTACCAGTCTTGGGAGCACTTCATTCCGATGACCTGGTGCATGGGCACATCAGTCTTCAAAACCTGTGGCGCCGCACCAGTGATGGATTGCCGGTTGTATTGAACGGCGAGCTTGTTCCCGCTGAAGACGCTGCCGGCTGGATGGATGTACGGGATTTGGCCGTTTCAGCCGTGGCCTTGTTGACGGGCCAGACGTCCAATCCCCCGTCAAGTCTCGAAAGGCTGGGGCTGGATCGCGCTTATCAAGCTGTGCTCGAGCGGTTGCTTACGGAGGATCCGAACCGTCGCTTCCCTGATGCTGCAAGTGCCCAGGAGGCCTTGCAGCAGCTGGCGATGCCTGAACAAACCGGTCTGATCGAGAAGCCAATTGCTGCATCGGGACGGTTCACTGCGATGGCTCCCTCCTCAACATCCCCGCGTCAGAAGCGAGCGATGGCTCGCGAGCAGGGAGCGGAGGGGCGTCTCTGGCCCGTGGTGATCGCCTTGGCCCTGTCGGCATTGGTGGGTTCCGCCATCGGTTGGTTCCTGCTTCCGCGCACGTCCACTGCAGACAGGATTCCTCGCTCCAGCAGGGATGGGGCTATAGCGGCCGTTAGTCCGCCGCCAGAGGAGTTGGATCAACGCGAGCAGCTGTTCAGCCGCTTGCGGGCCCTTCAGGTGGATCGCAGTTGGTTTACCGGACTTGTGGATGCCAGCCTGCTCAGTATGAAGGCGCTGGAGAGTGCTCCGCTCCGTAGGAGCTGGACCGAGCTGGCAGAGCAATGGTTGGCCCGGATTGAGCAGGTGCCGCCGGCGATCCGTGTCCGATTGGGTCGTCTAGGCGATGGAGACTGGGAGCAGCTGCGGCAGGCGCTGCAGCTGCAGGGTGTTCATCCGAAGGTTGTGGAGCATCTGGTGAGTGCTGGGGCCCAGGATCTGCTGCCGGGGTCCATGCAGGGCCGGAAACCTGCCGAACCCTTTCGTCAGCTCTGGATTGCAGCGGCCATGCAAAGCCTCGATGACGTCGTGATCGAGCGGCTCAAAGCGCGCCCCCTGAAACCCACCAATACGTCGTTGCGCATCCCTGCCGGGGGCGCGCGTTTGGTGCTGGTGGAGGTGTCGGCAGGTGATGCCGTGGCTCTGGGCATCAACGGCACACCACTGATGCAGATGATGGTGTTCGGCGTTAATGGGCAGGTG
Source organism: Synechococcus sp. UW86 (assembly GCF_900474085.1). Classification (NCBI taxonomy): domain Bacteria; kingdom Bacillati; phylum Cyanobacteriota; class Cyanophyceae; order Synechococcales; family Synechococcaceae; genus Synechococcus; species Synechococcus sp. UW86. The sequence continues at coordinate 384,586 of NZ_UCNU01000009.1, forward strand.
GAGGAGGAGCGTGGTCCCCTGCGGGTGGCTCGGATTGCACCGGAAGCGGGCTCGCCGCTTCAGATTTTGGTTATTAATCAAGGGGTCTCCTCGGGTCTGTTCACCCTGTCCTGTCGGTCGGAGCCGCTCGGTCAGTAGCGCTCCATCGCCGCTTTCACATCCTTCTTGGATTGCTTCTCTTTTTCAGCAGCGCGCTTGTCGTGCAACTTGCGGCCTTTGCCTAGGCCGATGGTGAGCTTGATCCAGGACCCCTTTAGGTGAATGTTGAGGGGGATTAGCGTCAGGCCTTTTTGATCCACCAAACCGCGCAGCTTGTCGATCTCACGGCGATGGGCAAGCAGTTTGCGAGTGCGAAGCGGGTCGTGGTTGAAGTAGCTGCCTGCGTGGGTGTGCGGTGAGATGTGCACGTTGTGCAACTGCAGTTCCCCATTGCGGATCAGGCAGAAGCCATCGCGCAGGTTGGCTTTGCCGTTGCGGATCGACTTCACCTCTGTTCCCACCAGCTCGATGCCGGTTTCCAGGGTTTCGAGGATTTCGTACTGGTGCCGGGCCTGCCGGTTGTCCGCCAGCATCCGGTTGGCGGCGGCCCGTGCTGCAGCTGCGGCTGCTTTTTTCGCTCCTCCCTTGGCCATGGCTGCAACTGCGTCTTCCGACCCTATCCAGGTCTGGGTACCCTGCCCGCATGGCGATTGTCTCTTCCAGCTCCGGTCGCAAGCCATCACGCCGCCCTGAAGCGCTGGTGGACCCCCAGCCGGCACCTGAAGAGGTGGTCAGTCGGCCGGAAGACAAGCTGCGGCCCCAGCGCCTGGACGACTACATCGGCCAGACCGAGCTCAAGCAAGTGCTGGGCATTGCTGTGGAAGCGGCTCAGAGCCGCGGCGATGCCCTGGATCATGTGCTGCTCCATGGCCCGCCGGGCCTGGGCAAAACCACTATGGCCATGGTGTTGGCTCAAGAAATGGGGGTGCAGTGCAAGGTCACCAGTGCACCAGCCCTGGAACGCCCGCGCGACATCGTTGGGTTGTTGGTCAACCTGCAGTCTCGCGATCTGCTGTTCATTGACGAGATTCATCGCCTCAGTCGCGTGGCAGAGGAGCTGCTCTATCCGGCGATGGAAGACCGTCGACTCGATCTCACTGTGGGCAAGGGCAGCACGGCACGGACCCGTTCCCTCGATTTGCCGCCCTTCACTCTGGTTGGGGCCACCACCCGCGCCGGATCGCTGAGCTCACCGCTGCGTGATCGGTTCGGTCTGATCCAGCGGTTGGAGTTTTACGGCCAGGACGACCTTGAAGCGATCGTGGAGCGAACCGCGGGGTTGATCGGGGTCACACTCACAGCGCAGGCCTGCAGCAGCATTGCGGCTTCCTGTCGTGGTACGCCCCGGATTGCTAACCGCCTGCTGCGCCGTGTGCGGGATGTGGCCAGCGTTCGTGGCGGTAACGGTGGAGCCATTGATCAGGCCCTCGTCGGAGAGGCCCTGAGCCTGCACCGCGTTGATCATCGCGGCCTCGATGCCAGCGATCGGCGCTTGCTGCAGCTGTTGATCGAAAACCATGGTGGCGGCCCGGTGGGCCTCGAGACCCTGGCGGCGGCCCTCGGCGATGACCCGGTGACTCTGGAGACCGTGGTGGAGCCGTTTTTGCTGCAGCAGGGTTTGCTGATGCGCACTCCCCGTGGCCGGATGGTCACGGATAAAGCCCGCAGTCATCTGGCGGAGGCGGCATGAATCTGATTCTGGTGCTGCTGCTGAGCTTGGTGCTGGCGCTGCCGGCGCAGGCCCTGGATCTCCAAGGGCTCTACGAGCAGGCGCTAACGGCAAGCCGTCAGGGGGATTTTGTTGAGGCGCTGCCACTGTGGGATCGCTTTCTGGAGCAGGCCCCAGACGATGCAGCAGCACTGAGCAACCGCGGTAATGTGCGTTTGGCTCTTGGGGATGCTTCTGGGGCGGTAGACGACCAGAGCGCTTCGATGGCTTTGGCGCCGCTGGAAAGTGATCCTCACCTGAATCGGGGCACGGCGGAGGAAGCCCTTCAGGACTGGTCTGCTGCGGCTGAGGACTATCTCTGGATCCTGGAGCGCGATCCGCAGGATGCCTCAGCCCTCTACAACCTGGCCAATGTGCGTGGCTCGCAAGGGGACTGGCCTCAGGCCCGTGAGCTATATGGCCAGGCAGCCCTCGCCCGCCCCGGCTTCGCCATGGCCCGCTCCAGCGAGGCCCTCGCGGCCTGGCAAGCGGGAGATCTCGATTGGGCGGAGGCGGAATTGCGCAAACTGATTCGCCGCTATCCCTTGTTCGCCGACGCTCGGGCGGCCCTCAGCGGCCTGCTCTGGCGGGAAGGATCCAGTGGTGAAGCCGAAAGCCACTGGGCTGCGGCGGCCGGACTGGATCAGCGTTACCGCCAGGCCGACTGGCTGGAGCAGGTGCGCCGCTGGCCACCGCAGCCGACGGCGGATCTGATGGCGTTCCTGGCCTTGGAGGCGTCCTGAGATGACCCAAGCGGTGTCCCTGTCCGATCGACTCAGCCGGGAGCTTCCTGAGCTGCTCGAGTTGCGCCGGTATTTGCATGCTCACCCTGAACTCAGCGGTGAGGAACACCAGACCGCCGCCCTGGTGGCCGGTGAGTTGCGTCAGCTGGGTTGGCGCGTCCGTGAGGGAGTTGGCCGCACGGGTGTGGTGGCGGAGTTGGGGCCGGATTACGGCCCCACGGTGGGCTTACGGGTGGACATGGATGCCTTGCCGGTGGAGGAGCGCACCGGGCTGAGCTATGCCTCCACCCGGCAGGGTCTGATGCACGCCTGTGGTCACGACTTGCACACCTGCACAGGCCTGGGGGTGGCGCGGTTGCTGGCCCAGGAGCCGGCTTTGGCAGCCCGGGTGCGCTTGCTGTTTCAACCGGCTGAAGAGTTGGCCCAGGGGGCGGTGTGGATGCGGGATGCGGGAGCGGTGGAGGGCCTCGATGCGTTGTATGGCGTGCATGTGGTGCCAAACCTTCCGGTGGGCACCGTGGGGATCCGGCGGGGCTGTCTCACGGCGGCGGCCGGTGAGCTGGAAATCCTGGTACAGGGAGAGGGCGGCCATGGTGCCCGTCCCCATCAGTCGGTGGATGCTGTTTGGCTGGCTGCTCGGGTGATCACGGAGCTTCAGCAGACCATCGCCCGCCGCTTGGATGCGTTGCAGCCGGTGGTGATCAGTTTCGGCAAGGTGGAGGGTGGTCACGCCTTCAACGTGATTGCCGATCGGGTGCGTTTGCTGGGCACGGTGCGCTGTTTGGATCTGCAGCAGCACGCCCAGCTGCCGGACTGGATCGATGAGACGGTGCAGGGGATCTGTGCCAGTGGCGGGGGTACGGCTGTGGTGAATTACCGCTGCATTGCACCACCGGTGCACAACGACCCGCAGCTCACAACCTTGCTCGAACGTTGTGCAGTGGATTGTCTGGGCCGCGACAAGGTGCTCCCCGTGGAGCAACCCTCCCTGGGGGCCGAAGACTTTGCTGAGCTGCTTCTAGATGTGCCGGGAATGATGGTTCGGCTTGGGGTGGCTGGCGCTGAGGGATGTGCGCCGCTGCACAACGGGGCCTTCGCCCTTGAGGAGGATGCCCTGGGCGTCGGTATTGCAGTGCTTACAGCCACCGTGCTGGCGTGGATCACGGAGAACACCTCGGCATGAACCAACGTCGTGCGGTGATCTGGGCTTCACTCGGAGCTCCGTTGCTGATCTTGCTCGCATTGCTGGCCACCAACCAGCGCCAGGGTAAGGACCGGGTGCAGGTGTTGCCCGCCGTGCTGGTGGGTTCGGGTTTGATCATCAGCAGCGCTCTCGGTCGGCAGCGCCGCCGCGCCAGGCTGTTGGCCGATCTTCAACGGGCGCGCACCCCTGGCAGCAACCCATGAGCGAGACCGATCCGCAACGTCCTGATCTCGAGCAGGTCCGCCAGGCCATTGCCAGTGGGGATCCGGTTCAGGCGATGCCGGCGATCACAAAGCTCCGCCATTGCTCGGACGCCGAGGCGGTGCCGTTGCTGGTGCTGGGCACGGAGCAGAAGCCTTTTCTGGTGCGTTCCTTGAGCTGCAGTGGATTGGGCTACAAGCGCACCGAACAGGGCTGGACAGTGCTGAGTGCGTTGATCACTGCCGATGAAGACCCCAATGTGCGGGCCGAGGCAGCCAATGCTCTGTCCAGCTACGGAGTGGAGCGGGCATGGCCCTTGCTGCGGTCGGCCTTTGAAGCGGATGCCGCCTGGCTGGTGCGTTGCAGCATCCTGTCCGCTCTGGCGGAACAGCCCGACATTGATCTGGGTTGGTTGCTGGAGTTGGCAACCATGGCGATCGCCGATGCCGATGGCACAGTGCGGGTGAGTGGAGCAGAAATTCTCAGTCGGATTGTTCGGGAGGGTTTCAAGCAACCCATTGGTGAGCAGGCAAGAACCCTGCTTCAGCCGCTTCAGCAGGACGGCGACCACCGTGTGGTGGCGGCGGCACTGAACGGGTTGCAGCAGAGTTGAGCGTCCCCCCTTGCGGGACTCTTGCTAGTTTTTGATCACCACTAGGGGTGTCTGGGTTTCTTCACAGTGCCTGGACTGAGATCACACCCTCCGAACCTGATTCCGGTTCATACCGGCGAAGGGAAGTGTTGAGCGTGATCTGCGACTACTCAGTCGACCTCTGGGCACCTCGTTGCTTCTTAGATCATGCGCGCTACCTGGGTTGAATCTCGTAAGGGCCAGGCAAACGTTTCTCAGATGCATTACGCCCGACAGGGGGTGATCACCGAGGAGATGGTCCATGTGGCCAAGAGAGAGAACCTGCCGGAATCACTGATCATGGAAGAGGTGGCCCGGGGCCGCATGATCATTCCGGCGAATATCAACCACTCCAACCTTGAGCCGATGGCGATCGGCATCGCCAGCAAGTGCAAGGTGAACGCCAACATCGGCGCCTCTCCCAACGCCTCCGACGCGGCTGAAGAGGTCAAGAAGCTGAAGTTGGCTGTGAAGTACGGCGCCGACACGGTGATGGATCTCTCCACTGGTGGCGTCAACCTCGATGAGGTGCGCACGGCGATCATCGACGCTTCACCGGTTCCGATCGGAACAGTGCCCGTTTATCAGGCGTTGGAGAGCGTGCATGGTTCGATCGAGAAGCTGGATGAGGATGATTTCCTACACATCATCGAGAAGCACTGCCAGCAGGGCGTCGATTACCAGACCATCCACGCCGGCCTCTTGATTGAGCATCTGCCCAAGGTGAAGGGCCGCATCACTGGCATTGTCAGCCGAGGTGGTGGCATCTTGGCCCAGTGGATGCTCTACCACCATCGTCAGAATCCGCTGTACACACGCTTCGATGACATCTGCGAGATTTTCAAGCGTTACGACTGCACCTTTTCACTAGGTGATTCCCTCCGTCCCGGTTGTCAGCACGATGCCTCGGACGCTGCTCAACTGGCTGAACTTCACACCCTTGGCGAATTAACCCGTCGTGCTTGGAAGCATGACGTTCAGGTCATGGTAGAGGGACCTGGACATGTTCCTCTCGATCAGATTGAGTTCAACGTCAAGAAGCAAATGGAAGAGTGCAGTGAAGCTCCCTTCTACGTGCTTGGACCTCTGGTGACGGATATCGCTCCGGGCTATGACCACATCACCTCTGCGATAGGTGCTGCCATGGCGGGTTGGCATGGAACGGCGATGCTTTGCTATGTCACTCCGAAAGAGCACCTGGGTCTGCCCAATGCTGAGGATGTGCGCGAAGGTTTGATCGCTTACAAGATCGCTGCTCATGCGGCTGACATTGCCCGTCATCGTCCGGGTGCACGCGATCGGGATGATGAACTCAGCAGGGCTCGTTACAACTTTGATTGGAACAAGCAGTTTGAGCTTTCACTTGATCCTGAGCGGGCCAAGGAGTACCACGACGAAACTCTTCCGGCCGATATCTACAAGCAAGCGGAATTCTGTTCGATGTGTGGACCTAAGCATTGCCCGATGCAAACTAAAATAACCGATCAAGATTTAGAAAAGCTTGAGGCAAGGCTGACAGTGAATTCCTCTAAAATTTAAATATAGTATTAGGCTATGGATGCACTTGAGTTAAAATATTTACCTAAGATGTGGTCCGATTGTTTTTCGGGCAAAATCAACTCATTGCTAGAGCTAGAATTAATCTTATATCATAAATTTGCAAAATCTCCAGATACTGGATTAAATTTTCGAAGATTTTATCGATTATTTGAGCCTTTATTTCTAAATTTATCTCATCAATATTTTAGTAAGCTTAGTGATAATTTTTTTGAAAATCGATTTTTTCAAATTGCACAGAAAAAAAAATTAAAAAACTTCCTTGCTTCGTCTCAAAAGATAATAGTCTTAAAGGGTCCTATCGATTTAGCGCACGGCAAAGTACTTGAAAAACAAATTAGTAATCTTAATGAGCTAGAAAAATCAAAGGTTAGACTTTTCCTTATCGATTACGTCCCATCAAGTGAATTTGTTGTCAACAATACTTTAGGGGTTCCAATTTTTGCATTGGGTGATATCACGGCTTTAAAAGACAGGTATGCAATAATTGCTTTTGCTATCTATCTTCTTTCTCATCATTCAGGCAATAAATCTGAAGTAATATGGTGGGGTATACCATTTGGGATTGTATTCACATATTCACTTTCCGAGATATTTATAAAAAAGCTAGACAAAGCTAAAGATTTTTCTGGCACTCAGATCAAGAGATCATTGTTAACCGTCAAGCATCACTATTCATTTTCTAAGATCTATCTTGATCGTATATATACTAGTACACCGTTGGTCAAAGGATTTGAACAAATATTTTGCCCCGAGATAAGTGTATTTAAGCCTTCTTTCTATTGCAAAGAGGATCTTTTGCCTGGCCAATTAGGTAATTCAGAAAATAACAAATTCAATAAGATTGCTCGTCTACTACGTCAAAAAAAGGAAGAGAATTGTTTAATATTTTCTTCAGTGAGTCGTAGTGAAAAAACTTGTGGAAGGGAGTATTTAGTGACTGTTCGCCAAATACTTTCTAATGTTCAAAATTCAATATTTTTGTGTTTTGGAAGATCACTTCCAGACGAATATACTGAACTAGCAAAGGATTTTGGTTCAAACAGAGTCATTTTTTTGGGGTGGTTGACTCCATCAGTAACCATTAGCGTTATTCAATTTTTAGATTTGTTTCTCGACTCATATCCTTTCGGTGCAGGAATGACATTTGCTTCTGCAGGTTATCAAGGAATTCCTATTGTATCGACCAAAGATTTTGTTAATGACTCGCCATCTTCTGTTTCTATCTTATATTATTATTTTAAAAAAAACATATTCTCTAATATGTCTGGATCACTTTCTGAGATGTTATTTGGCACCTCTTCTACTATGGCTGCAAGGTCTGTTGCCTTGCTGCAATCGCCAGACCAAATTCAGTCTCTCGGTCAAGAGACACGCTCTCTAATTAAGGCAGTTTTTAATGACCAATCAAGTCTTCTTAGAGTTTCAAAAAAATGAGACATAAAGTTTCCACATCATCATACTATTCGCCACAAGAACTGAATTCTTTTGGATTTAAGTCTGTTGGTCATAATGTATTGGTAAGCAGTAAGTCTTCAATTTATGATGCCCATTTAATAGAACTGGGGAATAATGTAAGAATAGATGACTATTGTTGTATTTCAGGGAATATTGTTCTGGGTAATCACTGCCATGTGACGCCGTTTTGCTTGTTAGCAGGTGGCGAAAAGGGATTACTTGTTGGCAATTATTGTACATTTGCTTACCGTGTGAGTGTTTTTACCCAGTCAGATGATTACTTCGGAAATAGCATGGTTAATTCGACAATCCCAAAGAAATTTAAAAATGAATTCAAGAAAAATATATCTATTGAGGACCATGTAATTATTGGGGCTAACTCTGTTGTTTTACCTGGTTGCTCTCTAGCCGTTGGCACTTCCGTAGGTGCATGTAGCCTAGTTACTAAATCTACAGAAGCATGGGGTATTTATTATGGAAGTCCAGCACGTCGAAGAGGGGAGAGATCTAAAAAAATCTTAAAAATTACTTCTCAATTTGAGCAAATAATTTAAAATAAAATCAATTTTTTCATTATGAATAAAATTCCTTTTAACTCGCCCTTCTTGACGGGCAAAGAGATTGAATATATTCAAGATGCTCACCAAAATGGACAGCTTGCTGGTGATGGCAAGTATACAGAACTTTCTTCATCGCTGATTTCTAAGTTATTGGGTAGTGGCGATACTTATCTGACACATTCTTGTACAGCCGCCTTAGAAATGATTGCCATATTATTAGATCTCAGGCAAGGAGATGAGGTCATAATGCCGTCCTTTACTTTTGTCTCAACTGCAAATGCATTTGTGCTGCGTGGTATAACACCAGTGTTTGTTGATGTCGATCCAATAACATTTAATATCGATCCATCAAAAATCGAAGATGCTATTAGTTCAAAAACTAAGGCAATTATGGCAGTTCATTATGCGGGAATTTCCTGTGACATGGACGAATTAATTAGCATTGCAAAAAAATATAATCTTAAAGTTGTCGAAGACTCTGCACAAGCGCTGCTTTCAAAATACAAAGGCCAAAGCCTAGGAACGATTGGTGAACTCTCTGCTTTTAGTTTTCATGAAACAAAAAATGTAATATCTGGCGAAGGAGGAGCTCTAGTGATTAATGAATCTACATTCCTTGAAAGAGCTGAAATCATAAGAGAGAAAGGAACCAATCGAACTAAATTCTTTCGTGGCGAAGTTGATAAGTATACTTGGGTTGATATTGGATCATCTTTTTTGCCGGGTGAGATTATATCTGCATTTTTATATTCGCAGCTTATAGAAGCTCGCTCAATTACAGACAAACGAATCAGCCATTGGAACAAGTACCATAAATATCTTAAATCGTTAGAGTTAGAAGGTAAAATTAGGAGACAAATTGTTCCAGATTTTTGTGAACATAATGCACATATGTTCTTTATTATTCTAAATAGTCTTGATGAGCGAACACAGCTTATGTCTTATCTTAAATCCCAGGGTATCCAAGCAGTTTTTCATTATGTTCCTCTTCATTCCTCACCAGCAGGAATAAAATATGCGAAGAGTATTGGATCATTTGACAATACGCATACAGCTTCAACTTGTCTGCTAAGACTTCCGCTGGGTTGCAATGTAGATGTTGAACGAATCGTTGACGCAATAAATAAGTTTTTTATGTCTTAGATTCGAAGTAATCTTTTAAGTCTTTTTCATTTATAAACCTATTAATACTTTCGCACCATAGTTCATCCGGCAACTTTCTATGCACAATAGTATTTTGATAGAGATATGATTTGTCTCCCTCACCCGCCCAAGTTGCACTAGGCTTATCTTGAGTAAATACAACTGTTTTAATGCCCAGTGCCGATGAAATTTGCGCTATACCAGTATCACATGTGAAGAAATAATCACATTGATTAATAGCAGCAATAGTGTCAAAAAAGTTTCTTTTTTCAGACAATTCTTGTTGGCATGAAACAAAGCTTTCTTTAAAATCACATACATCAAGCTGCTCAGATCCATACCCATTTTGAAATGAGGCTAATTTGTAATGATCTAAGTTAGAGACTATTCTTAAATCCTCTAATTTAAAGCTTCTATTTGGATGGAGTGGACTTATTTGCTTTGTATTCCAGCATAATCCTATTAATTGTATTGAACCATCCTTTACTGAATTCATTTGTGCTCTCCAGTAGCTATCTAAATTTGGTTTAACATTGATGCTTTTTTCATGACGGAGTGGATGAGAGAAAATATCTTCATTCATGGCCATAATAGGCTCTGTTCGCACTAACTTAATTCCTGTATTTTGCTCCTGTATAAATTTTTCTCCGCCTTTAATCGGATTGTCTGAAAATAAGCAAAAGTCAATATTTTTTATTGACTCTGCAAGTTCATGAAACTGTGGCTTTGTGATGATTCCAATTCGCTTGGCATATTGACGTAAACTATTAATCTGACGAGACGCTAATACACATTCACCTACGCCGTTCGCAACAATCAGAATTGAGTCTTCTTTAGTTTGTCCATTCCAATAGAGTGGATTTTGTTTATTCAAGCATAAAAGATTTTTATTAAACGCTATTTTTGCATCTTGCCGCGCATTTGTGGTTTGATGAATTACTCCTAATAAGAAGTAAATGTCGTGGTTGTACGGCTCTTTCAGCATTGCTTCTAACAACAGCGAGGCTGCGTGCGTATAGAAGCTTTTAGAATACATAAATTTTGCAGTTATCAATAATAGCTTTGCGTTGGAGCTTATATTGCTTAAGAGCATCTTCGATTTCCAATAATAATAATCTGGGTCTGATATAGTCTTTGAATTATTCGAGTTAAATAACTCTTTAATTTTATTGTGTACGGCTCTCTCTTTCTCCTTCTCTTCGGCAGGGAAAATGTACAAGTTTTTGGTAGACATTTTTGATGGTGGTTAAATAAATTATACTCCTCTGATATATTTTGTATGATCAAATGCTATGGATCGTAGGGTGGCTACATAGCTTTACAGATCTGCCCATGCTCTTTTAATATGGTCTTTTAGCTAATGATCACCTGTCCTGTCTCTGTTGGAGAATTATTTGACAAGATCTCGATTTTGCAAATTAAGCTCAGGTATTTTCATGGCGAGGCAATTATATCTTCTATTACTAATGAAATGAATTTACTCTTGGATCAAAAAAATAATTTAACTTGCCACCATAGTGAGTCCTTGTTAAATGACTTGTACAATAAGCTGGTTGATGTTAATTTGGCTATATGGGATAATGAAGAAGATAAGAGAGCTCTCGATAGAAAACAAAGTTTTGGCAAAGAGTTCATCGAGGTAAATAAGCTTTCTTACAAGCTAAATGACCAAAGGGCGATACTTAAAAAGAAAATTAACGAAATCTCCGAATCTGAAATTCGCGAATTCAAGAGCCATGCATCCGTAAATCAGGATCTAGGCTAAAAAGAATTTCTGAGCATAATTCTCTAATGTTTATATTTGGCTTCCATCCCAATTCATAAAGTTGATATGCATCACCCATATAGACTTGTTTGGTTGTTTCTTGAGATTTTATTAGCGGTGGTTTTATATTAAGTAAGTCCATCATTATCTCAATTATTGCTTTTGCGCTATAAACTTTTCCGCTCGCTATTATTATTTCATTGCCATCGTATTTTTCTGCTATTAAAACCAATGCTCGCATTAGATCTGACGCATGGTTCCATTCTTTAACGATTCCTTCATTTCTAAGTGATATATAATCTATTTTGCCATTTCTATATTCTATAACATCCTTGGCAAGCTGCATTATTAGGCTAGATTTACTTCTATACTGGCTTTCGTGGTGAAATAAATGGGCAGTTATAGATTGAACTCCTATATTACTGTAGTACTTTGCCAGGTTCATCGTATTTATTCTCGCTAATGAATACGGGTTGTCTAATCTGTACGAACTTGAACATTTGATCTCTTTCTTTGTGTCTTCAGCTTTGAAACAATATGCTGAAGATGCAATTATAGATTTTGCTTTAAGTTCATTTTCTCTAACACTCTCAAGGATATTAAAAGTGCCTTCGTAGATAGTGCTATATATATCTGAAAAACGTTGTGGGTCTGTGCTTGGAATTCCTGCCAAGTTAAAAATATATCTAGGTTTGTATTTATTGATTATATTGTTGACTTGCCATCGATTTCTAATGTCAATTCCGCCCTCATGCCGATGACTTCTATATGAGATTGTTTCATAGTTAGCGAGATGTTCACTTAAGTAGGTCCCATCTTGATCAGAAAAGCCGAATATGATTGCTCTATTCATATTTCAGCTTCTTTGCAAAATCAAGAATCAGATATGCATCAGGTCCTTTATCAAAATTGAGTGGGAATTGATCATCATTTTTATCATCAAAGGTCGATTTGCTTTCTATTACCTCCGCTATAGCACCAAGAGTGATTGTATTACTTGCACCTATTTCTTGTATTTGCTTCATTATTTGAAAGTCCTTGATTATTCCTGCAATATATTCTGCCGCCCACTCGACGTTACAGTAGGCATACTTCGTGTTCTTTGAGTAATACACATGCTCATTATTAATAATGTCATGTAAGGTATCTTTATCTCTAGCTCCTCCGTACATTGGGCCAAGTCTTATTACTTTTCCTTTTTTTTCTATCCATGACTTTTCTGCATGGCACCTATTTCTGCCGTATGCAGTATTGGCTTCGGTTCTACATGATAATGATGATATCAATAGCAAATTCGATGACTTATGACGATTCATAATTTCACTTGTCGTTGCAAATATTGCTTCTTTATCTTCTTCTGGATGTGTATTTGCATAAAAGCGCCTTGCTGAGTTTGCACAGTGAATAACAAGATCATAGTGATCTTTTGTCTCTACTTGATTAAAGTTATCGCGTCCAACGCCCTTAACATTATGGCCGGAAGCCTTTAAAACTTTAAAAAGTTGACTTCCAACATATCCTTTAAAACCATAAAGCAGGATGTTCATGTCTCAGTAAATTTCATTTACAATAATTGGCTCCTTGCACTCATCCCAAGGCTTTGTCAAAAGACTAACACAAAGTGATGTATCGATTGCATGAAATGAGTGAGAGACCCCGATAGGAGTCCTAAAACACATCCCTGAAGTCGCCAGTAAATTTAAGCTCTCGCCACTACATTTGTCTTCAGTAGTGAGTAGTAGCTTTCCTTCAACAACCAAAAAATATTCAATAAATTCAGGGTGGTAGTGATTTCCTCTTACTTTGTCAGGTTTGATGACGACCAAATTGAATTCTTTGATGTCATGATCAGGTACCCATGTAAATATTCCTCCTCTTCCATCCTTGACTGTAGAGGGGTTGCATGAGTGTTTGAGGATCTCGATTTGTCCCAGCTTGCCGATTACTTCAACTTTAGACATGATTAATAATTAGATTAGGAAGAGGTTGGATCACAGTTAATTTCTCTAAAGTATCCGGTTTAAGCTTACTGATTAAATTCAGGAAATGGTTGTGATAATAATAGGGCAACGATATCAATGCCGATGGATTATGATGATCCATTTCTTTTTCGTCAAAAACTTTGATATTGCTTCCTAGCATTGACGTCCCAATCTTTTTGGGGCTATTATCAAATACACCTTTGATGATTGATTCATCGAGGTTTAGGAATTGAAGCAACATATTCCCTTTTGTGCTTGCTCCAAAGCCATAAATGTTTTCGCCTCTATTGTCCATGTATTCTAGGAGAGCAGAAAAGTTTTTCCTGAAATTATGAGATTTTTCGTTGAATTCAATCAAGGAAGATTCTTCATTCGTATTCCTTCTTCTTTCGTTTTCGATAATACTCTTGACGCTTCTTGTTATTGTTTTCCCCCCGCCGTTTGTTGATTTCTTTTTAATGAATGCTCTTATGCTTCCTCCATATACATCAATTACTTCCGCATCGAATATTTCAAGGTTGCAAATATCCATTAAATGCGACAGCGATTGGAATGTGTAATAAGTCACATGTTCGTGCACAATATTGTCTACCACACAGTTTTCAATCATTGAGGCCGCATAACTCATTTGGATGCACCATATTGTCGATTCATCCATTATGCTCGCAACATTGGTTGTGAACTCTACCGGATTGTGTAGATGATAAAACATAGCTGTTGACGTGATTAATCTTGGCGGCTTATTGAATCTTTGCTTGTATGCTTCAGCAGAAAATAATTCGTTGATGTATGTATAGTTATCGTCTATGCAGACTTGCTGAATATTTTGTGCTGCATCAATGTTTACTTTTTGAATTCTTGTTTCGTCATACAGTGCTAAAAATGTCCCATCATTTCCGCCAATATCTAATATCACATCATTGTCCACTAGGTTTTCTGTTAGCCTCTTGTTGCAAGAGTCTCTAAGGTCTGTAAGGATTGACCTCATTGAAATCGTTGTCGAGGTTTGATACGGATATTTGGCGAAGACGTCGTCTAGTGATATCGGATTGCTGAGTTGGATCAGATTACATGATCGATTGCTGCACTTGGTGACATTTAAGGAACTTGCTTTTAGTCTCTCCCTGAATGGGTCATTGGAATTGCAGAAGATTGCGCTTGGATATTGTTTGCCAATTTCTACGATGTCTTCTAGTAGTTCTGATCCACATACAACACAATTTGCCATTTTCCTTGTTTGCACTTTCTACATCTTACTCCATTCATCCCACTCTTCTTGGCTGTGCTTCCTGATTGTCTCCCCCCATCTCTCATCATGTTGGGCAGTTGTGTTGAGACCATTGTCACGCTGCATTCGGCGCACTGCCATTTGCTAAAATCAATCAATATCTGAGATTATGTCTTCTAAAACAGCATTGATAACAGGTGTCACTGGCCAAGATGGCGCTTATTTGGCCGATTTCTTGATTGAGAAAGGTTATGAAGTACATGGAATTCGCAGAAGGTCTTCTTCATTTAATACAAAACGGATAGACCACCTCTATCACGACATACATGATTCGGGCTTTAACTTTCACTTGCATTATGGCGATATGGCTGATTCGCTCAGCCTTACTAATGTCATAGCCAAGGTTCAGCCAGACGAAATTTACAACTTAGCCGCTCAGTCACACGTTATGGTGAGCTTTGAGCAGCCTGAATATACAGCTAATGTTGATGCCCTTGGTACTTTGAGAATACTTGAGTCCATTAGATTATTAGGTCTGCAAGATAAATGTCGTTTTTATCAAGCTAGTACTTCAGAGCTGTTCGGTAAGGTTCAGGAGATTCCTCAATCTGAAAGCACTCCTTTTTATCCGCGTAGTCCCTATGCTGCGGCAAAACTGTATGCTTATTGGATCACTGTTAATTATCGAGAGTCATATGGAATGTATGCTTGCAATGGTATTCTATTCAATCATGAGAGTCCGCTAAGGGGCGAAACATTTGTAACCCGAAAAATAACAATGGCATTGGCTAGGATTAAGTTGGGACTGCAAGATTGTCTTTATTTGGGTAATTTGGACGCTATGCGTGATTGGGGTCACGCAAAAGACTATGTAGAGATGCAATGGCTGATGCTACAGCAAGAGTCGCCTGTCGACTATGTAATTGCAAGTGGATGCCAATTTTCGGTTCGTGAGTTCGTCTCGAAAGCTGCCCATAGTCTGGATATTCCAATTAGTTGGCATGGGACAGGCTTGGACGAGTATGCAGTGGATTGGCAGGGTAAAAAGATTGTTCAAGTTGACCCCCTTTATTATCGCCCCGCTGAGGTTGAAACGCTCCTGGGAGATCCAGCCAAGGCTAAAGCCGAGCTTGGTTGGTCGCCGCGGCATACATTTGATGAATTAGTTGAAGAGATGGTTTTGCATGATCTTGAGTTGGCGAGACGTCAAATAGCCGCTGAATCCATGTGATGATTTTCGCTTGCAAAGGATTATCCTTGGCATGGGGGTCAATGTTTTTATAATTTAATTGTCTTTTAGCGGTTTTAGTTAGCTAATTCAGGATATTTGTTGTTTCATTTGTTCGATAATTGCTTAGAAAATTTTGTGGTCTCTTGTTTTATCTTTTCTCGTTGTGAATGTCTCTCTCTTTTGCGCCTCTCTCTAAAAATTCAAATAAAAAGCTCCATTGATTTGGGGCTTTTTATTTGAATTTTTAGCTGCCTGATCAGCCAAGCAAAGCTTTTGCTTTGGATACCACGTTCTCTACCGTGAAGCCGAATTCTTTGAGGCAGGTGCCGCCAGGAGCGGAAGCGCCGAATCGGTTCATGGTGACGCTGTCGCCATCAAGCCCGATGAACCGGTGCCAGCCGAAGGATTCAGCAGCTTCCACCACCATGCGCTTGCGCACTGCGTTGGGGAGCACTTCTTCCTTATAGGCGTCGGTCTGTTCGTCGAACAGCTCAACGCAGGGCATGGACACCACGCGCACCTTCTTACCTTCAGCGGTGAGCTGCTTGGCGGCCTGGACGCAGAGGTCCAGTTCGGTGCCGGTGCCGATCAGGATCAGATCAGGGGTTCCAGCGCAGTCTTCGAGCACATAACCACCGAGAGCCACCTTATCGATCGAGGAGTTGGCCTGGTTGGCCATGCCCTGGCGGCTGAGGCAAAGGGAGCTGGGGCGCTTGCGGTTCTCGATAGCCACCTTATATGCACCGCTGGTCTCGTTGCCGTCGCCAGGACGGAACACCAGCATGTTCGGCATCGCCCGCAGGGAGGGGATGGTTTCGATTGGCTGGTGGGTAGGGCCGTCTTCGCCGACACCGATGGAGTCGTGGGTCAGCACGTAGATCACACCCAGCTCACTCAGGGCCGACAGGCGCATGGAACCGCGCATGTAGTCGGCGAACACCAGGAAGGTGCCGCCGTAGGGGATCAAGCCGCTGTTGTGGTATGCGATGCCGTTGAGGATGGCGGCCATGGCGTGCTCGCGCACACCGAAGTGCAGGTAGCGCTTCTCAGGGCTGCTGGCCTGATAGGAGCCTGTCTCTCCCTTGATGTCGGTGTAGTTGGAGTGGGTGAGGTCGGCGGAGCCGCCGATCAGCTCGGGCAGGTTCGGGCCGAGAGCACCCAGGCAGATCTGGGAGTGCTTGCGGGTGGCCAGGCCACCGTCTTCGGGGGTGTAGGTGGGCAGATCCTTGTCCCAGCCCTCGGGCAGCTCACCGCGCAGCATCCGCTCGAACTCGGCGGCTTCAGTGGGGTACTTGGTGCGGTAGGTGGCCAGGGTCTGGTTCCACTCGGCTTCGAGGCTGGCACCGCGATCGATGGCCTGGCGGAACTGATCGTAGGCGTCCTGGGGGATCTCGAAGGGGGCGTAGTCCCAACCCAGTTGCTGGCGGGTCAGGGCTGCTTCCTCTTCACCGAGTGCAGCACCGTGCACACCGGCGGTGTCGGCCTTGTTGGGTGAGCCGTAGCCGATGGTGGTGGTCACCTTGATAATCGACGGCTTGTCGGTAACGGCCTTGGCGGCTTCGATCGCCTTGGCGATGGCGTCCACATCGGTGTTGCCCTCGGCCACGTGTTGCACGTGCCAGCCATAGGCCTCGTAGCGCTTCAGCACGTCCTCGGTGAAGGACACATCGGTGCGGCCATCGATGGTGATGCTGTTGTCGTCATACAGGGCGATCAGCTTGCCCAGCTTCAGGTGACCAGCCAGGGAAGCAGCCTCAGAAGAGACCCCTTCTTGGTTGCAGCCGTCACCCATCACCACATAGGTGTAGTGATCCACCACGGTGGCGTCGGCCTTGTTGAATTTGGCGGCCAGGTGGGATTCAGCGATGGCCAGGCCAACAGCGTTGGAGATGCCAGCACCGAGGGGGCCGGTGGTCACTTCAACGCCGGGGGTTTCAAAGGTCTCGGGGTGACCTGGAGTTTTGGAGCCCCACTGGCGGAACTGCTTGATGTCCTCGATCGTCACCGAGTCGTAGCCGGTGAGGTGCAGCAGCGCGTAGAGCAGCATGCAGCCGTGGCCAGCTGAGAGCACGAAGCGGTCGCGGTTGAACCACTTGGGGTTCTTGGGGTTGTGCTTGAGGAACTTGTCCCAGAGCGCGTAACCCATGGGTGCGCAGCCCATCGGCAGGCCGGGGTGGCCGCTGTTGGACTTGTTGATGGCGTCGACAGCCAGCATCCGAATGCTGTTGATGCAGAGCGTGTCGAGTGACGCGGGCGCAGCGACCATGGTGTTAAGAGGAAAAGTTGGAGCGATTTTGACGCACGGCGTGAGCCCGAAGGCTCAGCTGGCGCGTTTGAAAGCCAGGCAGACGTTGTGGCCGCCGAAGCCAAAGGAGTTGGACAGGACGGTCCCCAGTGTCTGATCCCGGGCCTGATTGGGCACGACATCCAGATCACAGTCGGGATCCGGGGTGGTGTGGTTGATCGTGGGGGGCACGACGCCCTGTTGCAGCGCCAGCACGCAGGCCACGGCCTCGATGCCGCCGGAGCCACCCAGCAGGTGGCCGGTCATCGATTTGGTGGAGCTCACCGGAATCTGCAGCGCCCGATCACCCAAGGCGCTTTTGATCGCCGAGGTTTCGTTCTTGTCGTTCGCCGGGGTGCTGGTGCCGTGGGCGTTGACGTAGTCGATCTCGGAGGGATCAATGCCGCCATCGGCCAGGGCCAGGCGCATCGCCTCAGCACCACCGACGCCGCCCGGCGTGGGTGAGGTGATGTGGTGAGCATCGCAGGTCATGCCGTAACCCACCACTTCGCCGAGGATTGTGGCGCCACGGGCCTGGGCGTGCTCGAGGGTTTCCAGCACCAGCACGCCGGCGCCCTCTCCGATCACAAAGCCATCCCGCTCCTTATCGAACGGACGGCTGGCCGTGGCCGGGTCGTCGTTGCGGAACGACAGGGCCTTGGCGCTGGCGAAGCCGGCCACCCCCAGCGGGGTGATCGCTGATTCGGCGCCACCGCACACCATCGCGTCCGCTTTGCCCAGCTGCAGCAGCCGGAAGGCATCGCCAACGGCGTTGGAGCCGGCAGCGCAGGCCGTGGCCACCGCAGAACTGGGGCCCTTGGTGCCTAAGGCAATGGCTGTCAGGCCCGTGGCCATGTTGGGGATCATCATCGGCACCGTGAACGGGCTCACCCGTCCAGGGCCTTTGCCCTCCAGCACGTGGGCTTGGGTCTCCATCGTCAGCAGACCGCCGACGCCAGAACCGATGATCGTGCCGATCCGATCCGCATTCGCTTCGTTGATTTCAAGGCCGGCATGGGCCACAGCCTGTTTGGCTGCCACTACGCCGAACTTGCAGAACCGATCCCAGCGCTTGGCTTCCTTCGGTTCGATGAAGCCGGACGGATCGAAATCCTTCACCTCCGCCGCAAAGCGACAGGCGTGCTCGGATGCATCGAACAGGGTGATGGCTTCAACTCCGTTGCTGCCGGAGGTGAGGCCGTTCCAGTAGTCCTGAACCGTGTTGCCGATCGGTGTGACCGCGCCGAGGCCGGTGATGACGACGCGATGGAGACCATCCACCATTGCGTTGCTCAGGCCTGTTTGTCTTCGATGTATTTGACGGCGTCACCAACGGTGGTGATGCCTTCAGCGGCTTCGTCGGGAATCTCGATGTCGAAAGCCTCTTCAAGAGCCATCACGAGTTCCACGGTGTCCAGAGAATCAGCACCCAGATCGTTCTGGAAGTTGGATTCGGGCTTCACCTCTCCGGAGTCAACGCTCAGTTGCTCCGCAACGATCGAGCGCACCTTTTCGAGAATCGCTTCCTGGGACATAGCCGTGGCAACGGGACGCTGCATCTTACGGGCACGCCTTCAGTTCATCCCTCGCCAACGACCGCGTCGTTAACAACGGTGACGGCCTGGCCATGGACCCCCAAAGGGCGGGTACGTTTGCCGCAAGCCTTCGTATGCATCGGGCACATGTCCCACGCCGTCAAGATCTACGACACCTGCATTGGCTGCACACAGTGTGTTCGCGCCTGCCCTCTCGACGTTCTTGAGATGGTGCCTTGGGACGGCTGCAAGGCCGGCCAGATTGCCTCGTCCCCTCGTACCGAGGATTGCGTGGGTTGCAAGCGCTGTGAAACCGCCTGTCCGACTGACTTCCTCAGCATTCGCGTCTACCTGGGTGACGAGACCACCCGCTCCATGGGTCTGGCCTACTGATTTGCCCCGTTTCACCTCATAAGCTCGGCCCGGCTTCAGCCGGGCTTTTTTTGTATGTGCGGAATCGTCGCCCTGGTGGGCTCCCGAGAAGCGGCGCCTCAGCTCCTGGAGGGCTTGCGGCAGCTGGAGTACCGCGGTTACGACTCCGCTGGGATTGCCACGGTGGCTGCTCAGGAGCAGCTGACCTGCCTGCGTGCCAAGGGCAAGCTGCGCAACCTCACCGCTCGTTTTGAAGCAGAAGGGGCCCCCGGCCAATGCGGCATCGGCCACACCCGCTGGGCTACCCACGGCAAACCAGAAGAGCGCAATGCCCACCCGCACCGCAGCAGCGATGGCGCGGTGGCGGTGGTGCAGAACGGAATCATTGAGAACCACCGGGCCCTGCGGGAGCAGCTCGAGGCTTCAGGGGTGGTGTTCCAGTCGGAGACCGACACCGAGGTAATTCCCCACCTGTTGGCGGCGGAACTGCAGCAGCTGCAAGCCGGGGGCGGCCCCCCTGGTGGTGGGTTGTTGCTCGAGGCCCTGCAGCAGGTTCTCCCCAAATTGCAAGGGGCCTATGCCCTGGCGGTGATCTGGGATCAGGCGCCGGGGGCATTGGTGGTGGCCCGCAAGGCGGCCCCTCTGTTAATTGGTTTGGGGGAAGGGGAATTCCTCTGTGCCAGCGACACGCCGGCCCTGGCGGGCTTCACCCGCACGATCCTGCCGATGGAAGACGGCGAGGTGGCCCTGCTCTCCCCCCTCGGGGTTGAGCTCTACGACGCGGCAGGGGTGCGCCAGCAACGCATGCCCACCCAGCTCAGCGGTGTGGATCACGTGGCCGACAAGCGCGAATTCCGCCACTTCATGCTCAAGGAGATCCATGAGCAACCGGAGACTGCAGAGTTGTGGGTGGCGCGCCATCTGCCCCAGGGACTGCCGCCGGAACAGCCAGTGGCGCTGCCAATGGACGATGCCTTTTACGCCGGGATTGAGCAGATTCAGATCCTGGCTTGTGGCACCAGCCGCCATGCCGCGATGGTGGGGGCCTACTTGCTGGAACAGTTCGCCGGGATTCCCACATCGGTGCACTTCGCCAGTGAGTTTCGCTATGCGCCGCCGCCGCTAGCTCCCCACACTCTCACCATTGGGGTGACCCAGTCTGGTGAAACAGCCGACACCCTGGCTGCCCTGGCCATGGAGGCAGAGCGGCGACTGGCTCATGGGGATCCAGCCTTTGCCCCCCGCCAGCTGGGGGTGACCAACCGTCCGGAGAGCTCCCTGTCACGCCAGGTGCCCCACATCCTCGACATTGGGGCCGGCATTGAAGTGGGCGTAGCAGCCACCAAGACCTTCCTCGGTCAGCTGCTGGCCTTCTATGGTCTGGCTATGGCCTTTGCGGCCCGCCGTGGTGCTCGCCCCGCGGCTGAGATCAATACTCTGGCGGACGAATTGCGCGGTCTGCCCCAGCAGTTGCGCCAGCTGGTTGATCTCCACGACCAACGCTCCGAGGCCTTGGCCTCTCGTTTTGCCGACACCCAGGATGTGATCTTTCTGGGCCGGGGCATCAATTACCCGATCGCCCTTGAGGGGGCCTTGAAACTCAAGGAGATCAGCTACATCCACGCCGAGGGCTATCCGGCCGGTGAAATGAAGCATGGTCCGATCGCCCTGCTCGATTCGCGGGTACCGGTGGTGTCGATCGCAGTGCCCGGTGTGGTGTTTGAGAAGGTGCTCAGCAACGCGCAGGAAGCAAAGGCCCGCGACGCCCAGCTGATCGGTGTGGCGCCCCAGGGGCCCGACACCGATCTGTTCGATGAATTGCTGCCGGTGCCCTCGGTGAGCGAGTGGATCAGCCCCCTGCTCACCGTGGTGCCGATGCAGTTGCTGAGTTATCACATCGCCGCCCATCGCGGCCTGGATGTGGATCAACCCCGCAACCTGGCCAAGAGCGTCACGGTGGAGTGAGCCTCAGCTGGCGCTGATGCTCAGATCGCTACGGCCATAGCGGTCCTGGAAACGGACGATGTCGTCTTCGCCGAGGTAAGTGCCGCTCTGAATCTCGATCAGCTCCACCGGGATCCGGCCAGGGTTGGACAGGCGGTGTTTGCAGCCCATCGGGATGTAGGTGCTCTGGTTTTCCCCCACCAGCTGCTCTTCACCATCACGTTCCACCAAGGCCGTGCCCTTCACCACCACCCAGTGCTCAGCACGATGGTGATGCATCTGCAAAGAGAGGCTGGCGCCGGGTTTCACGGAGATTCGCTTCACCTGCCAGCGGCTGTCTTCCACGACACCGGTGTAATGACCCCACGGGCGATAGATCTTTCGGTGTGCTTTGCCCTCCGGACTTCCCTCGGCCTCCAGTTGCTTCACCACGGTCTTGATGTCCTGGGCTTTGGAGCGATCCGCAATCAGGACGGCATCGTCGGTTTCAACCACCACCAGGTTTTCAACTCCCAGCCCCACCACCAGTCGGTGTTCGCTGCGCAAATAGCAGTCGCGGCTGCCTTCGGCGATCACATGGCCCTGCAGCACATTGCCTTGGGAATCCCGCTGTTCTGAGGTTTCCCAGAGCGCGCTCCAGCTGCCAACGTCGCTCCAGCCCGCATCCAGCGGCAGCACACTGCCCAGTTCTGTTTTTTCCATCACGGCCACGTCAATGGCCACGTTGGGACATTTGGCAAAGGCCTCCCGTTCCAACCGATGGAATTCCAGGTCAGCCGTGTCTTGTTCGAGAGCCGCGCGGCAGCAGCTCACCACTTCCGGGGCCAGTCGTTCCAGTTCCGCCAGCATGGCGCTGGCGCGGAACAGGAACATGCCGCTGTTCCAGGTGAAGCGGCCGGTGGCCAGGAATTGCTCCGCTGTGGTCTGATCGGGCTTCTCGACGAAACGCTTGATCGGCACATGGGCGGGTCCCCCAAGGGAGAAGGGTTCGCTGGCTTCGATGTAGCCGTAACCGGTTTCCGGAGCCGTTGGCACGATCCCGAAGGTCACCAGACGTCCCTCTTCGGCGGGTTGGCGGCCAGCGTCGATGGCCTGGCGGAACTGGGCGGCATCGCGGATCAGGTGATCCGCCGCCAGCACCAGCAGAAGGGGGTCCTCGCCGTTGGCCGTGGCCTGCAACGCGGCCACCGTTACCGCAGGAGCGGTGTTGCGGCCCATCGGTTCCAGCAGGATCGCGTTGGGCTCCACGCCGATCTGCCGCATCTGTTCGGCCACGATGAAGCGGTGGTCTTCATTGCAGATCAGCAGGGGGGCCGCCAGGGCATCAAGGCCATAGAGCCGCTGTTGGGTCTGTTGCAGCAACGTGGCCTCGCTGTCTCCGCTCAACGGCCAGTACTGCTTGGGGTAACTCGCCCGTGACAGCGGCCAAAGCCTTGTGCCGGTGCCTCCGCAAAGGATCACAGGGATCAGCGGTGTGGAGGCCATCACGTCCTGAAAGCGGTGACCCAGATTCGCTTGCTCTAGGGGCTTCTGTCGATGCCCTGAAAAAGATCTGTCAGAGCTCCAGAAGGCCCGGCGGTGGAGTGAGGAGCAGCCAGCCGTCCTCCAACTGCACCACCGGCACGATCGCCTCCACAAAGGGAATTAACAGCTTGCGGCCTTCGGATGTGGTGATTTCCAGCAGGTCGTTGCCGCCGTTGATTAGGTCGCTCACTGTGCCAACGGCAGGACCATCGGCTGTGAGCCGCGCCTCCAGGCCCAGCAGATCGAGCAGGTGAAATTCCCCCTCGTCCAATTCGGGGCGGTCATCCGCAGACACCAGCAGTTCCTGGCCAACAAGGGATTCGGCGGCGCTGCGGTTTTCGATTCCTTCAAACCGCACCACGAAGAGCGACTTGCCAGGCAGTTGCCGGCCCTTCTTGAGTTGAATCTCTGTCGGCTCACTCCCCTTGCGGCTGCGCAGCCAACGGGGCCCGGGAGTCGTAAACCGCTCGGGGAAATCGCTGGCGGGGTTCACGCGAAGTTCCCCCTGCAGCCCTTGTATCCCCACGATCTTGCCGACGCTGAGCCAGTCGTTGCTCTCCGCCATGCCATCCGCCACGCACTCTGCCGATAATGGCGCCAGACCCGTACGCGAACGAGCCATGGCGCCTGCAACCGCTCCGATCCTCCCTGGCTCCACCGTCACCGTGGCGGATGCCACCTCGATCTACAACGGCTACACCGGCTTTGTGCAGCGAATCAGCGGCGACCGTGCGGCCGTTTTGTTCGAAGGTGGAAACTGGGACAAGCTGGTGACCCTGCGGTTGAAGGACCTCCAGCCGGCCTGAGGCGATGGACATTCACCGAAGCCTGCGACAACGGCTGCAGTCCACGGTGCTGGAAGCCAGCACCCCGGCGGGCAAGGCCTACAACGCTGTCATTTTGGGGCGATTCTGCTGAGTGTTTTGGCCCTGCTGCTGGAACCTGACCCCCTGGGTAATTCAGCCCTGCGCCAAACCAATGTGCCCTGGATCGATCTGGTTCAGAACGTTTGCTTGGCGGTGTTTGCGGCGGATTTCGTCCTTCATCTGGCCTTGGTGGAGAGGCCTCGCCGTTACCTGTTCAGCTTCACCGGGCTGATTGACGCCTCGGCAGTCCTGTTTTTCTTCGTGCCGCAGGTGCGCAGTGAACTGCTGCTGTGGGTGTTCAAGTTCGGCCGCATCCTGCGGGTGTTCAAGCTGCTCAAGTTCATCGATGAAGCCCGCGTGCTGGGGCAGGCCCTGCGGGGAAGTGCCCGCACCATCGGCGTCTTCTTGTTTTTCGTCTTCCTGCTGCAGGTGGTGCTCGGCTACAGCATTTTTGTGATCGAGAGTGCCCGGCCTGATTCCCAGTTCCAGACGGTGGCGAGCGGCGTCTACTGGGCGATCGTCACCATGACCACCGTGGGTTATGGCGATGTTGTTCCCCAGACGGAACTGGGGCGGCTGCTGGCCTCAGTGGTGATGCTCTTGGGTTTCGGCATCATTGCCATTCCCACAGGGATCCTGACGGTGTCGGGGGTGCGCCATCACCAGCAGCGGTCGGCTGAACTGGTCTGCAGCAGCTGCGGGCGTCAGGGGCACCGCAGGGATGCCCGTCACTGCGATGCCTGCGGTGCGTCGCTGCCCTCCAGGGCCTGAAGAGCGGCTGTCGCCGCGCTCTGCTCGGCCTCCTTGCGGGATCGTCCTTTGGCCTCCGCCAGGTCTTGGCCTTGGATGCTCACCCGGCAGCGGAAGCGTTCGGGGTCGCCGTGTTGGCGGCTGCATTCTTCGGTGGTGTAGCTGGGCAGTCCCAGCCCTTGGCCCTGGCTCCACTCCTGCAGGGCTGTTTTGCCGCCGAACTGATGGGGGGTGGCCAGCACCGCTTCGGCAGTGGCGCACCAGTACGGGGTGAGCCAGCGGTGAATCGCTTCAACGTTGCCGAGGGCGCTGTACAACGCACCGATCAGAGCTTCGGTGGCATCGGCTCGCAGCCTGGATTCGGCGGAACGATCCCCCTGGGCGTGCCGCCCCAGCAGCAGATGCTGTTCGATGCCAAGTGCTGCACCCACGTCCGCCAGCCAGCGATCGCTCACCAGCTGGGCCCGCAAGTTGGAGCAGGCACCCACCGCCAGATCGGCGTGGTGGCGATCAATGAATTCGGTGGCGGCGAGCCGCAGCACCGCATCACCGAGGAACTCCAGCCGTTCCAGGTTGCGAGCTCGGCCGCTCGACACGTGGGTGAGGGCCTGATCCACCAGGGCGAGTAGCTCAGGGTTGAGTGGAATCTCAGCGTCGAGCTGCTGGATGAAGTCGGCGAGCTCTGCGGCGCGGGATGGATCCACAAAGACTCCTGAGCAACGCTGATGGGGGGTGAAAGCAGGACATAAGCCGGGTTCTGTTCACACCCCACAAATGTTGATCTGCGGAGGGTGGGTGGCTATCTATCTGGGACCGCCGTTACCGACGGCCTCAAGCGGCGCGTTCAAACGGAACGGGGCCAATGGCCAGCCGTCGTTCCTTGGCCTTGCTCCCAGCCGGGGTTTACCTAGCCAGCACCTCTCGATGCTGCTGGTGCGCTCTTACCGCACCTTTGCACCCTTGCCTGTGCCGGCGAACCGGCCATCGGCGGTGTGTTTCTGTGGCACTCTCCTCACGGTCACCCGCACTGGGCGTTACCCAGCAAGCCTGGCCATCAGGGAGCCCGGACTTTCCTCAGCCGACACTCAAAGAGATCGGCCGCAACCACCTCGCCTGCTTTCAGATCTCATCATGCCTCGTGGGCATAATTCAGAAGTCTGGGGCTGTAGCTCAGCTGGATAGAGCGACGGTTTCCTAAACCGTAGGTCGTGGGTTCGAGTCCCGCCAGCCCCGTGAGACTTGCTCAAGAGGTAGTTAGCGCTACATCTGGTGGGGTGTTCAGATCGTTCACCACCGCTAGGGTTGGTGCAACCGGGTTTGGGTGCCATGACCCAGCTTCACGATCTCCGTCTGCGGCTGTTGGTGCAACAGGAAAGTGAGCGGATTGCTGAATCCCAGCCCACGGATCTGGATTTATCCGTGGTGCAGGCTCGTTGCCTGTGTTGGCTCGCCCTCCTGGCGGAAGCCCATGAAGACCAGGCCAGTGACGCGGAACGTCGCGGCGATACGGAACAGGCCATGGGCTGGTTCGCCGATTCGATGCGGCTGCGGGATGTGATCGGTGTGGTGTCCTCCATTGAGATCCCTCTGCCCGACACCGCTGGTGAGGATGGCCCCCAGGCCGAGGAGGATCTGGGGCCTCAGGCGGCTTGATCGGTGGCATAGTGGGAAATGACCGCGAGGGACTGCATTGCCGGAAGAGCCCTGCCAGTGCCCGGATTGCCAACGGTTTTACCGGGAGCATGACCGGCTGATCCGGGAGTCCCCCACGCTTCGTCAGCAGCAGGAGCTCAACTGGGCAGCACTTCAGTCGTTCCGCACCTTGTCCGGCCGGGTGCTCGAGGATCTGCAGAAGCAGCACGGGTCCTGCCAGACCGCCGATGCAGGCGCTTCGAAGCCTGCAGCGTCCGGCGCCCCTGTTCCAGAGGAATCAGGTGATGGTATCCAGCAGGCCATTGCCGATCTGGAGAACATCAACGCCCATCTGTTCTCGATCGAGGCGTTGATGGAGCGGGTCTTTGATGTGCGCGTCCCAGAAGAAATCGAGCAGAAGTTCCGCGAACTGGCTGGTGAGCTGGCTCCTGATCCTTTGAATGTTGACCGTCTGCGGCTCAACCGCCTGTTGCATCAGACGCCTGATCTGCCTGATCGGAGCTGAAGCACTGCATCTTGGTTTCAAGCCCTGGACAGGATCCAGGGCTTTTTTTGTGGTTGTTTTCAGCGCACGTCGCAGGTGATCTCCACGTTGAGAGGATCCACGGCCCAGATGTTCTTGCAGTATTCGCCGATGGAACGGTCGGAGGAGAAGAACCCGGTGCGGGCCGTGTTCAGCAGCGACATCCGATTCCAGTGCATCCGGTCGCTCCAGGCACGGCTCACCGCCTCCTGGGCCCGCAGGTAGTCGGCGTAGTCGGCCATCACATAGAAGGGGTCGTTTCCTGTGAGGTTGTCGAGCAGGGGGCGGAACAGTTCGCCGTCGCCGTTGCTGAAGTGCCCCATCTCGATCAGCCGTAGGGCCTCCTGCAGTTCCGGCAGTGCGGCGATCACATCGCCAGGGCGGTAACCGTCCTGCTGCAGGGCCGTGATCTCTTCCACGGTCTTGCCGAACAGGAAGAAGTTCTGGCTTCCCACCAGCTCACGGATCTCCACATTGGCCCCATCAAGGGTGCCGATGGTGAGGGCACCATTCATGGCGAACTTCATGTTGCCGGTGCCGGAGGCTTCCTTGCCGGCGGTGGAGATCTGTTCGGAGAGGTCGGAGGCGGGATATACCTGTTCCCCCAGTTTCACGTTGTAATCCGGCAGGAACACCACCCGAAGCAGGCCATCCATGTCCGGATCGGCATTGATGGTGTCGGCGATGCCGTTGAGGAAGCGGATGATCAGCTTCGCCATGTAGTAGCCGGGAGCGGCCTTGCCGCCGAAGATCACGGTGCGGGGCGCCATGCCGTCGGTCTGGCCGTTCTTGATCCGCAGGTATTGGGTGATCACCTGCAGGGCATTGAGGTGCTGGCGCTTGTACTCGTGGATGCGCTTCACCTGCACGTCGAACAGGCTGGCGGGGTCCACCAGCACACCGGTGTTGCGGTGGATGTAGGTGGCCAGCTTGCGCTTCACCGACAATTTGGTGTTGCCCCAGAGCTCGAGGAAGCCCTGGTCGTTCTGCCGCTCCTCCAGCTTGCGCAGGTTCTCCATGTTGGAGATCCAGTCCGGCCCCACGTGCTGATCAAGCAGAGTCGACATCTCGGGGTTGGCCAGGGCGACCCAGCGGCGCGGGGTGACGCCATTGGTGACGTTGGTGAATTTCTCCGGCCACAGCGCCGCGAACTCAGGCAGCAGGTCGGTTTTCACCAGATCGGAGTGCAGCGCAGCCACACCGTTCACATGGTGGGCACCGATTGTGGCCAGGTGGGCCATGCGCACGGCCTTGCTGCCCTCTTCATCGATGATCGAGAGCTTGCGCTGGATCGCGTCGTTGCCGGGGTAGCGCAGCCTCACCTGCTGCAGGAAGCGTCGGTTGATCTCGTAGATCAGCTCCAGATGGCGCGGCAGCAGGCTGCTGAACAGGTTGAGGTCCCACTTCTCAAGCGCTTCGGGCAGCAGGGTGTGGTTGGTGTAGGCCACGGAGCGGGAGGTGATGTCCCAGGCCCGGTCCCACTCCAGATGCCGATCGTCGATCAGCAGTCGCATCAGCTCCGCCACGGCAATGGCCGGGTGGGTGTCGTTGAGCTGAACCGTCCAGTAGTTGGGGAAGTCCTCGACGGACAGTCCGCGGTTGTCGAGGCTGCGCAGCATGTCCTGCAGCGAGCAGCTGACGAAGAAGTGCTGCTGCTTCAGGCGCAGACGCCGGCCTTCGTCGGTGCCGTCGTTGGGGTACAGCACCTTGGAGAGGGTTTCGCTGCCCACCTTTTCCTCTACGGCGCCGTAGTAGTCGCCGATGTTGAAGGCATAGAAGTCGAAGCTTTCGGTGGCATCGGCACGCCAGAGCCGCAGCCGGTCGCAGATGTTCACCCGATAGCCCAGCACCGGCACGTCATGGGGAATGCCGATGGCGTGTTCTGCCGGGATCCAGCGGGAGCGGTAGTTGCCTTTGTCGTCGATGTAGCTCTCGGTTCGACCGCCGAAGCCCACGAAGCAGGCCTCATCGGGTTGGGGTAGTTCCCAGGGCCAGCCGCCCTTGAGCCATTTGTCGGTGATCTCCACCTGCCAGCCATCGCGGATCAGCTGATCGAAGATGCCGAACTCGTAGCGGATGCCATAGCCGGTGGCCGGGATCTTCAGGCTGGCCAGCGACTCCATGTAGCAAGCGGCCAGACGGCCGAGGCCTCCATTGCCCAGGCCCGGTTCCTCCTCCACATCCAGGATCTGCTGCAACGACTCGATGCCGAAATTCCTCAGGGCCTCCTCGGCTTCCTTCTGGATCCCGAGGTTCAGCAGGTTGCTGTTGAGCTGCGGGCCGATCAGGAATTCCGCCGACAGGTAGGCCACCGATTTCTGCGGGCGGGCCCGCATCGCTTCAGTGGTGGCCAGATAGCGCATCATCAGCCGATCACGCACCGCATAGCTCAGGGCCATGTAGAAGTCATGGCGGCTGGCGGTGGGGGCGAGCTTGCCGAGCGTGAAGAACAGGTGTTCCGTCATGCCGTCGAACACGCTCTTGGCATCGAGGCCGGCGCGTTCTGGGTCGTTGTGACAGCCGGGGGTCGGCAGACGCAGATCGAACGGTTGTGACGTGGTCATGGGGGTTCAGCGAGCCATGGAGCGTGGAATCACCGTCAGGCCAGGGGTGCTCGGAGCCCAACTCAATGAATTACCCGGACCGTAGCCATCACAACTGGGGCTGCCTGAAAAAAAGCGCTTAATACAGCATTCCCGGTCAATTGGGACCATCCAGCGAACAGTTCAGCGGCGGAATCACCATTAAGGTTCGACGTGAGACATGCCCGGCTTGATGCTGCTGCCCACTCTGCTGAGCGAAATCAGCAGTCACGACCTCGAATTGGCGGAAACGCTGATCGGCGTCCTTCGCTTCATGCTGATCTTTGTGGCGGCTCGCACCCTCGCCGAGGTGCTGGTGCGGTTCGAGTTGCCCACGATCCTCGGGGAACTTCTTGCTGGCGTGCTGATTGGTGCTTCTGGCCTTCACCTTCTGGTGCCGCCGGAGACCCAGGTGCAGCTTTCCGGGGCTTTCTCCGAGGTGGTCTCCGGCCTCTCGCATGTGCCGGTGGAGGAGATTCCAGCCCTCTACAACGAGAGCTTCGGCGCTTTGCAGGCGGTGGCCACGCTGGGGCTTTATTCCCTGCTTTTCCTCACGGGTCTTGAAAGTGAGCTGGAGGAACTGATGGCGGTGGGGGCCCAGGCCTTCAGCGTCGCCGTGGTGGGCGTGGTGCTGCCCTTTGCCCTCGGCACCCTTGGCTTGATGGCGATCTTCCACGTGGATGCGATCCCAGCCATCTTCGCCGGCGCCTCGATGACGGCCACCAGCATCGGCATCACCGCCAGTGTTTTCGGCGAACTGGGCTATCTGCGCACGCGAGAAGGCCAGATCGTGATCGGCGCCGCCGTGCTCGACGACATCCTTGGCATCGTCATCCTGGCCATTGTGGTGTCCCTGGCGGCCGGCGGCAGCCTGGAGATCGGGCCCATCATTCAGCTGGTTGTGGCAGCAGTTCTATTCGTGGTGGTGGCCTTGCTGTTGAGCCAGAAGGCAGCCCCTGCCTTTGATTGGTTGATTGATCAACTCAAGGCGCCCGGAGCCAAGTTGATTGGTTCCTATTTGCTCCTCGCGATCAGTTGCTTCGTGGCGTCAGCCATTGGGTTGGAGGCTGCACTCGGGGCCTTCGCCGCTGGTTTGATCGCCAGCACCTCCAAGCATCGCCACGAGATTCAGGCGGCAGTCACCCCCATCGTTGGGTTGTTCGCCACTGTTTTTTTCGTGCTGGTGGGTGCAGGAATGGACCTCTCAGTGATCAACCCCTCTGATCCGGGGGCCCGTTCCGCCTTGGTGGTGGCAGCATTCCTGTTCGTGGTGGCGATCATCGGCAAGGTGGCTGCCGGCTGGGCCATCTTCAGCAAGGAAAAGACCAACAACCTCGTGGTGGGGCTGGGAATGATGCCCCGTGGCGAAGTCGGCCTGATCTTCCTTGGCCTGGGCACGGCTTCAGGGCTGCTCAGCCCTGGGCTTGAGGCGGCGATTCTGCTGATGGTGATCGGCACCACGTTCCTGGCGCCGGTGCTGTTGCGCATCGTCCTCAAAGACAAGCCCCCTGAGGATGGCAATCAGGTTCCTGACGAATTCGCTGCCGATCCCCTGGCGGGTGCCTCCTGAATCAGTCGTCTTTCCCGGTATTGGCGAGGACGATCAGAACACTCCAGCCCACGGCCACAACACCAAGGCTTGATGCCCAGCTCGGACCCAGGACCCAACTGAATCCGAGCTGGGTGACAACGCCCGTGACGATGGCCAGCAGCAGGCTGCTGATCACCAGCACAGGTTGACCCACCGATTCGGGCAGCTCACTCTCCTTGAGGCTTGACTCCAACGTGCTGAGCGGTGCGCTCAGCGGCACGTACAGGGCGATGGCCCAGAGCAAAGCTCCGCGCCAGACGGATGCGTCCGCCAGCGGTCCGCCCATCACCTCGTAGCTCACCATCCAGGCCGCTTCAGTGCTGCTTAGCATCGCGTCCCTCGCAGCCGGCTGTGGATCGCGTCACCTGGAGCTATCTCGGCCACGCCGTGCACACGGTGCAGCAGCATCCCGAGCAGGACAGCGCCGATCATCCGGCGCTTCTGTTGGTGCATGGGTTCGGGGCATCCACCGATCACTGGCGCCACAACATTCCCGTGTTGGCCCAGACCCACGCCGTGCATGCGATTGATCTGCTGGGCTTCGGCAGAAGTGCCAAGCCGGCGGGTCTGAATTACGGGGGTGCCCTATGGCGCGATCAACTGGTGGCCTATGTGCGCGAGCGGATCGGCCGTCCGACGGTGATCGCCGGTAATTCCCTCGGTGGGTTTGCGGCCCTTGCCGCTGGGGCCGCGTTGGGATCGGACTGTGCGGGAGTTGTGCTGCTCAATGCCGCGGGTCCCTTCAGTGATGAGCAGAAACCGCCGCAAGGCTGGGGTGCCATCGCCCGCCAGAGCATCGGCACGGCCCTGCTGAAGAGTCCGGTGCTGCAGCGGTTGTTATTCGAGAACCTGCGCCGACCCGCCACGATCCGCCGCACCCTCAATCAGGTGTACGTCGACAAGACCAACGTTGACGATTGGCTGGTGGAGTCGATCCGGCGCCCCTCCCTCGATCCCGGAGCCTTCGGGGTGTTCCGCACGGTCTTCGATATCCCCCGCGGTCAGCCCCTCGATGAGCTTTTCGCGGAACTGACGGCGCCGCTGTTGCTGCTCTGGGGCATTCGTGATCCCTGGATCAACGCCCCCGGTCGCCGCTCTACCTTCCAGCGCCATGCTCCTGAGGCCACCACCGAGGTGGTTCTGGAGGCCGGGCACTGCCCCCACGATGAGGTGCCGGATCAGGTGAATGCGGCGTTGCTGCAATGGCTGGAGGGCCTCAAGTTGGCTGCGGCACCGACAAATTCGGATCTCCTGGCTAAGTGAATGAATGAGCCACCCCGCATTGGCGGATGCCCATGACCCTCACCCAGCAGTCGGCCCCCTACGCCCACTGGGACTTCGTGCATCCCAGCAGCGGTGATCGGTTGCGAATCATTCCCGAGCGGGGTGGTCTGGTTAGTGGTTGGTCCTGCGGGGGGCGGGAGATCCTGTATTTCGACCAGGACCGTTACGCCGATCCGAGCAAAAGCATTCGCGGTGGCATTCCGGTTTTGTTTCCGATCTGCGGAAACTTGCCCGGAGATGTTCTGCCGGTGGATGGCGTCGACCATCCCCTCCAGCAGCACGGCTTCGCCCGTGATCTTCCCTGGCAGCTTCAGTTGCTTGAGGATCAGAGCGGTGTGCGCCTCAGCCTCTCCAGCAC
Organism: Synechococcus sp. UW86; assembly: GCF_900474085.1. Classification (NCBI taxonomy): domain Bacteria; kingdom Bacillati; phylum Cyanobacteriota; class Cyanophyceae; order Synechococcales; family Synechococcaceae; genus Synechococcus; species Synechococcus sp. UW86. The sequence goes on from NZ_UCNU01000009.1 coordinate 417,302, forward strand.
CGACGAAACGCTGAAGGCTTATCCCTTCCCCTTCCGTTTGGAGATGGAGCTGCGCCCGGTGGCCTCTGCCTTGGAGATCTCCACCACGGTGCACAATTGCGGTGATGCTGCCATGCCGTTCAGTTTCGGCTTGCACCCCTACTTCAACGTGAGCGATCTGGCCCAGACCCGGCTCACGGGTCTGTCGGAGCGCTGCCTCAACCATCTGGAGATGGCGGAGGCCGCCACCGCCGATCAGCTCAAGCGCTTGCCCGAAGGGGTGGATTTCCTCTGCCGGCCTGCGGGTCCTGTCAGCCTGATCGACGACGCCACCGGTGTGACGCTGCAGCTGCAGCATCAGGCACCGCTGGACCTCAGTGTGGTTTGGACTGAGCCCCCGCGGCCAATGGTTTGTCTGGAACCGTGGACCGGTCCGCGCCAGGCCCTGGTGAGTGGTGATCGAAAACTGGTGCTCGAGCCCGGTGCAATGCAGACCCTGGCCTGCCGCTACAGCGTCTCCTGATTCACCCCCGGCAGTCGGCCGCGGCTGAGCTGCAGCTTGGGGTCGAACTGGCGTTTCACCGCTTCGATCAGCGGTCGGGACGGACGGTCAAGCCAGACCGGCACGGTTGACCCAGCCGCGCGTTTCAACAGCGTCATTTCGCCGCCGAGGCGGATCACGCTGCGGCGCAGCGCCTCCATCTGGTGATCCGCTGTCGCTGCGTCGCACCAGCCATCACCGCAGCCGGCTCCTGCGGCCAGTTCCCAGGTGAATGGTTTGAGGGCCCTCATCGCCTCATCCCGCAACAACCCGTGCAACTGGGCCGGAGGTAGCACCAGCCGCACCAGCTGCGCAGAGGGGCTGGCATCGAAGGGTGTGGTCAGGGCATCGGGGCAGGGCTGGCGTTCGGCGCTGAGCTGTTGGTTCAGCGCCAACCCCTCGAGCTGCTTCAGCTGATCGTTTACCGCCTGCTCCGACACGCTGCTCACCACCAGCCGCAGCCGCCAGGCACCATCTCCGCCGTTGATCCAGTCGCAGCGTTCCGGCGTCAGGCTGGAGCGCAGCAGTTCGCTACGAAAGGCCTCCTGGGCCTTCAGGTCGCCGTCCACAAGCAGGCCGCTCCGGGCAGGGCGCAGCGGTTGCAGCCGCAGGGTGAGTTCGGTGATCAGTGCCAGGCTGCCCCAGCTGCCGCAGAGCAGCCGCATCAGGTCGTAGCCCGCCACGTTCTTCACCACCCGTCCACCGGCGTGGGCTTCGACGCCATCCGCCCGCAACAGGCCGATGCCAATGATCTGATCGCGCACCCCCAAATGGCGCTGCCGCAGTCCCCCCGCCAGTCCACGGGCCACCAGGCCGCCAATGCTTCCGGGAGCGCCGGCCCGGGGCCAGTCAATGGGCAGCCATTGCCCCTGCTCCGCCAGTAGATCCTGCAGGTCCTTCAATGGCAGGCCGGCTTCCACCGTGATGGTCAGATCGTCCACGGCATGGTCGATCACCCCGTTGAGCTGCCGGCAGGAGAGCACCTCATGGCGGGGATCCAGCGGCGGACCCCAGTCCAGGCGTGTGCCCAAACCACTGGGACTCCAGGGGGTGCCGCTCTGGTGCCACTGGCGCACCAGATCAATCAGGGCACTGCGGTTGGCGGGGGAATGGCTCACGGCACGATGGTGCCATGAAGGTTGTGGTCATTGACGACGATCCCACCGGCTCGCAGACGGTGCACAGCTGCCCGCTTCTGCTGCGCTGGGATGTCGACACCCTGCGCCGTGGGCTGCGCCATGCGTCGCCCCTGTTGTTTCTGCTGGCCGACACCAGGGCGCTGACGCCCACGGATGCTGCGGAACGCAACCGCGGCATTGCAGTTGCCTTGGATCAGGCGCTGCAGCGGGAGGGATTGGCGCGTGATCAGGTGTTGCTGGTGAGTCGTGGGGATTCGACCTTGCGCGGCCACGGGGTGCTGGAGCCGGAGGTCTTACAGGGGTCTTTCGGGCCCTTTGATGCCACCTTCCATGTGCCGGCGTTCTTGGAAGGGGGCCGCACCACCGTGAACGGCGTGCATCTTCTCCACGGGGAACCGGTGCACGCCACGCCGTTTGCCCAGGACCGGCTGTTCGGCTTCAGCAGCAGTGATCTGGCCCGTTGGCTGGAGGAGAAAAGTGATGGGTCCATTGCCGCGGCGTCGGTGCAGCGCATCTGTGGCCGGGAGCTTGATGCCGCCTGCTCAGCAGGCCTGCCGCTGTTGATCGAGCGTCTGCGTGGGCTCCAGGGCAATGCCTCTGTAGTGGTGGATGCCGAGCGGCAAGAGCAGCTCACCGCTCTGGCCGCAGCGGTGCGCGCCCTGCAGGGACAGAAACGCTTTCTGTTCCGTTCCGCCGCCAGCATGGTGAAGGCTTTGGCGGATCCAGGCCCGCCGCCGCTTGATCCCAAGGGCTTGGCGGGGTTGCGACGGTTGGCTGCTGATGGAACGCCCCTTCCGGGCCTGGTGATGGTGGGCTCCCACGTGCCCTTGGCGGATCAGCAGCTGGAGCTGTTGCTGGCGGAGGCGGCTTGCCAAGGGGTTGAACTGCCGGTGCCGCGCATCGCCCGGGTGCTGGAGGGGCCGACACCCGACCTGTTGCTGGCGGATCTGGAGCAGGTCTGGCTGCAGCAGCTGCGAGAGCTGCTTGATCAAGGTCTGACGCCGGTCCTGTTCACCAGCCGCGGTGAGCTGCGTTGTGCTTCCGAGCAGAAGGGCCGGCGCTTGTCCTGCGCTCTGGCCGAGTTGATGGGTCGATTGGCGGCAGCTCTTGCGCCTGATCTGGGCTACCTGATCAGCAAAGGCGGCATCACCAGCCAGACGCTGCTGGCACGGGGGCTGGCCCTCGAATCGGTGCAGCTGGAAGGGCAGCTGCTGCCGGGTCTGTCGGTGGTGCGTCCCTCAGCATGGCCCTGCAGCGGACTGCCGATCCTCACCTTCCCCGGCAATCTCGGCGTTGCCGGCACCCTGCGGGAGGCCTGGCAGCGGATGGAGGCCGGCTGAGGCGGCCAGCAGTTCCATCGGGTGCTGCACCCGGGCCCGATCGCCCAGGTGCCGCCGAAGTTGCAGGGTGCAACCGATGTTGGCGCTGGCCACCAGTTCGGCGCCGGTGCCGCTGAGGTCGTCGGCCTTGATCCGGCCCAGTTCGGCGGCTTCATCCGGCTGCACCAGGTTGTAGATGCCGGCGCTGCCACAGCACACCCCCGCCTCGGTTGCTTCCCGCAGCTGAATCTTGGGGATGGCCCGCAGCAGCTGACGGGGCTGGGCCTGGATTCCCTGGCCGTGAATCATGTGGCAGGCGTCATGCATGGCCACGACGCCGGCGAGCGGTTGCAATTGGTCGCGGAACGACTCCAGGAGGCCGCGGTCCGCCAGGAATTCCTGCACATCCAGCACCGGAGCGCGGAAGGCCGCCTTGCCGTTCAGGAGTTCGCCGTAGGCCTTCATCGTGTGGCCGCAGCCTGAAGCGGCCACCAGCACCGCATCCAGATCTCCCTCAACGGCATTCATGCTCCGGATCAGATCCGTCGCCAGTTGACGAGTTAGCTCCAGCTCCCCCTGGTGATGGCTCACTGCCCCGCAGCAGCCCTGGTCTGCTGGAATCACCACCTCAAAACCGTTGGCCTGCAACACCTTCACCGTTGCGTTGCTCACGTTGGGATCGAAGCAGCGCTGCACGCAGCCCAGCAACAGCGCCACACGGCCGCGGCGTTCGCCGGAGGCGGGATTGATCTGGGGCAGCCGGTCGCTGAAGCTCTCCTGCACCAGGGGTGGCAGGAGTTGCTCCATCGCTTCGATTTCCGGCCCGAACAGACGGGTGAGCCCCGAGCGGCGGGCCAGCTGTTGCAGCGGTGTGCCGGCATAGGCCCGCAAGGGTTGCAGCAGGGCCCGCAGGCGCTTGGGGTAGGGCAGCACCTGCAGCAGCAGCTTGCGGAAGCTGGTTTGCCAACTGCTGCGCTGGTTGGCCTGATTCAGCTTGGGCCTGGTGGCCTCGATCAGCTGGTCGTAGCGGACTCCCGACGGGCAAGCTGAAACACATGCGTAACAGCCCAGGCAGGTGTCGAAATGGCTGGCCACCGTGGCATCCAGCTCCAGGTCACCGGCTTTGATCGCCCTTAGCGCGTGAATGCGGCCGCGGGGCGAGTCCATCTCACTGGCCAGCACGCGATAGCTGGCACAGGTCGGAAGGCAGAAGCCGCAGTGCACGCAGGGGTCTGCTGCGCCGGCGGGAAGCCCGGGGAGCTGGGTGGGAGAGGCCATCGCCTGAGTCTGGCGTGAATGGCAGCTCTGGTGATCAGAAGCGCTGGATGATCGCTTCGGCGAAACCGCTGCAGCTCACCGGATCCACCTGGGGTTCCATCAGTCGGGCCAGGTCGTAGGTGACCTGCTTGTCGGCAATGGCGGCACTGAGGCCCTTGGTCACGAGATCAGCAGCCTCCTGCCAGCCGAGGAACTCCAGCATCATCACGCCGCTGAGGATCACCGAACCGGGGTTGATCCGGTCGAGGCCAGCGTGTTTCGGGGCGGTGCCGTGGGTGGCTTCGAAGATGGCGGCGTTCTCGCCGATGTTGGCGCCGGGGGCCATGCCCAAGCCACCGACCATCGCGGCGGCGGCGTCGGAGATGTAATCGCCGTTGAGGTTCAACGTGGCGAGGATCGAATACTCCTGAGGGCGGGTCTGGATCTGCTGGAAAATGCTGTCGGCGATGCGGTCATCCACCAGCACCATCGACCTCCACTTGCCGCCACCATGGCTGCTGCCGATGGCGTCGATCACCGCCTGCACCTCGGCGTCGATGTCGGCTTTCTTCTCTGGAGTGAGGCTGTCGTAGCCAGGCTCGATCATGCGGGCGTTGGCCTGCACGCTCAGGTTGGGATCCTTCTCCAGGTTGCCCAGGATCCAGCTTTCCCGCTCGGTGATGCATACGTCGCGGAATTCGGTGGTGGCCAGTTCATAGCCCCAGTCGCGGAAGGCCCCTTCCGTGAACTTCATGATGTTGCCCTTGTGTACCAGGGTCACATGGCGCTTGTCGCCCTGAAGACGCAGGGCGTGTTGGATGGCCTTGCGGATGTGGCGCTGGCTGCCGGCTTTGCTTACCGGCTTGATGCCGATGCCGGATCCCTCGGGGATCTGGCGCTTGCCCAGTTTGCCGTTGGCAGGGATCACAACCTCGTTGAGGTGTTTGCGCAGCTCCTGGCCAACGGCGTCATCGGCTTCCCATTCCACCCCCATGTAGATGTCTTCGGTGTTCTCCCGATAGACGATCACGTCCAGATCCTGGGGACGCTTGTGAGGGCTTGGGGTGCCCTCGTAGTAGCGGCAGGGACGCACGCAGGAATACAGATCAAAGATCTGGCGCAGGGCCACGTTCAGCGAACGGATGCCGCCACCCACAGGAGTGGTGAGGGGACCTTTGATGGCCACGCCATAGGTGCGGATCGCCTCGAGGGTGTCTTCCGGAAGGTATTGGTAGGTGCCGTAGAGGTCGCAGGCTTCATCGCCGGCGTAAACCTTGAACCATTCGATGCTCTTGCTGCCGCCGTAGGCCTTGGCCACGGCCGCATCCAGCACCTTCTGGGTGGCGGGCCAGATGTCCACGCCGGTGCCATCGCCGCGGATGAAGGGGATAATCGGGTTTTCGGCCACGAGGGGCTGGCCGTTCTCGAAGCGGATCGGTGTGCCCTGGCTGGGGGCGGTGAGCTTCTCGAACTGGGCCATGGCGATTGGTCGGGCGTCAGCAAGCCGAGCCTATGACTGAGCCGGGAGCCCTTCGGTTTCAAACAGTGCAGACCGCGCATTGATGGCCAGCGAGCAGGTGTTTTTGGTGGCGACCTGCTTTAACGAAGCCGAGTTGAGCAGCGCCTTCATGGAGTGGGTTATGGCCTTGCCGGAGATGGAGCATCTGCTGCTTGTTGATGACGGTTCGTCCGATGCCACGTAGGCGATGGGGTTGGACCAAGCTCAGGCGCATCCTCAGGCCCAGCAGCAGCACACGCAGGTGTGAACGGCTGCGGCCGTGCCCTCTCTCACCATCAGGCCAAAGCGCAGCAATCAGTTCAGCAGAGGCATCATGAGCAGTGTCGAGGCGTGTTGTTGCAGCGCTGCAGCAGGGCCTCAATGAGCCGCCATGCCTGTTGTTCGTAGAGTTTGACGAAGTCTTCAAAGCTCTGGGCCGCCGCCGCATCGGCACCATCGGAAATCACCCGCAGCACCAGCCAGGGGATGCCCTCTTGCTCAGCCACCTGTGCGACGGCGGCGCCTTCCATCTCAACGGCCCGCAGGTCGGGCAGGGCATCCCGCAGCGCTTGCAGCACAGCTGGATCGCTGATGAAACGATCTCCAGTGGCGATTAGACCACTGCTGGGCTGAGCGAACCCGTCCAGATCGCCTGCGCTGTGAGCCTCACGCAGGGCGGTCTCGGCCCAGTTGAACCAGGCCGGCTGCGGTTGGAGCTGGTCCTTCTTCAGCGCTGGGACCGTGAAGCGTGGGAACAGGGGTCGGGCATCCATGTCGTGCTGCACCACGGCATCGGCCAACACCACATCCCATTGACGCAGGGCGGGCTCCGCAGCCCCGGCAACGCCAGTGAAAACCAGCAGATCGATTTTGGGATCACTTGCGAGCAGGCGTGTGGCGGCCCGCGCAGCGCTCACCTTGCCCCAGCCACTCCAGGCCAGGCTGAGGCGCACTGTGTCGTCCCACGATCCCCTGTGGATTTTCAGGTCGCCGTGGTCGCTGCAGCTCAGATCCTTGAGGTGACTGAGATCCGAGCCGATCTCTTCTGGCATGGCGCCCAGCAAGCCGATATGCAGGGGTTGCGTCATGGTTTCGTGAACCTCGTGCAACCGTAACGGCGACCTTTTGCTTCTCCCTGCACACTGTGCGGAATTAGGAGGTTGCAGTGAACGCGGGCGAGTCGGTACACAGCGTGGCCCGGATGCGAGCACTGGCGTCGACAATCACCCTCGTGCGCCGTCAGTTTCCGGCTGCGCAGGCCAACCTCAGCCCCTGGCGGGACGACCCGCAGACTCGACAGTGGAGTGAAACGGAATCGCTCGACCTCTCCTTTCATTTCCCTGGCTGGAGTCCACGCCTGGAATGCCGCAGTTTGCTGATGCAATTGCGAGTTAGCGCTGAGCGGGGTGACGACCAGCTGCGCCTCCTGGGGGTGTTGATGCGGGGCATGACTTACGACGGCGAACGCTGGCGCCTCGCCACGGTCGGTGAATGGTTGCCGGAAGGCCCCCACCTGCCTCAGCAGCAGCAGGTGAAGCAGCTTCAGCAGATTTGTCGCGAGCTGTTCGAGCTCTTTGATGGAACCGCTGCTTCTGAACCTGCGGCGTAACCCTTCGCAACGCACACAGCCGTTCTGCCTTGAACTCCTTTTAAGTTTGAGGTCAGGCCATTTCTCGCAATCATGTCTGTCGCCCTTGCTGCCCAGCTCCGGGAAGGCACGAAAAAGTCGCACACCATGGCCGAGAACACCGGCTTTGTGAGCTGCTTTCTGAAGGGAGTTGTTGATAAGGCCAGTTACCGCAAGCTGGTGGCTGATCTCTACTTCGTTTACTCCGCGATGGAGGAGGAGATCACCAAGTTGGCTGACCACCCGGTTGTTGGTCCTGTCGCGATGGCTCAGCTGAACCGTCGTGAGGCGTTGGAGCAAGACCTCACCTATTACTTCGGTGAGAGCTGGAAGGAAGACATCAAACCCTCGCCCTCAGCAGCGGCCTACGTGGAGCGCATTCACGCTGTGGCACAGGAGTCGCCTGAGCTGTTGGTAGGCCATCACTACACCCGCTACCTCGGTGATCTCTCCGGTGGTCAGATCCTCAAGAACATCGCCCAGAAAGCGATGAACATGGAGGGGGATGCCGGCCTCCGCTTTTACGTCTTCGACGACATCGCTGACGAAAAAGCGTTCAAGACGACATATCGCTCCGCCATGGACACGCTGCCGATTGATCAGGCCATGGCCGATCGCATCGTGGAGGAGGCCAACCATGCCTTCCACCTGAATATGAATATGTTCAAGGAACTGGAGGGCAACTTGGTCGCCGCCATCGGCAAGGTGCTGTTTGGCTTCCTCACTCGCCGTCAGCGGGCCGGCAGTACTGAAGCTGCCGCTGCTTAGAGTCAGATTAGTGACTCTTTGATTTCCCTTGCGTGAAATTCGGGTTCTAGTCCCAGGTACTGGACCACGCTTTCGTTGTGGAGGTCTCAATGTCGCGAAGCAGACAGCGGGTTTGCTTTCGCAAATTCGAAGCACAACAATTGTTACTTATAGAGAGCGAAGCGATAAATACCCTTTTTTTGACCACCTATTATCTAGTGAACGATCTATATATGATGATTCAATATGGATAGTTAGTTGGGGATTTGATATTCCTAAATTGATAAAACGTCTTCGCGGAAGAAAGGTTGTTTACCAAGCTCATAGTACTGGATATGGATTTACTCTTCCTCCGAGCGTTCCTATTGTAGCTGTTAGTAGAAATACTATGGGCTATTGGGGGCATCGTGCACCAAGAAATCCTTTATTCCTAATACCTAATGCACTTGAATCTCAATGGTTGGCAAGAGGAGATCGTAGAGGAGATGTATTGAGTAGACCAATCGATGTTCTTGTTCAAAAAAGAAAGAGTAGTAATTATCTTTTGTATGAATTAGTCCCGGCTCTGCGTGCCAAGGGCCTTCATGTAGAGATACAGAATGATTGGGTGGAAGATTTGGTGCATTTGTTTAATAGCGCTAAAGTTTTTTTATATGATTCTACTGAACATTGGAGTAGAGCTGGTGTGAGCGAAGGATTTGGTTTGCCTCCTTTGGAAGCCATTTCTTGCGGTTGCATTGTATTTAGTAGTTTGAATCATGCCCTTGCAGATACCTTTACACCTGGCGTCATGGGGCATCAAATTGGTTACGGATGTTTATCGAACGATGTGGATAGAATAGCTGCAGCAGTTGCAAATCCCGATCAGTGGAAGCCGTCAGAGTCTGCTTTGGACTTTGCATTGAGAGATTTTTCAGAGCCCCTATCCATTCAGAGATGGCGTGCTGTTTTGACAGAGTTAGATTCTCTTATGCCGATTTTAATTAATAATCCTCGCCTTTTGTTGAAGCCAAACTATGGGTTGACTCTACTTCTTAACTATTTTAAGCAAGCCCTAAGGAAAATTTTGGATTTTTCCGGTTTTTGACTATAATTATATTCCACAAAAATCTTGTTGTTCCGAGATAATTTCCATCTTCTCGACTTCTGTTTGCCAAATTTTTTGCCTTGCTAAAATTTTCCTTTGTTTTTTAGGCGCATTGGCCAATCGGTTGGTTAACTGTCTATCAAATGTTAAAGTAAAGGCAATATAGCGTAAGATGAATTATTAGTGTCGTCGCTATGTTAAAAGTATTTTCTAGCGAGACGCTCTATGAGCTAAAAAATTTATTTAGGTATGTTGAAAAGCAAAGTTTAATTAGGTTATGGATACTTATACCAGTCTCTATTTTTTCTGGCTTTCTTGATATTGCTACTGTCGCAGTTATAGGTAGGCTCACAGGAACGCTTGTTGGTACTGATCTCATCAACTTGCTGCCTGGCGTAAAGGTATTTGGAGCGAGTCCATACATACAATCTTTGTGGTTAATTGCAATTTTTGTCCTAATTAATTGGTTGCAGTCTGGGGTCCGACTCTTACTTCGCTTCATGCAGGAGAATCTTGCAGGAGAATTGTGGCTTGACTTATCTAGTCGAATCTTCAAACAGACACTGTGTCAGCCTTATGAATATCATTTAACGGGTAATATATCAGCACTTGCTTCGGATCTACTATCAAATCTGGAGTGTCTGTTGAGGGATATACTAACTCCGGCCTTGAGGGCAATAAGCTGTCTAATTAATATTGTATTTCTGGTTGCAGGGATTTTGTATGTCGGAGGAAGTTCCGCATTTGTATTGATACTATCGATGTTTATTCTTTATATTCTTATTGGCTATTTGATAAATCCTGCCTTACGTAAAGCCTCAAGGCAAAAGATAGTCATGAGAGAGAGATACACCAAAGGATTCTTTGAATCTTTCCAGGCAATAGTTGACTTGAAGCTTGGTCTAAGCGAGCCCTACTTTTCAAGAAGATTTAATCGATCTACATCGATATTTAAGGAATCAGTCGTTAACGCGACAGTTCTTCCCGAAATACCGAGGCTGCTTATTGAGCCCCTTGGTATCTCAATGATCTTTATTATTGGAGTTGTTCCACCAGTTTTATCTGGACAACAAGAAAAAATTATTGAGGTTCTTCCCTTTTTATCTATTTTATCTGTAGGGGCTTTGCGTCTTGCAAAGCCACTTCAAGACTTTTTCTCTGCAATATCAATTTTGAGAGGGGGATTACCTGAAATCATGAATATAACATCATTGCTTGAGGATACTGTCAATTTTCAAGCATCTGCGCTGCTTCTTAATAGGACTCCAGAAGGAATTTTCCCTCTCAGGTCAATAGGCCTTCAGAACGTTACTTATAGATATCCAGATGCAACTAAGAATGCACTTGACAATGTGTCACTAAGTATTCCAGTCGGATCTCGTGTGGCATTTGTAGGTCCCACAGGTAGTGGAAAGACTACAGCTGCAAATGTTTTGCTTTCATTGCTAAATCCACAACGAGGAGATTTGATTCTCGATGGCATCCCTGTTCTTGTAGATGAAATAACTTCTTGGCATTTATGTTGTGCTCAAGTTCCTCAGTCTATAAATTTGTTGTCTGACTCTATTATCTCTAATGTCGCTTTTGGTGTTAGTTTAAATGATGTCGATGAGGATAAGGTTTGGGATGCTCTTGAAGCCGCACAATTAGATGTTGTTGTATCTGATCTTCCTTACGGTTTGCACACACCCATTGGTGATAATGGTATTAGCTTGTCAGGTGGACAACGTCAAAGATTAGCTCTAGCTAGAGCCTTTTATAGGTCTGCGAAGTTTTTAATTCTAGACGAAGCTACGAGTGCTTTAGACAATAAAACTGAATCCGAAGTTATACAGTCTCTAGAGATAATTGGAAGAAGATGTACTACTTTGGTTATAGCCCATCGTCTTTCTACTATTCAGAAATGTGATCGTATATATGAGTTTGATGCAGGTAAAATTGTTGCAAGTGGCAACTTTGATGAGCTTAAAGAACTATCATCGAGCTTTAGGCAAATGATTAACCTTCAATCTTGTGCCAAACATTAATCTGATATTTGCTTTACACGATTTCACTTGCACGTGATGCATATCATGGAAAGAATTTTACATTTTATGCGAAAAAATTCTGTAGAGTTTGCAGCCTTAGTCCTTTCGTTTGCTCTTTTTGGTCAAGTATTCTTTTCTTCTATCGTCAACGTATTGTCCTTAGATAACCGTTCGGTGATGCTTGCTTTTCGTCTGTGCCTAATGCTTATAAATGCCTGTTATATTTTATTTTTCTTCTTTCAGAAAAAAGTCTTCTCGATTACTGTCAAATCATGGATTAATGTAATTGTAGTTTTTTGGACTCTGTATACTATCAGGCTTTTTTATGATGTGTTCCTAGCGAAAGTTAACCTATCTGTTCCCCTTTGGGAACTTTTGGCATGGGGTTTGGGTAGTTCATTGGTTAGTGGTGTGGCCGCCTTTCTCTTCGCGCCATTTATCAATCTTGGAAGAGTTTTGTACAAAGCAATTGAGTTTGGTGTTGCTTTACTTGGCATTTCGGTTATTTGTTTTGCGCTTAAGCCAGGATTTGATCAAGGTGGTTTTTATTTGGACCATTTAAATGCAATTACTGCTGCCAATGCTGGCTGTTCTCTCGTCTTGCTGAGTTTGTCCAGCCTTATTGTAAGAGACTATTACTTGAATCCTTATTGCTATTCAAAGTATGTGTCATTTCTTGGAATAGCAATTGGTTCTTTTATTGTAATTTTTAGTGCTACGCGGGGCGCAATTTTGGCAATGATCATTATTTCTTTGTTTGGTATGTTGTCTGCAAAGTGCTCTTTGTCTTCCCGATTTTCTCTCTCAGCTCCCAGTCTCTTGACAACCTTTTCTTTGGGAATACTAGTTGTTGTTGTCCTATTTAATTCTGATCTCTTGCTTGACAAAATTTTTACTAGTAGGCTGTGGGATACGGTTTTTACAAGAATTGAGTTCTGGAAAGTTTGCTTGAGTGAATTTTTAACAAGTCCATTTTATGGCGTTGGCTTCAACATACAGTCATTGCTTGGAAGCCTTGAGATTGAGCAGGGTATTTACTTCCCTCATAATTATATATTTGAATCCTTGGCTATTGGAGGCTTATTATTGACTGTACCATTGTTGGCCTGCTTTGTAATTCCAATAACTAGAATCTTTGGTTTTAAACGCATGGATTTTTTGTATTTATCCCTCTCTTTGTTGGCCTCTCAAGTAATAATATACTCCATGCACAATGGTCACTTGGGCGAGTATCCTGCTTTTTGGCTTATTCTTGGGCTTGTTGCTGGGAGGGAAGAGCAAGTTGATTAGTATTTATTTGCCTAGTTATGGCTTATTCATTTGTTTTCCAGACAGAAATTAAAGTATTAATCAGGCCTGATCTTCCGATTACCGTCATAAAGCATGTCGGAATATACTTGAGTCTTGGCTTAAGAACTAGCCGCACAATTGGTTGCAAAAGATTTACAAAGTAGATAAAAATACCAAGATTATTTCTCTTGATTAGTTCATATCTACCCATTCCGTATTGCAGTGTTTTCTTTAGTGAGCCCTGGCAAGAATGATGAATAATTCTGATTGTTTCGTCTTTCGCTATAAGTACATTCTTTTGTAGCAGCCTCACTAGTAAATCTGTTTCTTCATTTGAGGCCCATTCTGTGACTTTCCCAGGGCCAATATTGATATCAAAAACATATTCTAAATTGCTTAATACTTTTTTTCGTGCAAATATATTGGATGTTTCCGCCTTGGCCTTGAATAGATCCAAGACTGTATGTATTTCTGTCATTGTATTTTCCCGCTGATTGACTTTAGGTGCAGCATTTAAAATTTCGTCTTTACCTGCTATTAATACTCCAAGTTCGTTATTTCGTTCAAATCCGCGTACGACATTTTTTATTGTATCTTCTCTATAAGTGCAATCGTCGTCGGGGAATGCAATTAAATCGCCTGTGGCGATGCTTTCTCCAAAATTTCTTGCTTTTGAGGCCCCTGTAAATGTGACTCTTTTGTGAATAATATTTAGTTTTCCTGCGCAATCCTCTAGTAAGTCGTCTAGGAATCCGGGCGGGTTTTGATCAATGATTATAATTTCTTTTGGCGCCACTGATTGACATCTAATTGATTGAATAGCGTCTGCCAATTGCTGTGTTCTGCCGTATGTGCATATTACTAATGACAAGTCGACTTTGCCTGCAGGCTTCTTGGGAGCCATCGTTTCGGCCTATGGATGGTCAGAGCCTAGTTCATTCACGTCGTGGTGATGAGGATATTTGTTTTTAATATGAATTCGTTGCCTAATTTTGCTTGCATTTTTAGATGCGGTTTGGATGGTTGCTTCTTTCTCGAATGTCTGTCGAGTGTTCTTAGGTTTCTTGTTGCATGCTGCCATTGCCTTGTGATTCTTAGCAGACTGCGCGTATCTGGTGCGGAAATTTGTGCTTGCATGTGGATTCCACGGTCGCTACAAAATTTCTTGCGCAGTTATCGATCGTCTCTCCCCATTATGCCTAGAATAAGTTTCTATGAGCTTCTTGGATGGCCTCAACGATGCCCAGCGTAGGGCTGTCGATCACCATCAAGGTCCCATGTTGGTTGTTGCTGGCGCCGGCAGCGGCAAGACGAGGGCCCTAACCCATCGAATAGCCCATCTAATAGGTGAGCACGGTGCAGATCCGGCGCAGATTCTGGCTGTTACTTTCACCAACAAAGCTGCTCGAGAGATGAAGGAGCGCCTTGAGCTGCTCTTGGCTCAGAAGCTTGCGCAAGGACAGTACGGCCAGCCCTGGAGCACTTTGCCGCCGGTAGAGCAGCGTCAGTTGCGTTCGCGCATCTACCGCGACGTCACCAAAGAGCTCTGGATAGGCACCTTCCACGCATTGTTTGCGCGGATGCTCCGTTACGACATCGATAAATTCCAGGACTCAGAAGGACTCACCTGGACCAAGCAGTTTTCGATCTACGACGAAGCTGATGCTCAGAGCCTGGTCAAGGAGATCGTCACCCAGGAACTGCAGCTTGATCCCAAGCGCTTTGACCCCAAGAAGACTCGTTGGGCGATCAGCAACGCCAAAAACCAGGGCTGGCTGCCCGACCAGCTCGAGGCCAATGCTGAAGGGCAACGGGGCAAGCTCACTGCCGATGTCTACAGGCGTTACCGCAAGGCATTGGCGGCAAATAATGCCCTCGACTTTGACGACTTGCTGCTCCTCCCGGTCCAGCTCTTGCAGCAAAACAAGCAGGTGCGCAGCTACTGGCACCGTCGTTTCCGTCACGTTTTGGTGGATGAGTATCAGGACACCAACCGCACCCAGTACGACCTGATCAAACTGCTGGTTACTGATGGTAAGGAACCGCAGGATTACGACGACTGGGCAGGGCGTTCGGTGTTTGTGGTGGGTGACGCCGACCAGAGCATTTACAGCTTCCGGGCTGCAGACTTCACGATCCTGATGGGCTTCCAGGAAGATTTCGGTGATCAGGCTCCCGATGAGGCCACTCGGACGATGGTGAAGCTGGAGGAGAATTACCGCTCCACCGCCACAATCCTGGAGGCGGCCAACGCGCTGATTTCCAACAACAGCGAACGGATCGACAAAGTGTTGCGCCCCACGCGTGGTGTGGGGGAATTGATCTCTCTCACCCGCTGTGATGACGAAATCGCTGAGGCGGAAGCTGTAGTGCACCGGTTGCGCACGATGGAAGCGGCCAATCCCGAGCTCAGCTGGGGTGACATGGCTGTGCTTTATCGCACAAATGCCCAGTCTCGTGCGGTCGAGGAATCGCTGGTGCGTTGGGGCATCCCTTACATCGTTGTGGGGGGACTGCGCTTCTACGACCGGCGTGAGATCAAAGATCTTCTGGCCTATCTGAGGCTGCTGATCAACCCGGCGGACACCGTCAGCCTGCTGCGGGTGATCAATGTGCCCAAGCGTGGCATCGGAAAGACCACGATCCAGCGGCTTACCGATGCGGCCAATCAACTGGGCATTCCTCTGTGGGATGTGGTCAGTGACCCTGAAGCGGTGCGTTCCCTGGGTGGTCGTTCAGCTAAAGGGCTGCTGCAGTTCTGCGATCTGGTTAACGATCTCCAGTCGCGCAGCCGTGAGGTGGCTCCCTCGGAACTGATTCAGCAGGTGATGGAGAAAAGCGGTTATGTCAGCGAGTTGATCTCTGATGGCACCGATGAGGCCGAGGAACGGCGTCGCAACCTGCAGGAATTGGTGAACGCCGCTCTTCAATACCAGGAGGAGAACGAGGAGGGTGATCTGGAAGGATTCCTGGCCAGTGCAGCACTGGCCAGTGATGCCGACAGCAAGGACACTGCCGCGGACCGAGTCACCTTGATGACGCTTCACAGCAGCAAGGGGCTGGAGTTTCCTGTGGTTTGCCTTGTGGGTCTAGAGCAGGGTTTGTTCCCTAGTTATCGCTCCCTCGACGACCCGGCATCCCTGGAGGAGGAACGACGTCTTTGCTACGTCGGCATCACCAGGGCGAAGGAGCGTTTGTTCCTCTCCCACGCCAGTGAGCGACGTCTCTGGGGTGGGATGCGCGAGGCGGCGGTTCCGTCGGTGTTTCTTTCGGAGTTGCCGGAGGCCTTGGTGCAGGGAGACATTCCACAGAGTGGTGGAGCGGCGCTCCGGCGTGAGCGGCGCCTTGAACGGCTCACCCGTGTGGATCGGGATAAACCCTCATCGGCCCCTGCTAATGCTGTACGTCGTCGTCAGGCAGGGCCAGCTCCGGGCCGGAGCTGGCAGGTGGGTGATCAGGTAATGCATGCCAGCTTCGGTGTTGGTGAGATCACCCATACCTTTGGCAGCGGTGAAAAGATTTCTATCGCAGTGAAGTTCGCAGGGATGGGCCCCAAAATCCTTGATCCGCGCCTCGCTCCAATCGAGCCTGTGGTTTGAGGTGGTTGAGTTCAAGAAGTCAATCCTGCACAAAGGCCAATGATCTGTTTACGCATTTGACTGTTGATGCAGTGAATTTGAGTAACGTGTTCCGTAATCATTGATTTGTAGCAGTAGCGCACACCGGTTTCTCAAATTTTCAAGCCGACTAAGGCGGCACGCACTGCTAAAAGTAATTTGTCTTAGCAATTCCTTTCTGCCAAGACACAGCATAGTTTTAGTACCTCTTGCCCGGACCCAGTGGTACTTGTATTTCTTGGGAAGTCGGTCACAATGTACGAGCCTGCTGGTACGGTCTCTCCGCAGCATTGAGGAAAGCATCGAGTCAACTATGTAGTCTGAAAGTTATGTTCTTACAAACACAGCACATTTGCAGGTGACAAGAGTAAGGCTGGGTGAGATCGAGATCGGGAATGACTGCCCGATGGTGCTCCTTGGTGGCGTGAATGTGTTGGAGGATGAGGCCTTCGCGCTGCGCTGCGCCGCGCATTACCGCCAGGTCTGTAGCCGTCTGGGTATCCCCTTGGTGTTTAAGGCCTCTTATGACAAGGCCAACCGTTCTTCGATTCACTCTTATCGGGGCCCCGGTTTACGAGAAGGTTTGCGCATCCTCCAGGCGGTGAAAGATCAGTGTGGTCTCCCTGTTATCACTGATGTCCACAGCCCAGAAGAGGCTGCTGTTGCCGCTGAGGTCGCTGATGTAATCCAGTTACCCGCTTTCCTGGCTCGTCAGACGGATCTTGTTGAGGCGATGGCAGCCACGGGGCGGGTAATCAACATTAAGAAACCCCAGTTTCTGAGCCCCGACCAGATGAAAAATATCGTGGATAAATTCCGCGAGTGCGGGAATGAGCGGCTTCTGCTCTGTGAGAGAGGCACCAATTTCGGTTACGACAATTTGGTGGTCGACATGCTCGGCTTCGGTGTGATGAAGTCTCGTTGTGATGATTTTCCAGTCATTTTTGATGTCACTCATGCGCTTCAGTGCCGTGATCCCGGTGGCAAGGCTTCGGGAGGGCGGCGTGCTCAAGTGCTTGATCTGGCTCGTGCAGGGACGGCCGTGGGTTTAGCCGGCCTTTTCTTGGAGTCTCATCCAGATCCCAGTCAGGCGTTGTGCGATGGGCCTAGTGCGCTGCCGTTGGATCTTCTAGAGCCCTTCCTAGACCAGGTTAAAGCGGTTGATGTACTGGTTAAGGGCTTTCGTCCTCTCCAGATCGACTGATTTCAGCGGCGCTGACACTTCGCTTACTCTCCTAACAATTCCTGGTCAAATTCGAATGGCGTGCGCGACGCCGCTGCCAATTTTCATCGGCTACGACCCAAGAGAGCGGGCGGCTACCAATGTTCTGATAGACAGCCTTTACCAGCACAGCAGTGTGCCCTTGGCGATCACGCCGCTGGTGACGCCCCAGTTAGAAGCACAGGGATTGTTTCGCCGCAAGCGGGACCCTAAACAGAGTACGGCGTTTTCTTTTACCCGTTTTCTTGTGCCCCATCTGATGGGGTATCAGGGCTGGGCCCTTTTCATGGATTGCGACATGCTCTGCCGGGCTGACATCAAAGAGCTCTGGGATCAGCGCGATGACACCTATGGCGCCATGTGTGTGCAGCACGAGCATGTTCCTGGTGAGACCGTCAAATTCCTCGGCGAGGTTCAGAGCCCATACCCCAAGAAGAACTGGAGTTCTTTAATGCTGCTCAACTGCAGCCGCTGCACCAAGCTCACGCCCGAGTACGTGAACACGGCAACGGGACTGGAGTTGCACCGCTTCCACTGGCTCGAGGGTGATCATGAGATCGGCGCCATCCAGGGGAGCTGGAATCACCTGGTGGATGTACAGGCTCCGCCGGAGTCCGAGGAGGCTGCTCCGATGCTGCACTGGACGCTCGGAGGCCCCTGGTTTCGCGAGCAGCGCACCATGGGAGGTCCCCTGGCAGCTGAGTGGTTCAGCGCTCGTGACGATGCAATGAAGCTCTGGGATTGATGGCGATTCGTAAGTGTGTGGTGGCCGTTCCGGCCCGATTGCAGTCCTCCCGACTGCCAAACAAAGTCCTGGCGGACATCGGCGGCCAACCGATGATCCAGCGTGTTCTTGAACGGTGCCGCCAGGCCCGCAGCGTTGAAGCGGTTGTGCTGTGCACCGACAGCACCGAGTTAAAGGCCCAGGCCGAGGGCTGGGGCTTTCCGGTGCTGATGACCGCGGAGTCGTGCAGCTCCGGCAGTGAGCGCATCGCATCGGTCGCCCCATCCCTCATGGCCCTGGCCTGGGGGGACGCGGATCCCGTTGCTGAAGAAACTGCCGTCATCAACGTGCAAGGCGATCAACCGTTCATCGATCCTGCTGTGATCGATGCCATGGCCGAGGAGTTCCAGAGCCGGGACCCGGTGCCTGCTGTGGTCACCCCCGTTTATGGGCTCAAGCCCGAATCGGTGCACAACCCCAATGTGGTGAAGACCCTGCTGGCCCACGACGGCCGTGCTTTGTATTTCTCTCGTTCCGCCATTCCCCATGTGCGTGATGTGGCAGAGGCGGAGTGGCATCAGCACACCACCTACTGGGGTCATGTGGGCATGTATGGCTTCCGGGGAGACGTGCTCGCTGGCTGGGATCATTTGCCGGCCTCCCCGCTGGAAGACCTGGAACGGCTCGAGCAGCTGCGGCTTATCGAAGCAGGCCTCACCATTGCCACTTTCCCGGTGCAGGGCACCTCGCTGTCGGTGGACACTGCTGAGCAGTTGGAACAGGCCCGGGCAATGGTCTGATCTCAGTCGTTGCGGTCCTTCCAGCCGTCGCGACTCAGACGTCCCCAGCGTCCACGTGCCTTAAGGATTCTCTCCGCTAGCTCGCGGACGGCTCCATGGCCACCACGCCGGCGAAGCACAGCATCCGCGCCGCGGCGGACGGGCTGACAGGCGTCGGCGGGGGCGAACAGCAGACCAATCACCGGCCGAACGGCCAGATCGTTGAGGTCGTCTCCCACGAAGGCGGTCTGCTCGGCGCTAACTCCAAGTTGGCTTTGGAGTTCCGTGAGGGCTGCCGGCTTGTCTTTGATGCCCACGAGGCAATTGTTGATGCCCAGTTGCCGTGCACGCACCTCCGTCGCTCCTCCCTGGCCACCGCTGAGGAAGGCGATGTCAATCCCCGCCTGTTGTAGCAAGCGGATCCCAAGCCCATCGCGCACATCGAAGCGCTTGCTCAGATGCCCCTCGGCGTCAAACCAAAGACCTCCATCGGTGAGCACACCGTCAACGTCCAGGACGAGCAGCTGAATTGATCTCAGCTGGCGCTGCAACAACCACCAACGCAGTGCCTTCACGCGAGTCCTGCCTGAACTAGATCATGCAGGCGCAGTAAACCCATCAGTTGGTGCTCTTGATTCACCACCGGCAGCACCGAGATCGGTTTTCGTCGGTTGTGCTCCATTTGCTCCAGGGCCTTCACCACCAAAACGTCGGCTTCCACCGTGATTGGATCAGCGGTCATCAAATCCTTTGCGGTCAATTGGCTCCAGGTTTCTGCACCGTGATCCAGCAGGGCACGGCGGAGATCACCATCCGTGAGGATGCCGAGCAGGCTTCCCGGACTGTCTGGATTCTCGACCCAACCACTGCCGATGCCGCCGCGCGTCAGACCGCCGATCACTTCGGGCAAGGGGGTGTGGGGCTGTAGGGGGTGCAGTTGGCTAGCGGGAACCATCAGGTCGGCGGCCGTGAGGGTCAGCTGCTTGCCAAGGGATCCGGCGGGGTGATTCAGGGCAAAATCTGCCGGTGAGATGCCGCGTCGTTCCATCCACACCGCTGCTAGGGCGTCGCCGATGGCCATGGCCACGGCTGTGCTGGCGGTGGGGGCAAGGTTCAGAGGACATACCTCACGGTCCACGCCGGCTTCCAGCACCACGTCACTGCCTCGTGCTAGCGAGGAGTCCGCCCGTCCAACGATGGCAATCCGTCCGGTTCCGCGTCGGGTGAGGTGGGGCAGCACTTCCAACAACTCGCTGGTTTCACCGCTGTTGGAGAGCAGTAGGCAGACGTCCTCGGCGGCCACAACCCCCAGATCGCCATGGAGTGCGTCGGTGGGATTGAGGAACAGGGCCATCAGCCCGATCGAGGAGAAGGTGGCCGCGATCTTGCGGGCCACGATGCCGCTCTTGCCCACACCCGTAATCACCAGCTTGGCCTTGCGATCGGCACATCGCTCCAGCAGATCGAGGGCTGCTTCCACCTGGTCGCTGCTCAAGCGTTCGGCAGCAGTGGCGATCGCTGAGGCTTCCTCCTCAAGGCAGCGGGTGAGAGCGGACAAGAACAGAATCCGTGATGATCAGTCCATTCTCCTGCACGCCCACCAATGGATCTTCGAGGTGTGCCGTCTTCCGTTCTGGAGGCGTTGCAGGGAGCGGCTCGAACTCTCGGTATCTCACGTCTGGCGTTGGTCGGTGGCGTCGTGCGCGATCAGCTGCTGCATCAGCGCTGTGGTCGAGCCTGGTCGGGTGTACACGATCTGGATTGGGTAGTGGAGGGAGATGCCGCTGCGTTTGTCTCGGAATTGATTCGCCAGGTCGGTCCTGAACGCATTACCGATGTTCAGGAGCATGGGGCCTTCGGCACGGTGGCGTTTCAGCTGGATGGAATTCCCCTTGATCTGGCGACGGCGCGACAGGAGCATTACCCCGCCTTTGCGGTGAATCCTGTTGTGCAAGCGGGCACCCTCCAGGCTGACCTTGCGCGCCGCGATTTCACGGTTAATGCCATGGCCCTCGATCTGCTGGGCAATGAGCTGATCGATCTCCACCATGGTCAGGAGGACCTCGCAGCCGGACAGTTGCGGTTTCTGCATGCTGGAAGCGTTCAGGACGACCCCACCCGGGTGATTCGAGCTGCCCGCTATGCCGCTCGGCTGGGTTTCCAACTTGCGATGGAGAGTCGTGCCCAGATCAGCAGCACCATTCAAATGTGGCCCTGGAACTGGCGTCAGGGAGATCCCGCCATGGCGGCACCGCCTGCTCTTGCAACACGACTGCGGATGGAGTTGGAGCGGCTGCTGGAACGGGAACCCTGGCCTCAGGCGCTGGACCTGTTGGATCAGTGGCAGGCAATGCCGTTGTTGGACCCCCAACTTCAGAACGATTCACGGCGCACGCAGCGGCTGCGCTGGTCTCGACGGCTGGGCCTTCCCCTGATGCCTGCTCTTCTGTTGGGAGCAGCAGACCCTGTTGCGGTCGCGCAACGGTTGCAGATTCCTGGCAAGCAACAGCAATGGCTGCAGCAGTGCGTGACCTTTTGCGATTGGTTGGTGGATGCTTCTCCTCCCTTGGAGGCTCCTCCATCGATGTGGTCTTCGGCCCTCGAGCATCAGGGTTGCTCGCCGGAGGTGGTGGCCCTTGCGGTGACCCTCCGTCCTCCGCAATGGAAATGCCTGCTGCGCTGGTGGGGCCGCTGGCGCAGGATTCAGGCGCAGCAAACGGCGCGTGACCTGATCGCCGCGGGATGGCAGCCGGGGCCGGCGATCGGTGTGGAGTTGCGCCGGCAGCGCAGTGAAGCTCAAGACCGAAGCCGATGAAACGTATTTGGCTCTTTCTGGTGATGGTTCTTTGCTTGGCCTTTGCCGTACGCACTTTTTGAGGAGACCTTGGCCAGGGGGCTTGGGCTTTGGCCGCTCCCCAAGTTGGGATTGATTCTGCTGATGGTGGTGGTGTTCAGGCGTTGGGGAGGACTGCATCGTTTGTCTCGGCCTGAGCGTGGTGTATTGGATCGAAGCGGCTTGATTCCGTCCCTGTTGATGGTGGAGGGAGTTGTTGTTGTGTCGTTTGTGAAGCCGATGGCGTTCAGCCGCTATTTCGTGGTGCTGCTGCCGGCGGTGGTTCCTGTCCTGGCGGTTCAGTTCGGTGCTCTAAACCTCAATCGCCTTGGTCGCGGCTGTGCCGTTGGGGTGCTGGGACTCTTGTTGGCCAGTTGGTGGGGGCCAGGTTTTTCCGAACTGGATCCTGCTCTGGGGGGAGTGCGTGAACAGGATCAGTTCCGTCTGGTCAGCCAACGCACCGCTGGCCTTGTGGAGCGTTATGGCCCGCGGGCCCGTTTGCTCAATCTCAGCGATCGTATGGAAGTTGCCATGGGTCGGATCCCATCGGATCCCCTGCCCTGGGGTGATGCCGACGATCTGGAGAAGCGTTTGGGAGTGCCGCCGTTGCCTTTGGAGCTTTGGCTGGCCAGCAGTGGACCTCCACAGGCCATGGAGCGCAAGCTCAAACCCTTGCAGTCACAAGTTGTGCAGGCTGGTTACCACTGTGAACAAATTGCGAACGACCTCAGTCATGCGCGGTTGTTGCGTTGCCGATCTGAAGCCATGGGCCGCTCCGAGTGAGTTGAGCGGCGGCTTTGCTGGTGCAGGCCAGCAGCAGGGGGCCACAGGTCTGTGGGTCCACCAGTAGTTCGAGCAAGGCTGGAGACGCGGGATCTTTTAGCTGAACCGGGCCTTCGAGCCACCGCCACGCAGCACGGTTCGAGGGGGCCAGCGTGCTGGAGATGCCGCGTTCGAACAGCTCCAATGCGCCGGGGTACGCCGGGATGGCAGAACCCTCCAGTTCGATGGTCAGTTCTGGACTGTTCTGGAGCATCTCGCCCAGATGCCCAAGCAGGCCGAAACCGGTGATGTCGGTGCAGGCGTGAATGCCCTCGCGGATCGGCTCGATCTGTTCAAGCAGCGTGTGCTGGCTGCAGGCCATGTTCTGCAGCGCAGTATCCAGGTCAGCCGCCTTGGTGGCGCCACTCATGGCCCCCGCAAACAGCACCCCGGTGCCCAGGGGGCGACTGATCAGCAAGGCGTCGCCAGCCTGAAGACCCGATTTCAGCCAGGGGGGTTGGTGGCTGTTGCCGTTCACCGTGAGGGTGATCTGCACCCCGAGGCTGGCCGGTCGCGGTGAGGCGCTGCGGGATTCCATCGTGTGTCCACCGATCAGCTCGGCGCACTGTTCTTCCAGAACCGAGCAGATGCCTGCCAGGGTCTGCACCAGAAGCTCCTGCTGTTCGTCGGCTGAAACCATCGGCAGCGTGATCGTTGCCATGGCGCTGGAGACCGGGGCACCGCAGGCCCAGAGATCAGAGCAGGCGTGCAGGGTCGTCAGACGGCCGTTGAGCCAGGGGTCACTCACCAGGGCTGGAAAGCCATCCGTGCTTTGCAGGAGTCCTGGATGCCCAGCGAGATGGGCGGCGTCTTCGGGCTGTCCGCCAAGCCCCACCTGTTCCAGTGCTGCTGTCAGGGGTTGGGCCGGCAACTTGGCCGCGCAGCCCCGGCAGGCCATCGGTGCTGCATCGGCCATTGCTGCTTGCTGCAGAAATCCAGTCATGAAGGACCGATCAATGCGTTGCTTCAGGTGCCAAAGCAGGCGGGATGGCCCCAGTCGCCAGCCGCCCCAACGCGCCCAAGCGGCATTCTCATGACTGCCGATGAGCTGCAGCGCCTTGCGCTGGGGATGCCAGGGCCGCAGGGGTTGCCCCTGGCAGGCCGCTTCCAGATTGATGGCCAAGGGGCGTCCGGCGCGCACCGCCCACACCCCAGATGCCGGCCGGGGTGATGCGCTGATCACGGCACAGTCGCCGCTGGCGAACAAGCATGGATGGCCTTCGACCCTCAGGTGGCGATCGGTACGGACCCGGCCATCGGGAGTTAAGGGAAGACCAGTCGTCGCCAGCCAGGCGGGCCCTTGGCTTCCCGTGCAGAGCAGGCTGGGTCCGTTGTGGCGGCTGTCGTCGTCGGTAACGGCGATATTGGCCTTTCGCAGCACGTGTTGGACGGCTGGATCCAGCTGTCCCCTGCGCTGTTGTAGCTGGAGCTCGCGTTGTGGCCAGCGACGGCGCAGGGCCAGGACCACCTCCAGGCCCGCAGCTCCCGCTCCGATCACCCGCAGTGGATTGGGATCGCTTGGATCTTCGCTTTCCAGAAAGGAAAGCGAGGCTTCCAAAGGTTTGATGGGGACCCCTGCGGCGCTCGGTCGGCTCACCGCTCCCACATCCAGGCTGAGCCAACTGAAGTGGAGTGCAGGGCGGTTGCGAAGGTGCAGAAGGTTTTGCTCAGGATTCAATCCGGTGATTTCTGCTTCCACGAAAGCCACCCCGGCTCGGTCACAGAGCTGACGCAGGTCGATGGCGAGCTCGTCGCGTTGATACATTCCAGCGATCAACCCTGGCACCATTCCTGAATACAGGGTTGTGCTGCAGCGGTTGACCAGAGTGATGTTCTGCGGTGGGCGTCGCTGTGGCTGCATGGCCCAGCGTTTGAGCAGAAGTGCATGGCTGTGGCCGCCACCGGCCAGAAGCAGCCCACTAGCTCCAGTCATGGGTTCTGCCGATACCCCGCTGGATTGCCCTGCTGCCAGGACCAGCCATCGCGGCACATCTCTTCAAGAGTTCGATGGGCACTCCAACCGAGCACGGTTTGCGCTTTCTCAGGGGATGCCAGTGAGCGAGGCACATCGCCAGGACGGCGCCCCACAAATTCCAAAGGGATGGTTAGTCCTGTGGCTTGCTCGAATCCACGCACCATCTCCAAGACGCTGAGACCGCGGCCAGTTCCAATGTTCAGGGTCAATGGATCAGGCGTTGTTCTTTCCCATAGGTGCTCCAGTGCCATGCCATGGGCTTCGGCTAGATCCATTACATGCAGGTAATCGCGGATGCATGTGCCATCTGGTGTGGGGTAGTCCTGCCCGAAAATCAACAATCGATCGCGTCGGCCTGCCGCCACCTGTGTCATGAAAGGGAAAAGATTGTTGGGAATTCCCATTGGATCTTCACCAATCCGTCCGC
The DNA here is from genome assembly GCF_900474085.1 of Synechococcus sp. UW86. NCBI lineage: Bacteria > Bacillati > Cyanobacteriota > Cyanophyceae > Synechococcales > Synechococcaceae > Synechococcus > Synechococcus sp. UW86. The sequence goes on from NZ_UCNU01000009.1 coordinate 442,212, forward strand.
TTGGGTGAGCACCAACTGGATTGAAGTAGCGCAGGCAGGCCACTTGCCAGGAGCCCGAGCGGCAAAGGGCCGTCAACATCTGCTCTACAGCAACCTTGGTTTCGGCATAAGGATTCACCGGCGCCGTTGGCATGTCTTCTCGTAGTGGGAACGTCTCGGGTTTTCCGTAGGCGGTCGATGTGCTGCTGAATACCAGGGTTCGGCAGCCGTGGCGGTCCATCGCTGCCGCCAGAACGCGGCTTCCATTCACATTCACATCCCAGTAGTGGAGCGGGTCGGAGACCGATTCCTCCACGGCTTTCAGTCCGGCAAAGTGAATCACGCCATCCACGGTTCCGGCGGCACTGAAGGCCTGATCTACAGCGCTGGGGTCGCGCACGTCCCCCTCCACCAGGTTCAGTTGGGTTGAACCCGCCAGCTCCTGCACCCTCCGTAGAGCTTCCGGACTGCTGTTGTCAAAGTTGTCGAGTACCACGAGTTCATGGCCCTGTTCCAGCAGCACAAGGCAGGTGTGACTGCCAATGAAGCCTGCACCTCCGGTGATGAGCACGCGCCGAACCATATCTTTCCCCTCCCTCTGATTTATTGATCTTGGATCAAATGCATTGCGACAGCCTGCTGACGACCTGCGCGACTCAACTTAATTTTCGCCCATTGCCATGGGCTTGTGGAAAGAGGAAGCCTGCTTCCGTGCTTTAAGCGTTTGATCAGCGTGGAGGATTGCTCCCTGCTTGATCGGGGCAACTTGCTCAAGCCATTGGTGGTGCCGCTTGGTTCGCTTGAAGCGTGTGTGGAGGTGCCGAGCAACCAGATCGGTTTCGTACGGATGCCACAGGGATGGCAAGTCCATGTTGAAGCCTGTAAGCCTGCTGGCATCAGCATCGACTCTTTCCCCTTCAGTAACTTCGTAGTACTCAGGGGAAAAGCAACCCGCATCGGTTCCGATGAACTGGGGCTTGGTTCCCATCAGCAGCGTCGGGAACTCAATTTTCCAGTCATAGTTTAACTGGAAGATCATGAGCTCAAGCTAAAGGGTTGGTAGTCTTTGCCCTGCAGGTGGGCATCGGTTTGACGGTGCACTTCAAGCTGCACACGGTGTCTTTTTCCAGTTGCTCCTGAGAGAATCTCAAGACAAGGCGGAATCGCTGCAGCTTCTCTGAGTCAGTGCGAATTCTTTTCATTCATCAGAACTTCCCCGGGCAGTACGTCCACATCATTCGGAGGCTGGCCCAGCAGGGTCAGCATCACTTGGTGGCACTGGGCATTAATGAGTTGGATCGCGGGCGTGGAATTCCAGAGGGCCTCAACCACTTCAGTTACCGCCTCGATCGCGGCAACACTGATGGTCTTCATCCCCTGTTGATGGAAACTGAATCCAAGATCATCCGTGCCGAGGGCTGTGCCTGTGCGGCTGAGCAACTTAAGGCGCAAGGATTCACGCCTGATTTGATTTGTGCCCATCCAGGGTGGGGTGAACCTCTTTTCCTGAAGGCGATTTGGCCCGATACGCCACTGCTTTGCTACCAAGAGTTCTTTTACAACGAGTTCGGTTTCGACACCAATTTTGACCTCGAATTCGAGGCCAATCGTAGTTGGAAAGAGCAGGCGAAGTTGGCTATGAAAAATGCTTATTTGCATCTCACCTTTGAGCAGGCGGACTGGAACATCTCTCCTACCCATTTCCAGGCCAGCAGCTTTCCTAAGCACTGGCGCCAAAAAATCAGTGTGATCCATGACGGTGTAGACCTTCACTATGCCCGTCCCAATTCATCCCCCGCACCGCTCAAGCTTCCAGACGGCACGGTGTTGGAGAAGGGGCAGCCGATAGTCACCTTTGTGAACCGTTGTCTGGAGCCCTACCGGGGCTGCCACACCTTCATCAGGGCCATCCCCGAATTGCAGCGGCTATACCCCGAAGCGCGTTTGGTGATCGTCGGCAAGACCAAGGGGGTGAGCTACGGCGCTGCGTGTCCCGATGGCGAATGGATGGATCATTTTTTGGCGGAGATCAAGGGCAGGTACGACCACAGCCGTGTTCATTTCACCGGAAAACTTCCCTACAGCCAATTCATTCCCCTACTGCAGCTCTCCGCCTGTCACGTCTATCTCACCTATCCCTTTGTGATGAGCTGGAGCTTGTTAGAGGCCATGGGCTGCGGTTGTGCGGTTGTGGGTTCCGATACGGCTCCGGTGCGGGAGGTCGTTCGTCACGGCCAGAACGGTTTGTTGGTGGATTTCTTTTCGCCCAACGACCTGGCCGCGGCGGTGGTTGAGATGCTCAACGACCCAGATCGCGCTGCTGCGTTTGGTGTGTCTGCCCGCGAGACGGTGGAACGCACCTATGAACTGAATGCTTGCGTCACCCGACAGCTGGCCTTGATGGATCTGGTGGCAAGCCGCAGCCTCATGGGCTGAGGCCACCCGGCAGACTGAGTCGCTGTACCCGAATCCCGTACGTGAGTCAGCTCCAGAGCCTCAGGGGCATGGTGGATCTACTGCCGGAGGCGCTTCGGCGCTGGCAAGCGGTGGAGGCCGTGGCGCGGGAGCATTTCCAGAGTTCTGGGTTTGGTGAGATTCGGACGCCGCTTCTGGAGACGACGGACCTGTTCTGCCGTGGCATCGGTGAAGCCACTGATGTGGTTGGCAAGGAGATGTACAGCTTTCAGGATCGCGGCGATCGCTCCTGCACCTTGCGGCCGGAGGGCACTGCATCCGTGGTGCGTGCTGCCCTTCAGCACGGTTTGCTCAGTCAGGGCGCCCAGAAGCTTTGGTATGCGGGTCCGATGTTTCGCTACGAGCGCCCGCAGGCGGGCCGGCAGCGGCAGTTTCATCAGATCGGGGTGGAGTGGCTCGGGGCAGAGCGGGCTCGCAGCGATGTTGAGGTGATTGCTCTGGCCTGGGATCTGCTCGCCAGCCTGGGTGTCGGTGGCTTGCAGTTGGAGCTGAACAGCCTCGGCACCGCAGAAGACCGTCAGGATTACCGCAACGCCCTGGTGGCTTGGCTTGAGCAGCGGTCTGAGGCCCTCGATCCTGATTCTCAGACGCGGTTGAGCACCAATCCCCTGCGCATCCTCGATTCCAAAAACAAAGCTACCCAGGCGCTGTTGGAGGAGGCGCCAACGCTGGCGGATGCCCTTTGTGAGGCCAGTCGTGAGCGTTTTGCGGAAGTGCAGCGCGGGCTGACCGCCCTGGGCATTCCTTTCCGGCTCAATCCGCGGCTGGTGCGTGGTTTGGACTACTACAGCCATACGGCCTTTGAGATCACAAGTCATCAGCTCGGGGCTCAGGCCACCGTTTGTGGTGGTGGTCGTTATGACGGCTTAATCGGCCAGCTTGGAGGAGCCCCAACCCCCGCCATCGGTTGGGCTCTTGGCATGGAACGGTTGTTGTTGGTGCTGGAAGCAGCAGCCCAGGCGGATGCTCAGGGGGTAGCTGCGAGGTTGACGGCGGCCGCAGCCCCTGATGTATACGTCGTGAACCGTGGTGATGCGGCGGAGCGGTCTGCTCTTGCGTTGGCCCGGGACCTACGGGCTTCAGGGCTGCGGGTGGAGTTGGATGCGTCGGGCTCCGCTTTCGGCAAGCAGTTCAAGCGGGCCGATCGCAGTGGTGCGCCTTGGGCCTTGGTGATCGGTGAGGACGAGGCTGAGCGCGGTGAGGTTCGCCTGAAGGCGTTGAAGCAGCAGGCTGAGGAATCCACCGTTGCACTCGCGCCTGTGTCCGCGATCGTGGAGAGACTGCTGACCCCCTGAGGATGCAGATCCACCTCGTCACTGGCGGTGCCGGCTTCCTTGGCTCCCACCTGATTGATCGCCTCATGGAGGCGGGCGATGAAGTGATCTGCCTGGACAATTACTTCACAGGACGCAAGGCCAACATTGAGCGTTGGATCGGCTACCCCCGTTTCGAACTCATCCGCCACGACGTCACGGAGCCGATCAAGCTTGAGGTGGATCGGATCTGGCATCTTGCTTGTCCTGCCTCACCGATTCACTATCAGTTCAATCCGGTCAAGACGGCCAAAACCAGCTTCCTAGGCACTTACAACATGCTGGGCCTGGCCCGGAGGGTGGGGGCACGGTTGCTGCTCGCCAGCACCAGCGAGGTTTACGGGGATCCAGAGGTGCACCCCCAGCCTGAGAGTTACTGGGGCTCCGTCAATCCGATTGGTGTGCGCAGTTGTTACGACGAGGGCAAGCGCATCGCAGAGACGCTCTGTTTCGACTACCAGCGCATGAATGGCGTTGAGGTGCGGGTGGCGCGCATCTTCAACACCTATGGCCCACGCATGCTTCCGGATGACGGCCGGGTTGTGAGCAACTTCATTGTCCAAGCGCTGCGCGGTGAACCCTTGACGCTTTATGGGGATGGTTCCCAGACCCGTTCGTTCTGTTACGTGAGCGATTTAGTCGAGGGAATGATGCGCTTAATGAATGGCGCTCATACGGGGCCGATGAACATCGGTAATCCGGATGAATTCACCATCCGTCAGCTGGCCGAGCTGGTACGCGCACGGATCAATCCGGCCTTGCCGTTGATCGAGAAACCTTTGCCCGAGGATGACCCGATGCAGCGCAAGCCCATCATTGATTTGGCGCGCGAGCAGTTGAAGTGGCAGCCGACTGTGTCACTGGAGCAGGGCTTGGGCCCCACAATCGATTCGTTCCGTAGGGTCCTGGGACTTAGCGATCAGCCTGAGGCGTGACGATTCAACGCATCTGCTGCATTGGTGCTGGCTACGTGGGCGGCCCAACGATGGCGGTGATCGCGGATCGTTGTCCGCAGGTGCAGGTCACGGTGGTGGACCTCAACCAGGCCCGCATTGATGCCTGGAACGATCCAGACTTGAGCCGACTGCCGGTGTATGAGCCTGGTCTGGATGCCGTGGTCGGCCGGGCCCGGGGGCGCAATCTCAGCTTTTCCACGGCCGTGGAAGCCGCGATTGCGGATGCCGACATGGTGTTCATCTCGGTGAACACACCAACAAAGACGAAAGGCCTGGGGGCGGGCCAGGCCAGCGACCTGCGCTGGGTGGAGGCCTGTGCACGCACTGTGGCCCAGGCAGCCCAAGGCCACACGATCGTGGTGGAGAAGAGCACCCTGCCGGTGCGCACGGCGGCTGTGATCAAAACCATTTTGGAAGCGGCATGTGACGGAGAGGATCAGCGCACGTTCTCGGTGCTGTCCAATCCCGAGTTCCTGGCAGAGGGAACAGCCATTCGCGATCTGGAAGCCCCAGACCGGGTGTTGATCGGTGGTGACGATTCGATCTCCATCGATGCCCTTGCAGCGATCTACGCCCAATGGGTTCCGCAGCAGCAGATCCTGCGCACCAACCTTTGGAGCAGCGAGCTCTCCAAGCTCACGGCCAATGCCTTCCTGGCTCAGCGGATCAGCTCGATCAACTCGATTGCTGCTTTTTGCGAGGCCAGCGGCGCAGACGTGCGTGAGGTGGCTCGGGCGATTGGTACCGACAGCCGTATTGGCCCGAAATTCCTCAATGCTGGGCCAGGTTTCGGTGGCAGCTGTTTCCAGAAGGACATCCTCAATCTGGTGTATCTCTGCAGGCATTTCGGCTTGCCCGAGGTGGCGGATTACTGGGAGAGTGTGGTCGCGTTGAACACCTGGCAACAGCACCGCATTGCCCGCTTGGTGGTGAAGAACCTGTTCGGCACAGTGACTGGGAAGCGTTTGGCGATTCTTGGTTTTGCCTTCAAGGCCGACACCAACGACACCCGTGAGGCCCCGGCGATTCGCATCTGCCAGGATCTGCTGGAGGAGGGCGCGCAACTCATCATCCACGATCCCAAGGTTGCAACCGATCAGATGGCACGGGATCTTCAGCTGGAGTCAGCCTCCCAGGTGGATGTGCTCATTGGATCCGGTAGTTGGGCCAGGGCCAACAGTGTTGAAGATGCCGTGATGGGTGCTGATGCCGTTCTGGTGCTCACGGAATGGCAGCACTACCGCGATTTGAATTGGCAGGCTTTGGCCGCACGGATGCGCAAGCCGGCCTGGGTCTTTGATGCCAGGGCTGTCGCCGATCCTGCCCAGATCAAAGCCGCTGGCCTTAGCCTCTGGCGCGTTGGTGACGGGGAGGGGTGATGGCGCGCACGATCCTGGTTACTGGAGCTGCCGGTTTCATCGGAGCTGCCCTGAGTAAGAGGCTTCTCCAGCAGGGAGACCAGGTAGTCGGCCTCGACAACCTGAACGATTACTACGACGTAAGCCTGAAGCAAGCGAGGCTGCGTCAGATCGAGGCGGTCGCCCAGAAGGGTGATTGGCGCTTTGTGGAAATGGCTTTGGAAGACGGCGATGCCCTGATGGCGTTGTTTGCTGCCGAGAAGCCGACAGTGGTGGTCAACTTGGCGGCTCAGGCCGGGGTTCGTTACTCCCTGGAGAACCCGGCGGCTTACATCCAGAGCAATCTTGTGGGCTTTGGCCATCTGCTGGAAGGTTGCCGCCACCACGGCACCGAAAACCTGGTCTATGCCTCGAGCAGTTCGGTGTATGGCGGAAACCGCAATCTGCCTTTTCATGAGCAGCAGCCGGTGAACCATCCGGTGAGCCTCTACGCCGCCAGCAAGAAGGCCAACGAGCTGATGGCGCACACCTACAGCCACCTCTATGGCTTGCCGGCGACGGGTCTGCGGTTTTTCACGGTGTATGGCCCCTGGGGTCGCCCCGACATGGCCCCGATGCTGTTCGCCAAAGCGATCCTGGCGGGGAACCCGATTCGGGTGTTCAACCACGGCCAGATGCAGCGCGACTTCACCTACATCGAGGACATCGTGGAGGGGGTGCTGCGCTGCTGCGACAAACCCGCCACCGCGAACCCCGAGTTCGACCCCCTGGCCCCTGATTCCGCCACGGCCGCGGCACCGCACCGGGTGTTCAACATCGGCAACAGCCAGCCCACGCCTTTGCTGCGCTTCATCGAGGTGATGGAGGAGGCCCTGGGTTGCGAAGCCATTAAGGATTTCCAGCCCATGCAGCCGGGCGATGTGGTGGCCACTGCAGCCAATACCTCAGCTCTGGAGGCGTGGGTGGGCTTCAAGCCTTCAACGCCGATTGAAACTGGCGTGCAGTGTTTTGCCGATTGGTATCGCTCCTTCTACAGCGTCTGATCGCTTGTCGTCAGGCAGCAGTCGTCGCAGCGTTGTTGCATCAAAAAAGCCCCCTGGACAGAGACCAGTGGGCATTTTTATTTCGTAAGTGGCTTCCGATCAGGCGGAACCAACACCGGTGTAGGAGCCGTAGAAAAACAGGCCCACTACGAACAAAACAGCCATTCCGCCCGCCGTAGCCACCAGCCATAGAGGAAGAACGCCCTCGGTCCAGCGGCTTCTCCAGGGAACAGCAGGTGTCCCATCGGGGTTACGGTCGGGAATTCGACCGTCGGGATATGGGGATTTTTTTCCGCTCATCGAATAATCCTCAGTTGAAGAAGTAGCTGGACATGAGCACGCCGGTCACGAAGACAAACAGCAGACCCAGATACAGGCTGGTGCGGTTGAGTTCAACCGGCAGGTTGTTGGGATTGGGATTGCGTTCCATGGGTTGGATCAGCGGCGGATGAACTGCATCGCGGCGAGGGCGCCAAGGAAAAACACCGTCGGGATGCCGAGGGTATGCAACGCCAACCAACGCACCGTGAAGATTGGATAGTTGCGTGGCGTTGTGGCGACGGGAGGTGCTTGGGTCATGGCTTATTTCAGACGGATGTCGAGTTCGGATTTGCCCTCGTAGCGCTGGCTCACAACGGGAGCTTTGCTTTCCGAAGCTTGGAAGTAGGCGTCGGGACGAGGTGTTCCGAAGGCGTCGTAGGCCAGGCCGGTCGACACGAACAGGAAGCCTGCCAAAAAGATGGAAGGCAGTGTCACGGCGTGGATCACCCAGTAACGGATGCTCGTGATGATTTCGAAGAACGGGCGTTCTCCTGTTGAGCCGGCGGCCATGGCGTTGGGCGTATCAGGACGATGATCTTAGGAGGTGGCTCTGGTGAGCTGAGACTGAGGAAGATCCTCAGTTACACAGCGTTGCCGACCCAACGGAGCAAGTTGCCCCGCTCACCCAGCACAAAGGCGTGCTCTCCGTCGAAGACCATGCGGGTGAAATTGCTGGGTTGGCGGTCCCCGACGGGGTCGTTCTCCCAGCTGTCGCCGCCGTCCCGGCTCACCAGCAGAGTGCCGTTGCCGCCGCCGGCCCAGATGGCGCCATCGTCATCCCAGGCCAAATCCATGTAGCCGTAGCCGTTGGTGATCGGAATGATGGCTTTGCTCCAGCTGTCGAAATTCCCGGGCTCATCGTTGAGGCGAATCTGAGCGCCGCGGGCCACCATCCAGAGGTTGCCGTCGGGTTGAAAGCCGATGCTCTGCAGCCGCTGGCTGCTCACCCGCTGGTGGACTTGCCAGATCGATTCGCCCGGCTCCCAGGTGGCATAGAAATTGCCGAGGCCACTCACGCTCACGTAGCTGCCGTCTTTGCTGCGCCGCAGATCTCGGACGGCACCCGCCGCATCGGTCACCTTGGCTTCCCAGCTGCTGCCGTCGTTGTGGGTCTCATAGACCGCACCCACGTTGGTGGCAAGCTCTGCTGAATGACTGCCCAGGGCAGTGATCAGGTATGGCTCTCCGGGCAATTTGGTGTCGAGGAACAAGCGTGTCCAGTTCTGCCCCCCGTCGTCGCTGTGCATGAGCAGCCCGGGTTGTCCGGCGATCCAGCCTTCATCGCCGTCGAAGTCGATGCTGATCAGACGGAAGTTTTCTTCATCAGGCAGATCAAGGCTGCGCTCATTCCAATGGGCACCGCCGTCGTTGGTTTCACGGATCATCCGGTTGCTGCCCACCAGGTAGCCATGACGGCTGTCGGTGAAAGCCACATCAAGCGGATTGGCCTGGGTATCGAGATCCATGGCCTGCCATGGGCTCGTGCTGGCCGTGGGCACGTGGGTGGTGACGCAGCCGCTGAGGCTGACCCCCAGTACAAGCACCAGCAAAAGTTGACTGAAAGAGTTCAACAGACGTTTCATTGGTGGGCCTCAGCGCAGGGAATAAAGGGACAGGAAAAAGGCGAAGCCGAGGGCAAGGCTGCCGAAGATCAGAACATTCTTCTGCCCGGGCGTCATCCGATTCACCCCGAGGCCGAAATCGAGGTTCTCGTCGAAACCGCTGGCTTTAGCACGTGGACCGATGTCGCGGAAGGCGGCCACCTTGCTGCGGCAGACGGGGCAGCGGAATGCCAATGCGTCGAGATCCTCGAACGCTGTACCGGGTTCAATTCCGACCTTCTTGACCCCTTCATCGGGGTCATAGACGTAGCCGCAGCTGCGACATTCAAAACGGTGGGTCCGTGGGTCGCTCTCCGGAGCGGTTTCAACCGCTGGCTCCACCGTTTCGGTGGTTTCGACCGGCTGGACGGACTGTTGTTCGTCGCTCACCGCTGTGTTGCTGGGCCAGACGACTCTATCGACGACAACTTCAGGCGGTGAATGCCAGACTGGCCCGGTCTACGGGGACCTCCATGTTTGCCCTGCCCGGCTACGACGCCTTTCTGGGGTTTCTGCTGATTGCGGCTGCTGTGCCAGCTTTGGCGCTGATCACCAACAAATTGGTGGCGCCGAAAAGCAGTGCCGGTGAGCGCCAGCTCACCTATGAATCCGGCATGGAGCCCATTGGCGGGGCCTGGATTCAATTCAATATCCGGTACTACATGTTTGCGCTGGTCTTCGTCATCTTCGATGTCGAGACTGTGTTCCTTTATCCCTGGGCTGTGGCGTTCAACCGTCTCGGCTTGCTGGCCTTCATCGAGGCCCTGATCTTCATCGCCATCCTGCTGGTGGCCTTGGCCTACGCCTGGCGCAAAGGCGCCCTTGAGTGGAGCTAGTCATGCCTGAGAACACATCCCCTTCCATTGCTGCAGTTCGCGATCTGCGCGAAGCCAGCTGCGGTCCGATTGGTGCTCCAACTGTCACCAATGACTTAAGTGAGAACGTCATCCTCACGAGTCTGGATGACCTGCACAACTGGGCCCGTCTGAGCAGTCTCTGGCCGCTTCTTTATGGAACGGCCTGCTGCTTCATCGAATTTGCAGCACTGCTGGGATCCCGCTTCGATTTCGACCGCTTCGGTCTGGTTCCCCGCAGTTCCCCTCGTCAAGCCGATCTTCTGATCGTTGCCGGCACGGTCACTATGAAGATGGCCCCGGCCTTGGTGCGGCTCTATGAGCAGATGCCCGAGCCGAAGTATGTGATCGCCATGGGTGCCTGCACCATCACCGGAGGCATGTTCAGCGCTGATTCCACCACCGCTGTGCGCGGTGTTGACAAGCTGATTCCTGTGGACCTCTATCTGCCGGGCTGTCCGCCTCGCCCTGAAGCGATCTTTGATGCTGTGATCAAACTGCGTAAGAAAGTGGGGGATGAGTCGCTGGCGGAGCGGCGCAAGCACCAGCAGACCCATCGCTACATGTCGGTCTCCCATCAGATGAAGCGTGTTGAACCTGTCGTGACAGGTTCTTACCTTCGGGCTGAATCTCAGAAAGCCGCCCTGGCTGCAGCGCCGGCTGGTCAGACTTTGGCCACCGATGCCGCTGTGCTTACCCCTGCTTCTGAATCTGTCGAGTCATGAGCGAAACCCCTTCTAAGAAGACTGCCGCCTCGGATGACGCGGGTGCGGTTGTTGCTCCGGAGCCTGGTCCGGTGAGCCAATGGCTGAACAAGCAAGGTTTTGACCACAACAGCCTCGAGCCTGATCATCTCGGCGTTGAGCAGATCGGCGTTGACGCTGCCGTTCTTCCGATAATCGCTGCGGCGCTTAAGAGCAACGGTTTCGACTACCTCCAGTGCCAAGGGGGCTACGACGAAGGCCCCGGTGAGCAACTGGTTTGTTTCTATCACCTGTTGGCGATGGCTGAACAGGTTGAGGCCATGGCGGCCGATCCCTCAGCAAAGCTGCGGGAAGTGAGGATCAAGGTCTTCCTCGATCGTGAAGGCACCCCCTCGCTGCCGTCGATTTATGGACTGTTTCGTGGCGCCGATTGGCAGGAGCGTGAAACCTTTGACATGTATGGCATCCAATTTGTGGGACACCCGCATCCCAAACGGTTGTTGATGCCAGAGGACTGGAAAGGATGGCCGTTGCGCAAGGACTACGTCCAGCCTGATTTCTATGAAATGCAGGACGCCTATTGATCGCGTTCTCGTCGATGGGTTCGGTAGAAGCGCATCACCGCAAGGGCAAGGCTGCGCGAGTCGTGGCGCAGCGTTGCTGTTGGCCTCACCCCCTGCAGTGGTGCCTGCGTGACGTCGTAGCCGTCTGAGCGGAGCTTTTCCGCATCGCAACGCACGGGATCAGCGCCGCGGCTTTGGTAATACCGCACCAGGTCTGAATCGGGCAGGTCGTCCTGGGCCAGGACGGCATTGAACAGTCTGGGCTCAATGCCGAGAGTGGCGAGCTGTGCCTCGATGGCCCGGATGTGACCGCGCACATCCAGGCCATCGGTCTCGCCGGGTTGCGTCATCAGGTTGCAGATGTAGAGCCTGGGGGCCTTGCTGCGTTTGATGGCGCCCACCAGTTCCGGCACCAGCAGATTGGGGAGCAGGGATGTGTAAAGGCTGCCCGGTCCGAGCACGATCAGGTCGGCATTGGCGATCGCTTCGAGGGCCCGGGGCAGGGCCGGCGGTCGTTCAGGACTGCAGCCCAGGCGAACAATGGGGCTGGGGGCGTGGCCGATGTTGCTCTCGCCTTCGATCCGTTGGCCGTTTTCAAGTTCGGCCCAGAGCTGCACATCCACATTGGTGGCGGGCACCACCTGACCTTGCACGGCCAGCACACGACTTGATGCGGTGATGGCGGTTTCCAGATTGCCCGTGATCGCTGAGAGGGCAGAGAGAAACAGATTGCCGAAGCTGTGCCCCTCAAGACCGCTCCCGGCCGCAAAGCGGTATTGGAACAGGCGGGTGAGCAGTGGCTCTTCGGTGGAAAGGGCTGCCAGACAATTACGGATGTCACCTGGGGGTAGCACCCCCAGTTCCCGCCGGAGCACCCCACTGCTTCCGCCGTCGTCAGCGACGGTGACGATCGCGGTGATGTTGCTGCTGTAGCGCTTCAGACCGCTGAGCAGGGTCGATAAGCCTGTCCCGCCGCCGATGGCCACGATGTTGGGCCCCCGGTTCAAGCGGCTTTTGGCCCGCAGGGCATCCACCAGAACGGTGTCCTTGTCAGGGGCGAGAGCCTGTTGAATCGAGCCGAAGCTGCGGCTCTGTCCCCACAGCAAAAGACCGCTGCCGATCAGCAGCACCAGGGGTCCGGTGATCTCGCGCGGCAGCACGGTGGTGATGGTGCTCAGCAGCCAGCTGAGGGTTTCCAGGATCCAGTAGATCGGCTTCAGATCGGCCCAGACGGCGGCCCCTAGCAGTGCCGTCAACAGGCCCAGGCCGGAGGTGAGCAGCCAGCGCTTCACCACTAGGCCAGGTTGCAGCCAGCGCACGGCTCGTTGGGAGCGGGTCATCAGATCCCGTCGCCGCTGATTGCGCATCATCCGGGCTTGGCGTCTGCTTGTTGGGGGCTTCAGCGCCAAGGAACGGCTTTGTGAGCAATTTCACCGAACTGTACGGAGCTTGTGGAAAGGCGGCAGGATGACGTTGTTTTTCGGCCCAGATCGTGCCGCAGTCTCAACCTGTTGTGGAGATGCGGAACCTCACGATGCAGTGGGGTCCACGGCCTGTGCTTGATCGGGTCAGCCTGACGGTGCATCCCGGTGAACGGTTGGCCGTGGTCGGCCCATCGGGGGCTGGGAAGTCCACGGTGCTGCGGCTTCTGGCCGGTTTGCAGCTGCCCACCAGTGGTGAGCTGCGTTTGTTCGACCAGCCTCAGACCTACCTGCGACTTGATCAGATCGATCCGCCGGACGTGCGGCTCGTGTTCCAGAACCCCGCGCTCCTGGCATCGCTCACCGTGGAGGAGAACGTCGGGTTTCTCTTGCGCGAACGGACGCAGCTGTCGCGGCAAGAGATTCGCGATCGCGTGCATGTCTGCCTGGAGTCGGTGGGGCTCTATGACGTGGCTCATCTCTATGCCGGTGAATTGAGTGGTGGCATGCAGAAGCGGGTGAGCTTTGCCCGTGCCCTGATTGATGACCCTCAGAGGGGGGATCAGTCCATGCCTCTTTTGTTGTACGACGAGCCCACTGCAGGGCTTGATCCAGTGGCTTGTACGCGAATCGAAGATTTGATTGTCAAAACCACCACCGTGGCCCAGGGATGTTCCGTGGTGGTGAGTCACGTGCGCAGCACGATCGAACGCTCTGCGGAACGGGTGTTGATGCTCTACGACGGACAGTTCCGGTGGGAAGGGTCGGTGGAGGCGTTTCGCACCACAGAAAATCCCTATGTCGTCCAGTTCAGGACGGGTAGCCTGCGCGGACCAATGCAACCGGCGGAGCACTGATCACCATGCGACGCAGCGTTCGTGATGCCATCGTCGGATTCACGTTGATCGGCGGCATCATCGGATTCTCCTCCACCGCCCTCTGGCTTCGCGGGGTTCGTTTGGGATCAAGCCATTGGACGCTGACCGCACGTTTTAACGATGCGGCAGGTATGGCCGAGCGTTCTCCTGTCACCTACCGGGGCATCCTGGTGGGTTCAGTGCGCTCGATTTCGGTCACATCTGAGTCGGTGGTGGCCGAGCTCGAAATCAACAAAGCTGATCTGCGCCTGCCGCTGCCCGTGACTGCCACGGTGGGCTCGGCTTCCTTGTTGGGGGGGAGCGCCCGGGTGGCCTTGGTCAGTAGCGGAACCCCGCTTCCGCCGGATGCACCCCTCCCTCAATCGCCTGCTTGTCAGCCAACGCGACAACTTTGCAGCGGTGAAACTGTTGTTGGGCAAGAGGTCCCCAGCCTTTCCAAACTGCTGGCACAGGTTCAGGGCGAGCGGGTGATCCCCAATGTGGCGGCCTCGCTTGAACAGATTGAGGCCACCACGAAGTCATTTGAGCTGCTGACGGTGCGGCTTCAGGATGAGCTGGTCAAGGCTGGTCCCGTGATCCGCAATCTGGAGTTGGCCACGGCTCACATCAACAACATCGTGGCTTCACTCGACAATCCCCAAACGCTGCATGAGCTCAAGCAAACGGCCGCCAATGCCGCCCAGCTCACCGCCACGATCGATGCAGTGGGTGGTGACGTGGTTCAACTCACCGGTGATCCCGAGTTCATGGAGGGCGTGCGCAATCTCACCATCGGCTTGGGTGAATTGTTCGGCGAAATCTATCCAGCGCAAACCGCTCCATAGGCACGATATAGGGTCAGTATTGGTGTGATTTCGACCCGATATCGTGCTCTAGATGGTGTTGATAGCGTCCATCGCAACCGCTGCAATCGCTTGATCGCTGGCCTTGGGCAGCTGCACATATTTGCCACCGGCGGCTTCGGCGAGGTCTTTGCCCATGCCGCTGCCGATGAACTTGCGCTCGGTGTCGATCACCAGCAGCTTGATCCCGAGCATCCGGTAGCGGGCGGCCACATCCAGCACCTCCTGCTTGAGATCGGGCTTCTCTTCGCCCTCCAGCTCGGGTTGGCCCAGGGAGGTGCTCAGGGGCACGTTGCCGCGACCGTCGGTGATGGCCACCACCACCACCTGGCCGAGATCCCCGGTGGCCAAGGCATTGGCGCCAACGCGGGCCGCTTGGGTGAGGCCATGGGCCAGGGGCGAACCGCCGCCACAGGGCATCGATTCCAGCCGGCGCCGGGCCGCCGTAATCGAGCGGGTTGGAGGCAGCAGCACTTCGGCCTGATCCCCGCGGAAGGGGATCAGAGCAACTTCATCGCGGTTTTCGTAGGCCTCTGTGAGTAGGCGGATCACGGCGCCTTTGGCGCTCTGCATTCGGTTCAGGGCCATCGAGCCGCTGGCATCCACGAGGAACACCACCAGAGCACCGGCCTTGCGCTGCAGCAACTTGGCCCGCAGATCGCCCTCTTCCACGATTACGGAGCGGCCCGGTTCCCGCTCACGGCGAATCTTCTGGTAAGGCGCCGCTGCCCGCAGGGTGGCATCCACGGCGATGCGGCGCACCGGCCCTCGGGGCAGCATCGGTTTCACGTAGCGACCACGGCTGTCGCTCAGCACCACGGAGCGGCTGCCGCTGTTGCCGCTTTTCGCCTTCGCGGCATTAAACAGCAGCAGATCAGGGTCCACCTCGATCGCTTCGGGATCGAGCATGAACTCTTCGGGCACCGCCGGTGGAGCCTGATCCTCTTCGCCGTCACCCTCGTCATCGTCGCTGGTGTCGTCTTCGCTGTTGTCCTCCGGCGGGTCGTTGTCCTCTTCGCCGGACCCCTCCGGTGGTGGGGGCGGGTTGTCCTGCTGCTGATCGCCCTGGTCCTGGGGCGGCGGCGGCGGTTCCTGATCCTGCGGTGGCGGTGGTTCCATCTGCTGATCCGGAGGGGGCATCTGGGACGCCCGCGGTGCGATCACCAAGGCCACGGCCACCTGGAGGTCTTCGGCTTCAACCAGGTCACGGCCGCTGAGGGCGGCATGGGCCTTGGCCACCCGCACCGCGTAGAGCTCGGATCGGTGCCCTTCGACGCCTCCGCGGATGGCCTCAGTCACCAGGTACTCGATCTGTTCGCCGCTGATCTGAACATCCGGCAACCATTGGCGGGCCAGCAGCAGCTGGGTGGCCAGAGCATCGGTTTCTTCGCTCCATTTCTCAGCAAAGCTGCGGCTGCACTGGCCATGGCTGATCACAGCGTTGGTGATCTCCACCCGCTGCTCGGTGCTCACGAGCTGGTTGGCGGAGAGCGCGATGGCGAATCGGTCCAGCAGGTGATCGCGGACGTTGCCCTCCTCAGGGTTGTACGTGGCGATTAGCAGCGGCCGGCAGGGGTGGCTGAGGCTGAGACCTTCCCGTTCGACTCGGTTTTCGCCGCTGCCCACCGCCGCCAGCATCAGGTTGACGATGCCGTCGTCAAGAAGATTGAGCTCGTCGACGTAGAGCACGCCGCGATGGGCATCCGCCAGCAGTCCCGGCTGAAAAACTGCACTGCCGCTGGAGAGTGAAGCGGCCACGTCCACAGCTCCCACCAAACGGTCTTCGGTGATGCCAAGGGGGATCTGCACGAAGGGGGCGGGAATGACCGTGGACGGTGCTTCGCCTGTGATCCGCTCACGGGTGGTGTCGTCCCATTCCTCTGGGTTCTGGGGATCGAGGTTGCGGCCGACACCCCCTTCGGCATCGAGGATGTCGATCGGGGGCAGCAGGGCATGCAGCCCCCGAGCCAAAACTGATTTGCCGGTGCCGCGTCCCCCCGCGATCACCACACCGCCCAACCCAGGATCCACAGCCGCCAGCAGGAGGGCCAGCTTCAACGTGCCATGGCCCGTGATCGCTGCCAGCGGAAAGGCGCGGGTGGCCTGGTCGTCCTTCACCGCTACTCCGGTTGCCACCATGGACGCGTTTAGCCCGTTCGTGCGCGCCAGTCTCGCTGATGCCCTCCATCGATGACGCTTCTGTTGCGGTGGCGCTGGGGGCGAACCGACCCAGTGTGGCGGGATCGCCGCGCGAGACGTTGGTGGCGGTGCGGCCTTTGCTGGAGGATCTGCTCAGGGTCTGGTCCGATCAGGAGCTGGTTTGCCGCTGGTCATCCCTGCACGACACCGCCCCCGTAGGTGGCCCCCCGGACCAGCCCCGCTACTGCAATGCCGTGATGCTGGTGGAGGGGCTGCGAGCCTCGCCAAGCGAGGCCTCCGCACTGCAATTGCTGGATGAGCTCCAGCGGTTGGAACAGCAGTTCGGCCGCGACCGATCGCGGGAACAGCTCTGGGGGCCGCGCAGCCTCGATCTGGATCTGCTGTTTTGGGGTGAGCTGCGGCTGGAGCACCCGCGCCTACAGCTCCCGCATCCACGCCTGCATCTCAGGCGTTTCGTGCTGGCGCCGTTGCTGGAAGCGATGCAGGGCTCGGCTGCACCGTGATCACCTGATCGGCCTGGGCCAGGAGCTCCGGGTCATGACTGCTGATCAGCATCAGCCGTTGCTCGGCGCGTTCGCGAATGACCGAACGAACCTGCTCAGCGGCCTTGGTATCGAGGAAAGCGGTGGGCTCATCGAGCACCTCCATCGGCTTGTCGCGCAGCCAGGCGCGAAGCAGGCCTAGCCGGTGAATCTCGCCGCCTGAAAACGGATCCTGTGCCAGGGCCAGCGCTGCATCCAGCCCGTCGGGTCGCTCCAGCAGGTGGGCCAGGCCCAGCCGCTGCAGCCAGGCTGCGATGTCTTGCTGTGGGCATTCAGCCCCCAGCAGCAGGTTCTCGCGCAGGCTGGCCTCAAACAGCACGGCATTCTGGGGCGCGTAGGCGATCAGCTGGTGCATCTGCCGAGCGCCGGCCAGCCCGCTCAGCGACCAGGCCCCCCCATCGCAGCTCAGCTGCCAATGGCTGTCTTCTTCGCGGAGCAACCCGCAGATCCGATCGAGCAGGGTGGTCTTGCCGCTGCCGGAGGGTCCGGTGATCGCGACCAGTCCGTTGGCGCGCAGGCAGAGGGAATCCAGGCTTTGTGTTTCGTCATCACGACGGCTCCACTGCAACTGATGCCAGCGTTGACGGCTGAGCCTCGACAGCGTGTCGTCAGTGATGGTGAGGTCGCTGGCTTCGCCTTGGCGGGGGATCAGCTGGTCGCGCCGTTGGCGCAGGGCCTCGTAGCCAGGCAGGTTGCCCAGGCAGAGCCGGCGGGCCTGCACCACCGTGCTCAGCGAAGCGCTGGCGCGGTAGGCCAGCACCAGGGTGGTGGTGAGCGCTTCGGCGGTGAGGGACTCCCCCTGAAGCAGCATCCACAGACCAGCGACGGCCACCACCAGGGTGTCGCGCCAGGCGTTGAAGCTGGCCCGGCGGCGCACTCGTTCCCGCAGCAGCCAGCGCCCTTCCGCTGTTTCCCTGGCGAAGCGCTGCAGCAGCCAGGCCTCCGCCGTTGCTGCGCGCAGGGCCTTGAGGCCATGCAGCCCATCGCCGACGGTGCGTTGCAGGGCGGCGTTGAGGCGGCTCTGGATCCGCCCCAGTCCCCAACTGCCGGAGCGCTGCAGCAACGCCGCTGCAGTGGTGGCCAACAGGGCCAGCAACAGCGGCCAGGCGGTGGCCTGGCCCACCAGCAGCACGCTGGCGAGGTAGATCGCCATCGCCAGAAGCGACTGCCCCATGCGCACCGCCTGATCCAGGCTCAGTGCCGTGCGGTTGATGTCGGCCATCAGCAGGGCGAGCAGCTCACCGCGTCCCAGCCGGTCGAGTTGGGCCGATGAAGCCTCGAACACTTCATGCAGCAGCTGTTGCCGAAGTCGATCGGTGAAGCCGGAGCGCAGCCGTTCCCGGTTGATGTCGACCTGGGCCTGGATCAGACCCCGCAGCAGGATCAGGCCGACCAGCAGCCCGAGGCTGGCGGCAATGGGAAGGCCGCCGATCAGGGGTGCGGCGTCCGTGCTGGAGCCTGATCCCAGCAGCAGCGTTACCGCCAGGCCGAGGCCGGCGATATCGAGCAAGCTGTTGAGGGTGCTCAGGCCACTCAGCAGAGCCAGATGGCGCCATCCTGCCTCGAGGGCCAGGGCCTTGAGCAGCTGGACCTGGCGCCGACGGGGCAGTGGTTGCGGGCCTGTTTCGGTCAAGGCAGACGACACAGGGGCTGGGTTTACCCGCCATGCTGGGCCCTAGCAATGCCCTTGAGCCATGGCGCCCCTGCCGTCGCCGGAACCGTTCGAGCTGCTGGACACCGTTGAAGTGGTGGATGCTCGCAAGCTTCGTTTCGAGCGCAACAGGATCAAGTTGCCGATGGGTGTCGAGGCCACCTTTGGGATGATTCGTCACCCAGGCGCCTCTCTGGCGGTGCCGATCACCAACGATGGCCAGGTGGTGTTGTTGCGTCAGTACCGCTTTGCGGTTCAGGCCCGGCTGCTGGAGTTCCCTGCGGGCACCCTGGAGGAGGGGGAAGATCCTCTGGAATCAATGCAGAGGGAGCTGGGGGAAGAGGCCGGTTACAGCGCAGCGAAGTGGGATGTTTTGGGGCCGATGCTCCCCTGCCCTGGTTATTCCGATGAAGTGATCCATTGCTTCCTGGCCCGGGAGCTCACGCCCTTGGAGAACCCGCCAGCCGGCGATGACGACGAAGATCTGGAGGTGGTGCTGATGAGCCCAGCTCAGCTGGATGCAGCGTTGGCCTCGGGCGACGAATGGCTCGATGGCAAAAGCGTGACCGCCTGGTTCCGTGCCAAGCAGCTTCTCGGCCTCTGATGACCAGCTCTCGCGTTCTGTTCTGGCACCGCCGCGACCTGCGCCTGGCGGACAACCTGGGTTTGGTGGCAGCTACGGACATCAGTCCGGCGGTGACGGGGGTGTACGTGCTCGACCCGCAGCTGATCAACCCGCCGGATCATCTGCCGCCGATGGCGCCGGCCCGGCTGTGGTTTCTGATCGAGAGCCTGGTGGAACTGCAGCAGCGCTGGCGGGAGGCCGGCAGCCGATTGTTGGTCGTCAAGGGAGACCCGGTGGCGGTGTTGCCGCAGCTGGCGCAGCAGATCGGTGCCGAAGCTGTGGTGTGGAACCGCGATGTGGAGCCCTATGCCCGTGAGCGGGACCGCCAGGTGGCCAAAAAACTGCAGGCCGATGGCCGCAAAGTGGTGGTGGATTGGGATCAGCTGCTGATCGCTCCGGAGCTGCTCAAGACCGGTGGTGGTGACCCATACCGCGTCTATGGCCCGTTCCTGTGCAACTGGCGCGGCCAGGTGCTGGCCAAGCAGCCCAGCACCGTTGCCGCCCCCACCGGGCTGCTGGATCTCGATCCTGCACAGCTGCCGGCCGGTGAGTCCCTGGAGGCTCTGCGTGAGACCCATGGTTTCAAGGGCGCTGAGATCTGCCCCTGCCGCCCCGGCGAGGTGGCGGCCTTCGAGCAGCTCACGCGCTTCTGTGATGGGCCGCTGCTCGGCTATGAGCCGGACCGCAATTTCCCCGGTACCGCAGGCACCTCCACCCTCAGTGCTGCCCTGAGCGTCGGCACCCTCAGCCCGCGCCAGGCCTGGTGTGCGGCCCAGGACTCCCGTGAGCAAGCCCGCAGCGAGGAGCATTTGCAGGCCATCGCCGTGTGGGAGCAGGAGCTGGGCTGGCGCGAGTTTTACCAGCAGGCTCTGTTTCATTTCCCGGAACTGGCCGATGGCCCCTACCGCGAGCAGTGGCGCCGCTTCCCCTGGGAGAACAACGAGGACTGGTTCGACTTCTGGAAGGAGGGGCAGACCGGCATGCCGATCATCGATGCCGCCATGCGCCAGCTCAACCAAACCGGCTGGATGCACAACCGCTGTCGCATGATCGTGGCCTCCTATCTGGTCAAAGACCTGATCTGCGACTGGCGCTGGGGCGAGCGTGCCTTCATGGAACTGGAGGTGGACGGTGATTTGGCCGCCAACAACGGTGGCTGGCAGTGGAGCGCCAGCAGTGGCATGGACCCCAAGCCCCTGCGCATCTTCAACCCTGCCACCCAGGCCTCCAAATTCGATTCAGCCGGCGACTACATCCGCCAGTGGGTGCCGGAACTGCGCCATGTGAATACCAAGGATCTGCTCAGCGGTGAGATCGGAGCCCTGGAACGGCGCGACTATCCCGAGCCGCTGGTGGATCACAAGAAGCAGCAGGCGAAGTTCAAGGCGCTTTACGCCACCATCCGCTCCTGATCGCCTGGGTCGCTCCGGAGAAACTGGGCCGGCACGTTGGGCGCCAGCAGCTGGCGCACCGTGTCGATCACAGCCTCTTGTTGCTCTTCACTCAACTCAGGGAAGATCGGCAGGCTCAGCACCTGGCTGCAGAGCTGTTCAGTCACCGGTAAGGAGCCCTGTTGCAAGCCCAGATGGGCGTAGGCCGGCTGCCTGTGGATTGGAATGGGGTAGTAGATGATCGTGCTCACTCCACGCTCCTGCAGGGTCTGCCTTACCCAGTCGCGGCAGCAGCTTTCGGGGATGCGATGGCGTGCACTGGTGGTGGAGGGAGTGCAGCTGGCGTTGCAGAGCGGCTGGCCGCTGGGGCAACTGCCGATGCGCACCACGAATTGGTTCCAGCTGTGGCCGTCGTCGGCTGTCGGCAGGGTGACGCCGTTGAGATCGCCAAGGGCATCCCGGTAACGCTTGGCGATGGCTGTTCGTTTGCCGATCCACGCCTCAAGCCTTGGCAGCTTCACGTTCAAGACAGCCGCTTGGATCGCATCCAGCCTGCTGTTGTAGCCAAGGCTGGTGTGCAAATAGCGCTCGGGCATGCCGTGCACGGCGAGCTCACGCATGGCCTGGGCCAGTTGGGCATCGCTGGTGGTGACGGCACCGCCGTCTCCCGCCGCACCGAGGTTCTTGGTGGGGAAGAAGCTGAAGCAGCCTGCATTGCCGAAGCTGCCCACCGCCTGGCCCTGCCAGCGGGCTCCCGTCGCCTGGGCGCAGTCTTCGATCACCTTCAGCTGATGGCGTTCGGCAATGGCCATCAGCAGGGTCATGTTCACCGCGCGCCCGAACAGGTGCACCGGCATCAGGGCCCTGGTGGCGGGGGTGATCGCAGCTTCGATCTGATTGAAATCGATCAGATAAGTGTCGGGGTCGACATCCACGAACACCGGCGTGGCGCCGACGGCGCTGATGGCCTCAGCCGTGGCGAAAAAACTGAACGAGCAGGTGATCACCTCATCGCCGGCACCAATCCCGAGCCCACGCAGGGCCAGGATCAGAGCGTCGGTGCCGCTGTTGCAGCCCACGGCGTGCTCGCAGCCAACACTGGTGGCAAACGCTTCCTCGAAGCGTTTGATTTGCGGGCCACCGATGTACTGACCGCTTCGCAACACCTCGAGCACCGCCTCTTCGAGGTCCACACCAAGATCGTCGATCTGCTGGCTGAGGCTGAAGGGAGGTACTTGCATAAAACAAAGCTTAAGTGGCTCAGCCGAACCACTCCGGCTCCTGTCCAGGGTTCCACTTCACATTGCAGCCCACCGAGGCGGTCTGGTCTGGATTCACCAAAGATCCCGTCAGCACGGCCTCGAGGGCGGCCCGCAGGTCACGACCATCGAGGGGCTGATCGTTGCCGGGTCGGCTCCCGTCCAATTGGCCGCGATAGCGCAGGCTCTGCAGGCCTTCGCCATCAGGTGAAAACAGGTAGAACTCCGGCGTGCAGGCGGCCCTGAGCGCTCGGGCCAGGGTTTGCTGCTCATCCAGCAGGTAAGGGAAGCTCCAGCCGTGGCGCCTGGTCTGGTCCGCCAGTTGCTCCGGCCCATCCTGGGGGTGGGTGATCAGGCTGTTGCTGCTCACACCGATCAGTTGCACCGCATTGCTGAAGTCGTGGTCCAGCCGAGTGATCTCGGGCTCCAGATGTTTCACAAAGGGGCAATGGGCGCAAAGCACCATCAGCAGCACGGGCCGTTGGTCCAGAGAACTACTGTTCAGCCGACCACCCGTGACCTGGGGAAGATCAAAACAGGGCAGGCCTGTTCCCAGCGCCAGCATCGTGGATGGTGTCAGGGCCATAAGGCGCGGGCAGATGCGGCGAATCTGCTTCAGGATGGCCACCTCCGGTGGTGATGGATGCCGCGCCTGCGTCTTCTTTGGGGAATCGCCCTGCTGCTGGGGGCCTGCGCTGCTCCGAAGGAACCACCCAGCTGGCGCTTGTTCCCTCTCGAGCGCCATTCCTCCCATGACGGGGTGGCTGTGGTGAACCAGCCCGATGGCTATGGGCTCCACATTTATCTGGAGACAGACACCAGTTTCCCGGGGGTGTGTCGGCCCCGATGGCTGCCGGATCCAGCCCGCCTGTTCAACGGCAATGGATCCACTCCGTTCAGTTCCGGGTTGGCGACCCGTGAGGAGTTTTTCGATGCCGTGGCCCGGCGCGATGTGCGTGGCCTGTTGAAGAGCGAGCTGAAAGCTCTGTGCCAGGCGCGCGCTCCGGAAGACCGCTGGCAGTGGATCGAGCCGCCCCGTAAGGAGGAACAGGTGATCCCTGTGCAGCTGCCCTCCCTCGAAGAGGAAGACCTGCTCACCAATCCCGTGGAGGAATTGAAGCGGGCCCGGCAGCTGCTGAGGGATCAACGGGCTGGTGAGTAGCCCTCCCACACGATGGCCTCGGCGTCGCGCCAATAGCGGCTGAACCGCCCCAGCCGGGGTGACCGCGGCAGCATCACGAACGGTTCGGGATCCAGCAGTTCCAGCGGCAGTTCTGCATCGATGGCCTCGCCGATGCGCTCCAGGCGTGGATCCACCGCACTGCTGCTCACCACACCATCGGCTTGATGGCGGCGGGCAAAGGCCAGCACCTCAGCGGCCACATCCCCCTTGCGCAGGGTGACGGGAAGGTCGAGGGCGTTTTCGTAGAGGAAGCCGAGCCGTTTGCGGCTGATTCGTGCGTCCTGGATCCAGTGGGTGTCGAACACGAACACGGCAGGTGCCTCGGGCCAGGCCTGAAGCGCTGGGTTGTTGGCACCAAGGGCCTCCTCGTGAATCCAGAGGATCGGGCGTTGAAATGTCATTGATGAATCTCCTGCTTATCGCTTGGGACGGGCCAGGGCGGCACTGGCGCCTCCGCTGCTCCGGCGTTGGCGGTTGCGCTGCTGATTTCGGTTGTTGTCGGTCTCCCGTATGGCCGGCATCGGGGCAAACAGCTGGTTCTCCAGTTGGTCGTAGCTGCCTTCGAATGGACAGCTGTTCGCACTTGGGCAGCCGTCGCAGTAGTGCCCGTCGCTGTAGCGCTCCAGGTTGCCGCGGTTGAAGAAATAGGGCTTGTGGCTGAAGGTGCTGGCCACCCACTGCCAGCTCAGATGGTTGCTGGCCGGATCGCCATCCAGCAGGTGCTCCATGAACCAGTCGGCACCGGCCTTCCAGTGCACCCGTCGCCAGTGCACGAGCCAGGCGGCCATCCACATGCGGGCGTGGTTGTGCAGCCAGCCGGTCGTCACCAGTTGATCGCGGAAGCCGTCCATGCAGGCCAGTCCCGTGGTCCCTGCGCGCACATCGGCCGGCAGCTCTCGGGCATAGGCCCCGGCGTCATGGCCCGTTTTGAACGGTTCCTGATCGTCATGGATGCCATCCCCCAGATCGAGCCACATCCGTTGCCAGAAGTCCCGCCAGCCCAGTTCGTTGATCAGCTTTCCGCCCTCATCGCGGTTGCGGATCCGTGCAAACACTGAATCCCGCACCTCCGCGAGGGTCAGCACGCCGTGGCGGATGTAGGGCGACAGCCCGGTGACCGCACCCTTGAGGTGATTGCGACTTTTGGCGTAGCGCCTCGCGTCAATGCGCCGCAGTTTGTTTTCGGCTGCTTCACGCCCACCGCGGATCGGGCTGAGCTCCCCTTCTGCTCTTGGGAACTCTTGCGCCAACAAGGTGTTGAGGGCATCGCGGGACGCGAATTGCCGCGGCAGGTCGCCGTTGATCGGGGGTGACGCAACGCTGGGCACCGGCCTTTGTCAGCAAAGGAGCGGTGATCTTGGCGGGGGATGGGGGAGAATCGCGCGAATTCAACCCGTTCCGGTCTGTCCCGATGCTGCTTGATCTCACCGGCAAGAAGATTCTCGTCACCGGCATCGCCAACAACCGTTCGATCGCCTGGGGCATCGCTCAGCAGCTGAAGGCGGCCGGTGCTGAACTCGGCATCACTTACCTGCCTGACGACAAGGGCCGCTTTGAGGCCAAGGTGCGCGAACTCACCGCTCCCCTGGAGCCCAGCCTGTTCCTGCCCCTGAATGTGCAGGATGCCGACCAGATGGCTGAGGTCTTCGGCGAGATCAAGGAGAAGTGGGGCGTTCTCGACGGTCTGGTGCACTGCCTGGCCTTTGCCGGCAAGGAAGAGCTGATCGGTGAGTACAGCGCCACCACCGCTGAGGGTTTTGCCCGTTCCCTCGACATCAGCGCTTATTCCCTGGCGCCCCTCTGCGCCCATGCCAAGCCGCTGTTCAGCGAGAAGGCCGGCGTGATCACGCTCTCGTACCTCGGTGCTGAGCGGGCGATCCCCAACTACAACGTGATGGGCGTCGCCAAGGCTGCGCTGGAGGCGTCCGTTCGCTATCTAGCGGCAGAGCTGGGCCCCGAAAAGCAGGTGCGCGTCAACGCCATCAGCGCCGGCCCGATCCGCACCCTGGCCAGCTCCGCCATCGGCGGCATTCTCGACATGATCCACAACGTGGAGGAGAAGGCTCCCCTGCGCCGCACCGTCACGCAGATGGAAGTGGGTGGTACCGCTGCCTTCCTGCTCAGCGATCTGGCCAGCGGCATCTCCGGTCAGACCATCTACGTGGATGCGGGCTACTGCGTCACCGGAATGTGAGGCACGATGAGGGCACTGAAGCTCGGGTGATGGCACGTCAGGCAACGATCCATCGGGTCACCGGTGAAACCGATGTGAAGGTGCTTCTGGATCTGGACGGTTCCGGCCAGTGCCAGGCCAGCACCGGTGTGCCGTTTCTCGACCACATGCTGCATCAGATCAGCAGCCACGGCCTGATCGACCTGGAGATCAATGCGGTGGGAGACACCCACATCGACGATCACCACACCAATGAGGACGTTGGGATTGCCGTGGGGCAGGCCCTGGCACAGGCCCTGGGGGACCGGCGCGGCATTCATCGCTTCGGTCACTTCGTGGCACCGTTGGATGAGGCCTTGGTGCAGGTGGCCCTGGACTGCTCCGGTCGGCCCCACCTCAGCTACAGCCTGGCGATTCCCAGCCAGAAGATCGGCACGTACGACACCGAGCTGGTGAAGGAGTTCTTCGTGGCGGTGGTCAACAACAGCGGGCTGACCCTCCACATCCGTCAGCTGGATGGGGCCAACTCCCACCACATCGTTGAAGCTTGCTTCAAGGCCTTTGCCCGGGCCCTACGCATGGCCACGGAGGTGGATCCACGCCGGGCCGGCGCCATCCCCAGCAGCAAAGGAGTGCTGGAGCAGGCCGGCGCCAGCTGAGGGCGGCTCCGCGCTTCACAGTCCGTTACGAGAAGATGGGCGAACGTTGATCGTTCGCCCGTGACCGTCGCCCCCGCCCGCAGCTACGACCGCAGCGACTGGGCCAGTTCCTTTGTGAATGTGGAGCAGGAACTCACCGACGTGGCGCTGACCCCGGTGCGTGGCGTGGTTCCTGCCGAACTTCAGGGCACGTTCTACCGCAATGGCCCCGGCCGTCTTGAGCGGGACGGACATCGCGTGCATCACCCCTTCGATGGCGACGGCATGATCGCGGCGATGCGGTTTGAGAACGGCAGCGTCTGCCTCAGCAACCGTTTCGTGTGTACTGAGGGTTGGCTGGCGGAGGAGAAGGCCGGCAAGGTTCTCTACCGAGGCGTGTTCGGCAGTCAGAAGCCGGGTGGTCGGCTGGCCAACGCCTTTGACCTGCGCTTGAAGAACATCGCCAACACCAACGTGGTGCGTCTGGGTGATCAGCTGTTGGCCCTCTGGGAGGCGGCGGAACCCCATGCGCTCGATCCACGGAGCCTGGAGACCCGTGGCCTGTCACGCCTCGATGGTGTGTTGAAAAAGGGCGAGGCCTTCAGTGCTCACCCCCGCTTCGATCCCGGCCACAACGGACGGCCCTGCATGGTCACCTTCGGGGTCAAGACCGGGCCCCGCAGCACCATCCGTCTGATGGAGTTTGCCACCGATGGCCCAGAGGCGGGCGCCTTGCTGCATGACCGTTCTGACAGCTTCCCCGGTTTCGCCTTCCTTCACGATTTCGCCATCACCCCCAACTGGGCGGTGTTCCTCCAGAACGCCATCGCCTTCAATCCCTTGCCGTTTGTGACTGGCGAAAAGGGTGCGGCCCAGTGCCTGGCATCTCAACCCGGCGGCAAGGGGCGTTTCTGGCTGATTCCCCGCGATTCCGGCCGCTTCGCTGGTCAGAAGCCCCGCATCCTCGAAGCTCCCGACGGTTTCGTCTTCCATCACCTCAATGCCTTTGAGGATGGCGATCACGTTGTGGTTGAGAGCATCGTCTACGACGATTTCCCGTCCATCGGACCTGATGAGGATTTCGCCGAGGTGAATTTCGACACGGTGCCGGAGGGGATCCTGCACCGTTGCCGCCTCGATCTCAGTCGGGAATCGGTGCAGACCGAGCGGATCAGCGAGCGCACCTGTGAGTTCGCCATGGTCAATCCCGAGCGTCAGGGCCTCAGCGCCCGTTTCGCCTGGATGGCGGTGGCGGAGCGGGAGAGGGGCAACGATCCGTTGCAGGCCATCCAGAAACTTGATCTGGATTCCGGGGAGACCCACACCTGGAGTGCGGCGCCCAGGGGCTTTGTGAGTGAGCCGTTGATGGTGCGTCGTCCCGGTGCTGAGGCGGAGGACGACGGCTGGGTGCTCGATCTGGTGTGGAACGGGGCCCGGGCCGCATCCGATCTGGTGATCCTCAACGCCCGTGATCTGTCGGAGGTGGCGGTGCTTGAGCTGCCGTTGGCCGTCCCCCATGGCCTGCACGGGAGCTGGGCACCCATCAGCTGATTAGCTGAGTCCTTCGCGCTTGGCTTCCCTCCAGGCCAGCCTTGGCGCGCTCCAGAGGGTGGCCAGCACCAAGGGGGTGACCGGCACCGCGGTGATCACGATGAAGGCCTGCAGGGCATCGATGGAGGTGCTGTCCCCTAGGCCCGAGCCGATGCGTAGCAGCACCAAGGTGAGGCTGCCGATCATCAAGGCCCAGAACAGGCGCAGCAGAGCAGGGGGCTCGTTGCGGCCGCTCACCACCATGGCCGCGGCGTAACTCATTGAGTCGGCGCTGGTGCACATGAATAGCACCACCAGCACCAGGCCGATCGGAATCAGCAGACCGGCCAGGGGGAGTTGGCTGAGGATCGTGAGCAGGGCAGCGGCGGCTCCGCTCTGGGCCAGGGCTTCGCTGATTCCGCCCCCCGCCAATTCGAGATGCAATCCGGTGCCCCCCAGCAGGGTGAACCAAAGGTTGGTCACGATCGGGCAGAGGATGGCCACCGCCAGCACCAGTTCACGAATGCTGCGGCCGCGGCTGACGCCGGCGGTGAACAGCCCCATCAAGGGCGCATAGCCGAGGAACCAGCCCCAGTAGAACACCGTCCAGCCGTTCACCCAGTTCGCCGGCACGGCATTGGGAGTGAGGGCCATCTGCGGCAGGTGGATCAGGTAGGTGATGAAGCCGCTGAAGAAGTGCTGCATCAGCCAGAGGCCCGGGCCTAAAAGCAGTAGGCCCGCCGCCATGGCCAGGGTGAGCCACACATTGAGCTCCGACAGCCACTTGATGCCTTTTTGAATGCCGCTAACGGTGGAGGTCGCGAAGACGGCGGTCAGCAGCACCACCACCAGGGATTGCAAGCCGGCACTGTCGCTGAGCCAGGGCAGTTGCCCTGCGGCATTGCTGAGCTGCAGCGAGAGGAAACCCAAGGGGCCAACCGTGCCGGCGATTGCGGCCACCACAGACAACCCATCCGCCAGGTGACCGAGCGGACCATCCACCCAGCTGCGCGGCACGATGTTCACCAGCAGTGAGCGGGGACGCAGGGGTTCACCGCGTCGCTCCAGGATCGAGAAGGTGATCGTGGTGGTGGTGGCCACCAGGGCCCAGGCGAGGAAGCCCCAATGCAGAAAACTCACCGCCAGGGCGGGATCCACCGCTGCGGCTGTGCTGCCCTCGACCCCCGCAAACACCGGTGATGGGGTCTGGAAGTGATACAGCGGTTCGGCTGCCGACCAGAACACACCACCCCCCGCCAGCAGGGTGCAGATCAGCACTGCGCACCAGTCGAAGAATTTGAGACTGGGCTTGCTCTCCGCGCCTCCAAGCCGGAGTTTGCCGACTGGGCTGATGGCCAGGATCAGCGCGATCAGAAACAACAGCACCACCATCCACTGCCAGACCCCGCCGAGGGCATCACTGATCACGGCTTTGCCGTTGTCGGTGAATTGCTTGGCCAGCGCCAGGTCGATGGCCGACACCAGCAGAAAGATCAGCAGTGGAGCAGCACCCACCCAGATGGGGGGCTGGCGCCACCAGGAGCGCTGGTTCGCGGGGGTGTCAGACATTGGATGAGGGGTGAGGGGTCAGGCGCGGACGGCGGCGCGTTGGTGGCTCCAGCAGGAGAGATCCACCGCTGGTTGTTCTCCACTGGCGAGGCGTGCCAGGGAATCACCGATCAGGGGGGCGAACTTGAAGGCCTGGCCGGAGCCTCCTGCGAACAGGCTCAGCTTCGGGGTGAGCCGGTCCAGCACGAAGTTCACGTCGCTGGCCATGGAGTAAGGGCTGATTACGGTCTCCACCCGCTCCTGCACACCCTCCAGTTCGTTGAACAGGAAGGTGTCGAGCAGCTCCACCAGGCGAGCGGGTGGCTCGGTCACCATGGCGTTGGGTTCGGCGACGCGCAGCTCCCGCGGAGCCCAGTCGATGCCCGCCTTGATCCGGGGGCGGCCATCCGCCGTTTGGCTGAGGACGGGGAATCCGTAGTAGAGGCCACCGTCATCGTCGCGTTCCTGCTGGAAGCAGAACCACTGGGGGTAGCGATCGGCCAGTGCCGGGTCGACCGTGTAGTGAGCCCAGAGCATGGGCCATACCTCCAGTTTGGGTGAGAGGCCCAGAGGGGCCAGTAACAGCTGGCTCCAGATCCCGCAGGCCACCACCAGCTGTCCGGCGGCGATGTGTTCGCCGCTCTCCAGGGTGACGCCACCGCCATCGGCATCGAGGCCCGCTACGGGGCAGTGCTCGATCAGCTGATGGCCGGCATTGCGGGCGGTGTTGATCCAGTGGGCCACGACCCTGTCGCTGCGCACGGCGCCGGCGGTGGGCTCGAACAGTCCGGTGAAGCTCGGCTTCGGCTTCAGCGGGAAACGGGCCGCGATCTGGTCGGCGTTGAGGGCCTCATAGGGGATGCCCTGATCGTCCATGACCCGTCGGGCCCCAGGGATCGACCCCTCGATCGTCTCTTCATCCCAGCTTTCGCCGTAAAAGAGCAGGCCGTGGGTCTCCCGCAGTTGCTGACCGGCGTGGTTTTCTTCCTCGCGCCAGAGACGGTTGGCCTCCTGGGCGAGACGGCAGAGCACCGGGTCGGAATACATCTCCCGGAACATCCGGGTTTCGCCATAGCTGCTGGCTTTGGCGTGGGCCAGAGTCTGAGCTTCCAGCAGCACCACATCGCGCACGCCACGGCGGGCCAGGGATGCAGCGCAGCTGAGGCCGGCCATGCCGCCGCCAACAATCACGACGGCTGCCCGGCTGGGCAGGGACGCTGGTGTGCTCATTCGCTTTCTCCAAAGCTGAGGCCGATGGGCTCGGTGGAGGGTGTTGCAGCCACCTCCTCAAGGGCTGCACCCACAGACAGGCCCTGTTCGCGCTGATTCAGATACTCGCTGGCCCGTCGGCGCACCTCATCGCGAACGAAGGCATAGACGTCCTTGGCACCAGCGTCTTTCCAGGCGTCGGGGGAGAACCGCTCGATTGAGTCGGCGATTACAGCTCCTGCCTTCACCAGGGGGTCCGGCAGCACCCGCACACCGCGGCGACGCAGGTCATCCGCCAATTGGGGTTGCTGGAAGGGGGCATTGGCGGCAGGCACCACGGCGGGGGTTTTCAGCGCCGTCGCCATTTCGGCGTTGATCAACCCGGAGATCGAGCAGGGCAGCAGCAGGTCGAGGTTCAGTTCCCACCAAGCGCAGCTCTCCGGCAGCGGCGTTGCGCCGGGAAAACTGGCTTTCTCGCGGTCCAGATCCACGGTGAAAACGGTCCAACCGTGCTCGACGAGATGGCGGGCAACGGTGCCACCAACGGCACCGCAGCCGTGCACGAGGGCCCTGCCGGGGCGGGCGTCGTTGAGGTCCTTGTCCAGAACGGCCTCCACAGCACCGAGGGTGCCGTGAGCGGTGGCGGCACTGGCGTCCACAGGGCTGCCGACCGCCGCCAGCACATGGGGGGTGAGCGCCGTCAGACGCTCCATGTCCTTCAGGCTGGTGTTGAGATCGCAGCCAGTGATCATCGCGCCGTCAAGCGACTCCAGCAGCTCAGCGGTGACGCTGATCAGCTCATCCTTGACGGCATCGGGCTCAGCGGCCCGGGCAACGATCTTGCCCCCGGCGAAACCGGTGCCGTAAAGATCGTGCTTGTGGGTCATCAACCCCGCCAGTCGCTGGCCGTCTGCGATGCAGGCCTCGTCGCTGGGGTAATTGAGCACCCGCAGGCCTCCGTTGGCGGGGCGCTTGGCATCGGTGTCTTCCGCCACCACGAACACCGAGAGGTGATCGGAGACGTGTTCCGCCAGCACCGACACGGTCGGCGCTGTTTTCTTGCCGCTGCTCATCAGGCCACCTTCTCCATCATCTGGTGGTGTTCGACGTAGTCGAGGCTCCATTCGCTGGGGGCTTCGGCGATGCGCTGCTGCAGCCGCTCGAACACCGTGTCTGCTGCGGTGTCGCCGGCAGCACTGGCGAAGCTGTGGCGGCTCCAGCTGCGGATCGTCGCCATCAATCCGGCGGCGAAAGTCGCCGTGTCACCGCTCTCGTTCCAGCGGCGTCGGTAAGGGCACTTCACGTAAACGGTGCGCTCGTCCACCAGCCGCAGGCCGTTGCGGTAGGCGGCGCTGCTCTCGTCCTTCAGCGGAGCCATGAACTCCTCGGGGGACTTGTAGAAGTTCAGAACCGTGCCTTGTTGGTACTGCTCCTGGCTGATCAGGCCTTCCTCGGTCATGCCCCGCCAGATCTGGTGCAGCTGGTCGTGCACGTTGCGGGTTTCGCCGCCGTTGTGGCCGAGATAGAGCCCTGCTTCATCACGGGAGAGGTTCACCGTCAGCAGGCGCCCGCCCACTTTCAGTTCGCGGCTGCGCAGCTCGAGGATGTAGTTCCAGTCCTTCATCGCCTGGGCGGTGAAGCGCTGAAGTGCGTCGGCATCACCGGACGCCAGCACATGGGTGTGGCTGTTCAGGGGGCCGGGGGAGGCGCTCAGCCAGTGCATGGCCGTGGCAGAAAAACCTAAGCTCACCGAGTTCGGCGCCACGGAGGGCTCGTAGAAGCTGCGGGCACTCACCAGCACCGTTGGCTTCGGATCCCGGGGGATCTGCAGGGCCAGGTTGTTGGCCAGAGCGATGTTGTCGTTGCTCGGCAGGTCGTTGCCGATCAGCGTCAGGTGCGCCGTCGGCTGGTTGGCGTGCAGGCGATCTAGCACCTGGTTCCAGAGCCCAACGGCGGTGCCGCCGTCGGCAGCTCCGTAATCGATCAGGACATGGCTGTCAGCGACAGCCAGTTGATTCACACAAGTCAGGGCCCAGTCCGAGGCGGCTTCGATGCACAGAAGAGCGCCCTCGGTCTGCGCGCTGTAACCCGTGGTCATGGCGATGGCCATGGACCTCGTCAGCGGCAGGCCTCACCGTACAGACCATGCCCCGAGAGCCTTTGTATCCGTGGTTCTTCTTCAGCTTGCTTCGAGCAACTGGCGCAACTTGGGTTCCAGGAGGCTGAAGGCTTTGCCGCGGTGGCCGTGCTGCTTTTTCTCCGCCAACGGCATCTCCGCGAAGGTGCGGCCGGTTCCAGCAACTTCGAAGATCGGGTCGTAGCCGAACCCCTGATCTCCCCGGGGTGCGGCCGTGATCAAGCCGTCGCAGCGGCCTTCCACCTCCAGCAGGATCGTGCCGTCTGGGGCGGCGACACAGAGCGCGGCGCAGAAATAGGCCTGGCGTTGGTCTGAGCCGTTCAGGGCCTTCAGCAGCCGGGCAATGCGTTCCGGGTCGGTGGGGGCGTAGCGGGCGGAATGAACCCCCGGAGCGCCATCAAGCGCATCAACGCTGAGGCCTGAATCGTCGGCCAGGGCCCATTCCCCTGTGGCGGCGGCAACCGCCTGAGCCTTGAGCCGGGCATTGGCGGCAAAGGTGGTGCCCGTCTCCTCCACCTCCAGGCCTTCTGGCTGGGGTTGCACGCTGACGGGCAGGGCCTGCAGCAGACCCTGGAATTCACGAATCTTGCCGGCGTTGCCGCTCGCGATCACAAGGGTCTTCATGCGGCCTCCGCAAACTGTCGGGCCCAGGCGAGCACCTCGTTCACCCGCTCGGCATCCGGCCCTTCGCAGTAGAGCCGCAGCAGCGGTTCCGTGCCGGAGAAGCGCAGCATCAGCCAGTGGTTCGGCCCCATCCTCAGTTTAATCCCGTCGGTGCTGATCACCTCCAGCACGTCTGCGCCGGCGACGCTCGAGGGCGTGCTCTGGTCCAGCAGCGTCTCGAGCCGTCGGCGTGCCTCCATGTCGGCCAGGCGCAGGTCGAGTCGGTCGTAGTGACTGCTGCCTCCATGTTGTTGCTGGAGTGCATCCAGACGCGCACCCAGGGGTTGCTTTCCTTCCACTAGGGCTTCCAGCACCAGCATCGCCGCGAACAGGGCGTCCCGCTCGGGCAGGTGCATGCCGAAGCCCACGCCACCGGATTCCTCTCCGCCGATCAGCACATCCCCGGCCAGCATCTCTGCGGCGATGTACTTGAAGCCCACCGCGAGCTCCAGAACCTTGCGTCCCTGGGCCTCCGCCACCAGCCGCATCAGATCCGAGCCGCTCACGGTTTTGACCACGGTGCCCGGCAGCTGGCGGGCTCGTGCCAGGTGATCGATCAACAGGGGCATCAGCAGCTGGGTGCTGCAGAACCGGCCGGTTTCATCCACGGCAGCGATGCGGTCACCATCGCCGTCGAACACCAATCCCACCGCAGGAGTTCCGGCGGCCGTTGAGGCTTTCACGGCCGCGATCAACGCCCCGAGGTAGGGCGCCAGGGGTTCCGGTGGATGACCACCAAACAAGGGATCACGTTCGCTGCGGATCTCTTCCACAACGCCAGCGGCTTCAGGGCCGAGCAGCTCCGTCACACAGCCGGCGGCTGATCCATGCATCGGATCGACGATCACCTTGAGGTTGATGGCCTTGAGGCCATCAACCAGGGCACTGAGGTCCAACTTGCGGCGCAGCCCTTCCAGATGCTCGCCGCGCCCATCAAACCGGGGGACTTCCGCCTTGATCGGTGCCGTGATGCCGCCGGCCGCCAGACGTCGTTCGACTGCGGCCGTGAAGTCTCCCTCGACCGATCCACCAAAGGGTCCTTTGATCTTCAGCCCCAGCCATTCCGGTGGGTTGTGGCTGGCGGTGATCACCAACGCTCCCAGGGCTTTGCGCTCCACCACGGCCCAGCTGCAGGCCGGCGTGGGCACAGCGGTGTCGGTGAGCAGGGGTTCCAGTTCACAACCCCGCACAGCGGCCGCGATGGCTTCCGCCAGTTCTGGAGCCAGAAAGCGCCGGTCGTAACCGATCACCACCGTTCGGCTGTTGAGACCTTCGGGGGCGCGATGGGCGAGCTCCTGAGCTGCGGCAGCGGCAACGGGCAACAACCGCTCAACAGTGATGTCGACGCCGGTGATCCCGCGCCAGCCATCGGTGCCGAACTTGATCGGAGCTGGACTCAAAGGGAGGGGAGCCGATGCCATGGCACAGCCTGCACTTCAGTGGATCTAGCAGCTGGCAGCCGTAGGGTCGGCGGATGGGTGACACCCCGGCTGCCGACAACGCTCTCACCGACCGGTTGCTGCGCAGTTGGCTGCGTTGCCGTCGCAAGGCCTGGCTCGATCGCCACGGGAATCCTGCCGAGCGGCGTTGGACGGCCCATCGCAATCTCCTGCTGGACGACCAGCAGCGCTGTTTTGTGGCCTTGCTCCCCCGCAAGCCTGGCCATGGCATCGCTGCCTGTGCTGCCGGAGCCGAGGCCGTGGTGGGTCTGCGCCTGAAGGGGCTTGGCCCATCCGGTGAGCCGTTGGAGGCACACCCTCCACTGCTGCGGCGGGTCAAGGGGCAGAGCCGCTGGGGTGACTTCGCCTATCAACCGGTGCTGGCCCGTCAGGGCCGCCGCACCACCCGGGAACATCAGCTGCCGCTGGCGCTGATGGCCCTGTTGCTTGAGCAGCATCAGCAGGGGGACGTTCCCTCGATGCTGGTGCTCGGCGGTGGTGGCCGGCGCCTGGAACAGGAGCGGCTGCATCTCTCCAGTGGTCTGCGCCGACAGCTGTCGGAGGGGCTCCGCAAACTGCGCTCTGACCTCGAGCGCCCGGTTCCTCCTCCGCTGGCCGCTGACCGGCGCAAGTGCTCACTTTGCAGCTGGCGTGTCGCCTGCAATGCCGTTGCGGCGGAGGAAGGGCATCTGAGCGAGGTCAGCGGCATCGGGGCCAAGCGGCGCGAGATGTTGCTGGAGCTTGGGATTCGCGGCTTGTCCGATCTGGCCGCGGCTGATCCGTTGCAGCTCGCCGAGCAGCTGCAGCGTTTTGGGGATCAGCATGGTGAGGTGGCCGCATCCCTGGTGGCTCAGGCCCGGGCGCAGCGGGATGGACGGGTGGAGCGTTTGGATGCCTCAGCGGTACTGCCGGAACTGCAGGACTGTCCTGGTGTGCTGCTCTACGACATCGAATCCGATCCCGACGCCCGTCACGACTTCCTTCACGGTTTTCTGGTGTTGCCCAGAACCAAAAGCGGAAACTGGGATCTGGCATCCGTGGCGTATCACCCGATCCTGGCTCTGGCGGAGCATGGTGAAGCACGTTGCTGGCTCCGTTTGCAACGGTTGTTGAACCGCTATCGGGGTTGGCCGATCCTCCACTACGGGGAGACAGAAAGCCTGGCCTTAAGGCGTATGGCTGAGCGGCAGGGTGCTGCCGAGGCCGAGGTGCTGCAGCTTCGTCAGCGGTTGGTGGATGTGCATGCCCGGGTCAGACATCACTGGCGCCTACCCCTGGCCAGTTATGGCCTCAAGGCCGTGGCTGTTTGGCAGGGGTTCCAATGGAGTCAGGCGGGTGCGGATGGGGCCAGGGCCCTGCTCTGGTGGCGGCAGTGGCAGGGGGAGGGGCCCGATCGACGCGGCACCAGGCACGGGCTGCGCTGGATCTTCGATTACAACCGCGACGACTGCCTGGCCACCTGGGCCGTAGCAGACTGGTTGCTTGAACAGGATCAGGCGTCGGGATCCTGAAACGCCTCAGGTTGACGGATCTGGAGCTGTTCTGCGTTGGGACCTTCCAGCGTTGGACTGGCCAGGCACTGGCGGCGCACCAGGGCCAGCCCAAGCCAAGTGCCATCGCGTTCGAGCGCACTGGTGATCACCCCGGCTCGCTCGCCATCCAGCGTGAGCTTGGCGGCGGCCGCTAACGGACTGGGGCAGCTCCAACAGCGCAGCTGTTGCTTCACCCCTGCCTGGCCGATGAGTTTGGCCATGGTCTCCTGGCCGAGGTAGCAGCCTTTCTCTGTGCTGACCTGAGCGATAAGCCCAAGCTCCAGGGGGTTGGTCTCGCCATTGAGTTCACCGGGTCCCGGGGGGAATCCGCTTTGAAGCCGCCATTGCTCCAGAGCCGTCGCGCTGGCTGCTTCCCCTGATGCCCAGGGCTCCGGCAGGGCCGCATCCGGATCGCACCACACGGCTGCAGCCATGGGTTCGAGCCACTGCAGTCGGCGCAACTGGCCCAGGGGTTGGAGGCGAACCCGATCGGCTGGAAAGATCACCTGATCGAATCCAGCGTGAACGGCAGAGGCCTCTCCCGCCAGAACGATCACATCGGCACCCTCTGCATCGAAACGAAGTTCCAGCACGGCCCGCAAGCGTCCCGTTGCGGTCAGCCAGCAGGTCTGAAGCAGATCCCCGGATTGGAGTGCGTTGAGGTCAGCACTGGTCTGCCCCTGAAGAAACTGGCGTGCTCCGCTGCCGTTCAAGCGCAGCCAGGGAACCTGGGCGTCCCAAAACAACTTGCTCATGCCGGCGTGAAGGCGGCGATTTCAGACAGCTTGAAAAGGCTGATCAGTTCAAGATTTTCAGCCGTCATCGCAGCGTCACCTCCTTCTTCCCGGTCGACGATGGTGACGACCCGCTCCACTTTGTAGCCGGCGTCGCGCAGCTGCCGAACCGCCTTGAGGGATGAGCCTCCTGTGGTGACAACGTCTTCCAGCACGGTGATGCGTGCCCCGGGGGCAGGGAGCGGACCCTCCAGCCAGGCACCGGTGCCGTGGCCTTTGGCTTCCTTGCGCACGATCAGCGCATCAAGCTCCCGACCTCGATCGGCGGCGGCCATGGCAACACCGCTCACCAGTGGGTCTGCTCCGAGGGTGAGACCAGCCACGGCCAGCGCATCGGCCTCCACGTGGGTGAGCATCGCCCGGCTGATCAGCGCCAGACCGGAACCGCTCAGGCTCACGGGTTTGCAGTTCACGTAGTGCTCGCTCTTGCGGCCTGAAGCCAGGGTGAAGTCTCCGCGTCGGTAGGCCAGGGTGGCCAGACGGTTCAGCAGTTGCTCCCGCTCAGTCGGGACACTCGACGATTCAGGCATGGGGCTGGCCGCGCTTCGCAGATGTCCTTAGTTTGCGCTTAGAGCTGATTCATCCGGTGCTGCTGCGGTTGTTCTTTGGTTCGAGCCTGCTTCTGCTTGCCGGCCCATCGGTGTTGGCGGGTCCGTTGGTCTGCACCACCAGTGTTGAGGCGCCTATGCCCGGTAGTGGTGGTGCTCCCGTCGAAGTCACGGTGTGCCACCCCACGGAGACCACCAGTGAGCTGGTCAACCGTCGCTTCTACAACTGGACCTCGCCCATGGCCCAGGGCGTGGACCCCCTGCATCAATTAACAGATTTTCTGGGGATTGCAGTTGGCGGTATCGAGGGGAATCGGGTCATGGGATTCGGCTTCCCTGACCAGACGCTGATCTGGGATGGGTCTGCACTTCAGAACACGACGGGAGCTCTGCTGGAGGAGCAGAGTCCGCCGTTGCCGATGCGAACCATGGATATTTCAAGCGGTTTCAACGGCAGCCTGGCGGCCACCGAGACCATCGAAGCCGTGCCGGATGCGCCTTCAAGCGATCACTTCCCTGGCATGACTCCCCTGTGGTAACACTCTCACCATGGGGGTCTAGCAATCTGGTGAATGCAGCGAACTCATAATTCGCCTAAGGCGAGTTCGATCCTCGCGACCCCCATTCCCCCCTGTTGATGCGGCTTCTTCTGCTGGCTGTTCTGCTGGTTCTGCCGGCCTTCTTCGCGGCTGCAGAGGTGGCCCTGCTGCGGCTACGCCCCAGTCGCGTTGAAGTGCTCGTTGAGGAAGAGCAGGCCGGGGCCCGTTCCATCCAGCGTCTTCAGCGACGCCTGCGGCGTGCTCTGCTGGTGTCTCAACTGGGTGCAACCCTTGCTCTGGTGGCCCTTGGCTGGGCTGGCCGTGGTCTCGGGGGGCGGCTCTGGTCGGATGGGTCCGTGGGTGTCGCTTGGCGCGACACAGGCTTGTTCCTCAGCATCGTGTTGCTGGCCACGCTGGTGGCTGGTTTGCTGCCCAAGGCCTGGGTGTTGAACCGTCCGGAATCCTCGGCGCTTCGCCTGGTACCGCTGCTGGAGGTTGTGATGCGCTGCCTGGCCCCACTCCTCAATCTGCTTGAGGCGCTGGCGGGCCTGTTGATGCGCCTGCTGGGCCTGGCTCCCCAATGGGATGTGCTGGTGCCAGCCCTTTCCGCTGGTGAGCTGGAAACCCTTGTGGAGTCTGGACGGGTCACGGGGTTGTTCCCCGATGAGAAAAACATCCTGGAGGGGGTCTTTGCCCTGCGGGACACCCAGGTGCGGGAGGTGATGGTGCCGCGTTCCGGGATGGTCACCTTGCCGGCCACGGTCCGTTTCGCCGAAATGATGGAAGCCGTGCATCACACCCGTCATGCGCGCTTCCCAGTGATTGGTCAGTCGTTGGATGACGTGCGCGGTGTGCTGGATCTGCGCCAGATGGCCGAACCGATCGCACGGGGAGAGCTCCAGGCGGATTCGCTGCTCGAGCCCTATCTCCAGCCGGCGGTGCCCGTGCTGGAAACCTGCACCCTGGCGGAACTGCTGCCGATGATCCGCAGCGGTCAGCCGCTCCTGCTGGTGGTGGATGAGCACGGCGGCACCGAGGGGCTGGTGACGGCAGCGGATCTCACCGGAGAAATCGTTGGTGATGAGGATCCGGGTGAGACCGATGAACCGGATCTGCTGGAAGAGAAGGATTGCCCTGGTGCCTGGCTGGTGGCTGGAGATCTGGAGATCTTTGAGCTGAATCGTCAGCTCGACCTCGACCTGCCTGAGGCGGATGACCATCACACCTTGGCGGGGTTTCTGCTGGAGCGTCTGCAGCACATTCCATCCGCCGGGGAAGCGCTGCATTTCAACGGCCTGCAGTTCGAGATCACGGCCATGGCAGGGCCGCGGATCGAGCGGGTCCGGCTCGTTCTCCCCAGTTCAGAGGATGATTCCGACTGAAGGCCGATAGTCTTCCCCCAATCGACCGCCCGTGCTGATGTCTCCCGACCCCATGGTCCCAGTCAAGGTCGGGGTGATTGGCATCGGCAACATGGGCTGGCACCACGCCCGGGTGCTCAGTCTTCTGCGGGATGCCGATCTGGTGGGGGTCGCGGACCCCGATGCCGAGCGCGGAAAGCTCGCCACCGAGCAATTCGGCTGCCGTTGGTTTGCGGACTACAACGCGATGCTCTCCGAGGTGGAGGCCGTTTGCATTGCCGTTCCCACCCTTTTGCACCACCCCGTCGGTCTGGCCTGTCTTCGTGCGGGGGTGCACGTTCTGATCGAAAAGCCAATTGCGGCAAGTCAGGACGAGGCCACTGCGTTGATCGAGGCCGCATCAGCGGCGGGTCGGCTGCTGCAGGTGGGTCACATTGAGCGCTTCAACCCCGCGTTCCGTGAGCTCACCAAGGTGGTGGCGAACGAAGAGGTGGTGGTCCTTGAGGGGCGTCGCCACAGCCCCCACTCCGATCGGGCCAATGACGTCTCCGTTGTGCTGGATCTGATGATCCACGACATCGACCTTGTGCTGGAACTGGCCAAGGCTCCCGTGGTGCGGCTTGCCGCTGCCGGCGGTCGCAGCGCCGAGGGCCCGATCGATTACGTCAATGCCACGTTGGGCTTTGAGAACGGCGTGGTGGCCAGCCTGACGGCCAGCAAGATGAGTCACCGCAAAATCCGCAGCCTCAGTGCCCACTGCCGCTCCAGCCTGGTGGAGACGGATTTTCTCAACCACACCCTGCACATTCATCGCCGGGCCCACGAGTGGTATTCAGCTGATCACGGCGAGCTGCTGTATCGGAATGATGGCTTCATCGAGGAGGTGAGCACCACCTCGATCGAACCGCTCTATGCCGAGCTCGAGCACTTTCTGCAGTGCGTTCGCGGCCGCGAGACCCCTGCGGTGGATGGTCTTCAGGCCTCGCGGGCTCTCAAGCTGGCAGACCTGATCGAGCAGGCCGTTGAACACCCGGATACGGGAGCGCCCCTGTGCGCACCGATCTGAGGGCTTTCACTGGGATTACACCAGCCCCTGCTCTTCGGCCAGTTCCCGCAACGCCGTGACCTGCCAGCGACGGCAGTCACCGGGTGAGGACCGATAAAACTGCCCCCAGGCCTGGGCCTTGTGTTGCGGGTAGTTCTCTGGAGGAAGAGAGGGATGGCTCTGCTGCCAGCCCACCCTGACGGCATGACCGATCACCACGTCGAGGGCCAGGTCATCCTCGAAGCGCACCTCTGGATTGGCTTCGACAAAGGCCATCAGCGAAAGCAGGCATTCGCTGCACAGTTGGCGGTATTCCGGTGCCTTGATCCGACTGAGCAAATGGTCGACCTGGGCGGCGAAATTGCGCTCCCCTGGCGTCTTCTCGAGGATGAGGCTGCTGTTAAGGCGATTGCGCCGCTCCAGCTTGTCGCCAATCACCAGGCCGCGGCAGTGCTGCAGCAGCGACCAGATCCCGGCATAGAAATCGCGGGGAACTTTCTGGAAGGAACCCAGGCGGATGCGGTGTTGAAGCCAGTCCCCACCACCCGGTGTTTCCTCCAACGGGTCAGGCACTGACCACTGCACCCGGCCGCTCACGTGCAGCTGTTCGCCGCGTTGTAGGGCTGCTCTTGCATGGTCCACATCGGCGAGCACGGCGCGCAAGCGCTTGCGAATCGCGTGGGGTGCTTCGCTGCAGAGGGCTTCAAAGGCTTCGTCCTGACTGAGCGTTTTCTCCACGGCCAGCTCTGATGTCAGCAGCAGCATCAGCTGCCCCAGCTGCAGGGTGAGGCTCCCCTTCAGCAGCGCTGGCTCCCGCCGCGCCACGCTGTCAAGGGCGAGCAGGAGTTCCTGTTCGACCATGCGTTCACGGCCGTCGATTCCGCTGGTGGTTTCAATCCGCTCGGCGATGGCGGCACTGTCCATCGGCTGACGCAGCCGGGAGTCGCCGGTGTAGTTGCGCCCCACCACCACCTGTTTCTGGCGAACGAGAAGATCGGTGAGGGCATCTTCGAGTTGGGGATGCACCATTCCCATGGCGCCAGCACAGCGCCGCACCACATTCCAGTCTTCACAACGCAAGCCCCGTTGATAGACCTCCTCAAGCAGGGTGCGCAGGGCCACCGGATGGCCCTCGGGGCTGCGTTGAATCCCCTGGGGGCCAAGACGCCGTTGCAGCAACTCGAGCACTTCCGCCTGTTCATGCAGCAGCGCACTGTTCCAGAGGCGCTGGCTCAATTGTTCGATCGGTGTGTCATCCAGCTCCTGCTCCTCTGCGGCGGTCAGATCCCGCAGATCGGTGGCGTCGCGCAGAAGTGGCTTGGCTGGCTCGGAGCATGGAACCGGTTTCTGTTGGAGCGGCGGCAGCTGCACCTCCTGCGCCTGATCCACCAGTTCACTGAGGCAGCCCAAGCGGACGTGGATGCTTTCAATGACGCCGCTGCCGAGTTGCCGGGCCAGTTTGAGGATGACGTCGCGGTGCTGCAGGAGGGCTGCGTCGCGAATGGGGATCACCAGTAGGGGACGTCCCATGCCGCGCCAGTGCCGTTGCAGCAGATGCAGTTCGTCCACAACGGTTTCCACCAGTTCCTCCGGGTCATCGGCCAGATAGCTGCTGACGTCTTCCAGCACGGACGGGGTGAACACACTGATGGCGCCGTCCTGGCGGTAGACCCGAGCCGTGTCCTCGGTTTCCACCCGGTGCCCGGGGCGCCCGGTGAGCTCAAGCCGCGGATTGGTGCCGGCGGCTTTCAACCGTTGCTTCAGCTCGTCGGACGACTGCACGGAAATCATTGAGGTTGGGTCGATCGGCACCTCTGCAGCCAGCAGTGCCTGGCGCACGTCATCCGTCTCCGCAGCCATTGCCACAAGAACAGTGTCGGCGCCGAGCGACTGCGGCTCCCTGCGTCCACAGGGGTCAATGTCCTCGGGACGGATCAGATCGTCCAGCAGCATTTCCCCAAGCCACACCAGGCTCTGGGTCCAGATCAGCGGCAGGTTGGTGTTGGCCACCCGCTCTTGGCTGCCTGGATTGAGCCGTTCCTGATCGACAGCACTGGCCGGAACCTGATAAAGCTCGGGGTAGAGACGTTCCCCGTCCTGTTCAACGGCCAGGGTCTTGAGCTGGCTGTGCAGGCGCCGGGCCTCCTCCCAGCGTCTTTCGCAGCATGCGGTCACCAGTTCGAAGGCCAGAAACAACGGCCACTCCGACTCGATTCCTTCAAAGGCGGCGAGCTCCTCTGGTTCGTAGTGCAGGCGGTTGACGTCTTCCACCGCCGTCTGGTGACCATCCCGTAGGAAGCGTTTGTAGCCATAAGCCCCGCCGAGTTCCCGTCGAATCCGCCGGCCGGTGCGCTCCACCAGGGCGGCATCTTCCACGGCCCAGGCGGGATAACCAATCACTGAGAGGCAGGCACTGTCTGCTTCCTTGCTGGCGGATTCCCGCGGCAGGAGCCCTTGCAGGGCGCGACGGAGGCGCACGATGGCCCCTTGGGGAATCAGCAGGATGCAGCTGCCGTCGCCATGGGGGCCGTAGAGGTCAAGCCCATCCATGGCCTCCAGGGCGGCTTTGGCCATGCCGATGGAGCTGGCATTGCGCTCCGGTAAACCATGGTTGCCTTTGTCGCCCCGTTCCCAGATCCCGTAGTCGGGAGTGCGGTAGGCCCTGGCGATGTAGTGCACCAGGTTTTGGAGGAAATCCACTTCATCACGGCTTTGCACCACCGCGCAGCCGCCCTTGGTCAACTGCGCCAGCTGCAGCAGAAACAGGGAGGTGGCATCGAGTTGGAGATGCCCCCAGGCGTCGTCGGCCACCACCGGCTCGCCGGTGCAACTGTCGTATTTGGCGTGAAGGGCGTCGAGGGGGTTAAGGCTCTCTTTGAAGCGCTCCACCTTCTCGGACTGGCGCATCATCGAGCGCATCAGGCCGCGCATGAGGGCCACCACCCGCTGCTCCAGCTCCCAGGCGCGCAGGCTGTTCTGCCCCTGCTGACGGCGGTGGGCCA
This sequence comes from Synechococcus sp. UW86, assembly GCF_900474085.1. NCBI lineage: Bacteria > Bacillati > Cyanobacteriota > Cyanophyceae > Synechococcales > Synechococcaceae > Synechococcus > Synechococcus sp. UW86. The sequence goes on from NZ_UCNU01000009.1 coordinate 485,489, forward strand.
GGGCCAGTCCCCAAACACACTGCACCGAATAGACGCAGTCCCGCACCCAGGCATCGCCGTAGTTGCCATGGATGGTGTGAGCGGTGCTGGCGGGGAGCAGGCCGCTGATCGGGTCCTGCCGATCGAGAACCACCCGTTGGATGGATTGATCCAGACGCTGAAGGGTCGTGGCGTGGTTCTGCGGAAGGGTTTCCGTCGTCGTCACAACCATGCCCTCATCCATTACCGCCCCTAAATTCTCCAACGCAGCCCCATGGCCATGGACTCTGTTAGCACTGCTCCCGACGACCGTCGTCGCTGCCAGGTGCTCGGCGTGCCTGTGGATGCTTGCCGTGATGTCTGTGCTGCTGCACTCGGTCTGCATGCCCGGGGCGGCGGACGCATCGTCACCCTCAACGCTGAGATGACGATGTCGGCCCGGGCCGATGCAGCCTTGGGGCAGGCGATCGCAACGGCTGATCTGGTGATCCCTGATGGTGCGGGAGTGGTCTGGGCCCTGGGCCGTCAGCAGATCCGGGTTGTTAAAACAGCGGGCATCGAACTGGCCTGGACCTTGCTGGAGTACGCCGCACACCACCAATGGCGTGTGGCATTGGTGGGTGCATCACCTGAGGTGATGGCAACGCTGCGTGCGGAGTTGCCGCAACGCATCCGTGGTCTGGACCTTGCTCTCGCGGTGGATGGTTATCAAGCTCCCGAGGCCTGGCCGGGCGTTGAAGCTCAGCTCAGGGCGTTGAAGCCTGATCTCGTTCTGGTGGCCCTGGGGGTGCCGCGCCAGGAAACCTGGTCCGAACGCGTGGCGGCCGATCAGCATGGATTGTGGATGGGTGTCGGCGGCAGTTTTGACGTCTGGGCTGGCACCAAAAGACGTGCCCCCGGTTGGATGTGCCGGATGCGGCTTGAGTGGCTGTATCGGCTCATTCAGGAGCCGTCACGCTGGCGACGCATGCTGTCGCTGCCAGCGTTTGCTTTGAAGGTGATCCGGTTGGGCTGAGGCTTCAGCGGAAACCCACAGAGGCCTGCCAAACGAAGGCAAGGAGCAGGAAGAAGACTGGGATCAACGGGAGAATGTCGATCAGCGGAGAGAAGGCCTGATAGGCCTCGGGCAGCTGTGCCAGCAGGTCGAGGGTGAAGGCGGCCATCCCTTGCATCAAAAAGGCGTTGGGCTGGACGCTACCACGTGTGATGGGCTGGCGAGTCTGGCTCCCAGGGAGCGAAATCCTCTGAAAAACAGCCGTCGCGAATCGCTTGTGCCATGGCCGAGGTGAAACGCACCAGATGGGTGATGTTGTGAATGCTCAACATGGTGAGGCCCAGAAGCTCCTCGCTGCGAATCAGGTGATGCAGGTAGGCCCGGGTGTGACCGGTGCAGGCCACGCAGGAGCAGCTCGGATCCAGGGGAGTGTGGTCGTGTCGGAAGCGTGCATTGCGCAGGTTCCAACGTTCACTGCCCACCAGGGCGGTGCCATGACGGCCGAGTCGGGTGGGCAGGACGCAGTCGAACAGGTCGATCCCGTTGGCCACGGCAATGGCCATCTCGCGCAGGGTGCCGATACCCATCAGGTAGCGCGGTTTGTGTGAAGGAAGCAGGGGCGTGATGTCCCGCACGATGCGATGCATCTCCTCAGCGGGCTCACCAACGCTGACGCCACCGACGGCAATGCCCGGCAGATCAAAGGAGGCGACGGCCATGGCACTCTCCCGCCGCAGATGGGGGAAACAGCCGCCCTGAACGATGCCGAAAAGCGCCTGATCCTCGCGGGTGTGGGCTGTGACGCAGCGCTCGAGCCAGGCATGCGTGCGGCGACAGGCATCGATGACGTCGTTCTCCTTCGCCGGATAGGGCGGGCACTGGTCGAAAGCCATGGCCACATCCGCCCCGAGGGCCATCTGGATCTGGGTGGCATGTTCCGGGGTCATGTCGATGGTGCGTCCATCGCGGGGGTTTCGGAACACCACCCCACGGTCATCGATCTTGTTCAGGTCTCCCAGGCTGAACACCTGAAAGCCTCCGGAGTCGGTGAGCATCGGGCCGTTCCAGCCCATAAACCGGTGCAGGCCACCGGCCGCCGCCACGATCTCCTCCCCCGGTTGCAAGTGCAGGTGGTAGGTGTTCGAGAGCACCATCTGGGCTCCCGTGCGCCTGAGCTGCTCCGTGCTGATGCCCTTGACGGTGGCCAGGGTTCCCACCGGCATGAAGCGTGGTGTGTGCACCGGCCCATGCGGGGTCTCAAAGGTGCCGCACCGTGCTGATGTGTTGGCGCAATGCGCGTTGATCTCGAAGCCGAACACGACTGATCCGCCCCTGCATTGACCCTACGGTGAGGGCCGACTTGCATCCCTAGCGCCATTCCCAGGATCGTTCCGCCTTGGCTTTCCGATCTGGCGGGAGCCTGGATCTTCTACACGGTGCTGCCAGCATGGCCCTGGCCGCAGCCCTCGTTTCAGCGCATTGCCCGCTTCGCCCCCTGGATTGGGCTGCTGATCGGTGCGTTGCAGGGGCTGCTCTGGATTGGTCTGTCCAGGCTCTCCTGGCCTCCGGCGGCCTGTGCCCTTTGCGTGGTGGCTCTCGGCATCCAGCTCAGTGGTGGCTTGCACCACGACGGCCTGATCGACACGGCGGATGGCCTCGGGGCGCCAGCGGAGCGGCGGCTCGAGGCGATGGAGGACAGCCGGGTGGGCGCCAGTGGTGTGCTGGCTCTCGTGATGGTGCTGCTGCTACAGGTTGCGGCATTGATCCAGCTGGGGGGGCAGGCCCCGCTCGGGCTCTGCCTGGCGGCGTTCTGGGCCCGAGTGGCGCCGCTCTGGGCCATGGCACGTTTCGACTACCTCCGCGCTGATGGAACCGCAGCGTTTCATCGCGAGCACGGCAGGCCGCTCTGGGATGCCCTGCCCTCACTTCTGGTGGTGCTTCTCTCGGCCGGTTGGGTGGGGGCCATGCCCCTTCTCCTGGGGGGCGTGGTGGCGATCCTTGTCGCCCAGAGCCTTGGGCGACGATTGGGGGGGCACACCGGTGACAGCTATGGCGCGGTTCTTGTGCTCACCGAGATGATCACGTTGTTGGGTCTGGCCTTGCTCCTGCCGGCCAGCTGAGGACGAATGCATTGCCCTGAGCGGGCAGATCCGGAGCGATCGTGGAAGGCTCCACGCAGAGCGTGAGCTTGCGGCCCTGCTGCTCCGCCAGGGAGCGTGCAAGGGCGAGCCCAAGGCCGGTGCCCGCCCGCTCCTGTCCGGTGGACCCCCGTGCTCCCCGCTCGAAAATCAGGTCGCGCTCCTCCAGGGGGATCGGCGGCCCGTTGTCCCAGACGCAGAGCCCATGGGGCAACAGGCACAGCCCCACGCTGCAGCCCGCTGGGCTGTAACGGAAGGCATTCTCAAGGAGGTTGGCGACGATCTCCGCGATCGTTCCGTCCTGGGACGGTTGATCAATCCACTGGGGCCACAGGTCTGGTCCCCGCCAGGGTCGGCCCTGCAGGCTTGCCGTCGCTTCCGCCCGCTCCAGCAGAGGCATCAGCAGGGTTTGCATGGTGGCCTCACCTTCGGCAGGCCCGGGGGGCAACAGGGTGGGGCCAAGGGGGTCCTGTTCGGGGAGACGTTGTTGCCCGAGGCCATCGAGCACGTCGATGTATTGGCCGAGTTGGCGTTGTTCCGAGAGCATTCCCTCCACGAGTGGACGGTGGGAGCTGTCGGCTTCGAGCCGCCGCAGCAGCAGTTGGGCGTAGGTGCGCAGGGCAGCCAGTGGATTGCGCAGCTGATGCACGAGGGTGCGCAGCTGCTCGTTTTGTTGGCTGAGTTCCTGGCGAAGTTGCAGGCATTCCAGGTCACGCCCCAGGGCGTGGCTGATGGCGGCGGCACTGCGCCGCATCCGTTGGTCCAGGGTCAGCGTCCAGCTCCGCTGCGGATCCAGGTCCGCGCGCAGGGCTCCCAGGATCAGACCGGCATCCTGGAGGGGGTACCAGCGCCGACTCTCGTGCGGCAGGCGCAGGTTCGGGTCTGCGTCAGCAGGGGGAAGCGATCGTTCATTGGCTGACCATTGCCGGATCAGCAGCAGTGGCGGGCCTTGCTGATTGGGTGGCGCACTGACGTACAGCCCCAGATGCTGGATGCCTTCTTTGGCGGTTAGATCAGCCAGCTGTTGATCGGTGAAATCGAAGAATCGATCGGTGAGCTGCATCAGTTCCGGACGATCAATTCAGGCGCTTGGGCAAGCCTGCGCCAGGGGGACTTGAAAAATCTGGGAAAAGTCTTAAGATCCTCTTATCGACCGAGGCGCTGTTCACCATGAACAGACGCCCGCCAGCTCTCACAACGGTTGCAATTGCTTCGCAACCAAAGCTACAGCAGAGGTTGCAGTGTCCTCCGCTGATTCCCGCTTGGGTGTTGGTGTCCTGCCGGTGATTGTGGTGTGTCTGCAATTGCCCCGACGCTTCCCTTGCGTCTGGCGTTTTCGCGCCGACGGCACCTGTTTGTTCTGACGATCCACCCCGTTCTTCACTTTCGTACCGGAGCCCTTCCATGTCCAAGAAGCGCAAGCGCATTAGCCGTCGTCGCCTGGCAGGTCAGCGGGTCCTGGCCCATGTGCCAACCCATCACCTCGAAACCGGTGAGTACAAGCCCGTGACCGCCGCTCGTCGTTACATCGCTGAGGGTGGACTGGTGCCTCCGGCGTTGCTGAATGTGCGCCGCAATGAGCACACCACCGACCGCTTCTTCTGGGGTGAGAAAGGTCTGTTCAGCGCTCAATACGCCGAAGAGAACCATTTCCTCTTCCCCTCATTGCGCACGATTGTTGATTCCATCGGTGAAGACAAGCTCTTCGAGGGGCTCGAGCTTGGCGCCGATGATTGGGAGGAAATGGAGGAGTACGAATACGCCTTCGTTTGATCAGGCGTTCTCCAGAACACGCTCGATAAACATCAGGATCGGCTGCACCGTCTCATCAGGGATGGTGTGGCCGTTTTTGAATGGAACTGTCTGACATTGATCGGGCTGCAACTGCGCAGCGATCGACTGCATGGCCTGGAACGGCACCACGGGATCGTCTGAACCATGCATCAGCAACACAGGGGGGTGTTGCTGGGGCGGAGCCCAGTTGGGGTGTGGATAGCCGCTGCAGCTGATCAGCCCTGCGATCGGCAGGGCGCAGCCGCCTTCCAGGGCCATGGCTCCCCCCTGGGAAAAGCCGAACACCACCGTTCGTTCGAGTCCAAGGCCTGAGCTGCTCAGGCTCTGAAGTTGAGCCTTGAGGCGCTCAACGGCCGCGGGAACGGCATCCCACTGGGCTGGGAACAGGCCATACCACTGACGCCCTCCCGGTTGGTCGGGATGGAGCTCAGGAGCCTCCAGGCACACCACATCAAGGGTCTTGGAACACTCTCGCGCCAGGCGATCGCCCAGGGGCTTGAGATCCTCTCCGTTGGCTCCCCAGCCGTGGAGCAGCACCAGCCGGCCATCCATGGGGCATGAACATCACTGCTGCGTAGGTTGGCTCACGACCCAGTCACGACCCTTCGATGGCTCCTGTCGCTCTGCTGAGTGTTTCCGATAAGTCCGGGCTGGTGCCCCTGGCGGAGGCCCTGCATCGGACCCATGGCTATCAGCTGCTCTCCAGTGGGGGCACGGCCAAGGTGCTCGAGCAGGCCGGCCTTCCGGTGACCCGTGTGTCGGAGTACACCGGGGCTCCAGAAATTCTTGGCGGTCGTGTGAAAACGCTCCATCCAAGGGTGCATGGCGGGATTCTTGCCAAGCGGGGTGACGCGTCCCACCAGGCTGATCTTGAGCAGCAGAACATCGCCCCCATCGATGTGGTGGTGGTCAACCTCTATCCCTTCCGCGAGACGATTGCTCGACCTGACGTCACCTGGGATCAGGCGATCGAGAACATCGACATCGGTGGCCCCGCCATGGTTCGGGCGGCCGCCAAAAACCATGCTGATGTGGCTGTTCTCACCAGCCCTGACCAATACGACCGTCTGTTGACCGCCATGGCGGAGTCGGGCGGGAGCGTGCCTTCAGAGCTGCGGCGCCAACTGGCTCTTGAAGCGTTTCAGCACACGGCGTCGTACGACACGGCGATCAGCCGCTGGATGGCCGACCAAACCGCGGCAGAAGACAGCCCCTGGCTGGAGGCGGTGCCGCTGCGGCAGACCCTTCGGTACGGCGAAAATCCTCACCAGAAAGCGCGTTGGTTCAGCCATCCCAAACAGGGTTGGGGCGGGGCCATTCAGCTGCAGGGCAAGGAGCTGAGCACCAACAACCTGTTGGATCTGGAGGCGGCCCTCGCCACGGTGCGGGAGTTCGGCTACGGAGCCGACGGTTCCGCTCCGGCGTTGCAGCCTGCGGCCGTGGTCGTCAAGCACACCAACCCCTGTGGTGTGGCGATCGGAGCTTCGATTCCTGCTGCACTGACGCGGGCCCTGGATGCCGATCGGGTGAGTGCCTTCGGCGGCATCATCGCCATCAATGGTGTGGTGGAAGCCACGGCGGCCCGTGAGCTCACCAGCCTGTTTCTGGAATGCGTCGTGGCACCGGGCTTCACGCCCGAGGCTCGGGAGGTGCTGGCGGCCAAAGTCAATCTGCGCCTGTTGGAACTTGCTCCGCAGGCCATTGACCTGGCCGGCCCCGATCACGTGCGCAGCATCCTGGGTGGTCTCCTGGTTCAGGACCTCGATGACCAGGCGATCACGCCGGCCGACTGGACCGTGGCCAGCCAGCGGCCGCCCACACCGCAGGAAAAGCAGGACCTGGAATTTGCCTGGCGATTGGTGCGTCATGTTCGCTCCAACGCCATCGTTGTGGCCAAGGATGGCCAGAGCCTCGGCGTGGGTGCTGGTCAGATGAATCGCGTGGGCTCAGCGCGGATTGCGCTGGAGGCTGCGGGTGAGAAAGCCCAGGGGGCTGTTCTGGCCAGTGATGGTTTCTTCCCGTTTGACGACACGGTGCGTCTGGCTGCCAGCCACGGCATCACCGCCGTGATTCATCCCGGTGGGAGCATGCGCGATGCCGATTCGATCAAAGCTTGCGATGAGCTCGGCCTGGCGATGCAGCTCACGGGGCGCCGCCATTTCCTGCATTGACGCTGGTGGGGGCCGCCGGCCCCCTAGCCTCGCGGCACTGAAGAGTCCCCTTCAATGCTCGCCACCCTCCCCTTCAGCCTCAATTTCGCTCACCCCCTAGCGGAGTGGGGCCTGCTCGCCGTTGGTGGTTGGGCTCTCTACCTGGGGATCAAGGCCAAGAAAACGCGCACCGGTACCCCAGAACAGCGCAAAGAACTGGTGCCGAAAAAGTTCGCCCAGCGCCACTACCTCTGGGGCAGCATCCTGCTGGCCGTGATGACCCTCGGGACCCTGGGCGGCATGGCGGTCACCTATCTGAACAACGGCAAGTTGTTTGTCGGTCCCCACCTGTTGGTGGGTCTTGCCATGACCGGGATGATCGCCGTTGCCGCCTCACTCTCCCCCCTGATGCAGCGGGGCAATGTGATTGCGCGCAAGGCTCATGTGGGCCTGAACATGGGCATGCTCACGTTGTTCCTCTGGCAGGCCGTCAGCGGCATGGAGATCGTCAACAAGATCTGGACCAACCGCTGAAGATCGTTCAGAAGGCTGCCCGCTGACGCGGTGGGCAGCTCAGGCCATGGGCGGCGTGGAAATCTTCCTGGACCTTCCAGGTGAGCCGTCGTGAAATCTGACGGACGATCTGCTTGAGCAGATGATCACCACTGCTCTGGACCAACTGATCCGGGAGCATGGTGATCACCTTGGGCAGACGGATCCAGACCTTGAGATCCAGGTCCCACTGGACGGAAGTGTGCTCCTGTTCAGGGATCAGGCGCATACCCGCGCGGAAGTCAACGTCGTAGTGATGCCGCAGGGCGAGCGACTGCGGCACGGTTCGAACGGTTTCGATCCGGTAGATCCCTTCCTGCTGTGGCAACAGTCGCAGAGCGATCGTGGGCTCCACCTCGAAGCCGAAGTTGCCGAATCGGCCGAGGGTCAGGCTGTAGGACTGCCGATCGATGGCCTCGACCTGCATCGGGCTGGCGCATCGTTCAAACCAGCTCTGATGGTCATCCAGGTAGCGAGCCACCACCGCTTGGGGCGCCAGCATCTGCATCGAATCCTCGAAGTGGCTGCTGTAGCAGCGCACTTGCGGGTCGGCACCGTGCAGCTGATTGTCGGTTTCAGTGGGCGACAAGACCGTCACGGATGAGGAGCTGCCGGCGGAGGGCGATTAAAGATGAACCAATGTAAAGCTCTCTGCGCTTCAGTTTTCGCTCAATTGCATCAGTTTTTCGATCACCTCTTCCACCGCCCGATCCGGGGTTGAGGCACCGGAGGTGATTCCCACCCGCACAGGGCCTTCAGGCAGGAAATCGCCCTCACGACAGAGGTCGGCTGCCAGCGGTTTGTGCTCGATCGAATTGGTGCCGACGTCGAGGCGCTCGGGCGTGTCGATGTGGAACGAGCGAATCCCACGGCTGATGGCAATCTCCTGCAGGTGGGTGGTGTTGGAGGAGTTGAAACCACCGATCACCACCATCAGGTCCAGGGGTTCATCCACCAGGGAGAACATGGCGTCCTGACGCTCCTGGGTCGCGTCGCAGATGGTGTTGAAGGCCAGGAAGTGGTCGTTGAGCTGGGTTGGACCGTATTTGCTCAACATCGTGCGTTCGAACAGGCGTCCGATCTCTTCCGTCTCGCTCTTCAGCATCGTGGTCTGGTTGGCCACGCCCAGACGTTCGAGGTCCCGATCGGGATCGAACCCTGGAGAGCAGGCTTTGGCAAACCGTTGAATGAAGTCATCTCGGTCCCCGTTGCCGAGGATGTAATCGGCGACGTACTGGGCTTCTTCCAGATCGAGCACCACCAGGTAGGTGCCGGCAAATGAGCTGGTGGCCAGTGTTTCCTCGTGCTTCACCTTGCCGTGAATGATCGAGGTGAAGGTGTGCTTCTTGTGTTTCTCCACGGTGTTCCAAACCTTGGACACCCAGGGACAGGTCGTGTCAACGATGTGGCAGCCCCGTTCATTCAGCAGCTGCATTTCCTGAACGGTGGCACCAAAGGCCGGCAGGATCACCACATCACCGGAGGTGACACCTGAGAAGTCCTTCACTCCCTGTTCAACAGGGATGAACTGCACATCCATTTCCCTGAGGTGATCATTCACGGAAGGGTTGTGAATGATCTCGTTCGTGATCCAGAGACGCTCGCTGGGGTAGTGCTTGCGGGTCTCGTAGGCCATCGCCACAGCCCGTTCAACACCCCAGCAGAAGCCGAAGGCTTCTGCCAATCGGACGTTGAGCCGGCCATGTTCCAGTCGGTAGCCGTTGTCCCTGATCGTGCCGATCAGGCCGCTCTGGTAGGCCTGCTCAAGGCTTTCCGCCACTTCTTCGGCGCGCCCGAAGCCTCGCCGGTTGTAACGCTCGGAATGGTGGAGGGAGCGCTTGAAGGCGTGGGTGTCCATGGAGGGCGCTGGAGTGGGGCAACTCTATGTGGCCTGAAGCAGCGCTTCAGGCAGTAAAAAAGCCCGGCCAGTCGGCCGGGCTTGAGAACAGCAACTGATCCGAAGCGGAATCAGTTGTTGGTGGTGGAGAAACCGGCGTAGGCCTCCATGCCGTGTTCGCCGATGTCCAGACCTTCGGACTCTTCCTGTTCGGTGACGCGGATGCCGCCGAAGAGGGAGCCGATGATCTGCCAGGCGATGAAGCAGGTGACCACGGTCCAGATGGCATAGGCAGCAGCACCCAGAGCCTGGATGCCGAGCTGGTCGATGCCGCCGCCGACCAGAAGGCCGAGGCCGGAGCCGTCGCCCTGGACGTCGTAGCCCCAGAGGCCGATCACGATCGTGCCCCACACGCCGCACACACCGTGCACGGAGAAGGCGCCGACGGGGTCGTCAATGCCTGCGGCATCGAGAGCGGCAACGGAGAAGACGACGATGATGCCGCCCACCAGGCCAGCCACCCAGGAACCCGTCAGGGTGAGGTTGCCGCAACCGGCAGTCACGCTCACCAGGCCGGCCAGGATGCCGTTGATGATCATGGTGAGGTCAGGCTTCTTGGAGGTGATCGTGGAGATCACCGTGGCGCCGATGGCACCACCAGCTGCACCGAGGGTGGTGGTGACGGCCACATATGGAACCCACTGGTCCATGGCCAGCTGGGAACCGGGGTTGAATCCGTACCAGCCGATCCAGAGGATCAGGGCGCCAAGGGTGGCGATGGACATGTTGTGGCCAGGGATGGCCTGAACCTTGCCGTCGACGTACTTGCCGATGCGGGGTCCGAGCAGCATGGCGCCGACCAGGCCGGCCCAAGCGCCGACGGAGTGCACGATCGAAGAACCAGCAAAGTCGATGAATTCGACGCTGCCAACACTGTTGAGCCAGCCACCGTTCCATTCCCAGCTGCCAGCAACTGGATAGATGAAGGCGGTGAGGACCAGGGCGAAGATCACGAATTCGCCGAACTTGATCCGTTCAGCCACAAGACCGGAAACGATCGTGGCGGCGGTTCCGGCGAAGGCCGCCTGAAATAGGAAATCAACGGTGGGAACCAGGCCGGCTTCGCTGATGGTCTCAGCGGTGACGGTCGGGTCGAAGAAGAGGCCCCCGAAATACAGCCAGCCGTCGATGACGGAGTCGCCGTACATCAAGGAGTAGCCCACGAACCAGTAGGCGGTCACCGCTAGGGCGAACACGAACAGGTTCTTGGCGAGGATATTGACGGCATTCTTTTGCCGGCACATGCCTGCTTCGACCATGGCGAAGCCGGCGTTCATGAAGATCACCAGGATGGTGGCGACCAGAAGCCATAGGTTGTTGGCCAGGAAAGCGGCGGAGAGCTCAGGAAGTTCTTCGGCTTTGGCCGACAGGGTGAAGATGCCAAGGCCCATCAGCGCCAGAGGCGCGCAGGCGAGCCAGGTCATGGCGCGATTGGAGCTGAAGCCCCGGATGCTCTTAAGAAGCAGCATCGGGCCTTCCAGGAGGCTGGCCTCCTGCAGGGTTTTGCGCCGCCTTTGCGGTGGCGCGTGGAATGCAGTTGTCATGAACGAGGGTGCAGAGCTGCGTGAGGCATCTGGAAATGTTCCCAGATGAACACACCCACCGTGCCTTGCGATGGCTCAGTTACGTGTTCGATCTGCTACCAAAATCAATCTAGGTGGACTAGGCGTGTCCCCTGCCAGTGCACCGCATCGGCGCTGAAGCTGAAGCAGCACGGTAGAACTTCTACACCGCTTTTGGTGGCCTGGCGGAACAGCTCTCCATAGCGCGGATCGGCGCTGTCGCCGGGAGCAAAGGCAGTCACGTCCGGACGGCTGAGGCAGGGCACCAGCACCGCCCGCGCGTCCGGAAGGATCCCCATTAGCTCAATCAGATGCTTTTGCCCCCGTTCGGTCACCGTGTCGGGGAACAGGGCCGTGCTGCCGTCGGTCCAGGTGGTGTTCTTCACCTCCAGATAGATCGGTCGTTGATCAGGGTTCTGCGCGGATGGCGTCAGCAGGAGGTCGATCCGGCTGCGTTTGTTCGTGCCGTAGGCCACTTCAGCGCGGATCTCCTCAATGCCCCCGAGCTGGGCCTCCAAGCACCCCGCTTCGACCGTGGAGCGAATCAGTCGGTTTGGCAGGGCCGTGTTGATGCCTACCCAGCAAGGTTGGCCATCGGCGCCTGGCACCTCGGCTTGCTCCCAGGTCCAGGCCAGCTTGCGTTTGGGGGAGGGGGCGTAGCGCAGACGCACCCGTTGGCCAGGGATCAAGACTCCGGTCATCGGGCCGGTATTGGCGCAATGGGCGGTGACGGTCTCACCGCTGCTCAGCTCCACATCGGCCAGGAAGCGTTTGTAGCGCTTCAGCAGCACGCCCTCCGTTAGGGGTTCAAAGCGCAGCAGGGGATCGCCCGGAGAGGGAAGGCCAGTCATGGCAGCAGCCGAGATTGGCCCATGGTCTCGTGTGGCGCCTCCACAATGCGCCCAATGCTGGGGGCCGAATGGCGCGTTCACTAAAGGGGATCGCACTGGTGGTGACCCTCGGCACCTTGCTGAGCAAGGTGGGTGGCCTGATTCGGCAGCTGGTGATCGCTGCGGCCTTCGGGGTGGGAGCTGCCTATGACGCCTACAACTACGCCTACGTGCTGCCTGGATTTCTCCTGATCCTGCTCGGGGGAATCAATGGACCCTTCCACAGCGCCATGGTGAGCGTGCTGAGCCGGCGCCCCCGGGCTGAAGGAGCGCACATCCTTGCGGCGCTCAATACCAGCGTCAGTGCTCTGTTGCTCCTGGTCACCATCGTTCTGGTGCTGGCGGCGGATCCCCTGATCACCCTTGTGGGCCCTGGCCTTGCCCCCGAGCTTCACGCCATCGCACGGGTCCAGCTGCAGGTGATGGCGCCGATGGCGCTGCTGGCGGGGTTGATCGGGCTCGGCTTCGGGTCCCTCAACGCCGCCGACGAATTCTGGATCCCTGCGATTTCACCGCTGATGTCCAGCGGGGCTTTGATCCTGGGGGTGGGACTGCTCTGGTGGCAGCTCGGTGCTGACATCGCCTTGCCATCCGCCGCCATGACAGGTGGTGTGGTGCTGGCCTTGGCCACGTTGGTGGGGGCCTTGCTGCAGTGGTTGATCCAGCTGCCGGCGTTGATCCGCCAGGGGTTGGCTCGTTTCCAACTGGTCTGGGACTGGCGGCACCCGGGAGTGCGGGAGGTGTGGCGTGTGATGGGGCCGGCGACGTTGTCGTCCGGAATGCTTCAGATCAACGTGTTTACGGATCTGTTTTTCGCCTCGGGCATCGTCGGTGCGGCGGCGGGTCTCGGGTACGCCAATTTGCTGGTGCAAACCCCCCTGGGCCTGATCTCGAATGCACTGCTGGTGCCCTTGTTGCCCACTTTTTCCAGGCTTACGGCTCCGGAGGATCGTCCGCAGCTGATCGATCGGATCCGCCAGGGGTTGATGCTGTCTGCGGCATCGATGATCCCCCTGGGCGGACTATTCATTGCGTTGGGTGGCCCCATCGTCGCCCTGGTGTACGAGCGGGGTGCCTTCGATGCATCAGCCGCACAGCTGGTGACGGGTCTGTTGATGGCCTATGGCCTGGGCATGCCGGCTTATCTCGGCCGGGATGTGCTGGTGCGCGTCTTCTATGCCCTTGGCGATGGAACAACGCCTTTTCGGCTCTCGCTGGCGGGGATCGGTCTGAACGTGGTTTTTGACTGGCTGCTGGTGGGTGGTCCGACCCCTTGGGGGAATCAGTCGCCGTTCAATTTCGGTGCGCCCGGGTTGGTACTCGCCACGGTTGCCATCAATCTGATCACCTGCTTCGCCCTGTTGCTGGGCCTGCAGCAACAGATTGGAGGCCTGCCGCTGCGGCGCTGGGGGATGGACCTGCTGCGGCTCGCCATCGCCGGAGTTCTGGCAGCGGGGGGCGCGGGGATCCTGGTGACCGTTGTGCCCTGGCCGGCAGGGTTGCTGGGCCTAGTGCTGCAGGTGTCTGCCCCTGGCCTGCTGGGTTTGGCCTTGTTTGCCTTAATCGGTGCGCAACTTCAGGTGCCGGAGGTGCGTGAGGTCACGCAATTGGTGGTGGGCCGTTTCAGGGCTCGCTGAGACGAACATCGAGCTCTTCACGCACCTGAATGGGAAGTTCCAGCTGCTCGCGACCCACGAGTTGAGGGCCCTGAACAGACACAATCCGGGCCTCGATGCCGAACTCTTTAAAGGCGGTTTCCAGTTCCTGAATCAGGGCTTTTTCAACCTGAGCCTCCGCATCCACGACCCGACCGATCAGCCGTTCACCAAGGCGGCCGATGCGTTGGCGCACCAGATCTCTGGAGTTGGTGACTTCAATGATCAGCACACCAACCGCTGCGGATGGACTGCAACCTTATCCGCAGTACGGCTCGAGGATCTCTTCAAGATCCCTCAGCTGGGCGGGGGGGATCAGCTTGGAGAGCGGGAGCTGACTGGCGCCTCCTGCCAGAGGCACCTTGACGGCGTCGAGGGCCTGCCGGGCCGCTACCTCAGCAACTTGATTGACGCGGGCACTGCATTCGATCGCCAGGGCTGAGGCCAGGTCGGCATCGCCGAGGTAAAGATGCCAGCCGCTGATCTGCACGTAGAGGCGGTCAGCCAAAGCACTCTGAAGGTCCTGCAGGTCGCTGGCGGAGAGGGACATCAGCCCAGAAAGATCGAGGTGGGGAATGCATCCATGCTGGCTTTATTCCTCCGGCTTGGGGCGCTGAACAATCACCCAGATCAATTGGCCCAGCCACAGGCTTGCCCAGAGGCTGGTGACCCAGGTCAGGCTTCCTTCGGGGAAGGGGTGGCGCATCTCCTGCAGAAACCAGCTACCGCTGTTCACCGCGGCGAACACGCCGCCATGCAGGCACAGGTTCACGATGCGTTCGAAATGCCGGTAGGTCGGATCCTCAGGGTTAGCGGGGCCATACCAGCGGATCGGCATTGCTCAGGTTCAGAAACACCTGAATCCTGACGCGGCCCGCACCCAGTTGACGAGCGGACCCTCGATGGGGTCTGATGGTTTGGCGCAAGCGCTTGTAGCTCAGCGGATTAGAGCATCTGACTACGGATCAGATGGTCGGGAGTTCGAATCTCTCCAGGCGCGTTCCAACTGCCCCATGTGGGCAGTTTTTTTTTGGTTGATCGCTCGGGCTGATCGCTGCGGTTTCTTACGATTGGTCAAAGCTTTACTGACATTTCATGGGCCAGATTTCTGGACGCGCCATCGACGCTGATCTGGCTCAGTCGGATCCGGATATCGCCGCGTTCATCAATCAAGAACGGCAGCGCCAGGAAACCCACCTGGAACTGATCGCATCGGAGAACTTTGCTTCCCGTGCGGTGATGCAGGCCCAGGGTTCCGTGCTCACCAACAAATACGCCGAGGGGCTGCCCAGCAAGCGGTATTACGGCGGTTGTGAGCACGTTGATGCCATCGAGGAGCTGGCCATCGAGCGCGCCAAGCAGTTGTTTGGTGCCGCCTGGGCCAATGTCCAGCCCCACAGTGGGGCCCAGGCCAACTTCGCCGTCTTCCTGGCCCTGCTGCACCCCGGCGACACGATCATGGGACTGGACCTGTCCCATGGTGGTCACCTCACCCATGGTTCACCGGTCAACGTCAGCGGTAAGTGGTTCAACGTTGTTCAGTACGGCGTCGACAAGGAGACCCAACGCCTTGATATGGGGGCGATCCGCCAGCTGGCTTTGGAGCACAAGCCGAAGCTGATCGTTTGCGGCTATTCCGCTTATCCACGCACCATCGACTTCGCCGCCTTCCGTGCCATCGCTGATGAGGTGGGTGCCTATCTGCTCGCCGATATGGCCCACATCGCCGGCCTCGTGGCCGCTGGAGTGCATCCCAGCCCGGTGCCCCATTGCGATGTGGTGACCACCACCACCCACAAGACCCTGCGCGGCCCCCGCGGCGGCCTGATCCTCTGCCGCGACGCCGAGTTCGCCAAAAAGTTTGATAAGGCCGTGTTCCCTGGCAGCCAGGGCGGCCCTCTGGAGCACGTGATCGCTGCCAAGGCTGTGGCCTTCGGGGAAGCGCTGCAGCCTTCGTTCAAGGCCTACAGCCAGCAGGTGGTTGCCAATGCGGCAGCCCTCGCTGAACAGCTGATCGCCCGCGGCATCGATGTCGTCAGCGGCGGCACCGACAACCATGTGGTGCTGCTGGATCTGCGTGGCATCGGGATGACTGGAAAGGTGGCTGATCTGTTGGTGAGTGATGTGCACATCACGGCCAACAAAAACACCGTTCCCTTCGACCCCGAATCTCCTTTCGTTACCAGTGGCCTGCGGCTGGGAACCGCTGCGCTTACCACCCGTGGTTTTGATGCGCAGGCCTTCCGGGAGGTCGCTGATGTGATTGCTGATCGTCTTCTCAATCCTGAGGATGATGCGATTCGTCAGCGTTGCCTCGACCGGGTGGCTGCTCTCTGTGAGCGCTTCCCCCTCTACGCCGACAGCAAGCAGCCTGTTCTGGCGTGAGGCTTGGCCCTGGCTCTCGAATGGGCCGGGGCGGTGCCTGGTTGAACGGATGCAGGCTCCCTAGGATTGGGGTGACTCCTTCTGACCGGGGGATCGTCTCTTTCCCGGAGCCTGCGTGAACCTCTTGGCCAGCCCTATCGCGGTCGCCTCGGTCAGCTTTCTTCTGGCTGCGGTGACCACCATGGTGCTGGTGCCCCAAGTGCGCCAGATGGGGCTTCGCTTCGGGTGGACCGATCAGCCCGATGAGCGCAAGCAGCACGTCACCCCCATGGTGAGATTGGGGGGCATCGCCATGGTGCTGGGTTTTGCCCTGGCTTTGGGGACGGTCTGGTCCATGGGGGGCTTCGGCCTGCTTGCCCCGGCCAGGGATCAGCTGATCTGGGGCACCCTGGCCGGTTCGCTCTGCTTTTTTCTGATCGGCCTGGCGGACGACCTCTTTGCCCTTTCTCCCTGGCCGCGGCTGGCTGGACAGGTTGCCGTGGCTTGTGCCGTCTGGAGCCAGGGCGTTCGGATTGGAGCGATCGATCTTCCCTGGTTCACCGCTTCAGCCGGTCCGATTGCTCTGCCCGACAGCCTCAGCCTCCTGGCTACCGTTGTTTGGCTGGTGGGAATCACCAACGCCATCAACTGGCTTGATG
Source organism: Synechococcus sp. UW86 (assembly GCF_900474085.1). Taxonomy (NCBI): domain Bacteria; kingdom Bacillati; phylum Cyanobacteriota; class Cyanophyceae; order Synechococcales; family Synechococcaceae; genus Synechococcus; species Synechococcus sp. UW86. Next base: position 502,123 of record NZ_UCNU01000009.1, read on the forward strand.
GCCTCGATGGCCTTGCTGCGGGAGTGGCTGGCATTGCCGCCGTCGGCCTGGTGTCTGTCAGCTTTTCGCTCCATCAGGTGGCTGCCGGATTCCTTGCCGCAGCGCTGGCGGGCTGCTGCCTCGGCTTCCTGCGCCACAACTTCAACCCCGCCCGCATCTTCATGGGGGATGGGGGCTCTTACTTCCTCGGCTTCACCCTCGCCGCCGTGAGCATCGTGGGACCTGCCAAGGGGCTCACGACGGTGAGCCTGCTGCTGCCGTTGCTGATTCTTTCGTTGCCCCTGGCCGACATGTCAGCCGTGATCATGGGCCGTCTGAGGGAAGGCCGTTCCCCCTTCTATCCCGATCGGCGTCACCTCCATCACCGCCTGTTGCGCGCTGGGTTCAGTCATCGGCGCACGGTGCTGTTGATCTACGTCTTCACCCAGTGGCTTGCTGCCCTGGCCCTGGTGGTGGCCAATGCCGAGATGCGCTTCCTCTGGCTGGCTTTGGCCACGGCCATCCTCGTGGCAACGGTGGTGATCAGCCGTCGCCAGCTGCAACATGAGCGAGTTCTGTTGAATACCAACCCTTGCTCCCCCCCTGTTGACCCTGCGGCCCTTGGCGAACCGCGTGGCTGAATCGGGTGTTGAAATCCTGTGCGTGGGCACAGAGCTGTTGTTGGGAGACATCCTCAACGGCAATGCCCGATGGATTGCCGAACAGTTGGCGGGTCTGGGGCTGCCGCATTACCGCCAAACCGTTGTTGGCGACAACAAAGAGCGTTTGATCTCTGCCGTACGCGAGGCATCGCAGCGCTGCAGGGTTCTGGTGACGACTGGAGGTTTGGGCCCAACCCCCGATGACCTCACCACCGAGGCCCTGGCCGCTGCTTTCGACACTCCCTTGGAGGAGCGGCCCGAACTCTGGCTGGAGATCCAGCAGAAGTTATCGGCAGGTGGCCGGCCGGTTGCTTCCAGCAACCGCAGCCAGGCTTATCTGCCCCGTGGCGCGGAGGTTCTTCCCAATCCAAAGGGGTCGGCACCGGGAATGATCTGGTCTCCCCGGCCTGATTTCACGATTCTCACCTTCCCGGGGGTGCCTGCGGAAATGCGGGCGATGTGGATGGAAACGGCCGCCCCGTGGCTTCAAGCCAATGGTGGGGCTTCCGGCGTATTCGTGAGCCGTCAGCTCCGCTTCAGCGGCATTGGCGAATCCGATCTGGCTGAGCGCGTTGCCGATTTATTGGAGTCGACCAACCCAACGGTGGCTCCCTATGCCTCCCTCGGCGATGTGAAATTGCGGCTCACGGCCTGTGCGTCCAGTGCCGATACCGCCGCTCAGCTGTTGGTGCCGCTGGAGGCTGAGCTGCGTCGTCGCACGGGCAATCACTGCTACGGCGTCGATGCGGACAGCCTGGCGTCGGTGGTGATCGCCCTGCTCAAGCAACGGCACCAGACGCTGGCGGTAGCAGAGTCCTGCACCGGTGGTGGATTGGCGGCCGCTCTGACGGCTGTTCCAGGTTCTTCGTCGGTTTTTCAGGGTGGCGTCGTCGCCTACAGCAATGCGGTGAAACAGGCTGTGCTTGGGGTGTCTCCGGATCTGCTCACTGCCCATGGCGCTGTTTCACAGCCTGTGGTCGAGGCGATGGCGCGGGCAGCCCGGGAGAAACTCAATTGCGATTGGGCGATTGCCGTCAGCGGTATTGCCGGCCCTGGCGGTGGCAGTGCTGAGAAGCCGGTGGGCTTGGTGCACCTGGCCTTGGCTGGTCCCGATGGCTGTGAGGCCTGGGTGCAGCATTTCGGTGAGCGGCGGGGCCGTGAGGCCATTCAGAAGATGAGCGTGATCCGCGGCTTGGACCATCTGCGTCTTCGCTTGCTCGCTCAGGTTTAGGGTCGACGGTTCTTGCGGCTGAACTGTTGAGTTCCGGCACCCTCTACGACAAGGTGTGGGACCTGCATCGGGTGGCGGAGCTCCCCGGCGGATCCACCCAACTGTTTGTCGGTCTGCACCTGATCCATGAGGTCACCAGTCCTCAGGCCTTCTCGGCGTTGAAGGACAAGGGGCTGACGGTGCGCTGTCCTGAGCGCACGGTGGCCACGGTGGACCACATCGTTCCGACCACGTCTCAGCAACGGCCGTTCGCCGATCCGTTGGCGGAGGAAATGCTCAGCACCTTGGAGCGGAACTGCCAGGAGCACGGCATCCCTCTCAACAACATCGGCAGCGGCCGGCAGGGCATCGTGCATGTGATTGCCCCGGAGCTGGGTCTGACCCAGCCGGGCATGACGGTGGCCTGCGGTGATTCCCATACCTCCACGCACGGCGCTTTCGGGGCGATCGCCTTCGGGATCGGCACCAGTCAGGTGCGCGATGTGTTGGCCAGCCAGAGCCTGGCCATGAACAAGCTCAAGGTGCGCCGGATTCAGGTGAATGGCCAGCTCGCCGAGGGCGTGTCAGCGAAGGACCTGATCCTGCATGTAATTCGCCACCTGGGGGTGAAGGGCGGCGTTGGCTACGCCTATGAGTTCGCCGGCTCTGCCATCGAGGCGTTGTCGATGGAAGAGCGGATGACCCTTTGCAATATGGCGATCGAGGGGGGAGCCCGTTGCGGTTACGTCAATCCCGATCAGGTCACCTTTGACTATCTGAAAGGTCGTCCCCATGCCCCCGAGGGTGAGGCCTGGCATCGTGCTGTCGCCTGGTGGAGCTCCCTGGCCACGGATGCCAACGCAACGGTCGACGATGAGGTGGTGTTTGACGCCGCTGCGATTCCACCCACGGTGACCTGGGGCATTACCCCGGGCCAGGGACTGGGGATCGATGAAACGGTGCCAAGCCTTGATCAGCTGGATCCAGGCGAGCGTCCTATTGCTGAGGAGGCTTACCGCTACATGGATCTCCAGCCGGGAACGGCGATTGCAGGGGTTCCGGTGGATGTCTGTTTCATCGGCAGCTGCACCAATGGTCGTCTCAGCGATCTACGTGCTGCTGCAGATGTGGCCCGTGGGCGCCAGGTGGCTGAAGGCATCAAGGCGTTTGTGGTTCCCGGTTCGGAGCAGGTGGCGAAGGCTGCTGAAGCAGAAGGGCTGGATGCGGTGTTCCGTGCCGCAGGTTTTGAGTGGCGGGAGCCCGGCTGCTCGATGTGTCTGGCGATGAATCCGGATCGGCTGGAGGGGCGTCAGATCAGCGCCAGCTCCAGCAACCGCAATTTCAAGGGTCGGCAGGGATCGGCCAGTGGCCGGACCTTGTTGATGAGTCCTGCCATGGTGGCGGCAGCTGCCGTTAACGGTCGTGTGACCGATGTCCGTACTTTGATTTCTCCGTCCGCATCGTGATGGCTCTCTTCCCGACTGGTCCGATTCAACAGGTGAGTGGAACGGCCATCGCCGTTCCTGGTGAAGACATCGACACGGATCGGATCATTCCGGCACGGTTCCTCAAATGCGTGAGTTTCGAGGCGCTGGGTGACCAGGTGTTTGCCGACGATCGCCTTGAACTCTCCGGTGAGCATCCCTTTGATCAGGCCCGTTATCAGGGGGCCTCGATCCTGGTGGTGAACGGCAATTTCGGCTGCGGTTCCAGTCGTGAGCATGCCCCTCAGGCGTTGATGCGCTGGGGAATTCGCGCGGTGGTTGGGGTGAGTTTTGCCGAGATCTTCTACGGCAACTGCCTCGCCCTTGGCATTCCCTGTGCAACGGCCGCTCCAGAGCAGATCAAGGCGATTCAGGCCCAGGTGGATGGCGATCCGGGGCGCTCCTGGAGCCTCGATCTTGCCGGTTTGCAACTGACCTCAGCCGACTCCAGTTGGCCTGTGTCAATCGATCCCGGCCCTCTGGACATGCTGCGCAGCGGTCGTTGGGATGCAACGTCCCAGCTCCTGGACCATGGCCCCCAGGTTGCGGAATTGATGCAAACACTGCCCTACATCAACCAGTTCGCCGCCAAGTAACAGCCAAGCGCGACTCCTGTGTCTATGAAAGAGATAGGAGGTTGCATTCGGAGGTTGGATCTCAATGGCCCATTTGCTTTCGCGGGTGTTGTTGCCGTTGGCGCCCCTGTTGGTTGTTGCCGGTGTGGCTCCCGTTGGTGCCGTTCCACTTCAGATTGAGCCCCATGATCCGTTGGACCGCAGCTGTCCAGGCTGTGACCTCCGCGAGGCGGATTTCCGTCAGGCCCATCTGATCGGCGCAGATTTACGAGGCAGTGATCTGCGCGGCGCCGATCTGCGGGAGGCGAATCTGGAAGGTGCTGACCTGACGGGAGCGTTGCTGGAAGGTGCTGACCTGCGGGGAGCCAACCTCACCAATGCTGAGCTGTCCGGCGTGGATCTGCGCAATGCCGATCTGCGGGAGGCTCAGGTGATCAACGCCTATGCCCCGAACGTGCGGACCTCAGGCATGCGCTATGCCGGAGCTTCACTGTTAGGCAGCGATCTGATCATCGGGGGCGGTGATTGATCAGAAGGGTCGATCCGCCTTGTTGGTGTTCATCCAGCTCGTTGGGGTGTATGGCACAAACGGCACGCCTGTGCCGTTGAAGTCAAAGTCGTGGAGCCTGAATCGGAAACCGCCGATGCCTTCGTAGGGGTTGATGTACAACCCGATGTCATAGCTACGTCGTTGCAATCGAAGTTCGATCATGGAATCAATTACGTCGCCGTAGTAATCGGAAGCTGGATCCACATTGATTCCGAAGCCGGCATTGAGGATTAGGGGGCCAGCGATCTGCTGGGTGATGCCAATGCCAAGCGTGCCCAAGTCGATGGCCTGGTCGAAATCAAAGGGGCTTGAACCATTTTTGAGGGTGGCACTACCGCTGATCGTCAGTTTTGTGTAGTCCAGGAAGGCTCTGCTGAAGGTTCCCAGGGTGAGGGTTGGCCCCACGGACAAGGTGAACGTGCTTTGACTGGTGCCATCGCCATAGGACGCCAGAAGGGTGTTGATATTGGTGTTGAACCGTAGACCTGGAACGATGGCTATCGGTGAGTAGCGGTAAGCGTCCTCAGGGGTCAAAGGAGCTGATTCCCCGTGCCAGATCGGATAGCTGCTAGTGAGGGAGCCGTAGAAGTTGGAACGCATGGTTTCAGTGAGATTGGTGCTGGTGAAGCTGTCCGCCTGGTAATTACCTGCACCGATTCGCCAGATGTAGGAGTTGCTCAACTTGCCCAACTCGAAGGCCTTTCTCTGCTCGATGAAACCACCCAGTGCTGAGTACACATTGGTTTCTCCCAGGGAGCCATTCCAGGACCGGTAGCGATAGGCGCCAAACAAACGGGCGGTGACGTCCCCGATCCAGGGCAGCTCGAAATCATTTTCGAAAGTGCCCCAGTAGCGGCTGCCGTTGGCAAAATTCTGCGGTTTGAAACTGGTTATGTCGCTCTTCAGGTTGACGTCCCAATCCCAGAGCTTTCCCTTGAGTTTGGCTTTAAGGCCGAACAGGTCAGGAGTCGTGGTGGGCTGGTCGACATCTTCACTGTCGGCTGATTTGCCTGGTGCTGGATAGCTACTGGTTTCGCCATTGTTGGCTCGTTGCACCATGAACTGGGGCTCCAGAGTCAGGGTGAAATCGCGATTTAGCTGAATCGGCTTGAGATTGCGCCCAATGTAGAAGCCGTCACGATCCCTGTCGTCGAACCCAAAGACCCAACGGTTTTCCACATCTTCCTCTCCTTTTATGAGTTGTCGACGCGTAACTGGGATGGGCAATCGCTCTTCGAAGATCAGGCGGTTTCGCCGCGCCGAAAGCAGCACGTCGCCATTGGCTTGTTCCATGGCGATCACACCCTCTGCATCAATCCTTGTTTGCGCCGGTGTGAAGGGGTCGTTGCTGAAACCCATTCGATCAGCTTTCCAGCCATCCTTTGTGATTAAGACCTTTGAGGCTTGAACTCTCCATCGACTAATCGTTCCGGTAACAAGCTGAGTTTTTCCGCGAATCTTCAGTTGAGGAGGTCGGATTGCTCCAAAGCGATTTTCATCCTGAATTGAGGAATTTGAGCGCTTGGTTCTGATTCCTCCGCGTTGCTCGATGCTGAAGCTGCCCTTTGAAGCGATGTTCGAAATCCGCTGATCGATCTCGGCGATTGCCTCGTCCCGCATGGCCTGCTGCTGAGCGGGGGGGATCGATAGCTGCTGGGTTGTTTCATTGCTGGAGACATGCCGCTGAGGATCACCTCCGTCTCCGAGGGCAATCGATTCGAGGCGTTCTGAGAGGGAGGAGGGCTTGACGTGCTTGTTGCGATCCGGGATTTCACACTCCGGCAGTGGAGGCATTACGTAGCTATTTGAAGCCGGTATGTTTTGTCCCCAGCGGTAGCGCAGGCCGAGCAAGTATCCATTGCTCCCCCCTGAGACTCCGTCGAAGAGGCCAAATGCTCCTGAGCGGTGGTGAATCCGACCAACGAGTGACAAGTCGGGAGATACAGCGGCTTCAACTTCGAAGCCGAGATAGTTCAGAAGCTGGCTGCTTTTCTCCCGGAAAGTTTTCTCATAGAGGCTGACATCGGTGTAAAAACTGATGCCCTCAACGACGCTGAAACTCAGCCAAGGCTGGACCCACAAGCGTGCTCCGATGCCCAGAATCCCTTCCCCAAAGCTTTGGGATGGGAGATCAGCATTGGGCTGGCTTTGGTTGTAGGCGCCACCTTGTTGTTTGTCTGCGATGTGGCTGAACAGGTCAGCCTCAAGTTCAATGGCAAGTGGGCCTGCTCGCTTAATTCGCTTCTGTAAGCCGACGCCCAGCAGGCCTTCGGGACGCATTCGACCGTCGAAAAGGAAAGTGGGGCCGAAGTCTGCATCAATCATCTGACCGCCCCATGCCGTCACTGCCCAGGGCTGGGGATGCCAGTCGGGGATCGGAGGAAGCAGTGGCGGACAGGCCGCGGTCGGCATGTCCTCACGGCTAGCAAGGGTGGGTGACTCCGGTGGGGCTGATGTTGCTCGAGAACTGCTTAATGGATTGGTGAGGGGCTCCTCGAGGTCGATGACCCCGTAAACATCATTGAGCAGTCCTTCCTGCTGGACGAGGTTGTAGCGGAAGCTTGACGCCTGAAAATATTGGCTGCCACGCCTGAAGCGGACAGCGCCGCGTGCGTAGAGCGTGCGGTAGGCCGCATCAAATTCGATCCGATCAGCGCGCAGCTCGGCGTCCCCGAGCTGAACTGAGACGTTGCCTTCGGCGACGTTGGCTTTCGACTTGGTATCGGTGTATTGGCGGTCAGCTCGAACGTTCAGGCTCGAGGGTGCTGGAGCAGCTGGCTCTGGCGTTGATTCAGCTGAACCGGCCGCTGCGGGCAGCACGGATACCGACCCTGTTATCAGGGTTCCGGTCAATACAAAAAGAAGGCGGAGCGCCGCCAAGGCCATGCTGCTGCGGCCCATGAGCTTGGCAGCTCATTTCAGAAATCATGCTCCGATCAGACCAGTGTGTGGCGCGGTCTGGTCAGGAGACAGCCTCAATCCTCTAGATCTTTGCGGCTAGGGGTGCGGCTTGGATCGCTCGCAAGGAACCCGAACACGAAGATGCCGAGGAAGAAGAAGACGACCGAGTAAACGGAGATCTTGAGGGCGAGCATGGAGACCGACCGGCGTCTGTGACAAGGGCATCATCCTATGGGGCATGACAGCGTCAGCAGGGGAATGAACCCTGATCAAGTCGGTCGATCGGAGTGGATTGAAACGTTTCGCAGTCGCTCGCGGCGTGATCTGCGTGCCGGTTGGCGCCGCTCAGGCGCCGCCCAGCCTGGGTTTTTTCTTGATGAAAGCTGGGGATCAACGCACCGGCCGGACTGGGCCAAGCGTGGCCTGTTGATCTGGCCCAGGGGACGTCAATGGCTGCGGCTTGAGCAGCGGTTGAGCTGGCCTGATGGCTGGAGTGACAGTGATTCCTGCCGTGCCCGGCTGGTGCTGAGCTGGTGGGCCGAGCAGATGCGTCTCTGGGTGGATGGCGTGCTGGTGCATGAGGGGGATCTGTTCGATACCGCCTGTCGCTGGCCGCTGCCTGGGCGTTGTCGTCAGGGGGCTGCACTGGATCTTGTGCTGGAGCTCTGCAGCCCCCTGCATGACGATGGAGCTCTGATCAGCAGCCATCTCGACCTGGAGCCGCAGACCGCAGGCTCCAACCCCGAGGGCACGCTGTTGCCTGCGGCCCTGGAGCTGCATCTGGCGGCGGACGGAGACCTGCCGCCGCATTGGGCGGAGCTGGATCCCAGCGGTGCAGAGGCGCAGGCTGCTGTTGCAGCGCACCTGCACCAGGCAGAGCCGCTACGAGGGTTGTTGCATTGGCTGGGTCATGCCCATCTCGATCTGGCTTGGCTTTGGCCGGTCGCTGATACCTGGCAGGCCGCTGAACGCACCTTCCGATCAACGTTGGCGTTGATGCGTCGCTGGCCCGAGCTGCGCTTTGCCCATTCCACGCCGGCGCTTTATGCCTGGATGGAGCAACATCGGCCCGCTCTTTTTGCCGAGATCCAGGCGGCCAGCCGGGCCGGCCGCTGGGAACCGATCAATGGCCCCTGGGTGGAGACCGACTGTGTGCTGGTCAGCACGGCGTCTTTGTGGAACCAGTTCGCTCTCGGTCAGGACGACAGCCGCCGCCGTTTCCCGGAGTGGATCCATGAGTTGGCCTGGTTGCCGGACAGCTTTGGCTTCTCTGCTGGTCTGCCTGCCGTGGCGTCAGCCACCGGTGTGCGCTGGTTCTGCACCCACAAGCTGGCCTGGAATGCTGACAACCCTTTCCCCCACCGCTTGTTCCGCTGGCGCGCACGGGGACGGTCGGAACTGCACAGCCTGATGCTGCCGCCGATCGGGCGCCGCGCCGATCCTGTGGAGATGCTGGACGAGCAGCGGGCCTGGCATCAGGCCACGGGGCTGGAGGCGGCGCTGTGGATTCCAGGCGTTGGTGATCACGGTGGTGGTCCCACCGAGGAGTTGCTGGAGCAGATCGAGCTCTGGGAAGGGCAAGCAGCCGCCTTGCCCACCCGAGCCGGCACGGTGCGGGAGTTCTTGGCCGAGCTGGAGCAGGGTGATCAGGCCTGGCCTGTGTGGCGAGATGAACTTTTCCTGGAGTTGCACCGCGGTTGCGCCACCAGCCGTCCGGATCAGAAGCGACACAACCGAACGCTTGAACGGCTCTTACGGGAGGCTGATGCAGTCTCAGCCCTGTTGGCGATCGCAGGTCGCGACAGCGGCAGCAGCGATTGGCGCCCGCTGTTGTTCCAGCAGTTTCACGACATCCTTCCGGGAACCTCGATCCCGGAGGTGTTTGACCAGGCGGAACCGGTCTGGCGCTCGGCCCGGCGCCAGGCCCGCCAGGAACGCGATCGGCGGCTGGCAAGGCTGCCGCGTCCGGAGGACACAGCAGCGGTGTGGAGTTGGTGGGGTCTGCAGCCTTTGGCGTCCTGGTCGCCTCTGGTTCGCCTTCCTGCGGGATCGTGGTCAGCGGATGCCGTTTCACTGCCGCAGCAAAATGCCGCTGCTGGTGGTACCTGGGTGCAGCTACCGCGTCAGCACGGGATTTGTTCGGTGCCGCTCCGGCGTGAACCAGGCTTGACGTCCTGTGCGGCTGAGCCCCGTCAGGCTGTGGTTACCACGTCGCTGGGGGCGGGAGCTTGGCGTGTGGGCAACGGTCTGATCGAGCTCGATGTCTCCTCGGCCGGACTGCTGGCTTTGCGGGATCGCGATGGACGGGATCAGTTGTCGTCTTCCCTGCAGTTGGAGCGCTATCGAGACCGGGACGAATTCTGGGATGCCTGGGATCTTGCGGCGGACTACCGATCCCAGCCCCTGGGTGTGCTCTGTACGGATTCCCTGGAGTGGCTCGATCAGGGCCCCCTGGTGGCGCATCTGGTGCTGCGGCGCCAGCTCGGTGCCAGTTGCATGCGTCTGGACCTGCGGCTGAAGGCCGACACGCCCTGGCTGGAGCTGATCTGCGGTATCGACTGGCGCCAGACCCATGAGTTGCTGCGTCTTGAGCTGCCGCTGGCGACCCCCGCCGTCCGCATCGCTGCCGACACCAGTGGAGGGGTGATCGAACGGCCGGCTGCACCGATGACGGCTCGGGAACAAGCCCGTTGGGAAGTGCCTGTGATCTCCTGGTTCGTCTCGCAGTCGGCGGCTCCCGGAGGCGGGATGGCTGTGTTGCTGGACGGCCCCCAGGGTGTGGATTGGTCTTCAGACCGACTTGGCATTTCGCTGCTGCGGGGCCCGACCTGGCCAGATCCCAGCGCTGATCAGGGGTGGCATCGCCAGCGCTTGGCCCTCATGCCGTTCGCCGGCTCATGGAGCGATGCCGGTGTGTCGCAGGCGGCCATTGCCTTTCGTGAGCCCGGGTGGTGTGCGGACTTGCCGGCGGAGCAGCGCCAATGGTTTCCATCGCTGCCGTTTCCACTCACGCCGGTGGGGTTGGAGCGCCATGCCGATGGTTGCCTGCTGAAGCTGCTCAATTCGGGATCAGCGCGCTGTCGCTGGACCCCCGGAGCGGGGTGGAGGGTCCGCAGGGAAGCCGACTCAATGTCCGCTCCCGCCGTGGTGATCACCCCAGGAGAACTCGTCTCCCTGGTGGTGGATCAGTCCTCGTGATCGTCGAACGGGTCGTCGAGTGCTTTTGATGGAGGGCCAAAGGCTTGATACACGCCAAATCCGGTGAGTCCGAACAAAACGGCGAGCACGCCAATGGCGACGGACAGGGCTGGGGACGACGTTTCCATCACATCTCTCGACAGGATCAACCCCGAACCGGAGTCGGCCCCTACAGTATCGAGACTTCAAACCACCCGAGACCCGGCGTCGCCATGGCACAACGCACCCGTCTGGGAGACCTTCTCCGCCCACTAAACTCCGAGTATGGCAAGGTGGTTCCTGGATGGGGCACCACTCCCGTGATGGGCATCTTCATGGTGCTGTTCCTGGTGTTTCTGCTGGTGATTCTTCAGCTGTACAACAAGTCCCTCATCCTCGAGGGCATCAACGTGAACTGGAACGGCCTCGGCTGATCTGCACCCATGAACATCTTCGGCGTCGGTCTCCCCGAAATGGCGGTTATCGGCGCTGTTGCCTTGTTGGTTTTCGGGCCGAAACGCCTGCCCGAGCTTGGTCGGACTCTTGGTAAAACCCTGAAGGGCTTCCAATCTGCCTCTAAGGAATTCGAACGCGAGATCAACAAAGCCATGGCTGAACCGGAAGTTTCCGGTGAGGCTGCGAAGCCGGTTGAAGAACTTCCCCCCAGCGACTGAGTCGTTCCAGCGGTATGACCACTGATCTCAAGCTGGTGGTGGGTTTGGGAAATCCGGGTGCGAAATACGCCGGCACCCGTCACAACATCGGCTTCATGGCCCTCGAGCTTTTGGGTGAGCGCTCTGGGTTCAGTTTTCGTCAGCAAGCCAAGTTGCACGGTCTTGCAGCCGATACAGGGGTTGGTGAGCAGCGGCTGCGCTTGCTGATGCCTCAGACCTACATGAATGACAGCGGTCGTGCCATTCGTGCGGCTCTCGATTGGTTCGGCCTGGAGCCTCACCAATTGTTGGTGCTGGTGGACGACATGGATCTTCCGCTGGGTCGTTTGCGGTTGCGGGCCCAGGGCAGTGCCGGCGGGCACAACGGTTTGCGCAGCACCATTCAGCATCTCGGTACCCAGGCGTTCCCCAGGCTGCGGATCGGCATTGGTGCGCCGGCTGAGAACCCTGCCGAACGCCGCGCCCGAACGGTGTCCCATGTTCTTGGTCCGTTCAGCAAGGCGGAGCAACCCTGTGTGGGCGCTGTTCTCGATGCTGTTCTGGATGGGATTCAACGTCTTCAGCGCCAGAGCTTTGAGCGCGCTGGAACCTGGATCAACGGCTTCCGCTATGACCTGGAGTCGGTCGACTGATGCCGGCACTTCCGGCGACAACGGCCCATTTGCGTGTGCTCCGCCAGTGTTTTCAAGCCAAGTGCGTGGAGGGTGAAGTTTCTGCTGGAGGGTTTGAGTGGCAGTTTTCCTGGGCCTTTGATCGCGGTGAATTGGTAGTGGAGCCATCCCTGGGACGTGCCCTGATCGAGGATGCCCTGCGGCGGTTTCTGGTGCGTTCTGATTACAGGCTGGAACCGGGGGGTGATTACACCTTCATGGTCCGGGCCAGGTTCTGAGCGAGAACGTGGGAGCAGGCTCAGGCCATTTCAGGCGGCATTGCAGGTGCTCCTCAAGCATCACCAAAGCTGCAACAGCATCCAGATCCACCGGTGGAACGCGCAGTCCTGCCGGCAGCATCCGTCGCCAACCTCGAGCCGGCCATAGCGCCCAGTAACGCTGTCTCGCCCTCAGGGTTGTTCCCTGCTCCGGAACCACGGTGAGATGGCCCAGCCGTTCCAGTCGCTGGATCCAGGCTCGGCTTCCCGTGCCATCGCCGATCAGGATGCGGTCGAGAGCGCGGTCTTGATTCCAGTGCTCCAGCCAGGGTTCGACGGCCTCCGGGGCCAGCACATGCCCTTCGCGCACGAGGCCGAGCTGAAGATCGGCCAGCACAAGACCACATTTGCAGCGGCCTGGATCGAGGACGGCCACCCGTTTCATGGGGAGGCCTGAATGGTGACGACGACAGGATCGGCACTGTCGCTGACCCCTGCGGAAATCACGTCCAAGACCACGCTTTGGCTGGTTCCTTCCATGAGGGTCTGGGCCAGTTGGGAGAGGGCTGATCCATCGAACTGAAGGCCTTCGGTCAGGGATCCCCGCCGCTGCACTTCGGCATAGGCCGAGGCCAGGAGAAGGTTCAATCGTGTGCGAATGCCCTCTGGAGTGCGTTCATCCGGTTGCAGTGTGGTGGTGGCCAGCACGTCTCCGCGTTGGGTCACCGGCCGGTTCGGACGCACCTCGGGGAAGGCGTACACCGCTGTTTCACCTCGCAGCACATTGGTGGCTGAGTGCAGCGAGATCACCCAGGTCTCCGGTTTGCGGATGATGCTTTGCAGGCGTTCCACATCGCTGCGCGGAACGCGGATCAACTGCCGTTCGGGTGCTTCGCCAGGTCGCACTTTCCTGTAGGCGTTGAGATTGGCCTCCTGCAACAGCCTGTCGACAGCCTGTTTGGCCTGGTCCGGAGCATCGAGTCGAACCGTTGCTCTTGCCAAGGTCTGTCCGCTGCTGATCACCACCGATCCACGCCGCAAGGCGACCAGATTGCGTTCCAGTTCTTTGAGTTCCTGCTCACCGGCTCGGATGCGGCTGCGAACGCTGTTGAGTTCGGCTTCCGTGCGCTGGATGTCCGCATCGCGGGAGGCGATGTCCTGGCTGAGGCGTTCACGTTCGGCTTCGAGTTGGGCCAGCTCCTTCTGAAGAGGAGCCAGTTCGAGGCGCAGGGTGTTGGCCCGTTGCTGTGATTGCTCGAGCTCAATGGCGATCCGTTTGGTTTCCGTTTGGGTCTTGTCCCGTTCCCGCTCGGCTGCCTTTAGCTGCTGACGGCTGTCTTGGAGTTTCTCCTGCAGGGCATCTAGTTCAAACAGGCCCACCCGCAACTGCCGGCTAACCAGAAGCATCAGGCCAAGTGAGAGTGCGCTGATCAGGCTGCCGGTCAACACCGTGATCAAAACGGCGGTGCGCCGTGGGCGCATGCTGAACAAACTCAGTCGCGCTTTGCCGACGCGGCTGCCCAAGCGGTCGCCCAGGGTCGACAGCACGCCCCCAAGCACCAACAGAACCAGAATCAGTGCCCAGCCGCTCATGGCTGCACAAGTCGGGCGATGGCAGGCCTAGCTGAAGCGTTTGGCCAGCGCGATCGGATCCAGAACGGTGATTTTCTTGCGGTCAATCTGAACCAGACCGGATTGACGCAAGTCTCCCAGCAGACGCGTGATTGTGACGCGTGTTGAGCCAATTGCTTCAGCGATGGCCTGATGGGACAGGCGCAGGTCGATGGTGATGCCCAGCTCATCTGCCACGCCGAAGTCCCTGCAAAGCACCAGCAGGAAGCTCACCAGCCGGGATGACATGTCCCGATGGGTGAGGGTTTCAATCATCGTCTCGGTCTGCAGAATCCGGCTGGAGAGACCCTGAAGCAAGCGCAGGCCAACGCTGGTGTCTGCTTCGATGGCGGCCTTCACGGAAGTCGCTGGTGCCGTCACCATTTCGACCCGGGTGAAGGCCACAGCGTGATAGAAGCGGTCGGACCGTTGGCCTGTCAGCAGTGACAGCACCCCGAAGAGGCTGTTCTCGCGGAGCAGGGCCACGGTGATCTCTTCTCCCGATTCGTAGACGCGGGACAGACGAACGGCTCCCCGGCGGATCAGATACACCCGTTCTGCGGGATCTCCGGGGAAAAAGATGGTCTTGTTGCGATCCACCAGTTCACTGCTAGCGCCATCGAGATCCCGGATGATCTCCAGCAGAGAACGGTTGGCGGGCTCTGCGCTGGGAGCTGGGGCCACCATCTGCGGGGCGTATCGGCTGAAACCTCGGCTACTGGTCATGACAACCCCCTGGTGTGGCGAAGTTACGGAGCCGGCGGTGGCCGCCATGTAGCGGTTATTACGTAACGCTGCTGTGCTCGTTGAAGGCCTGGCGTTGCGCCTGCATCAGGGATGTCAATCCCGGCTCTGCTAAATCCAGCAGCTCATTGAGTTGGCTGCGACTGAAGGGCGCACCCTCCGCAGTTCCCTGGATTTCCAGCAGACGGCCATCGCCGGACTGCACAACGTTCAGGTCCACCTCGGCTCGGCTGTCTTCGCTGTAGTCCAGATCCAGCAAGGCCTGGCCATCAACCAAGCCCACGGATATAGCCGCCACCTGATCGATCAGGGGCGATTGCTCCAGCACTCCTTGGTCCACCAGGGATCGGCAGGCTTGGTCCAGGGCGAGCCAAGCCCCGGTGATCGAGGCCGTCCGGGTGCCGGCGTCCGCTTGGATCACGTCGCAGTCGATCAGCAAGGTGCGCTCCCCTAGACGCTCCATGTCGATTACGGCGCGCAGGCTTCGGCCGATCAGCCGCTGAATTTCCTGGGTGCGACCCGAGAGTTTCATCAGCTCCCGTGATTGCCGCTGTGGGGTGGATCCGGGCAGCAACCGGTATTCGGCGCTGAGCCATCCCAATCCTTCTCCCTTGCGCCAGCGGGGAACCTTGTCCTCCAAGCAAACGCTGCAGAGAACAGCGGTTCGGCCGGTGTGAACCACAAGGGAGCTCAAGGCAAACCCCATGGGATTCCAGGTCACCGAGAACGGTCGCAACTGCTGCGGGCGACGGCCATCAGTGCGTTGTTCAGGGGATTGGCTCATCGTTGGTGTGCAGTTCGTCAAGCCTCGCAGGCGGTTGGTTCTCGCCCTGTCCAAACACCATGGGTGGTGTCAATCCCCTTGTGGAATGTGATCTCGCCGCTACATTCAAGGTCTTGCCGGGGTCGCCCGGACAGATGCTTCCGTGATGACCACAAGCCTCGCCGACCCCCAATCCTTCCAAAATTCCCTGGATCGGGATCAGCAGGCCTTGCAACGGGCGGGCCTGAGGCCCTTGCCTGCCGTCTCTGATCCGCCACCCCTACATCTGGTGGCTCCCGAAGGGCAGCTGCAAGTGCATACGTCGCCTTATCGAGGCAGTTTCGCCACTGTTCTCAGCCAGGCCATGCGAGCTGCCGGCTTGGGCAGTCGTGTTCTGATCAGTCAGTTCCTCAAAGGGGGCGTACAGCAGGGACCGGCCGGCCGGGTGCAGCTCTGCGGAGGCCTCGTTTGGCTGCGGCCGGAAGTGCCCCTCTGCCTCTCCTCGCCGGGGCATCCCGGTGGTGCGGATGCGGTGGCTGAGGTTTGGTCCATCTGCCGTCAGCATCTGATCCAGGGAGATCTCGACCAGCTGGTGTTGGATGAACTCGGCCTTGCCGTGGCCTTCGGATACCTGGATGAGGCGGACGTGATTGCAGCCCTTAAGCAGCGGCCCGCTTCGATGGATGTGATCATCACTGGACCTGCAATCCCCGCCGGTGTGGTGGAGATGGCAGATCAAGTCACGGAGTTGCGCCGAGGTTTCTGATGCTCAAGTGCGATCGCTGGATCACTGAACAGGCCGGGCAGGGAATGATCGAGCCATTCCAGAGCGGTTTGGTCCGTCACCTGGAGCCGGAACAGAAGCTGCGGCCAGTGCTGAGTTTTGGTTGCTCCTCCTACGGCTACGACCTACGCCTTTCTCCCCAGGAATTTCTGATCTTCCGGCATGTTCCAGGCACGGTGATGAACCCCAAGCGGTTCAACCCGGCCAACCTCGAACCCACTCCCCTTCATGAGGATGAAGACGGGCGATATTTCATTCTCCCGGCCCATTCCTATGGCCTCGGTGTGGCCCTGGAGAAGTTGAGGGTTCCCCCCAACATCACCGTGATCTGCTTGGGCAAGAGCACCTATGCTCGCCTTGGAATCATCGTGAACACCACCCCGGCAGAAGCGAGCTGGGAGGGTCACCTCACCCTTGAATTCAGCAACAGTTCTGGTGCTGACTGCCGCATCTATGCCGATGAGGGCATCTGTCAGCTGCTGTTTTTTGAGGGTGATCCCTGCTCGACCACCTACAGCGATCGACAAGGCAAGTACCAGCACCAACCGGAACGGGTGACGCTGGCCAAGGTCTAGTTCTCTCTGATTAGGGGGCCAAACGCGCCCGGTGCAGCCTGCTCTTCTCGTACCAGGCTGCAAATTCAGGGGCCCACTCCACCATGTGGGGCCACATCAGATCACAGAGCTGGCGGATCTCCAGCTGGGCATCGAGCTTGGCCCGCAGGTCCATGAAGTGCAGGAACGCCCGCAGGCTGAAGCTCACCACAAAATGCTGGCGGTAGTCGAAGGGAAGGATGCCGCGGGCGTGCTCCTCGGCGAAGCCCGCCCTGAGCAGATCCCTGTAGCGCTCGGCGGCGCTATGGCAGAGATCAAGATCCTGTTGGCGTAGTGCTTCGGTGTAGGCGTATTTCTTGCCCTGCCGATCGCTGTACTCGCCGATGGGCCTCAGATAGAACACCTCTTCCAGGTCCAGGGCTCCATCCGCTGCACGGCAGATGCGTTCACCGGTGTAACGCATCGACTGCACATCGAAGCTCACCCCAACCCGGTGGGTGCGGGCCTGCTGCATCACCGAGTGCGGGAACCAGCCCACGTTCAGCACGATCTGCGCATGCTCCATCGGGCCGTAGTGGCCGCGCTCTCCAGAAAGCAGCCGTTTCACACAGATCTCTCCAGCCCGCTGCTCATCGGGCCAGGTGGCACGATCTCCGGCCACGAATCCTTCGCTGTAGTCCTGATGCATGGCGGCGTACACGCATTGCTGCGGGTTCGGCGTAGCTGCGATCAGATCGACCCGAAAGCGGTCCATGGGAGCGTCAGAGTGACGAGTTGTGGTGATCATGGCGAGGCGTGTCAACCATGGCTGCGGGGCCCCGCGTTGGCTGGGCTCGAGGCCCCTGCCATCGCGTTGTTCGCAGAGGGGGGCGTCAGCAGCTGGCTGATGTTGCCGACGCCAGGCAAGGCCGGCAACGGCTGATTTTCAAGCAGTGCTGTGGTGAGCAGCTGGAGTTCCTCAGCGCTGCGCAAGCCGAGGGATCGTCCCTTGGCTTCCCCCTCAGCGTTGAACAGGTTCAACTGGGGAATGCCGTTGACGTCGTAGCGATCAACAAGATCTTGCCAACGGGGGTTGTCGACGTTGACCAGAACAACATCGAGTCGATCTCCCGATTGCTTCTCCAAAGTCAGCATCGAAGGTGCCATCTCTCTGCAGACCTGGCACCAATCGGCGTAGAACTCGATCAGCGTTGGGCGTCCATTGGTTAACGCTGTTTGTGGGTCGAGGGATCGTCTCGCCAGCTGCTCCATCGGGCTTTCGCTCTGAATGCCACCGCGTAGGACCACAAGGCCCATGGCCAGAGCCACCGCAATAAGCACCAGCACCCATCGCTGCGCTGTGCCCAGGGGCGAAGACTCCGGGGTGCCTGTCATCGCACGTCAACCGCAGCGATCACTCTGGCAGCTCCTTCGAAAGGCCGCCGCTACCTTGACGCTATGCCAATTCTGCGACTGCTGAGCCTTCCGGTTCGGGCGCCGTTGCTGACGGTGCTGTTTCTCGTTGCGGTTGTGCTCGGCAACCATTGGCAAATTGTGCAGCCCTCCTTCACGTCCCTCTACGGTGTGAGTGCGGCCTGGTTCTGGGGTTTCGTGCTGCTGCAGACGCAGGTGGTTGTCGTCTTCTGCACCATGCCCGATCTGCTGTTGCGCCAGGTGTCGTTGCTGATGGCATCGAGTCGGGTGATGACGTTGGTGGTCACGCTGCTGTTGGTGATCACCGGTGGCATCTACCTGCTGAAGCTCAATGTGCTCACCGACGTGTTGATCTTGGCCTCAGCCGTGCTGTTGGCCAGGCTCGATCTCATCCGCATCGGTGTTCTGCCCGCCGCTGGGATCTGCCTGCTTCTGATGAGTTTGGTTGTGATCGCTGGCATCATCGCCGGCACGCTTCTGCCCCACCCCAGCGCCATTCTCTTTGCAGAAGGGTTGATTGCCGCCTAGGTAGCCGAGCAGATTGTCGAGCACTTTCTTGGTGTAGAAGCGTGTTTCCGGGTAGGGAATGCGTTCAACCCAGAGCGCATCGTCGTCTTGATCCGTGGGTTGCTTCCAAGAAGCCACAGCACCAGGCCCGGCGTTGTAGCTGGCAATGCTGCGGAAGGGGTCGTCCTCCCATTGCTCCAGCAGGTGGTTGATGTAGCGCGCGCCCAGTTCGAAGTTGTTGGCGGGATCTTTCAGCATCAGCGTGCTGGTTGGTGCGTCAGCCATCTCTGTGGCTGTGGAGGGCAGCAATTGCATTACGCCAACGGCCCCAGCAGGGGAGACGACACCAGGAGCAAAGCGTGATTCCTGTTTGGCGATCGCTCGCAGCAGGTTGGCCTGAATACCTTCTTGCTCTGCTGCTGTCTTTATCTCGGCTTCGAAGATGCGAGGGAATTGGCTGCGATGCAGAAGGCCCCGTTGATGGCAGCTCGGATCACGCCAGCGGAGGCTGAGCCACCAGAGCTGATCCAGTCCCATCCAGGTGTCCCCGATGGCCAGGCGCAGCCTGCCTTCGGCGAGACGTTCTTCAGGTGGCGGCGGGACTGCAGGGTCTGCCTGGGCCTGCCAGGCCTCCCAGGCGGCGTGAACCTGGCCCAGGCGCCATAGCTCGTTCACCAGGCGGTGATGACTGTTGAGTGGTTGCCAGGCTGGCGGCTCCTGCTGCGGGTCTGGGGATCGCAACGCCAGAGGTTCGGCCACGCCCAGGTGCTCCATGGCGCGCCAGCGGTAGTAGCCCCCGGGGAAGGCCCCGATCAGGCGGCGCCAGGTGCGTTCTGCCTTTGTCGTTTCGCCGAGTTGCTTGTGGCTAAGTCCCAACCAGAACAGCCGCCGCGTCTCCAACGGTGGAGGCAGGTGGTCATCCTCATCGGGGCGTTCCAGCAGGGCGCGGGCACGATCCCAATCCTCAGCCAGAAACGCCTCGCGGGCGAGGTCCCATTGGAGTTGCCAGATGTCGGGGTCGTTGGGCCAGCGGCTCAGGGCGGCATCCGCCCCGTCGCCGCCGGCGAGTCGCACGCGAGCTGCGGCAACAGCGGCTGAGCGCTCCTGAAGGGCGGCCGGAAGGGCATCCAGAACCCCAGGCTGGGCATCAAGCGGTTCGCTCAGGATCCGCGCTGCTTCAAGGCTGGCGGGGTGGTTTGGGTGGTTCTGCGCCAGCGTCAGCAGCCGGGCTGTACCCGCACCAGGGTCACCATCCAGCAGCAGAGAACGACCGATGGCCAGCTGGGTCTCCGGGGAGGCATCAAGTTCCTGAAGACAGGTCAATGCGGTGTCGGAATGGCCTTGTTCTGCGAGTGCTTGCGCCAAGGTCTGGCGCTGGTCGGGTTGAGGTGCCTGCGCCCCCGTGGCCTCGCAGGCGTCACGCATCAGCCCAAGGGCGCCGGCTCGGCGCGCATTCCAACGGGCCAGATGCAGGGCGCCTTGATGGCTTGCCAGCGCTTCGGAGCCATCCCGAGTCGCCAAGGTCAGTGCTGCGGGGTGCGCGGGTTGCTGCTGGAGCAGCTGCTGATGAAGAACGGGGTCGTTGTCGCCAAGCGCCAATCGCGCCCAAGAGGAGCCGGGTGCTGCGGGAAAGCGATCCAACAGGCGCTGCCAGATCTCAGCAGCGTCCGATGGCTTGCCCTGGGTGGCGGCGGTGAGGGCTGCCCGTTCGAGCACCACGGCCGCCATCGGATCGCGCCCCCAGCCTTGGCCATGGAGCAGTTGCGGTGAACCATCCCTGGCCAGCATCAACAGGGCGGCTTCTCGACGGGTCTGCGGATCGATGGCCCAGCGGTAGTGCTGCCAGAGCCTTGCCTGCGAGACCTCAGGCGTGAGGCGCTGATGCTGCTTGTTAAGCAGTTGCTGCCCGCCCCATGCAGCCAACCCACTGAAACCAGCAACCGAAAGCAGCAGCAGCGTTCCGATTCGCGGCCCTGCCTGCACAGCCAACCTGGAGCTCGTTTCATTCTGATGGTTCAAAGACAGTTGGCGAGCCTTTGATCGCCTGCAGGCCGTGGAGGGCAGAGCTGCACCTGTCACGTCCTTGGGAATCACCCTCAGAGGTGCTTCCTATGGTGCTGTCCACGATTGAGACCCATGGTTCAAAAGGCGTGCTCCCCGATCGGCCCCGCTCTCGGTGACGCTGCGCCAGGGTTTGGAACCGATGGGATCCGTGGGCTCGCCGGCACGGTTCTCACCCCCGCCTTGTGTCTTCAGGTGGGCTATTGGGTCGGTCGGGTTCTGCAGGCGGAAGGTCCTGTTCTGATCGGGATGGACTCCCGGACCAGCGGCAGCATGGTGGTTGCTGCCCTGACGGCCGGTTTGACGGCGGCTGGTCGCGATGTGTGGACCCTTGGGCTCTGTCCGACGCCGGCGGTTCCGTTGTTGATTCGCCAGCTGGGGGCCGCCGGCGGCCTGATGGTCTCCGCCAGCCATAACCCCCCTGCAGACAACGGCATCAAAGTGTTTGGGGCGGATGGCGCCAAACTCAACTCCTCTCGTCAGGCCCAGGTGGAAGCCGGTCTGCAGGGGCAGACGCCCATGGCTGAGCAAGGAACATTTCGCTGCGGTGTGGCGCGATCTAGCGCCGATCTTCTGGATGGCTACAGGGAGGTGTTGCAGCAATCGGTGGCTGAACGGCGACTGGATGGCGTCCCCATCGTTTTGGACCTCTGCTGGGGATCCGCGACGGCGTGCGGTGCTGATGCCTTCCGCGCCCTGGGCGCTGATCTCACCGTGCTCCATGGGGAACCCGATGGCTCCCGCATCAACGTGGCTTGCGGTTCAACCCATCTGGAACCGCTGCAACGGGCTGTGATCGAGCGCGGCGCGGCAATGGGTTTTGCCTTTGACGGTGATGCCGATCGGATGCTGGCGGTGGATGGCCGCGGCCGCATCATCGATGGCGACCACGTGCTGTTCCTGTGGGGATCTGTGCTGCAGGAGCAGCAGGAGCTCCCTGATCAGCGGTTGGTGGCCACTGTGATGTCGAACCTTGGCTTCGAGAGGGCCTGGCAGCAGCGGGGCGGCACCCTTGATCGCACGCCGGTGGGGGATCAGCACGTCCATGCCGCCATGGTGGCCAGTGGCGCGGGCCTCGGTGGAGAGCAATCTGGCCACATCCTTTCCGCCTCCCATGGGTTGTGTGGCGATGGTGTTCTGACCGCCGTGCAGTTGGCCACCCTGTGCCATGCCCAGGGCATCAGCCTCAGCGATTGGTTGGACCGCAGTTTCCAGGCCTACCCGCAGAAATTGGTCAATGTGCGGGTGATGGACCGTTTGCGTCGCAAGAACTGGAGCACCTGCAACGCGCTGACCGATGCCATTGCTTCGGCGGAGCAGTCGATGGGCGAGACCGGTCGCATTTTGGTGCGAGCCAGTGGCACTGAGCCCGTGCTTCGGGTGATGGTGGAGGCCGAGCAGTCGGACGCGGTAGAGCATTGGACGGGGCATCTGGCCGCCGTTGCCGAGGAACATCTCAACGTGGCCTGAGGCTTAAGGCCTCGGCCATCCTGAGGGCACCATCACAGGCATCCCCCTTGGCCTTGCCCCATCGGGCCTCAGGTGTCGACTGACGGATGGCCTGTTGCACGGCTGTGCGGAACCCCTGGAGATGGGTGACGGCTCCTCCATGGCAGACCACCAGGGGGGAGCGCAGGGAAAGCTGCTGGGCCACGGTGCTGATGCAGCTTGAGAGGGCTGCTGCCGATCCCTGAACGATCTCCTCCGCGCCCGGGCAGTCCTTGGCTGCTGCTTCCACCACCAGCGGAGCCAAGGCTGCAAAGTCAGCCGTGCCGAAGTCCTGCTGCACGACCCGGGCTTTCACTGCAGCGTGGCTGTCGCAGCCCATCTGATTCCAGATCTGCAGGCGCAGAGGATGGTCGGGCAGGCGTCCATCGGCCATGCGCAGGGTCAGCTGCAATCCCTGGTGGCCGAGATCAAAAGCCGAGCCGGCTCCATCGAGCAGCCATCCCCAGCCACCACAGCGATGTTCAAGGCCGTTCTCGTCTCGGCCCAGCACGATCATTCCCGTGCCGCTGATCGCCAGGATTCCTGCACCTTCAGGGATTGCACCTCGCAAGGCGGTGCGTTCGTCTCCGGTGACCAGCACCTTCGACAACCCTGTGTCATCACCGATGGCCAGGGCTTGCCCCACCAAATGTTCAGCACGCTGTTGCAACCCTGTGCCGTGTTCGATGCCGCTGGCTCCCACAACGGCCGCCTGGATCACGCCATCGGGGTGATGTTTGAGGGCCTGCTCTGCACTGGTGCTGATCGCCTCGAGGAAACGTCGTTCACCCTGGGGGGCATCCAGGTGGCTGACTCCGGGTCCCTCGCCATCGCCAACAGGCTGGTGCAAGCCGTTTTGAACCACGCTGAGGCGGCAACGGGTGTGCGTCTGTCCGGCATCGAATCCAGCGAGCAGCTTCATGATTCCGTGGGTCGACTCACCAGGCTGGCCAGGGCAAACCAGCCGATCAGCTGAACTTCGGGGCGGAAGAAGATCGTGTCGGTGCTGCCCTGCATCAGCAGCCCAGCGATGGCAGCGAGGCTGGCGATGGATGCCAAGGCGCTTGGATCATCGGCATTGAGCTGCTTGAGGCCCTGC
Organism: Synechococcus sp. UW86; assembly: GCF_900474085.1. Taxonomy (NCBI): domain Bacteria; kingdom Bacillati; phylum Cyanobacteriota; class Cyanophyceae; order Synechococcales; family Synechococcaceae; genus Synechococcus; species Synechococcus sp. UW86. Next base: position 525,227 of record NZ_UCNU01000009.1, read on the forward strand.
CTCATGCTGCTGACCAGCAATCCCAGGCAGGCCAGCAGCCCGGGAATGCCGGTTTCCACCAGGATTTCCAAGGGAACGGAGTAGGCACTGAGGGCGTTGAACTTCGGTTGCTGATACAGGGGATAGATGCTGTTGAACGCCGTATTGCCAGGGCCGATGCCCAGCCAGGGACGGTCTTGCACCATCTGGATGGCCGCCATCCAGACGTTGATGCGGAAATTGTTGGAACTATCCCCCCGTCCCGCCAGCAGGCTGGTGATACGCGTGCGGATCGGATCGATCTGGGTGGCCGCCACCACCAGGCCAGCGGCTCCAACCAGCAGCACGGCCAGAGGCACCAGACGTCTCCAGAGCGGAGGCCAGTGGCGTGTCCATCGCAGCAGCAGCAACAACAGCAGCACGGCACCGGCAGCAAACATCCCCAGCCAGCCGCCGCGGCTGTAGGTGAACAGCGTGGCTGTTGCTGCCAACACCAGTGTGGTGCCGGCAAACAGCTGTGCTCCTACACCACGCCAGCGCACCAGAGCGATCGCTGCGAAGGGAATCAGCGGCAGCAGGTAACCCGCCAGGAGGTTGGGGTTTCCCAGGGGGCCATAGATCCGAACGGTGCCGGCGCTAATGGAATTCGGATCGGCCCAGCCCGCCAGTTCCTCGCTGGAGGCATACAGCTGTCGCAAAGCCAGAACACTGCTGAGCAGCCCGCCACTCAGCAGTCCGGCGATCAGTCGGTCCCACCATCGGATGTTGCTCAGCAGCAGCTTGCAGAGCAAGGCATAAACGCCCAGGTAGCTGAGCAGTTTGATCAGGCCTTTGCTGGCGGCGATTGGAACTGGAGAACACCCCGTGGCCACAATCGCGATGGCCAGAAAAAGCATCAGCCAGCGCGAGATGGTTCCGATGCGCTGTGGTGGCGGACTGCAGAGGCACCAGAGCAGCCACAGAACGCCGCAGGCTGCAATCACCAGGGCCAGGCCTGTGCGTGTGAAGAAAGGAAGACCCGTGAACAACGCCAGCAGTAGGAGTCCCGCCAGCCTTTCAAGGCGTTTCAGCACTGCCTGATCCGGAGTAATCAGCCCCTGCCAGCGCACCAACAGGGCCCCACCGCACGCCGTCTGGGTTGCATCCGCAGAGGCCATCGTGGGGCTTCAGGTGGTGAGTGCTTCCGCCGGATTATCGATCTCCTGCCAGCGCTGTTCCAGATCTGACACGGAAGGACGTGGATTCTGGTTCCGGCGATAGAGCACCCGGTAGACGGGGAGGTTTTGCTCAAGCACGTAGCGCTCCCGTTCCGTGGGCACCGAAAGCGGGTTGCTGGCGCGCCAGGGACGTTGGTCCTCGACTGGGCGGTCAAAACAGGCGCTGAGTTCGGTGAGAGCCACCATCGGCTCAATCACGTCCAGAACATCGCTCTGCAGAAACAGCTCACGGCCTGGTTGGAGTGCCGTTGCTATGGCCAGAAGCAGCGCGGGTTGCAGGACACGACGCTTGTGGTGCCTGCGTTTGAACCAGGGATCGGGAAATTGGATCGAGACCCGTTGCAGTCGGTCCTGCTTCAGGGCTTTCATCCAGCCTTCCAGGCTGATGTTGGCGTTGCAGAACAGGATCCGAACATTGCCGTGCTCCGAGGCGAGCGCGTCTTGATCGGCGGACGTCACCAGCGGTCGGCGGATTTCAACGCCGAGATGATTCCAGTGGGGATCACGCTCGGCCAGGCCCAGCAGGCACCGTCCACGGGCACAGCCGATATCAAGATGGATCGGCTGCTCAGGAACGCGAAACAGCTTCTCGGGCGGTGGTAGTTCCAGCGGCAACTGGAAGAAGCTGCTGAGGGGATTGACGTGCTGACGCAATGTTCTGAAGCGGTGCGATCCGGTTCAACCGAGATTGTCAGAGCCACTGCCAGAGGAGCTGTCGGGGTCCTGGCGCAGCAAGCCCCAGCAGGCGGTGTAGCCATGCAGATGCGTCGTGCCGCCGACGGGCCCGATCTCCCCGTTGCAGAACGCTCCCGCCACAGGCAGGTCTGGCATCAGTTGGCGCGCCAGGCTGATGTCGCCATCGGCTCGACCAAACAGCCCCTGGCCCCGTCCCAGGCAGGCCATGAGCAGTCCGAAATGGACCGTGTCGCCAGAATCTGCCGTCGCTGCTTTGAGCAGGGCAACGGCTTCGTCCTGGGAGGCCGTGGCTTCGCGCAGGTGAAATTGCACGTTTTGGCCGGCGCGCACCCGCTCAGCAACGGCCACGGCGCCATTGTTGGGATCGACTCCGATCAGGTTGCGGATCAGGAAGGCACTCGCTTCTGAGGCTCCTCCGTTGGCGTTCAGCCGCAGGCTGCTGCGTTCCACACCGAGGAACAACGAGTGACGCACCAGTTCGCGCTCCCGTTCGCTGAGGTCCGCCAGAACCTGTTGCAGGCAATTGATGGGGCTGGCCTTGGTGCTGCCATCATTGAGTTCCAGCAACACGTTGCGCTGCACCTGCTCGATTGAGAAGACCGGGCCGATGGGGCGGCATCCCTGGGCCACAACGGTTTCGAGCCGCCAGCTTCCCCCGATGGAACACACCACTGCGCCGGTGACGACCTGGTCATCCAGCAGCAACGATCCGTGCGGGCTGTTGTGGGGTGCGGCGATGCCGCCAATCTTTTCGGCACTCGGATAGGCGTAGTCCAGCCCGCTGATCAGGTCATTGATTCCACTGCTGGTGGGGTCGATCAGCAGGATCTGGCTGCGGGCAGCCTCGGGGGTGATGCCAACCCAGTCTTGCCATTGCTGGGCGGCTCCATCCAGATCAGGCAGCTCCTCGATGCTCAGGTGTTGAGTGTCGATCGATGCCCCCGGCAGGGAGAGCAGCGTCACGCTCAAAGCAGGTGTCTGCTCCAGTTCCGCAGCGCTTCCGTCGCCGCGGGTGCCCACCACGCCGCCACCGGTGCATCCGATCCAATGCTTCGCGCTGATCTGGGCGCGAAGCATCGGCAGCAGCCGCGGCAGGTCGGTGGCGTAACCCGTGGAGGTGAAGACGAGGGCGAGATCGGCTTCGCCCTTGGATCGGCCCAGTTGCTCGACCACATCCCTTACGGCTTCATCCAGGGACGCTTTGCCAGACAACCCTGTCCGGCAACTGGCTTCAGCGCCCCCGGAGCGAAACCAGCTGAACGGTGCGAACGGTGCCATGAAGCGGACCTTATCAACCCTGGAGCACAGCTCGGGACGTTGATAATGGCGGCACTGTGACAGTCCCCAGTGAACGAGCTCACGTACCGCGCTCTGGTGTGGCTGACCTATCGCCTGGCCGCCACCTTCGCCGTTGGCGTGCCTCTGGTCCTGTTGATCTGGTCGTCCTGGCGTCGCGAGCCGTTGGTGCTTCGGCTGCTCGGGATCTATTGGAAAGTGGCCAGCCTGATGGCGATCAGCCTCTTGCTGCTGACGGATCAGCGGCCCTTGGGCTACGCCATGGCGGTTGTCGCACCGGTGTTGATGGTGATCAGCCTGTGGTTCTGGGTCGACATCAATGAGGAGCTGGCCGACCAGCCGCTCTGGCGTCCGCTGCCCCTTGCCGTGAAGGTGTGGCGTTGGGCATTCAGTGGGTTTGCTCTCATCAGCCTGGGCATGAGCGTGACGGGTTTGGGCTGCATGCAACAGCTGGAGTCCTCGGCATGCCTCACCTGGCTGGAAGCTCCTCAGGGCATCCATGGTCTTGCGGCCACGGTGTTCAATTTTCTGTTCGGTGGTTTGTGGACCGAGGCCGTTGCTGCCTTTGTGGGGTACGTCGCCCTGGTGGCTTATCTGGCTGGTTTGCTGCAGTGGCTGTTGGTGCGTTTGCCCCGTTACGGCCGCGTGGCGGGGGATTTCTGATGACTGACCAGGCGCTGGTTCAGGCCCTGGAGGAGCGAACGCGTGTTCAGCCCCAGCGAGTTGTCCGCCTACGGGGTCAGGTCGTGGATGAGCCGTTTGAGTTGCTGATCTTCCGTGGGTTCAGCAGCAGCACCACCCATCCAACCGCCTTTGACCCTGATGCCTCCGTTCTCCCTGAGGGAACCAGCCTCGATCAGGCTGAGCTGCTGCAGGGGCCCTTGTCGCCAGGTCAAGAGGTTGTCCTGGCTGGACCGATGCCGCCGAACGATCTCCTGGCTCAGGTCAACTGGTGAGTCCGGCGTTCCAGAACCCCAACACAGCGCCCACAGATGTGGGGATGTTCCGGGTGCTGACCCACATCCCCCTCGTAGTGCCAGCAGCGCTCGCATTTGGTTCCCCGCGCTCGGCTCACCTCGATCGATGCGAGCTCGTCGTCCTGGCTGGCCAGCACTTCGGCCCAGGGCTCGCCGCCAATCTGCAGTTGTGAGACCAGCAGCCAGTCCCGCAGACCGTCTACCTCGGGATCCCCCGTCTCACTTAGCCAGGAGAGAGCGGCCTGGAGTTCCGGACGGCGGGCGTCAATCCGCACGGCTGCCTCAAGCGATGCGCCAAGTTCCTGACGGCCGCGGCAATCTTCAAGCACTTTGTTGACGGCGGCGCGGAGCTCCCGCAGCTCTTGAACCGGAGCGCTGAGAGCAGCATCACGCCACTCGACTGGAACCGTCGGCCAGCCCCGGTGGAAGACCGATGTCTCCTCCACGGGGTAAGGCAGGTTCTGCCAGATGTCTTCGGCCATGTGGCACAAGACAGGAGCGATCAGTCCGGCCAGGCGTTCGATGATCAGGGCCATCACGGTCTGGCAGCTGCGCCGGCGCTGGTCGGCGGGGGCACTCACGTAGAGCCTGTCCTTGGCGATGTCGAGGTAGAAGTTCGACAGATCGGTGACACAGAAGTTCTGCAGCAGCTGGAAGAAGCGGAAGAACTCGAAGCTTTCGAAGGCTTCTGTGATGTCGTCCATCACCTCGGCCGTGCGCTGCAGCATCCAGCGGTCCAGCAACGGCAGTTCCGCAATCGGGATCGCGTCGGTTGCCGGATTGAAGTCGTGCAGGTTGCCCAGCAGATAGCGGCTGGTGTTGCGCACCTTGCGATACACATCGGCCAGCTGGCGCAGAATCCCGGCTCCGATCGGCACATCGGCGGAGTAATCCACCGAGCTCACCCAGAGCCGCAGCACATCGGCGCCGTAGGGCGGTTCTTGTTTCTGGTTTTTGCCCCCCTCGATGATCACCATCGGGTCGACCACGTTGCCGAGGGATTTACTCATCTTGCGGCCCTTCTCATCCAAGGCGAAGCCATGGGTGAGCACCCGCTTGTAGGGTGCGTGGCCATTCACGGCGACCGAGGTGAGCAGTGAACTCTGGAACCAGCCGCGGTGCTGGTCGGACCCTTCCAAGTACAGGTCGGCGGGATAGCTCAGGTTGTCCCGCTGGCTGGCGACGGCAGCCCAGCTTGAGCCGGAGTCGAACCACACGTCCATGGTGTCGGTGCCCTTGCGCCACTGATCGGCCTGGTCGGCGTAGGCGGGCGGCAGCAGATCCGCTTCGTCTTTCTCCCACCAGACGTCGGCACCGTGCTCGGCGATCAACGCCTGGATGTGCTCCAGGGTGTCGGCGTTCAGCAGCACCTCGCCGTTGCTGCGGTGATAAAAGACGGGAATCGGCACCCCCCAGGTGCGCTGACGGGAGATGCACCAGTCGCCCCGCTCCTTGACCATCGATTCGATCCGGTTGCGACCGGAAGCAGGGGTCCACTCCACGGCGGCGATCGCATCAAGGGCCTGTTGACGGAACCCTTCCACGGAGGCAAACCACTGTTCCGTGGCCCGGAAGATGGTGGGTTTCTTGGTGCGCCAGTCGTAGGGGTAGCGGTGGCCATAGGCCTCCTGCTTGAGCAGGGCCCCGGCGGACTCCAGCGCCTCAATGATCTTGGGGTTGGCATCCTTGAGCACATTCAGGCCCGCGAACGGCCCGGCCTCATCGGTGAGGTTGCCGGCTTCGTCCACAGGGCACAGCACCGGCAGGCCGTTCTTCTGGCCGGTGTGGAAGTCGTCGACGCCGTGACCAGGTGCGGTGTGCACGAGGCCTGTGCCTGATTCGGTGGTGATGTAATCGCCCCCGATCACCACCGGACTGGTGCGATCCAGCAGCGGGTGGCGGTAGGTCAGCCCGGCGAGCAGAGCGCCTTTGACGGTGGCGCGCCGGCTCAGTGGGCGCGCAAGGGTGACGCTCAGCGTCTCGATCAGATCGGCAGCCACCAGCAGCAGTCGGCCTTCGCCGTCGTCGGCCAGGGCGTAATCGAGCCTTTCATTCACCGACACCGCCAGATTGGCCGGCAGCGTCCAGGGGGTGGTGGTCCAGATCGCCACCTGCAGGGTCTTCCCAAGGGCGTCCGTCTCCGTGGGCAGGTCCAGGCCCTCGGCCTTGAGTGCATCCCGCAGCGCCGCTGGAAGCTCCACGGCTGGGAAGGCGGCGTAGACGCTGGGACTGGTGTGGCCGTCGGGGTACTCCAGTTCCGCTTCGGCCAAAGCGGTGCGTGAACTCGGGCTCCAGTGCACCGGTTTCAGACCCCGGTAGATGTGCCCCTTGAGCACCATCTCGCCAAACACCCGAATCTGAGCCGATTCGTACTCCTTTTGCAGAGTCAGATACGGCTGCTCCCAGTCCGCCCAGATGCCCCAGCGCTGGAAGCCCTTCATCTGGCCATCCACCTGTTTGCGGGCGTAGGCGGCAGCCTTTTTGCGCAGCTTGATCGGTGTCAGCGCCTTGCGCTGCTCCTGATCCATCGACTGCAGCACCTTGAGCTCGATCGGCAGACCGTGGCAGTCCCAGCCCGGTACGTAGCGCACTCGCCGTCCGTTCAACACCTGATATTTGTTGATGACGTCCTTCAGCACCTTGTTGAGGGCATGCCCCATGTGCAGAGCACCGTTGGCGTAGGGCGGGCCGTCATGGAGGGTGAAAGTTGGGCCGCTGTTGTTCAGGCCCAGCTCGCCGTCGATGCCGTGGTCTTTCCAGAAGCCCTGCAGTTCAGGCTCGCGTTGGACGGCATTGGCACGCATGCCGAATCCCGTCTGCAGCAGATTGAGGGTGTGTTTGTAGGAGGGGCGTTCCTCAGCGGCGGCGTCGCGCGTCTCCTTGCTCACGGGGTCCCTGCTCTGGCCTCGGGATTATCAGTCTTCGCCCTCTGGAGATGTGACCTTGGCGGCTTCGGCTGATTCGGTATCGCTTGCGTCAGTGGTTTCGGGGGACTCGGGACGCACCCATTTTTTGCCCGTAACCCCTGATTTCCCGGCCGGTTTGAGTTGTTTGGCAATGCCGCTGATGCCTTCGCCCACTCGGCCCGTGGTGATCAACAGTTGTTGAAGGCTGGTGCGCCAATGATCGAGCGAGGTGAACCGCTGCTGCTCGGTTTCGCTGAGGCTGTTCCAGCGGGCCTGTCCGACCTCGGATCCCAAGCGTGCGATCAACAGGCCGGCGCAGAGAACCGCCAGCATCGGCGCTCCCCGCAGACGGTCCGTGCTGGTGACCAGAACGAGACCCAGCAGCAAGACCACCGCGCCCCAAACACCATCGCGGGGACGACTGAGTTCAACGGCCAGAAGGGGAAGCAGCAGGAGTGCCAGGCCGAGCAGGAGGCAGAGATCGCCGCTGAGGGTCGCAAGCATCCGAGGTGTGGCGGTCTGCTCCCATTCTGGTGCGATCTCTAGAGTCGGGGCGTTGCCCATCTGGCGGAATTGGTAGACGCGCTGGTTTTAGGTACCAGTGGCTTTGGTCGTGGGGGTTCAAGTCCCCCGGTGGGCATTCCTTTCCCTACCGTGGTTCGGGATCGTTACAGACCTGTTGCCTGACCTCCGGATGCATCAGAGCACTGCTCAACAACAGCAGCCTCGTCCGGTCGGAATGGGCTATCGCTCGGTTCCACGCGAATTCGTTGACCCGCCGGCCTTTTGGAACCCCACCGTTGGCCTCTTCTTAGGCGGTTATGCCCTGGCGGCTCTGACCATCTGGGGCTGGTTTGTGGCGGCCTTGCCCCTGCCGGTGCTGCTTTGCACGGGCTTTCTGGCGCTGCATCTGGAAGGGACGGTGATTCATGACGCCTGCCACAACGCAGCCCATCCCAATCGATGGATCAACCAGGCCATGGGCCATGGCTCGGCGCTGTTGCTCGGGTTCAGCTTTCCAGTGTTCACGCGGGTGCATCTTGAGCATCACGCCCATGTGAATGACCCGAAGAACGACCCGGACCACATCGTCAGCACGTTCGGGCCGCTCTGGCTGATCGCTCCGAGATTTTTCTATCACGAGTGGTTTTTCTTTCAGCGTCGCCTCTGGCGCCGCTGGGAGTTGATGCAGTGGGGGCTAGAGCGCAGCATTTTTGTGGTGATCGTGCTGGCGGCGGCACGCTTTGACTTCCTGCCGTTCATCTTCAACTGCTGGTTTGCCCCTGCCTTGATGGTGGGCGTGACGCTGGGTTTGTTCTTCGACTACCTCCCGCATCGGCCGTTCACCTCCCGCAACCGCTGGACGAACGCCCGGATCTACCCAGGCAGGCTGATGAACTGGCTGATCATGGGGCAGAACTATCACTTGGTTCATCACCTCTGGCCATCCATTCCCTGGTTCGAATACAAACCGGCCTATGAGGCCACCAAGCCTCTGCTCGACGCCAAGGGATCGCCTCAGCGGTTGGGCATTTTTGAGACCCGACGGGATGGTTACAACTTCCTCTACGACATCCTTGTGGGAGTTCGCAGCCACAAGCGCCGCAGCGGAAAGATGAGGCGCGCAGCCCGTTTCATGCCCGGCCGGGGGCTGCGTCGCCACTGGCTCGGTTTTGTTGATCGCATCGCGATCAAAACCGAGCCCAAACGTTCGTTGTCCCGATGATCCGGGTTCAGTCAGCCAGGATTTTCGGAACCCGGAAGAAGTCACCCTCTCGCTGGGGTGCCTGGTTGAGAATGTCGTCCCGAACGGGGGTCGGCTGCACGCCATCGGCCCGGGTGACGTTGGTCACCTCCACGGCTCGGGTGGTTTCCGGAACGCCTTCGGTGTCCACCTGCTGGAGCTGACCCACGTACTCGAGGATGGACTCGAGCTGACCGGTGTAGGTCGCAATCTTGTCCTCGGGCAGATCAAGGCGGGCGAGCTGGGCCACCTTGCGGACGTCGTCGCTGGAAATCTGGCTCATGACTCGCCGAGGAACGTGCGCAGATCCTCGCTCAACGCGGTGGCGGCTGTCTCGAGCAAGGCCTCACCGTGCTGGGCGGTGGCCAAGGAGGGGTGGGACCCCATGCGTCCATCGGGGTGACGGCGCCGGAAGTCGTCCGGTCCATGGATGGGACCTGCTGGCGCGGGGTCGGGCAGCGGCCGTTGCTTGCTTTGCAAGCTGGGTTCCACAGCGAGGGTCACCGCGATTTCGCTCGGGGTTGCGTGATGCCCTTCCTTATCCCCATAAAGATCGCGGGCCTGGCGCATCACGGGGCTGGCCATGAACCAGTTGGCCAGCCGACAACGCAGCTGTGGGGCTACGGGGAGATTGCGGGTGTTGGCGGTGCCGTGGGCCTGGGCAAAGGCGGCTTTAGCCGTTGCAATGTTGCCCCCGTGGCCATTGATCACGAACACCCGTTCGAAGCCATGCCGGCCCAGGGACAACACCAGGTCGTGCAGAACGGCCAGAAGCGTTGCTGGCTGCAGGCTCATCGTTCCCGCGAAACCAAGGTGGTGTTCCGCCATGCCAAAGGCTTGAGCTGGGGTGACCAAAACGCCGGTGCGACGACCCACCTCAAGGGCCACCGCTTCTGCGGTGAGGGCGTCGGTGCCGATGGCGCCCGTGGGACCGTGCTGCTCGGTGGATCCCAGGGGGATGATCACCCCCTTGCAGACTTGGAGGTAGCTCTCCACTTCAGGCCAACTGCGCAGGGCGAGGCGAATGGCGTCCGTGCTGTCGACAGGACCGGGAGTTGCAGCGGTCATTCAGGCTGAACCAGTGACCCGATGATCGCTCAACTCCCGCCGATCAGTGGGCGGTGCCGTTGCCGTTGTACTGATCAGTGTTGTAGTAGCCGCCGCGGGTTCCGAAGAACAGGCAGGCCAAGGGGAACAGCACGATGCTGGCGAGAAGCACAGTGCCGAGGTTGAAGCTGGAGGTGGCTGCGTCCATCACCTGGCCTGAACTGAGCTCAGTTTGGTGTGGATGCGCAGTTATTGCATCGATGACGTGGCTTCTGTTGTGAGTTCGCCCTCTTCACCAGGAATGTCCAGCCACTTCCGCAGCCATCCCGTGAGCCAGATGAAGGGAAGCGTGTCGGTCAACGCCGCCATCACTTTGAACAGGTAACCGCTGCCAATGAAGCTGATCAGCTGCGGCAGCACGGACCGTTCCGGCTGTATTGGCAGCACATGGGCGCCGTAATGGCTGATCAGCACCACGGCACTGGTGTCCACCAACTGGCTCACCAGGGTGGAGCCGTTGTTGCGCAGCCAGAGCGCTTTGCCATTGGTGAGTTTTTTCCAGAAATGGAACAGTCGCACGTCCACGAACTGCGCCGTGAGGTAGGCCACCATCGAGGCGCCAACTGAACCGAAACTGAGCTGCTGAATGGTGCGAAAGGTGCTGTCATCGCTGCCGCTCATGCTCGGCAGAACGCCCCCCAGCCAGAGGATCAGCAGCACCCAGCCGTTGAGCAGCAACCCGACCCACACCACTTGATTGGCTTTCTGTTCTCCCCAGAGTTCGCTGATCAGATCAGTGCAGAGGAACGTGACCGGGTAGGGCAGTGCGCCAACGGCCACCACGATCGGCCAGCCGCCGATGCTGCCCAGTTGCAGGAAGCGCGTCAGGCCCAGGATGTTGAGCATGCCGAGTGTTCCGAGGAACAAACCCGCCAGCACCAGAAAAACCCCATCACGCCGTGCCTGGAGGTTGCTGTCCACAGCCTGCAACGTTCAAGCTGAAACAAGCGTGGCCGCCAGCCGGCAGCCTGTCATCGATTTCGTTTCGCTTCCGCTCAATTTTTTTGCCCGTCCGGCTCAGATCGTGGGCCCCGATTTGGTGGGCTGCAGGTTGGTGAAACGCCAAGACGATGGCAGCCTGCTCTGGGGCGTGATCGTTGAAACCGAGGCCTATTCCCAGGACGATCCCGCTTGTCACGGTTACCGCCGCCGTTCGCCGCAAAACGAAACCCTGTTCGGTGAGCCAGGGCATTTTTATGTGTATGTCAGCTACGGCATCCACCACTGCGTGAACGTGGTCACTGATCGGGCCGATTGGGCCAACGGCGTGTTGCTGCGTGCCGTGGCTCTTCCTGATGAACCGGAGCGGATTGCAGCAGGTCCCGGCCTGTTGGCACGACGTTTCGGGCTTGATCGCCGTGATGACAGCCGTCCGGTGACGGGCGAACATGACGTGTGGATGGCCCCAAGGTCAGACACATTTGCCAGCCAGGATCTTGTGACAACCACCCGGATCGGCATCTCCCAGGGCGCTGCAACCCCATGGCGCTGGTACCTGCGGAGCAGTCGCAGTGTCAGCAGACGAGCTCGGGGTGATCGCATGCCACCCAAGGCACAGTGCTGGGCGCCATCGCTGGAGTCGTTGTCATGAGTGGCTGGCCGCATCGACACGTGCTGGATCTCGCCTCGTTTTCGCGGGAAGACTTTGCAGCTGTGCTTGAGCTGGCCCAGCGGTTTCGTTCACTGCCCGTCACTGGTGCCCGCAAACTGCCTGCCTTGCAGGGCCGTCTGGTGGCAACGCTGTTCTTCGAGCCCAGCACCCGAACTCGCAGCAGTTTTGAGTTGGCGGCCAAGCGTCTGTCGGCAGATGTGATGAGCTTTTCACCTTCCAGCAGCTCACTCAGCAAAGGGGAAAGCGTTCTCGATACAGCGCGCACCTACGTGGCCATGGGCGCCGACGTTCTGGTGGTGCGCCACCGTTCCACCGGGGTGCCGCAGCAACTGGCGCTGGATCTGCAGCAGATGGGTGAGCGCACCGTGGTGCTCAATGGGGGCGATGGACTGCACAGTCATCCCAGTCAGGGACTGCTGGATCTGCTCACTCTTGCCCGGCATTTCTCGCCCCAGTACCCCATGCCGGAAGCGCTGCAAGGTCGCCGGATTGTGATTGTTGGAGACATCCTTCACTCGCGGGTGGCCCGTTCCAATCTCTGGGCTTTGACGGCCTGTGGCGCGGATGTGGTGTTGTGCGGTCCTCCCAGCCTTGTCCCCGAGGATTTTTCGGCCTTCGTGGATGCTCCGCCCCCGGGTCTGCTGAAGGATCCGGTGCCGCAACGGGCCAAGGTCAGCGTGGTGCGGCGCCTGGAACATGCGCTGCCGGGCGCCGATGCCGTGATGACCCTGCGGCTTCAGAAGGAACGGATGGGCCAGCAGTTGCTCACCAGCTTGGAGCGCTATCACCGGGACTTCGGGCTGAGCCATGAGCGCATGCAGCTCTGCGGAGAGAACGTTCCCGTACTGCACCCCGGCCCGGTCAATCGCGGCGTCGAATTGAGTGGGTCGCTTCTGGATGACCCGCGCGTCAGCCTTGTGGAAGAGCAGGTCAGGAATGGCGTGCCCACCCGGATGGCCTTGCTCTATTTGATGGCAGCTTCCGAATCCGCAACTGAGGCCTCCTTGGTGTCGAGCAGCTCCTGAGTTTGGGGGAGGCCACTGAGCTGATGGGCGTAGTAATCCATCGCTGCCTTGAGGGCGGCATCGGGTTCTGCGATGGAGGGACCTTTGCCGCTGGCCATCGGGAAGTGGGCATCCTCAGCATCAAGCGCCAGATGCTGGCTGGGCATTCCGGTTAGCAGAATCGAGGCCCGTTGCCGGGTCGCCAGGGCGTACAGCCATTTGATGCTCAAGGTGATCCGGTTCTCTCGGTTGGGGATCAAGGCCTGGTGAACGATGGCCCACAGCAGCAGGCCCAGGCGTCCGGAAAATTTGAAGCCATGCAGGTTGGCCACTGCACTGGCGTGCACCCCTGCAAAGCCTCCGCCGACGATGACCAAATGCGGTGCATGACGTAACCGTTCCGCTGGCGGTTCAAGCTCCAGGAAGTAATGGTTGCTCGCCATTTGCATCCCATCGGATTCTTTCCGAAAGGTATGAATCGCAATCTTTGGCTGTTTTGAACGGTTCTGCTTCAGATCAGCTTGAACCCTTCGAGAAAGAGGCCGTAGAGAAAGCCAATACGACCAAGGTCCAGGAGCTGTTGGGGCAGTTTCAGTGATGGTTCGGAGCTGCGTCGGCGCCGGATCGTGAGTTCAGTGCCAAGAACCACCACAAGCGCAGCCACGGGGTCCATCTGCCCGAGAACGCCTGCCACTGATGTGATGGCGCTACCGATCAAAAAGCCAATGAGTCCAGCAAGGGCCAGCAAGGAAAACCGCCGCCAAGGATTGCGCGCCCATCGATCCAGCCTTTGAAATGCTGCTCCAACGTTGGTTTGCAGCCGGGTGGATTGAAGCCGTTGCACGGCACTGGTTTCAGGGGAAGAGGCAGGGTCGAAACCAGTGATCCCCATCACCCGGCCATGCCCCTGCCAGCCCCTGTTTACACCACCCGTAGGCAACCTGCAGGCATCAGACACTACGGATAGGAGATTTCAATAAAAAACCCGGGGCAAGCCCGGGCCAGGTGATGGGGATTGGCGCAGCAAAGCCAGAGCTGAGGGCTTTGACAACGGCTTGCGCTGAAAGTTATTTGGACTCAGCCTTCGCTTTTCTGGACGCTTTGCCTTCGAGAAGTTCCAGCAGGGCTTCCATTTGTGCCATCACACCCCGAACTTCGCCGGCTTCGGGAAGAAGACCGTCTTCCATGACTCCTTGATGCATCTCGCGCAGCTCTTGGCGGATGTAGCGCAGGTGGCTCACGACCTGCTCGCGCTTCGATTGCGACATCGGCTACGGGGGAGTTCAACACCCCTTTTACCTCATGGGGGGTCAGCTGCGGCGTGATGGGGCGCGACTTATCGCACCGGCTGCAGCCAGGAGTGTGAAGGTGAGTAGGGCTGAAGGTCGTGCCACGGTGCTGAACACCACCAGGACAAACAGGCCAATAAGTGGCAGGCGACGCTGCAAAAGCGCAGTGGAGAATAGGGGATTCGAACCCCTGACCTCTGCGGTGCGATCGCAGCGCTCTACCAACTGAGCTAATTCCCCGGTCAGCCAACGCTAGCCGGCACGGCCTGCGTCAAACTGCCATAGATGGGGTCTGAGGACGGCTCGATGCTTACGCAGGAACGGCTCGAAGCTTTTGACGAGGCCTCGACGGCCGAACTCGCCCGCCGGCTTGAAGAGGACGATTACCCCTCTCCTTTCGACAGCCTTTCGGATTGGCACCTGCTTCGGGCGCTGGCCATTCACCGGCCCGAACTGATCCTTCCGTACCACCATTTGGTGGACCAAGAGCCTTTTGATGAAGACTGAGCAGGCGTCGCCACTGTCGTCGCCACTGTTCGGGCGGCGTGTGCTTGTGGCCGTCAGCGGCAGCATTGCTGCTGTTAAGACGCCCTTGCTTGTCAGCGCGCTGATTAAGGCCGGCGCTGAGGTGCGCTGTCTTGTGACCACCAGTGGTGCTGCCTTGGTGAGTCCCGTGGCGCTCGCCAGCCTTAGTCGCCATCGCTGCTACCTCGAGGCCGACCAGTGGGACTCCGCCTCATCCAGGCCGTTGCACATCGAGTTGGCGGAGTGGGCGGAGTTGGCCATCGTTGCGCCCCTGAGTGCCAGCAGCCTGTGCCGCTGGAGCCAGGGTTCAGCCGACGGTCTGCTCGCCAGTGTTCTGCTGGCCATGGAAGCTCCTGTTATCGCGGCTCCGGCGATGAACACGGCCATGTGGCGTCACCCTGCGGTGCAACGCAACTGGCAGCAGGTTCAATCCTTCCCTGGGGTGATCCCCCTCGTGCCGGCGTCCGGTCTCTTGGCATGTGATCGCGTCGGCGATGGGCGCATGGCCGATCCGCTGTTGATTGAGTTGGCGGCTGCGTCTGTGTTCAGCCGCGGTTCGGGAATTCCTGACGTGACCCTTGATTGCTCGGGGATGACTGTTCTTGTTTCGGCTGGACCGACGCAAGAGTCGATTGATCCGGCCCGTTTCCTGAGCAACCGCAGCAGTGGCCGCATGGGTGTGTTGCTGGCGCAGGCGGCACGCCTCCGGGGTGCCACCGTTCATCTGGTGCATGGTCCATTGGATCTCCCCGACGCCTGGCTTGAAGGCCTGGAGTGCACTGCGGTGGAGAGTGCCGCCGAACTCGGTTCAGCTCTGCAGTTGGCTCAGCCCGGATCCGATGTGCTCGTCATGGCTGCTGCCGTCGCTGACCTGCGGCGCGATGCCGCTCCCCCAAGCAAGCTGGCCAAGCAGGATCTTCAGCAGGCACTTGTTTCCGGTTGGGCCGAAGTGCCTGACTTGCTGTCGAATCTGACCCGCCAACGCCGTCCCGGACAGTTGGTTCTAGGTTTCTCTGCGCTCACAGGCAGCGATGCCCATTTGCTGGAGCGGGCTGAAAGCAAGCGGCTGGCGAAGGGCTGCGATCTGATGATGGTGAATCCCGTGGACCGCGATGGTCAGGGTTTCGGGGACCAACCCAATGGAGGCTGGTTGCTTGGAGATGGCTGGAGGCGAGAGCTGCCTGTGACGGCAAAGCTCTCTCTGGCCCATCAATTGCTAGATGCTCTGGTTGAGGCTCGGGATCAGGCCGCGGCGTCGATGGAGTCCTGACCGAGCAGGTCGATGAAGGTGCGCAGTTGAAGACGAGGGATGTAGGGCCAGCCTCCGTTTTTCTCCATTCCCTGCAGAAGTGTGAACAATTTCTGGCGGTTTTCTGGAAGGCTTTGACGAAACGGACCGTCCTGAACGTCGCGATGCAGGGCCTCAAGCTCACGCAGCAGGGTGAGCAGTGCTTCGGGATTTCCCCTCAACTCCTCTGCCAGCTCGCCCAGGGCGGCCAGTGCCGGAGCCATCCGTGCCTGGGTCGAATCGGGATCGTTGGATGTCACGCGCTTTCGACAAGTTGTTGAGAGCTGCAAAAGGCTAGCCCTGACGTCATTTTTCGCCCTGTAAGATCCAGGTCTGACGGCATTCCGTCCCCATTAGCGTTCAGCCGATCGGCTCCTTCCATGCGCATTCGTCCTCTGCTGGCCGTCGTGCTGGCGCTCTGCCTCGCGTTCTTCACCACGGCCTGCAGTGGCGACAGTGATGCAGTCCAGCGTGGTGGATCCAACGTCACCTACGACGACATCCACAACACCGGCAAAGCCAACGATTGCCCCACGATCGGGGATTCAGCCCGGGGCTCGATTCCTCTGACGGCCGGCGGCAGCTACGAGCTGCGTGAGATCTGCATGCACCCTGTGCAGGTCTATGCCAAGGAGGAGCCCAAGAACATTCGTCAGCAAGCCGAGTTTGTTGAGGGCAAGATTCTCACCCGTTACACCTCCAGCCTCGACTCCGTTTTTGGCGATCTGAAGGTGACGGAATCAGGCCTGCAATTCCAGGAGAAAGGTGGCATCGACTTCCAGCCGATCACCGTTCTGGTGCCCGGTGGTGAAGAGTTCCCCTTCACGTTCTCCAGCAAGTCCCTCAATGCCACTGCTGATGGCTCGGCTCTGACCACCAGCACCGACTTTGAAGGCACCTATCGCACCCCCAGCTACCGCACCAGCAACTTCATTGATCCCAAGGGTCGTGCTCTGACGACTGGTGTTCAGTACGCCCAGGGTCTTGTGGCACTTGGTGGTGATGACGAGCAGCTCGAGAAGGACAACAACAAGCGCTACATCGATGGTGTGGGAACCATGAGCCTCTCCATCACCAAGGTTGATCCTGAAACCGGAGAATTTGCTGGTGTGTTCAGCGCCATCCAGCCCTCCGACTCCGACATGGGTGGTCGTGAAGTGGTCGACATCAAAATCACTGGTGATCTCTACGGTCGTCTTGAAGAGGCCTGATCGAAGTCATCACAACAGGTTGCAAGGGGGCTTAGGCCCCCTTTTTTGTGGCCCATTGCAATCCTCCGGCGATCTGGGAGAATCGCCCGATCTTTCCATGCAGCCATGACCGCCAGTGCTTCAGCTCCTGCCCAGCGATCTGGTGTGATTGCTCCCTACGGCGGAACGCTGGTTGATCTGATGGTGGCAGAGGCGGATCGTGCCGCTGTGAAAGCCACGGCGACCAAAACGATCGAGTGTTCCGATCGCAACGCCTGTGATGTGGAGCTGCTGTGTGTGGGTGGCTTCTCTCCTCTGCGTGGCTTCATGCACCAGGAGGACTACGACGCCGTGGTCAGTGGGCATCGTCTGGCTGCTGGCCAGCTGTTCGGTCTGCCGATCGTGATGGACACCGACCGCGACGACGTGGTGGTGGGCGACAAGCTGCTGCTCACCTACAAGGGTCAGGACCTGGCCGTCCTCGAGGTCGAGGACAAGTGGGAACCCAACAAAGTGGCTGAAGCCAAGGGTTGCTACGGCACCACCTCCATCGAGCACCCTGCGGTTCGGATGATCACGATGGAGCGCAAGCGCTTCTATCTGGGTGGAAGCCTCCAGGGTCTTGCTCTGCCCGAGCGGGTGTTCCCCTGCAAGACCCCTGCTGAGGTGCGTGAAGGCCTGCCCGAAGGCGAGGACGTGGTGGCGTTCCAGTGCCGTAACCCCATTCACCGCGCGCACTACGAACTGTTCACCCGTGCCCTCCATGCACAGAACGTCAGTGACAACGCTGTGGTGCTCGTTCATCCCACCTGCGGTCCCACTCAGCAGGACGACATCCCTGGTGCCGTTCGCTTCCAGACCTATGAACGTCTGGCGGCCGAAGTGAACAACGACAGCATTCGCTGGGCCTACCTGCCCTACGCCATGCACATGGCCGGTCCGCGTGAAGCGCTGCAGCACATGATCATCCGCCGCAACTACGGCTGCACCCACTTCATCATTGGCCGGGATATGGCCGGCTGCAAATCGTCTCTCACCGGTGACGATTTCTATGGCCCTTACGACGCTCAGAACTTCGCGAAGGAGTGTGCCCCCGAGCTCACGATGGAAACCGTTCCCTCCCTGAACCTCGTTTACACCCAGGAAGAGGGCTATGTGACGGCCGAGCATGCTGAAGCGCGTGGCCTGCACGTGAAGAAGCTGAGCGGCACCCAGTTCCGCAAGATGCTGCGCGGTGGTGAGGAGATTCCCGAGTGGTTCGCCTTCAAGAGCGTGGTTGAGGTGCTCCGCGCCGCCTGAAGACTGAGAACCCGTTTAACATTCCTTCATCTACGAGACGACCTGTGAACAAGCGTTGGCGAAATATCGGTCTCGGGGCCCTCTTGGTTCTGGCGATCGTTGTGATTGCACCAGCGTTCTTTGGTGGTGGCGGTGGCAGCCAGCCCCAGGTGAACACCATCCGCTACAGCGAGTTCGTTGAGGCGGTGAAGGATGACCAAATCAGCCGTGTGCTGATTTCTCCTGATCAAGGCACCGCCCAGGTGGTTGAAAACGACGGCCGTCGTGCCCAGGTCAACCTGGCCCCCGATCGTGAGCTGCTCGGTTTGCTGACCGAACACAGCGTTGATATCGCCGTGCAGCCCTCCCGTCAGACCCCTGGCTGGCAGCAGGCTGCTGGAAGTCTGATCTTCCCTCTGCTGCTGCTTGGTGGTCTGTTCTTCCTCTTCCGGCGCGCCCAGGGTGGAGGTGGCGGCAACCCAGCCATGCAGTTCGGCAAGAGCAAAGCGCGGGTTCAGATGGAGCCCTCCACCCAGGTGACCTTCACCGATGTGGCCGGCATTGAAGGGGCGAAGCTTGAGCTGACCGAGGTGGTCGACTTCCTCAAGAACCCCGATCGCTTCACGGCCGTCGGCGCCAAGATCCCTAAGGGTGTTCTGCTTGTGGGGCCTCCTGGCACCGGTAAGACCCTTCTCGCCAAGGCTGTGGCAGGTGAAGCAGGTGTTCCCTTCTTCTCGATCTCTGGTTCTGAGTTCGTTGAGATGTTTGTTGGTGTTGGTGCCAGCCGCGTTCGCGACCTCTTCGAACAAGCCAAGAAAAACGCTCCCTGCATCGTCTTCATCGACGAGATCGATGCCGTTGGCCGTCAGCGGGGTGCAGGCCTCGGCGGTGGTAACGACGAGCGTGAGCAAACGCTGAACCAGCTCCTAACGGAGATGGATGGTTTCGAGGGCAACACCGGGATCATCATCGTGGCGGCCACCAACCGCCCGGACGTGCTCGATGCCGCTCTGATGCGCCCCGGACGTTTCGATCGTCAGGTCACCGTTGATCGGCCTGACTATTCCGGACGTCTACAAATTCTTGGCGTTCATGCTCGCGGCAAGACCCTTGCCAAGGACGTCGATCTCGACAAGGTTGCACGCCGGACACCTGGTTACACCGGTGCCGATCTCGCCAACCTTCTCAACGAAGCCGCCATCCTTGCGGCCCGTCGCGAGCTCACCGAAGTGAGCAACGACGAGATCAGCGATGCCATTGAACGGGTGATGGCGGGCCCGGAGAAGAAGGACCGTGTGATGAGCGAGCGCCGCGCTCGCCTGGTGGCCTATCACGAGGCTGGTCATGCCCTGGTGGGCGCTCTGATGCCGGACTATGACCCGGTTCAGAAGATCTCGATCATTCCCAGGGGTAATGCCGGCGGTCTGACCTTCTTCACCCCCAGTGAAGAGCGAATGGAATCAGGTCTCTACTCCCGGGCCTACCTGCAGAACCAGATGGCTGTTGCCCTTGGCGGTCGGGTGGCTGAAGAGATTGTCTACGGCGAAGATGAGGTCACCACTGGTGCATCCAACGACCTCCAGCAGGTTGCGTCCACCGCGCGTCAGATGATCACCCGCTTCGGCATGAGCGATGAGCTGGGTCCTGTTGCCTTGGGGCGCGCGCAGGGTGGCATGTTCCTTGGCCGCGACATCGCTGCGGAGCGTGACTTCTCTGAGGAAACCGCCGCCATGATCGATAAAGAGGTCTCTGAGCTGGTCGATGTGGCCTACAAGCGCGCCACCAAGGTTCTGGTCGACAACCGAGCCGTTCTGGATGAATTGGCTGAGATGCTCGTTGAGCAGGAGACTGTTGATGCTGAAGAGCTTCAGGAGCTGCTGATTAAACGTGACGTCCGGGTCGCCGAATACGTCTGATTTCGATTCGTCTTCCAACCCTTGGCTGGTGCGGCAGGAGCTCTTGGTGGCATCCCTGCAGCATCAGCCTCTTTTGTTGGTGATTCGGCCAGAGCCCGACGACCTCGCGGCTTCAGGCTCTGGTTTGTTGGACCAGGTGAAGCAGCTTCACGCCGCAGGACTTCGACATCTCGAAGTGGCCTGGGTTGACCAGCCAGGCTGGATGGGGTTCATGCAACGGGTGCAAGACCATTGCCCTGGTCTGAATCTGGGGGCGGCTTCGGTGACGGTCTCCAAGGCGCTCAACGATCTATCGCGGCTTGATCTCAGCTACGCCATGGCACCGTGCTGGTGCCCTGAGCTCGTGGAGCAGGCCAGAGAGCTTGGTGTCTTGCTGGTGCCTGGGGTCTTCAGCCCCACGGAGGTTCAGCAGGCCATGCGATTCGGCTGTCGTGTCGTCAAGCTGTTTCCCGCTGCCAATCTGGGGCCTTGTTACTGGAGCCGCTTGCAGGCGCCCCTTGGCCCTCTGCCCTTCGTGATTGCCGCTGGTGGTCTCGAGGTAAGCGACCTCCCCGTATGGCTGGAGGCTGGTCATGGCGCCGTGGCTCTGGGCCGCAGGGTGGTGGGATCGGCGCCTGCCTTCCAGGCACTTCTCGACTGGTTGCGTCAATCGACAAGCCAGCGTTGACGCCAACGGCTGGTCGACATGCGTCCAAAATGCTACAGATGAGATAGCTATCCAACTGCGTCATGTCGCAGCTCACGATCAAGCTCAGCGACAAGGCCGATGCCCTGATCGCTCAGCTTCAGAAGGAGATCTTCAATCGTCGGCGCAAGAAGGTGTCGGCTGCTGGAGTCGTGGAGACCCTGGTGGAGAGCGGAGCAAAATCGCAGTCTGACAAGCGTTTTGCCACGTCCTGGACGAACCTGATCAAGGACATTGAAAAGGCGGCCAAGCTCTCCTACGCCCATGGCAGCAAGCCATCCACCCTCAGTGATGAGGAGTGGGCCCTGGTGTTGAGTCATCGCAGCCGTGGGACTACCGGTCGTGCACGCCGGACGGTGAAGAAAACGTTGGCTGCCAAGAAACCAGCCTCAGCCAAGGCTCAGGCCAGCAAAAAGCACGCCCGCCGCACCCGGACCCGCAGCGCGGCAAAGACGAAAACGGCCGCAGCGGCGGTGAGCTCCAGCTCAGCGGTGAGTTCCGTCTGAACTGATTCAAGGGTGGTGCTCACCAAAGGCTGCATTGCCCCTGCTGCCTCAGCAGGTGATCAGCCAGAACGAGTGCCACCATCGCTTCCACCATCGGTACGGCCCGCGGCAGAACGCAGGGGTCGTGCCGTCCTTTCCCAGCGAGTGTGGTGGCCTTGCCATCGGAATCGATGGTCTGCTGCTCTTTGCGGATCGTGGCCGTTGGCTTGAAGGCCACTCGGATCACAATCGGCTCACCATTGCTGATCCCTCCCTGGATGCCCCCGGAGTTGTTGGTGGCGGTCTTCAGCCGTCCATCGTCGGTCGGCACAAAGGCGTCGTTGTGCTCGCTGCCTTTCAACAGCGTTCCATCGAAACCAGACCCAATTTCAAATCCTTTGGTGGCCGGCAACGACATCACAGCTTTGGCGAGGTCGGCTTCGAGTTTGTCGAACACCGGCATGCCCAGACCAATGGCGGGATGGCGCACCACGCATTCGATCACCCCGCCGCAGGAATCACCTTCGCGGCCAATGGCTTCGATGCGCTCAATCATCCGCTCGGCGATCGCTGGCTCGGGACACCGAACGATGTTGGCCTCCACATCACTCAGCTGAACCTGCTGTGGGTCGATGCCGGAGGCTTCGATGGTGTGGATCCGCTTCACCCAGGCCAGGATTTCAGTTCCTGCTGCTTGTTTCAGCAGTTGTTTGGCGATCGCACCTGCAGCGACACGGCCGATGGTTTCCCGCGCTGATGCACGTCCACCACCGCTGCGGGCCTGGATTCCATACTTCGCCTGGTAGGTGGCATCGGCATGGGAGGGCCGAAAGGCGACCGCCATGTCCTTGTAATCCCCGGGCCGTTGGTCCTTGTTCCGCACGACCATGGCAATCGGAGTGCCAAGCGTGGTTTCGCCATCCAGCAGGCCACTGAGAATTTCCACCTGGTCCGCTTCCTTGCGTGGTGTGGTGATGTGGCTTTGGCCTGGCTTGCGTCGGTCCAGTTCGGCCTGAATCGACTCGACGCTTAGGTTGAGCCGTGGTGGACAGCCCTCAACGATGACACCCACCCCTCCCCCGTGGGATTCACCGAAGGTGCTGATCCGGAAGAGGTCGCCGAAGCTGCTGCCCATGGCCATTGATCGATGTGGTGAGGCTACGAAGCCATCGGTTCAGATCAACTCCGGATGGGGCAATTTCGGACGTTCTGTCGTGGGATGCTGCCGGGCCATCTCGAAATCACAGAACTCAAATCCCGGGCCGACACAACAGCTCATCAACGAGTAGTCACCAAGACTCCGTGCCGCCTGCCAGGTGTTGGCGGGAACCACCTCGATGGGGTTGGACGCATGCAAAGCATCACGTTTCAGCCCTGTGCCATCGCCCTGGCATTGAAAGAGCTCCAGCGTGGCCCCATCAATGTGCGTCCAGACTTCGTCTCCACCGATCACCCGATGCCAGCAACTGACGGCACCGGCAGGCAGCAAAAACAGAATGGCCGTCAAGGCAGATCGCTCGGCACCGTCCTGTCGTTGAACTTGGTCTGGACTGCGATGCAGCTCTCGGTACCAGCCCCCCTCTGGATGGGGCTTTAAGCCGAGCTGTTGGATCAGGGTTTGCGTTTTTCTCATGGCAGTCCGGAGCTTTGTCTCATGCTTTTCAGTTGCTGCTAATCCCGTCCCATCCAGAAGACTGCTCAGTCAAAGCCCACCAGCAAAAGCGGTTGGTTCTTGCCATGTCGAGGTTGCCTTGCTTCCACGCTGCTGAGTCGACGTAAAGCGTTGCTGAGGGGTTGGCACCTCTGCATCGCACAGAGTTGTGCAGAGAGGACCATAGATGGCTCCTCTCTGTTGATGGTTGATTGGAGCTCAATTCTGAAAGCACAACAAAAAGCCCCCTCGGAG
>NZ_UCNU01000010.1:0-235448 GCF_900474085.1 Synechococcus sp. UW86
ACGTCAAACCATCCCCGCTGTGGCGCGCGTCCTACAGCGATCGTCATGAGAGGTGAACGGTGCGGAAAGCCGCAGGCTGTGGGATACGCAGCGACCTTAACAATCTTCACGCGACCTGCGGGGCTGATTTGCGTGAGCTGAAACGCCCTGTATAGCTCTGTTTCTTAGGGATTTTTTCCTATTTCGTCGTCGGGGCCTTTCTGCGGTCACAATGGCGCTTCGTTCTGGCTGGGTCATGTCCGCAGCAGTGCTCGAGCAACCCGTGCTCGGCTCCCGTCGTCTCTCGAATTTTCTGGTGGCTTCGGCCGTCACGATTGGGGGCGTGGGCTTCCTTCTGGCTTCGCTCTCGAGCTACCTCGGTCGCGACCTGCTCCCCTTGGGGCACCCCGCTGCGCTGGTGTTCGTGCCCCAGGGACTGGTGATGGGCTTGTACAGCCTGGCTGCGGCGTTGCTGGCCACTTACCTCTGGTACGTGATTGCCGTGAACGTTGGCGGCGGCAGCAATCGCTTCGATAAAGATGCCGGCGTGGTGACCATCAGCCGTCGTGGTTTCCGCAAACCCGTTCTGGTGGAAATTCCGCTTAAAGACGTCAAGGCGGTGAAGGTGGAGGTGCGCGATGGCTTCAATGCGCGCCGCCGCGTCGCCCTGAGAATCCAGGGACGCCGTGACATGCCGCTCACCCGCGTTGGTGAACCGCTTCCTCTGGCTCAGTTGGAGAAGGACGGTGCTGAACTGGCCCGCTTCCTGGGCGTCAACCTTGAGGGCCTTTGATCCGATGCGTCGTCTTCGTTCCTGGGCGCTGTTGCTGCTCATCCCGTTGTTGGTGAGTTGCAGCCCTTCCCCGCGCGCTTCGGTGGTGACCGGTTGTGCTGATGCTCAGGCGGCCTGCCTGCAGGGCCTGGCCACCGTCACCATGCAGACGAGCCAGGGCGAGTTCACGATTGAAGTGAACGGCGATGCCGCTCCCCTCACCTCCGGCAATTTCATCGATCTTGTGCGGCGCGGCACCTACGACGGCACCATGTTCCACCGCGTTGTTCGCGAGCCCGTTCCATTTGTTGTTCAGGGGGGCGATCCGCAATCCAGTGATCGATCGGTTCCCCTGGGGCAGCTTGGTACCGGCAGTTTTGTGGATCCCGACAACGGCCAGGCGCGGATGATCCCGCTTGAGATCAAGTTCCGATCCGAGCCGCAGCCCCGCTACAGCAGGGTCAGCACCAATCCGGCAGAACTTGATGGCCTGGAGTTGACCCATGAGCGTGGTGCGGTGGCCATGGCCCGCTCCCAGGATCCTGACTCCGCCAGCGCCCAATTCTATTTGGCCTTGCGCCCCTTACCGGAACTCGACGGTCGTTACGCCGTCTTCGGCCGTGTGGTGGACGGCATGGAGGTGGTGGATGCGATCCAGCAAGGAGATCGCATCACCAAGGCTGCGATAACTCATTAACTCAGGCGGGCACCCGGCTGTGGCTAGGTGACACCTTGAGCATTTCGGTGTTCACGCCTGAGGCCCGCTCCAGGGCCACCTTGCCGGTGCGGGCGATTTCGAGAATGCCGAAGGGGGCCATCAACCGTTCAAGGGCCACCAGCTTTCCGGGATCCCCCACTACTTCCAGGGTCAAGGCTTCATCGGCCACGTCCACAACCTTGGCCCTGAACACCTGAACAAGTTCGATCACGGCGCCCCGGGATGCTGCCGGTGCTGAAACTTTGAGAAGCATCAGCTCACGCTCCACGGCGGGGCGCTGGGTCAGGTCGAGCACCTGAAGCACATTCACCAGCTTGTCTAGCTGTTTGGTCATCTGCTGGAGCGTCTGGTCGTCGCCCTCAACAACCATCGTCAGGCGCGATTGCCCTTCGGCCTCTGCTGGGCCGACAGCCAGGCTGTCGATGTTGAAGCCGCGTCGGGCGAAGAGTCCTGCGATCCGGCTGAGTGCGCCGGATTCGTCTTCAACCACCACCGAAAGGGTGTGTTTCATCGCCGCTGGTCGTCCCCTGCCGGTCTGGTCCTCCCAAGTTACGGTCCAGCCAGGGCAACAACACAGCTAGGAAGCGATCAGGCGCTTCGTCATGGGGGCAGTGTCCGCAGCGATCCAGCACCCTCAGCTCGAGTTCTGGGTGGCTGGCGGCCACGGATTCCCCGATGGCCAGGGGCACAAACCGATCCTGACGGCCCCAGATCAGCAGCATGGGCACCCGCAGTTGCTCGAGCAGGGCGGGGGCGGTGGCGCCTCGGGGACGGTTGGCCATGCCCAGGCTCATGCCCCGCAGGGCCCGGGCTGCTGTGGGGCGCCGGGCAGGACGGGCGATCAGCTGCAGCAGCTCCGGGTCGGATTGGATTGACTGCCAGTAAGCCCCCTGAAGCCCAGCTTTGAGCAGGCCCGTGCGCGCGATCAAGGGCACCACAAGTTCAAGCGGGAGCACGTGCAGCACTAGGGCGAGCAGCCGCCGCTGCCAACGCCGCCGCCAGGGCGTCCGTCGTTTCGGCAACGGTTGAATCAGGGCAGGGTCCGGCAGGGGCGCGGCGACCACCGCCCGCACCCGTTTCGGCGCCAGCACCGCCGCGGTGAGTGCGGTCAGGGCCCCCAGGGAATTGCCGATCACCACTGCTGGCTCTTGCACCACCTGATCGAGGAATGCGCACACCTGCAGGGCCCAGAGCCGGTTGTCCATCGGCCGCGCCGGCTGGGCGGATTGGCCGAAACCCAGCAGATCCAGGCTGTAGACCCGCCAGCCCTGGTCAGCCAGGCGCGGCGCGCAGTGGCGCCAGTGTCCGCTGGCGGCGCCGAACCCGTGCAGCAGCAGCAGGGCAGGGCCCCTTTCAGGGCCGCTGACCCGCCAGTGGCAGGGCCAGCCCCTCCACTGCCAGGTGCTCTGGACACCCCACTCGGCAGTCTGGACAGCAGCAGGCGGCACCCTTCTGACCTCAACCGATCATCACTATCGCGAAGGTTTGGCTGAGCTCAGCCTTGGCCCAGGCTTTTTCAGGCCTGAGTCGCGTCCGGCCCGGGACCTTTCGGTGTTGCTGGCCCGTCACCAGAGCCTCCATGCCACGCGCCCCCTGCGCTGGCTGGATCTGATGGCCGGTTGCGGGATTAGGGCCCTGCGCTGGGGGTTGGAGGCGCTGGCCAGCCCGGCCGTTGAAACGGAGCTCTGGATCAACGATGGGGATCCCGACCGGCTGCCGCTGATCCAGGCCAATGCGGCGGGGCTGGGGTGTTCAACCCGGCTCACGGCTGAGGCTGCAGACCTGCTGCTGCACCGCTCGATTGTTGAGCGCCACTGGTTCGATTTCATCGACCTTGATGCCTTTGGTGCTCCTGGGCCTCTAATTCAGCCGGCCCTTCAGGCTCTGCGCTTCGACGGCCTGTTGTTTCTGGCCTCCACGGATGGTCGCTCCCCCACCGGCCACGACCGGCCAGGCGCCATCCGCAGCCTTGGGGCTGCCGCTCGCGCCCATCCCTCCAGCTGGGAAATGGCCCTGCGGCAGCAGATTGGGCTGGTGGCGCGGCAGGCCTGGATGCTGGGCCGTGGACTGCAGCCACTGTTCAGCTTCAGTGAAGGCCGCACCTTTCGCCTCGCCCTGCGCCTGCGGCGCCAGATCCCCGCGGGCGATGAACTGAAGCTGGGGCTGGTGGCCCGTTGCGAACGCTGTGGTGCTCAACGGGTGCAGCCCCTGCTCAAGCTCAGCGGCTGGCCTGCCTGTAATTGCGTGGCTGGGCAGGGGCGCTGGAGCATCAGCGGCCCGCTGTGGATCGGTCCCTTGCAGGAGCCGCAGTTGTTGCAGCAGCTGATTGCCGAGGCTCAACCGCTGGGGCGTCAGCAGATCAGCCCCGCCACCCTTCGATTGATGCAGCGCCTGCAGGCGGATCCCGGTGATCGCCCCACGGTCTGGCCCACCGATGAGCTGGCTCGACGGCTGGGCATCGGAGGACCACCAGCTCTGGGGCCATTGGTGCAGGCGCTCCAAGCAGCGGGTTATCGCGCCAGTGCCAGTGGCGTCATGCCTGGCCAGGTGCGAACAGATGCGGAATTACCGCAGCTGTTACAGATCTGCGCCAGCCTGCGGGGGGAAGGGATTTAAATGGGCGGGTGATCGCTTTGCCCAGACCATGGCTGCTGAGATTTTTGGAACTGCTGCGATCTTCTGGGTCTTGATTCCCGTCGGCCTCGCTGGTGGTGCTCTGCTGCTGAAACTGCAAGGCGACGACTGAAGCAGTCGCTTTGGTACTGGGGCCATTAGGCTCCACCCTTCGTGAGGAAGGCGCCGATGCAAGTGCTTGTGGTGGGTGGCACCGGCACCCTGGGACGACAGATCGCCCGTCGTGCCCTTGACGCCGGCCACCAGGTGCGCTGCATGGTGCGGACTCCCCGCAAGGCTGCTTTTCTGCAGGAATGGGGTTGTGAGCTGACCCGGGGTGACCTGTTGGAGCCCGACAGCCTCGATTACGCCCTTGAGGGCATGGATGCCGTGATCGATGCATCCACCAGTCGCCCCAACGACCCCCGCAGCATCTACGAAACAGATTGGGACGGAAAGCTCAATCTGCTTCGTGCCTGTGAGCGGGCAGAGGTGAAGCGCTTTGTTTTTCTCTCGCTTCTGGGCGCTCATCAGCACCGCGAGGTTCCCTTGATGGACATCAAGGCCTGTACGGAGAAGCTGCTGGAGTCGTCGGATTTCGACTACACGATCCTGCAGGGTGCCGCCTTCATGCAGGGGGTGATCAGTCAGTTCGCCATTCCTGTTCTGGAGAGCCAGACGGTGTGGGTCAGTGGCAGCCCCACGGCCATCGCCTACATGAACACTCAGGACATGGCCCGCTTCGCCGTTGCGGCGCTCGAGCGGGAGGAAACCGTGCGTGGCACCTACCCCGTTGTTGGCCCCAAGGCCTGGAACACTGGCGAACTGGTGCAGCTCTGTGAACGCTGCAGTGGCAAGACAGCCCGCGTGTTTCGTGTGCAGCCCGTCCTGATGAACCTGATGCAGGGAGTGGCGTCCTTCTTTGAACCCGCCGTCAACGTGGCGGAGCGCTTGGCTTTTGCTGAGGTCACCGGCAGCGGTCAGACCTTGGATGCCCCCATGCAGAACAGCTATGCCGCCTTCGGTCTTGAGGCCTCGGAGACCACGGAAATGGAGGGCTACATCGGTGAGTACTACGACACGATCCTGAAGCGCCTGCGCGAGATGGAAGCCGATCTCGACAAGGACGCGAAGAAAAAGCTGCCTTTCTGAACCTTGATCCCTCTTGGTTCTTTTGTACTATCGCCTCAATTGATCCTGTTCTGATGGCTGTCGCTCAGCTCAAAAATCTGCAGCGGCGTCTGCAGTTGTTGTCGGATGAGGCGGAACAAGGCCTCAACCGCGTCTGTGGCCATGAGCTGTGGAAGTCGGTGGGCCCCGATGCGGTGGATGGTGTGGAGGACCCCGATCGACGGGCTGAGGCCAACTACTGGTACGGCCAGTGGAATGTGGTGCGTGAGCTGCAGGAGGCGATCGGCTGATGGCGGAATCGTGTTGTTCGTCCCCAGTGCCCCAGTCTCTGGATCAAACCCAGGCTGTGGAAGCGCGTTATGGGGCTGCTGCCCAAGAGCAGGAAGCCTGCCTTTGCACCCCGGTCGGCTTCGACCCTGCCCTGCTCAAGGTGATTCCTGATGCTGTCGTTGAACGGGATTACGGCTGTGGTGACCCCACCCGCTGGGTGAAGCAGGCGGACCACGTGCTGGACCTGGGCAGCGGCAGCGGCAAAAACGCCTTCATCTGCAGCCAAATTGTCGGTGCATCCGGTCGCGTGACCGGTGTGGACCGCAACGCCGACATGCTGGCTTTGTCGCGTCAAGCCATCCCGGTTGTTGCTTCAGCTGTGGGCTTCGACAACGTCCGTTTTGTTGATGGGGCCATCGAAGCCCTGGATGCACCCACGGCCACGGGTGAACCCCTGATCGCAGACGCTTCGATCGATGTGGTGCTGAGCAACTGTGTGCTCAACCTGGTGAACCCATCAGCACGCGACAGGCTCCTGGCCAACATTCGCCGGGTCCTGGCTCCCGGTGGTCGCGTTGCCATCAGCGACATTGTTTGCGATCAGGTGGTGCCCCTGCGTTTGCAGCAGGACCCTGATCTCTGGAGTGGCTGCATCAGCGGCGCATGGCAGGAGCAGGCCTTCCTGGAGGCCTTCGAAGCTCTCGGATTTGAGCAGGTTCGCTACGCCGATCGCAGTGAGCAGCCCTGGCGTGTGGTGGAGGGCATTGAATTCCGGGCGGTCACCCTCGTCGGTGCCCTCCCCTCCGATGTCCTCCCCGCTGAGCACCAGCGCTCGAGCTGCTGCTGATCAGGCGGTTGAGCCGTTCCTGTTCAGCTGCAGTCACCGCACGCCAACTGCCGGGGTGAAGGCCCGTGAGGTCCAGCGGGGGACCGTTGTCCATCAGAT
Organism: Synechococcus sp. UW86; assembly: GCF_900474085.1. NCBI lineage: Bacteria > Bacillati > Cyanobacteriota > Cyanophyceae > Synechococcales > Synechococcaceae > Synechococcus > Synechococcus sp. UW86. The sequence continues at coordinate 6,430 of NZ_UCNU01000010.1, forward strand.
CGATGCAGCAGCGCACCAGACGCAACGTCGGCAGGCCAACAGCCGCCGTCATCCGGCGCACCTGCCGGTTGCGCCCCTCGGTGAGGGACAGCTGCAACCAACTGGTGGGAATCGCAGCGCGAAAACGAATGGGGGGTGTTCGCTCGGGCAACGTCGGTTGGTCTTGGCCCTGAAGCCAGCGCGCCTTCGCCGGCAAGGTCCGGCGCCCCTGGACCACAACCCCATCGCAGAGCTGTTGCAGTTGAGTGGTGTTGGGAGTTCCTTCCACCTGCGCCCAGTAGCTGCGCCAATGGCCAAAGCGAGGGTCAGTGAGGCGCTGTTGGAGACGGCCGTTGCTGGTGAGGATCAGCAGCCCCTCGCTGTCGGCATCGAGCCGGCCCGCGGCATACACCTGGGGCATATCAACAAAGTCGCTCAGGCAACGCCAGCGGCTTCCCTCCTCCGGCGTGAATTGACTCAAAACCCCGTAGGGCTTGTTCAGCAGCAGCGTCGTCAAGTCAGCTTGCGTTTTCGCGCATCCTCCACAGGTTGACCACGCCAATGGATATCAATAGCAGGCCGAGATCCAGGCTCAACGGGGGGAGAATCACGGCAGGGGGATGTGTGTCGGCGTTGGAGCCTAAGGGCTGTGTTGCCTCTGCGGGGTGCAAGTGGCCTTCTAAACTGACTGCAGCAAGACAGAACTGGCCACCAGCGCATGATCGAAACCTCGGGCGTGATCGAGAAGGAACAGGGCAACGGGTTCTATCTGGTCACCCTCGAGCAGCCTGCTGGCCACCAATGCCTCTGCAGAGCCGCTGGAAAGCTCACCAAGTTCCGGATCAAATTGCTCGCGGGTGACAAGGTGCTGGTGGAGATCAGCCCCTACGACCTCACCCGCGGCCGCATCACCTACCGCGAGCGCAATGCCGGTGCTCCCGGCGGTCGTCCCGGCGGTAACCGCCCCGGTGGACCGCGTCGCCGTTGAGGGCTACTGCCCTCAGGCTGCAGCCTGAAGGCAAGCTTCAATCGTAGCTTTGAATTCACTGCGCTGCTTTACGCCGCGCCACTGCTTCACCATGGCCTTGTTGTGGAACAGCTGCACCGTGGGTGTGCCGTTCACTCCGGCCTGTTCAGCGATCTCCTGATCGGCTTCGATGTCGATCACAATGGCTTGGGCTGATCCATCCAGTTCTTGAATCACTCGCTGCAACTGGGGTTTCAGCACGTGGCAAGGGCCGCAGCTGGGTGAGGTGTAAATCACCAGCAGCGGCTTGGCGCTGTCGTGATATAGCTTGCGCAGGGCAAAGCTTCCTTTCTGCCACAGTCCCTGAGGGTCGTAGGTGGCTTCCGTGGTGACATCCACATTCACCGGGCGTTCCGCCACCGCTGGCTCCACCTGCTCACGCTGCACCCGGGTAGCCAGGTTGTGGTGACTCAGCCAGCGCTCCGCTGCTAAGGCCGCCTTGCAGCCGCTGCCAGCTGCGGTGATGCCCTGTCGCCATTCGGCATCGGCCACATCGCCGGCCGCGAACACGCCTTCCATGCACGTTTCCGGTCGTCCCGGTTCCGTGGTCAGGTAGCCCTTGTCGTCCAGATCGATTTGCCCCTGAAGCAGATCGGTGTTGGGGGTGTGACCGATGGCATAGAAGAGCCCCTTGACGGCGATGGTGGATGAACTGCCCTCGATGCGATTGCGCAGGGTCATCGACTGCATCCAGTCCTCCCCGTTCACATCCTCGATTTCGCTGTTCCAGTGCACCGTGATCGCGTCGTTGGCCAACACCCGATCAGCCATCGCGGCACTGGCGCGGAGCTTGTCGGAGCGCACCACCAGATGCACATGGCTTCCGTACTTGGTGAGGTACACCGCCTCCTCGCAGGCGGAGTCGCCGCCGCCCACCACGGCGAGTTCCTCATTGCGGAACTGCGGTGTGGCGCCGTCACAGATCGCACAGGCGCTGATGCCTTTGCTCCAGAAGGTTTGCTCTGAGGGAAGTTGGAGGCGGTTGGCACTGGCGCCGGTGGCGATCACCAGGGCGTGGGTGCGGATGGTCTGTCCCTCGACCTCAATGCGGTAGGGCTTGGAGCTGAGATCAATGCTGTCGGCATCTGCTTCCAGCAGGTGGGTGCCCCAACGCACCGCCTGGGACTTCATCAGGTCCATCAGGTCGGGCCCGAGCACACCATCAGGGAAGCCCGGAAAATTCTCCACATGGGTGGTGGTCATCAGCTGGCCACCGGGGATGCCACCGCGTTGGAACCCAGTGATCAGCAGCGGTTGAAGGTTGGCCCGTGCTGCGTAGATGGCGGCTGTGTACCCGGCTGGCCCTGACCCAACGATGACCAGGTTTTCGATGTGATCCGTACCGGCTTGACCCACCGCTTAAGCGAACTGACTATGAGTTAAATCTAAGGCCCTGCTGGAAGCCGACGTGAGCAAAGGCTTGGAAATGAATGAATGAGATTTAGAAGAATTTAAGAAAAACTTTAGATTTCAACTTGTGAGTCGTTGGAGCTGGGGTCGTGAATTGGACGCCGTTTGCGCGGGTTGCGCGGAGCTGCCAAAACATTGGCCTCGAGCATCTCCACGTTTTCGCCGATGCATGTGATCCATTCGCAGAATTCTTGCGTTATCGCATAACTGTCTTCATAGCGCTCTTCCTTGTCTAGGACTGCGATGCGCGTGGATGCCCAGCCCGTTGCAACGACGATCCGGCGTTCCATTGCGGCGTCCATGACTGTCTCCTCGATGTAGATCAGGTTGGCGGATCGGGGGTCCCTTTCAGCCCTCCATTTGCACAAATTCGCATTTTCCTCTGGCCAATGCTGTGCTCAGCGCTGCAAAAAAGCGGGTAATTCGGGCGTTTTCAGCCGGATCACAGCGCCGGCTCCGTCCTCCACCGCTTCCAGGGGAAGGCTCGGTCCGCGCCAGGCGCCAACCCCCGGCTGCTCGTCTTCGGCCTCCTGCTCCTGAGGCCGCAGCACGTAGGGCTCAGCCACCGACCATGAGCGGGCGTAGTCCATCAGCAGTGGGTCTGCTGGAGCAAAAACGTAAGAGGCTTCCCTGGGAATGGCTTCACGGGCGGCCAGTTCAGGCGTCATCCGCACAGCCCGGGTGATGCCCTGCACAAAACGGCTGCGGGTCACCACGGTGGTCAGGTAGGCCACCACCCGCAGACGTGGCGCATCAAAGCCCTCCGCGCACATGTCGATGCTCACCAGCCAATCGGCGTCACCGCTTTGGAAGGCGTTCAAGCGCTCCGTGGCTTGTGGGCTCTGGGAATGGATCAACTCCACCCGGTTGCCGTCGTCCATCAACACCCGGCTGATGGCTTCGGCGTGGCTGATGTCGCGGGCGATGACAAGACCAGCAGCCTGCGGTTGTCGCTCACGCAACTGGTTCAGCTTCTGCTGGGCGCGCAGCAGCACCTGCTGGCCAATGCTGCTGCTGTCGGCCAGGCGAATGGCGCGACGCAGGTTTCGCGCGCGCCAGCTTTCCCGTTGCTCCGCCGAGAGGGGGGAAACGTCGCGGTCGGGTTGGCCTTCGCGGCTGTGTTCCACCCAGCCGTCCTGAAAACGGAACTCCAGGGGGCGCACATCCCCTGCGGCGATCAAGTCCCTGGGTTCAACGCAGAGATCCGGTCGGATCTGCTCAACCCAACCGCCGTCATCGAGCCGCACCCGCATGCGCCGGGCGGCGCAGAACGCCAGGTTGTCGGCACGAAATGGGGTGCCCGTGAGCCCCAGGCGCAGCCGCACGTTGCCGGTCAGCTCCAGAAAGGTCTGCCCCCAGGCGGTGGCATCCGGTTCGTCGGGATCAACGCCGAGATGGTGGGCCTCATCGGCGATCGCCATGCAGGAGCTCAGGCCCCATTGCTCGAGCCGTGCCCCCAGAGCCTCGCGCTGGCGACCGGCACCCTGATAGGTCACCAACAAGCCATCAGCGTCCTGGCTTTGCTCCGGCGGGCAGGGCCACTCCTCCAGCCGCAAGCCAAGACGCGCCGCGGCGGATTTCCATTGGTTGAGGATCGAGGTCCGGTGGCAGAAGACCAGGAAATGGTTCAGCCGGCCCTGATCGTGCATGGCACGGAATCCCAGCAGCGCCCCGAGGGTTTTGCCTGCTCCGGGGCCTGCAAACACCAGCAGGTCGCGGCTGCTGCCCTCAAGCTCGAGCCTGCGCCGCAGCAGCTGAATCAGCTGTTGCTGCCACTGCCTTGGTTGCACCTGGCGTGCCTGGGCCTCGTTCGTGGTTTGCCTGGCCGGGAGGTTGAAGCTGACGGCTGAGATATCACCTCCCGGGAAGATGAGTCTTTTTAACCATTCCTTTGCGCCGTGGCATCTCTACCGTCCGGCCATCAGCTCCATCGGGATCGGGTCCCGCCCATCGCCATGGCCCAACGTCGTTTCTTCAGCAGCCCCCTCGATCAGCAGCGCGACCAGCTCGATGGCTGCTGGCAACTCGAATGCGACATCGATCCGTTGATTCTTCGGGCCCGCGTCCTGCACCGCCGCGGAGAGGTGAACGGGGCCGCCGGCCTCGAACAGGAAGTGCTGCCGATCGTCTGATCCGGCAGCACGTCTTGGATCATCAGCGCTTGCTTTAGAGCGCCTGCTTCAGAGCGCTTCGGCGTGGTTAACCACCAGGTGCTCCACTTCCTTCAAGGCCTCCTCCGAGGCGGAACGAGCTGCCGTGAAATCCCCCTTGGCGGTGTCCAGCAGCTGCTGAGCGAGCCGATCCAGCAGCTCCTCTTTGTGCTCCTCAAGCATCGCCACGATCTCGGTCTCCACCAAGGTGCGCACCGCCTGAATGCGCAGGTCGTCGTTCTCGGCCTCCGCGAAGGTGCCCTGCACGAGTTCCTGGATGAACAGGCGGTGCACCTCGCTGCTGCGCAGGAAGCTTTCCGTGGCGTTGATCATCCCGTCCACCAGGGTGCGATCGGGTTCGCTCTCGCCGTCGTTGAGCTTGAACTCCCAGTCCAGATGGCGTCGCTGCCAGCCGGCCGTGTGCAGGCTCGGCATCACGCTTTGCGAAAAGGTGTCGACGGAGATTTCATAAATCCGCTCCGCCAGCCGTTCACACCAGTCTTTGCCGTGCAACTGGAGGGTGGACTGCATGGTTTCTCGTTCAACGGCATGGCCACCGTGGTGGCTGTGGCAGAGGCCGTCCGGACACTCGATTGCGCTGAGACCCATGGGGAGCACAGAGGGTGCACTTCACGTAGCAAGAGCGACAGAACTCAGGGCCTTTCTTCAGGAAGGTTCCTGATGGCGAGAAGGCGACCTCGTAACCTCGCTTGGGTCGGTGGTTGTGTTCGCCTTGCCCAGACTTCTGATACCGGTGGAGTCGACACCGGGAGAAACCCGGGTCGCGGCAACGCCGGACACGGTCAAAAAATTCGTCTCGTTGGGCTGCAGCGTCGCAGTCGAATGCGGAGCCGGTACTCCCTCCGGATACCTCGATGAGGCCTACGCCGAGCAGGGCGCAGATCTCATTGAGAAAGGAGACACGTCGGCCTGGGGTCAGGCCGACGTTCTCCTCTGTGTTCAATCGCCGAGCGCAGCCACCCTGGCCCGCTTGCGCCAGGGAGCGCTGGTGGTCGGTCTTCTTTCCCCCTACGCCAACGAAGAGCTGACGGCCGCCCTGAAGCGCAGCGGCCTTTCAGCCATGGCGCTCGAGCTGTTGCCCCGGATCAGCCGGGCGCAGTCCGCCGATGCGCTCTCCTCCCAGGCCAACATCGCGGGCTACAAGTCGGTGCTGCTGGCCTCCGCCGCGCTGGACCGTTATTTCCCGATGCTGATGACGGCGGCGGGCACCGTTCAGCCGGCCAAGGTGGTGATTCTTGGAGCCGGTGTGGCGGGCCTTCAGGCCGTGGCCACGGCGCGCCGTCTGGGTGCTGTCGTGTACGTCAGTGATATCAGACCTGCGGTGAAGGAGCAGGTGGAATCCCTCGGCGCCCGTTTCATTGAGCCTCCCGAAATGGAGGACAAGCCTTCGGAATCCGGTGGCTATGCCAAACAGGCCTCCGATGCCTTCCTGGCGGCCCAGCGTCAGCAGCTGTCGGATCAGCTGGCGGAGGCCGACGTGGCCATCTGCACAGCCCAGGTGCCCGGCCGCCGCGCTCCGCGTTTGATCAGCGAAGACATGCTCGATCGGATGCGCCCCGGCGCGGTGGTGGTGGATCTGGCCGTGGCCCAGGGCGGCAACTGTGCCGACACCGTTCCTGGCAAGACCGTGGATCGCAAGGGTGTGAAGCTGATCGGTGGTAACGACCTGCCCTGCAGCGTTCCCAATCACGCCAGTGCGCTCTACGCCCGCAACCTCGTGGCTCTGCTGGAGCCCACCTTGAAGGACGGCGTCCTCAGCCTTGATCCCGAGGATGAACTGATCGCCGGCTGTCTGATCGCCCAGGACGGCACCATCCGTCGTGGCGATGTCCTTACCCCAGGTGCCAACTGATGTTTGTTGAATTCCTCTGGGTTCTCCTGCTTGGCAGCCTGCTTGGGCTGGAGCTGATCGGCAAGGTTCCCCCCACCCTGCACACTCCCTTAATGAGTGGTGCCAATGCCATCTCGGGCATCACCGTGTTGGCAGCACTCACCGCCATCATCAAAGCCGGCGACAACACCGTGCTGTTGCTGCTCGGTTCCGTCTCGCTGGGCTTTGCCCTGTTCAACGTGATCGGGGGCTTCCTCGTGACCGATCGCATGCTGGCCATGTTCAGCCGCAAGCCTGCTCGCAAGGAGAACCGCTGATGTCTGACCTTCTCAAATACGCGATCGAGCTGGTTGCGGTTCTGCTGCTGGCCCTCGGCATCAAAGGTCTCTCCAAGGTGCGTTCCGCCAGGGGCGCCAACCAGCTGGCCGCTGTGGCCATGGGCCTTGCGGTGCTGGGTCTGCTGATCAACTACCTCGGCACCAGCGGCATCAGCATCGCCGCCTGGACCTGGATCATCGCCGGAACGTTGGTGGGTGGTGTGCTCGGCGCCATCACCGCCCAGCGGGTGCCGATGACCTCGATGCCGGAGACGGTCGCCCTCTTCAACGGCTGCGGTGGCATGTCGTCACTGCTGGTGGCTCTGGCTGCTGCGCTTTACCCGGCGGCCCTCGATGCGGCAGGCCCTGTGGCCGTGGTGTCGATCGTTGTCTCCGTGTTCGTGGGTGCGATCACCTTCACCGGCTCGATCGTGGCCATGGCCAAGCTGCAGGGTTGGCTGTCCACGCCGGCTTGGATGCAGAGCAAGGCGCGCCACGCCGTGAACATTGCGCTGGCGGTGGCATCCCTTGTGGGTGCCGTTGAGATGCTGCGCAACGCTGATTCGAGCACGGGCCTCTGGCTGCTGGTGGTGGCCTCCGGCCTGCTGGGAATCGGGGTGACGCTGCCGATCGGCGGCGCCGACATGCCCGTGGTGATCTCCCTGCTGAACAGCTATTCCGGTGTGGCTGCCGCTGCTGCCGGTTTCGTGGTGGGAAGCCAGTTGCTGATCGTGGCCGGCGCCATGGTTGGTGCTGCTGGCCTGATCCTCACCCAGGTGATGTGCAATGGCATGAACCGTTCCCTGGTGTCTGTGCTGTTCGGTGGCGCCCTGGGTGCCACGACCGCTGCAGGCGGTGGCGGCGGTGAATACACCAACATCACCAGCTGCAGTGTTGAGGAGTGCGCTCTCACCCTTGAGGCCGCTGAACGGGTAGTGATTGTTCCGGGCTATGGCTTGGCCGTGGCTCAGGCGCAACACACGCTCAGGGAAGTGACTCGGGTGCTGGAGAGCGCTGGTATCGATGTGGCCTATGCCATTCACCCGGTGGCCGGTCGTATGCCGGGTCACATGAACGTGCTCCTGGCTGAGGCCGATGTGCCCTACGAGCAGCTACAGGAGATGGATCAGATCAATCCCGAGTTCCCTGCCACCGACGTGGTGTTGGTGCTGGGTGCCAATGATGTGGTCAATCCCCAGGCCAAGAACGACCCCAATTCGCCTCTCTACGGCATGCCCGTTCTGGATGTGCAGGACGCCCGCACTGTGTTCGTGGTGAAACGGGGCATGAGCGCTGGCTACTCCGGCATCAAGAACGATCTGTTCGAGCTGGCCAACACCTCGATGCTGTTCGGCGATGCCAAGAAGGTGCTCGGCGATCTCCTGGTGGAACTCAAGGATCTGGGACTGGGCAAGAAGTGATGGCCCGCGGCGTGGATAACCCCCAGCTGCGGGAGCGGCTGGGGGTTCCGTCGTTTGAGCAGCGCTGGCCCTGGATTGGCGGTGACCTGCAAACCCTGCGCGACACCCTGCGCGAGGTGGATCTCCCCCACGATCAAGGGGTCCCGATTGAAATTCCCGTGCCAGCCCTCCCCAGTGGAGCGGCGGCTGCCGGGTCGTTGCTGGCCCTGCTCGATCTGCCGGAAGGGGACCCCAAGGGCTTGGTTTTGCTGCTCCATGGGCTGGGTGGATCCAGTTCCCGGGAAGGCCTGAGGCGGATGGGTGTGGCGCTCCAGGCCGCCGGTTTTGCAGTGCTGCGCCTCAACCTGCGCGGTGCTGATCCAGGCCGCCACCTTGCGGGTGGCACGTATGCAGCACGCTGCAACAGCGATCTGCTGCCGGTGATTGCTCGGGCCCGAAGCTTGGCGGCGGGTCGCCCACTGCTGGGGGCAGGCATCTCCCTGGGCGGCACGATGCTGCTCAATGCCGCTCTGGCTTCCCCCGGTGTGCTTGATGGCCTCTTCTGTGCCAGCAGTCCCCTGGATCTGGCGGCCTGCAGCGCCTCGATCGAGCGACCGCGCAATCGGGTCTACCAACGCTGGCTACTCAAGCGGTTGGTGCGTCAGACCCTGGCAGATCCCTTTGGGGTGAGCGCCGACGAGGAAGCCCAGCTGCAGGCGACGCCCCCTCGTTCGATTCGTGAGTTCGACAGTGCCGTGACGGCTCCCCGCTGGGGGTTTGCGGATGTGGAGGCCTACTACCGCGAGGCTTCACCCCTGCAGCATCTGGTGCCCGCATGTAAAGCGATGCCGCCCACCTTGCTGCTGCAGGCCCTGGATGATCCTTGGGTTCCTGCTTCCTCTGCAATGGATCTCGCAGAGGCGCTGCCTCCGGAGGCTGCGATTCACACCTTGTTCACGCCACGGGGAGGGCACAACGGCTTTCATGGCCGCGACGGATGCTGGGGCGACCAGCTGGCGGCGGCCTGGCTCAGGGACGTTGTTGCTGGTTAAGCCGTGATCCCCACATGTTGTGGGGCCCTATCGCTTCAGTAGTAGAAGGCCCGATCGCTTGGGTTCTGGTACACAGCGCCACCACAGCGGGTGGCAATCCTCCACAGCGCTTTGTGGATCGGTGTTGAGTCGTAGCGCACCAGCTCAGGAAACCTCTGCCTCAGCAGTTGAGTTCCACGCCAGGAGTTGTAGTGCGGAATCGATGAATTCACGTGATGGCACACGTGGGTTGAGCCAATTCCATGGTGCAGCAGGTTGAGGATGGGCCCGTAGGGACGATCAACCGTTTGCAGGGCTCCCTTCGACCACGTCCAGGTTTCGTTGGAGAAGTGAGGGATATCGGTGTTGGTGTGCTGCAGCCAGGTGTAGGTGGTCAGCCACATGTTGATCACCAGGTAGGGCAGGCCGTAGACGCACAGCACACGGAGCAGGGAAAACTGCACTGAGGCGATGAGCAACAGGGCAACCATGGCGAGCAATCCCAGGTTGGATCGCAGCATCCACTTGCCGAAGGACTGAGGGAAGAGACGGCGTTTGCCGTTGAAATTGCGCTTGCGATTCCAGAAATGAGAGGTGGGGGAGTCGTAGTCCTCGCCGCCGGTGGCGCCCAGGAAGAGATAAAGCTGCCAGCCAATCACGAGGTGATTGAACAGAGAAATGATCCCGAAGACGGTGGGATTCAACCTCTGCTTGAGCTGTTCGGTGGTTCGTCCCATCGGTGACGTTGCCCGCGGCGGAACATGGGTTTCTCCCTGTTCCAGGTGATTGCAGTGGGCGTGGTGCACCGCATGGCTGTGGGCCCAGCTGTAATACGGCACCAGCAAAATGCTGTGCAGAACAAAGCCCACAACGCCTTCAATCCGGCGGTTGGGGTGGAAGGCGTGATGGCCGCATTCATGGGCGATCACCCAGCAGCCCATCGCGATGGTGCCGGTGATCACGCCGTAGAGGAGCCAGAGGGGGGTGGCGGCTGCCGAGAGCGGGAGAAGGGTTCCCAGGCCGACGGCCAGAAGCGAAAGCCCAGCAGACATGGCCAGGCTCGCCCAGGACTTCGCTGGGCTCAGCTTGGAGAGCTCTGCTGGCAAGGCGCTGAGCAGCTCAGCTTTGCTCGGGTAGAGGATTGATTCAGCGCTGTCTTCAGGGGCTGGATTTGCGGGTCGGGTCGCAGTTGCAAATGCCAAATGGAAGCCTCAAGACAAGCGCTCATCTGTTGGCGCTTAAGGTTTTCATCATAATTGCCTGGGCTGCGACCTGTGGGCGCATGGTGCTCAAGAGCTCAATAGCAATTGTTCGGATTTCGTTGTTTGGAATTCCGGCTGGATTTCAAGTTCCTTTTGCTCAGAGTTCCTTCTTTAGGTGCAAATTGAGCCTTTCGCTAATGCTTTGCTGGATTGATTAGGGATCAAATTTCGCCTGAAGGGGAGCCAGTGGGTGTCTCGAATGGTGTTCTTTTGAGAATCCATTCTTCAATGGGTTGTTGGCCGATGATGTGTTGTTCGATGATTCTTTTGACGCGATCAGGCGAAACGTCGGCGTACCAAATTCCGTCTGGCCAGACCAGAAGAATCGGCCCTCGCTCGCACACCCTGAGGCAATCGGCTTTGCTGCGCAGAACAATTCCCTCCGGGCGTTCCGTGTTTTCGAGATTCAGTTCGCGAACAACGCTCTTCAGTTCATTCCAGGTTTGTGCCCCAAGCGCTGAATCGCAGCATTTGGCTTTGGTGGCGGTTGCGCAGAGCAGGAGGTGATGGCTGACCCGTTGCATGCCTAAGCGGCGAGCGCTCCCATGGGCAAACGGGTCACACCGCGGTTCACCTGTTCTCGCACGGCGGTTCGCGCCCACTGATCCACCCGCAGCACGTCGTCCAACTGGGGTTGGGCCATCAGATCGGGTTTATGACGCTCGCAGGCGGCCTCGATAACTGTGGGGATATCGAGGAAGTGAATCTTCTCCTCGAGGAACTGCGCCACGGCTTCCTCGTTGGCAGCATTCATCACCGCAGGCATGGTGCCGCCGGCGCGTCCGGCGGCGTAGGCCAGCTCCATGCAGGGGTACTTGGCGGGATCGGGGGCCCGGAAGCTGAGCTGACCCACTTCCGTGAGATCCAGTCGCCGCCATGGCGTCTCCAGGCGAGAGGGCCAGCTGAGGCAGTAGAGGATCGGCAGCTTCATGTCGGGCCAGCCCAGTTGGGCCAGCACGGAGGAATCCGCCAGTTCGATCATCGAATGGATGATGCTCTGCGGATGGATCACGATCTCGATGTGGTCGTAATCCAGGCCGAACAGGTAATGGGCTTCGATCACCTCCAGCCCCTTGTTCATCAAGGAGGCGGAATCCACGGTGATCTTGCGGCCCATGCTCCAGTTGGGGTGACTGGTGGCATCGGCCACGGTGGCTTTTTCAAGGTCTGCGGCCGTCCAGTCGCGGAAGGCGCCGCCGGAGGCTGTGAGCTGAATCCGGCGCAGCCCCGGTGTGGGCACGCCGGTGGAGAGGCGTGCGTTTTCAGCCCAGGGGGTTCCCTGCAGGCACTGGAAAATTGCTGAGTGCTCCGAATCCGCCGGCAGCAGACGGCTGCCGCTCTTCTTCAGCTCCGGCAGCACCACGGGGCCGGCTGCAATCAGCGTTTCCTTGTTCGCCAGAGCCAGGTCTTTGCCGGCGCGGATCGCCGCCAGGGTCGGTAACAGACCGGCGCAACCAACAATGCCCGTCACCACCAGGTCGGCGCTGTCCCAGGCGGCAGCAACGTTGAGACCATCAGCACCTCCCACCAGCTGGGGTGCATCAGCGCCTGTGACGCCGGCGTCCTGCAGATGCTCCTGCAGTTCGGGCAGGAGATCGTCATCGGCCAGGGCCACCACCTCAGGGCGATGCCGCTGAACTTGGTCAACCAAAAGCTTCAGGTTGCGGCCGGCCGTCAGGGCCACAACGCGGAACTGCTCTGGAAACTCCTCAGCGATCTGGAGGGTCTGGGTGCCGATCGAACCGGTGGATCCCAGCACGCTGATGGCTTTCATGCTGTTCCGGCAGTTGCGACAAGTCTCCCACCAGGACCGTTGAACGCTGGCAAGCTGGCGGACAGCTTGTGGAGAGCGCATGGCGAAGGAACAGTGGCGATCGGGCCTGGGGTTTGTCCTTGCAGCTGCGGGCAGTGCCGTGGGTCTGGGCAATCTCTGGGGCTTTGCTTACCGCGCCTCCCAGGGAGGTGGCGGCGCCTTCCTGCTGCTCTACGTGGTGATTGTGCTGTTGGTCTGCCTGCCGGTGCTGGTGGCCGAAATGGTGCTGGGGCGCAGCACCGGCCAAAGCCCCCTGCTCGCGCCAGTGGCGGCCGCAGGTCGCCGTTGGCAGCCGATGGGTTGGCTGTTCGTGCTTGCGGCCAGTGGAATCCTGGCCTTCTATGCCGTGTTGATGGGGTGGACCGGGGCCACCCTGGTGCAGACCCTCACCCAGGGGCTCCCGGCAGATATCGTTTCAGCGGAAGCATTTTTCGCCGGCCTCAGTGGCGGCCGCTCTGCCTTGATCGGCCAGCTGCTCAGCCTGGTGGCGACTGCTGCTGTGGTGGCGGCTGGCGTGCGCGGAGGCATTGAGCGGTTGTCCCGCTGGGGGCTGCCGCTGTTGTTTGTGCTGCTGATTGGCCTTGCGGTATGGGCCGCTGGTCTTGATGGGGCCTCGGAGGGCTATCGCACCTTCCTGCTCCGCTGGGACAACAGCCAGCTGCAGGACCCCACCACGATTCGCAATGCCTTCACCCAGGCCTTCTTCTCGATTGGCACGGGCATCGGCTGCATCCTGGCCTATTCGGCCTACCTGAGCCGGCGCGCCCACCTGCCGCGGGAAGCCGTGGCGGTGGTGGGGATGGACACCGCTGTGGGCTTGCTGGCCGGCATGGTCACCTTCCCCGTGGTGATGAGCTTTGGCCTCCAGGATGTGATCAGTGGCTCCACCCTGGGCACGATCTTCATCGCGCTGCCCACGGGCCTGGGCTCGCTGGGCGCCACAGGTCAGCTGGTGGCGGTGCTCTTTTTTGCTCTGGCCCTGATTGCAGCGATCACCTCAGCGGTGTCGCTGTTGGAGGTGCCGGTGGCCTGTTTGATCGATCGCCTGGGGTGGAGCCGCTCCCGGGCCGTCTGGGGCTCCGCGGCGTTGATCTTTGTGGCCGGTCTTCCAGCGGCCACCTCCATGGAGGTTCTCGGCTGGATGGATTCCGTGTTTGGGGGCCTGCTGCTGATTCTGGGGGGCTTGCTCCTGGCCCTGTTGCTGGGTTGGGTGCTTCCCGCCCGTTTTCAGGAGGAGCTCAGCCATTCGGGGAGCCCGATCTGGCTGCAGCGCTTTCTGCTGGTGATGCTGCGCTGGATTTCGCCGCCGGTGATCGCCGTTGGTCTGGTGATCAGCGTGGTTGATCTGATCCCCGGCTGAAGGATTCGCCTGGCGAGTGCTTACGGCTGATCCGAAGAATTGAGCATGGATTCCATCTTGCGAATCCTCTGCAGCATCTTGTCCCACACCTCTGCTTTCCAGGCTTGCTCCGCGTCGCCCGTGGACGCGGCCAATTGCTTCTGAGCCCCGAGCTTCGCCTCAAGATCCTCACCGGCATCGAGGGCCTTCATCAGCTCCATCTCGAGCTTGGCGGTTTCCATGAAGTTCAGCTTCTTCAGCCAGAGCATGGGGAGCGACAGCATTGGGGTTCAGTCTGCCGGGATCAGGCGCGGATCCACTCCGTCACCCCGCCGGGTTTGTCGATCAGCTCCACCCCCTGGGCGGCGAGCTCATCCCGGATCCGGTCGGCCTCCGCGTAATCCTTCGCTGCTTTCGCTGCCTTGCGTGCCGCGATGGCTGCATCAATGGCGCCGTCGTCGAGGCTGGTGGCGGCTTCCGCTTCCGAGCGCAGTCCCAGCACCGCCGCCAGGTGTCGCAGCAGCTGCCAACGCCCCTCCAGACCTTTCAACTCCGGCTCAGGCAGGGCGGCATCTTCCCCCCGTTCCAGCCGGTTGGCGAGGGCCCGCAGGGGCTTGGCCAGATCGAACAGCACGGCCAGTCCGCCCGAGCTGTTCAGGTCATCGTCCATGGCGCTGATGAAGCGTTGTTCGAGCTCCACCAGAGCGGTGTCGGCTGGACCTCCATCGGCCGTGATGGCGCCCTCTGTGAGCGGTGCGGCCGTGCTCCAGCCGAGACTCGCGCCATGGCGATCGCCAAGGCTCAGAGCTGCATTCAGACCCTTCCAGCCGGTGGCTGCGGCCTCAAGGGCCTCAGCGGTGAAATCAAGGGGTTTGCGGTAGTGGGCCTGCAGCACAAACAGGCGCAGGGTCATCGCCGAGACCCCGCTCTCCAGTAGCGCATGGATGGTGGTGAAGTTGCCGAGCGACTTGCTCATCTTCTGGCCGCCCACATTGACCATGCCGTTGTGCATCCACACCCGGGCCAGGTCCTGACCGGTGGCGGCTTCGGATTGGGCGATCTCGTTTTCGTGGTGCGGGAACACCAGGTCGGCACCCCCCAGGTGGATGTCGATCGTGTCGCCGAGTTCCGCCCGCACCATGGCTGAACATTCGATGTGCCAGCCGGGGCGTCCCTCACCCCAGGGGGAGGGGAAGCTGGGTTCTCCGGGTTTGGCCCCTTTCCAGAGCGCGAAATCGAAGGGGTGCTGCTTGCGGGCCTCTTCGGCATCGGCCACCCGCCCTGCGGCGTTGTCCTGTTGTTCGCTCAGGTCGCGGCCGCTGAGCTTGCCGTAACCGGCATGTTTCATCACCGCGAAATACACATCCCCTTCAGCGCTGTAGGCCGCACCCTTGGCTTCCAGTTCGCCGATCAGTGCGCGGATGCCATCCAGGCACTGGGTGGCGCGGGGCATCCGGTCGGGCCGCAGGATCCCCAAGGCATCCATGTCCTGGTGGAACGAGGCAATGTTTCGCTCGCTCACCTCCGTCATCGAGGAGTTCTCCTCGCCGGCCCGTTTGAGGATCTTGTCGTCGATGTCGGTGAAGTTCTGAACGAAGGTCACCTCGAGGCCGCGCCAGATCAGATAGCGGCGCAGCACATCCCAGTTGATGTAGCTGCGGGCATGGCCCAGGTGGCAGAGGTCGTAGACCGTCACGCCGCAGCAATAGATGCTCGCCTTCCCCGGGGTTAGGGGTGTGAACGGCTCGGTGCGGCGGGTGAGGGTGTTGGTGAGCCGCAGGGACACAGCCGTTCAGAAGCTGCGGCTGAGGCTACGGCCTGTTCGGCTGCGTTTATTTCGCCTCCATCCAGTTCGCGCCGACGCCGGTCTCCACCACCAAGGGAACACTCAGCGCAACGGCCTGTTCCATGGTCTGCACCACCAGCTCTCGGATGGCGTCTAGGGCGTCCGGCGCCACCTCGAGCACCAGTTCGTCGTGCACCTGCAGCAGCAGCTGGGCCGGTAGGCCCTGACGCTGCAGGGCGTCTTGCAGCTGCACCATCGCCACTTTGATGATGTCGGCACTCGAGCCCTGAATCGGGGCATTGGCCGCCGCCCGCAGTTGCTGCGCCTCCATGCCGCCGCGGCGGGCCACGTCCAGGTCGATCTCCAGCGGGTCCTTGCCCAGCAGCCGCCCCAGGCCGTTGCGATCGAAGTGGAACGGCCGCCGGCGGCCGAGAATCGTTTCCACGTAACCGCGGCTGAGGGCGAGCCGCTCCTGCAGCTCGAGGAAGGCGAACACCTTCGGGTAGCGCTGCTTGTACTTGGCCAGGAACTCCTTGGCTTCGCTCTGGCTCACGCCGGTTTCCCGGGCGAAGCGCTGGGCTCCCATGCCGTAGATCACACCGAAGTTGATCGTTTTGCCGAGCCGACGCTCGTCCGGGCTGACCTCGTCCTTGTCCAGCAGCAGCCTGGCGGTAAGCGCGTGCACGTCGTCGCCGCTGCGGTAGGCCTCCTGCAGCACCTCTTCTCCCGAGAGGTGGGTGAGGATGCGCAGCTCGATCTGGGAGTAATCAGCGCTGAGCAGGGTCCAGCCCTCCTGCGGCAGGAAGGCCTTGCGGATCCGCCGGCTGTACTCGGTGCGCACCGGAATGTTCTGCAGGTTGGGGTTGCTGCTGCTCAGTCGCCCCGTTGCCGTTACGGCCTGGTTGAAATCGGTGTGGACCCGTCCGGTTTCCGCCTCCACCAGCTGCGGCAAGGCGTCGATGTACGTGCTCTTGAGCTTGCTGAGCACCCGGTGCTCCAGCACCAGAGGCACCACCGGGTGGTCGTTGCCGAGTTTCTCCAGCACGGTGGCGTCGGTGCTGAAACCGGTTTTGGTGCGCCGGGATTTCTTGCGATCCAGGCCAAGGGTGTCGAACAGCAGCTCCCCCAGCTGCTTGGGTGAGGCCAGGTTGAAGTCCACACCCGCTGCCGCTTTGGCGTCGGATTCCAGCTGCTGCAGGGTGGAGCCCATCTCCTCGGAAAGGCCCTGGAGATAGGGCACATCAATGCGGATTCCGGTGGATTCCATCCGGGCCAGCACTGGTTCCAGCGGCTGCTCCACCTGCTCCAGCAATGGCAGCAACTGCGGCCCCATGGCTTCCAGCTGACGTCGCAGCAACAGGGCGAGGCGATGGGTGACGTGCACGTCCATGCCGCAGTACAGGCTGGCGGGTTCCAGCGGCACATCGGCGAAGGTTTGCTTCTTGCCCACCAGATCGGTGAAGGCGGTGGGCTGGAAGCCGAATTCCCGTTCGGCCATCAGCTCCAGACCGTGTTTGGCCGCGGCATCCCGCAGGTAATCGGCCAGCAGCGTGTCGATCACGACGCCCTCGAGGGCAACGCCATGCCGCAACAGGATCAAGCGGTCGTATTTGGCGTTCTGCAGAGCCTTGGGGTGGTTGCTGCTGGCCAGCCAGGGGGCGAGGGCGGTGAGCACGGTTTCTAAGGGCAGCTGCTCCGGGCTGCTGTCTTCACTGCCTTTGTGGCCCAGTGGGATGTAGGCGAGCGCATCCAGGGCCTCTCCCCAGCAGATGCCGATGCCCACCAGTTCGGCGCGGAACGGGTTGAGGTCGGTGGTCTCGGTGTCGAAGGCCACAGGCAGGCTGCTGTCGGTGCAGGCCATCAGCCTTTGCACCAGAGCATCCAGGGCCGTTTCGGTCTGGATCAGCTGCGGCTTCAGGGCCGGCAGCCCCACGTCGTCTTGGGTTGTCGGCTCGGTTGCGGCCTCTGCAGCTGCCGGTTCTGTGGTGGCTGAGCGGCGGGGGGGCTTGGCTGCAGCGGCCTCCGCATTGGCCCCGTAGCCCCCTTCGGAGAAGGCCGCCACAAAGCCCCCCACCTGGCGCAGCAGGCTGTTGAGCTCGAGGTCTTCCAGGCAGCTGCTCAGGCCGTCGGCATCCACCGACGACAACGGCAGGCTGGGTTCCTTGGGCAGGGGAACATCGACGAGAATCTCGGCCAGCTTGCGCGACAGGTAGGCGTTGTCGCGGTCGGCGCGCAGCTTCCCTTTCAGAGCTCCTTTGATGGCGCCCCGGCTGGCTTTCGGCCCTTCGGCTTCCACTTGCTCGAGGGTGGCGTACACCGCGTCGAGGTCGCTGTTGTCCTTCAGCAGGTTGATGGCTGTTTTCGGGCCAACCCCGCGCACGCCGGGGATGTTGTCGGAGCTGTCCCCGGTGAGGGCCTTGAGGTCCACCACCTTGTTGGGCATCACGCCGAGCTTGCCGAGCACCCCCTCTTCGCGGATCAGCATTGGGCCACTGCTTTTGGCGTAGGGGCCGCCACCCATGTAGAGCACCGCGATGTCGCGGCTGTCATCCACCAGCTGGAACAGGTCGCGGTCTCCCGAAAGGATCCGCACGCCCCATCCCGAGTCGGCCGCTCGGTTCGCCAGGGTTCCCAGCACATCGTCGGCTTCGTAGCCCGGTGCCATGCAGAGGGGGAGCTGCAGGTGCGTTTCGAGGATCTGCTGCAGCTGTTCGAGGTCCTGGAAGAACACCTCAGGGGCCACATCCCGGTGGGCCTTGTAGTTGGCGTCAGCCTTGTGGCGGAAGGTGGGCTCGGCTGTGTCGAAGGCGATGGCAACGCCTTCTGGCTTCAGGGTTTTGCTGTTGTCCAGCAGGGCTTTGAGAAAGCCGTAGGTCACGCTGGTGGGCCGGCCGTCTTTGGTGGCCAGACCGCCTTCCCCCCCCTTGCTGAAGGCGTAGAAGCTGCGGAATGCCAGGGAATGGCCATCCACAAGCAGCAGAAGGGGCTTGGCGGTGGCCTCAGGCATGACGGTGTTGAAAGGGTGTGTGGATCAATCGCGGCGATCGGCCCATGGGGGCAGATCGATGAACACGCGGGTTCCTGATTCGAGACCGTTCAGGATTGCAGTCTTGTCGCCGCTGCTGTTGCCCAGTTCCACCGGCTGAAAACGTGGTTGCTGGTTTTCATCCACCAGCAACACACCCTGTTGGCCGTCTTCAAGGGTGATCGCCACGGTGGGCACCAGGATTTCGGGCGCACTGCGCCCGGTTTGGAAATTGATGTCGGCGGTCATGCCGATCTTCAGCTTCTTCTGCGGGTTGACGAAGTTCAGCTTCACTTCAAAGGAGGTGACGCTGTTTTCTTTCGCAGCGCGGGGGGCAACCTCACTCACCGTTGCCTGGAAGCGCTCATCGGGATAGGCATCCACCCTGATCTCGGCGGTTTGGCCGGGCTGGATGCGGCCGATGTCGCTTTCCGGAACGCGGGCCCTCACCTCCAAGCCTTGCGAGAGCTCAACGATCGAGGCGCTGGTGGCACCGGCTGTGGCCGAGGCGGCGGTGGTGGGGGTCACGAACGACCCCGGTTCGGCGTAGCGCGCTGTGATCGTTCCTGAGAAGGGGGCGCGGATCGTCTTTTCTCGGCTCTCCTGTTCCAGTTGCTCCACCCGTTCCCGGGCTGCCACCAGACCCGCCTGCCTGGCCAGCATCTCGAAGCGCGCATCACTGAAGTCGTCAGCGCTGAGCGCGCCGCTGGCATACAGCTGGCTGCGACGTTCGAAATCCTCCCTCTTGTTCAGATAGTTGGCGTCGGCCTGACGCAGCAGAGCCTGCTTCTCCTGCAGCCGATCATCGAGATCGCCGCGATCCATCACCGCCAGCACCTGCTCGTTCTCCACCACATCCCCTTCATCCACCATCAGCTCCGCCAGCAGACCCGGCTGGCGCGGACTCACGTTCACCTTCTGCTGGGCCTGCAGTTCGCCGCTGGCGTTGATCACACCAGAGAGCACGCCGCGTTCAGCTGTGGTGGTGAAGGGCGTCAGATCCCGTTGACGGTTGATCCAGGGACCGAAACGCAGCAGTAGCCCACCCCCGCCGAGGGCCAGCAGCAGCACTCCCACCATTGCGGTTTTGTGCCGTCTGGATCGTGCTTTGGCCACTGAGGCCAGCTCTGCTTCGGGCGATGGGGACGCAGGGGAGCGCAAGGACTGCAGCATGGGCCCACAAAACTTCACAACAGTCTCGCTGCTGGCCGGTAGATTCCGCCGATGCTCAAAGCCGGAATTGTCGGATTGCCCAACGTGGGCAAGTCCACCTTGTTCAATGCGTTGGTCGCCAACGCGCAGGCGCAGGCTGCCAATTTTCCGTTCTGCACGATCGAGCCCAACGTCGGCACCGTGGCGGTGCCCGATGAACGATTGGACCGGCTCACAGAACTGAGCAAAAGCCAGGACACCATTCCGACCCGGATGGAGTTTGTCGACATTGCTGGTCTGGTGAAAGGCGCCAGCCAGGGCGAAGGGCTGGGCAACAAGTTCCTCGCCAACATCCGTGAGGTGGACGCGATCGTTCACGTGATCCGCTGCTTCGAGGACGATGACGTCATCCACGTTTCAGGGTCAGTGGGTCCCTCCCGTGATGCGGAGGTGATCAATCTTGAGCTGGGTCTGGCGGATCTGGCTCAGATTGAGAAACGCCGGGAGCGTCTCAAGAAGCAGATGCGCACCAGCAAAGAAGCGCAGGTGGAAGACGCCGCTCTTGAACGGATTCAGGCGGTGCTCGAGAACGGTGGTGCGGCTCGCAGCGTCGATCTGAACGAGGAAGAAGCGGCAATGATCAAGCCCTTGGGGCTGTTGACCGCCAAGCCGATCATCTACGCCACCAATGTGAGTGAAGACGACCTGGCTGAAGGCAATGCCTTCTGCACCGAGGTGGTTGAACTGGCCGCCAAGGAAGGTGCCGAAACGGTGCGGATCTCTGCCCAGGTGGAAGCGGAGCTGGTGGAACTGGGAGATGAGGAAACCGCGGACTATCTGGAAGGTCTCGGGGTGACGGAAGGTGGACTGCAAAGCCTGATTCGGGCCACCTATCGATTGCTCGGGCTGCGCACCTACTTCACCACCGGTGAAAAGGAAACAAGGGCCTGGACGTTCAAAGCCGGGATGACCGCTCCGCAGGCTGCCGGTGTGATTCACACCGATTTCGAACGGGGCTTCATCCGTGCTCAGACCATCGGTTGGGAGAAGCTGCTGGAAGCCGGCTCACTGTCGGAAGCCCGCAACAAGGGTTGGCTGCGCAGTGAAGGGAAAGAGTATGTGGTTGATGAGGGAGACGTGATGGAATTTTTGTTCAACGTCTAGTCAAAGCATTTGATTCCCTAGACATTCTTTCTAGCGCTCTTTGACTTTTCAAGAGTGCTTGGTTGGGGAAAGTTCAGTAATCTCTAGTTGGTTCGCCTAGAGCAAGCCTGGAATGCACTTGTATCCCTTGAGGAACTTGCTCAGCTTTCCACCCTTCATGATCCCATGTCCAATTGTCTCGCATTGATTCAGGGATTCAACTGGAATGAGTTCGATCTCCTGGGTGATTGTGCTTAGAACCAGGTAAGCCGCTTTTTTGCGCTCTCCGTGAGCCACTAATGCCCATCCATCGTGCTGAGCGGCACTGGCAAGCGGAGAAAATACGAAGGTAAGCAGCATCACAATGAACCATTTCATTGAGCGATCTGATCTTGCTTTTCCGGTGTTGTGGTCAACACAGTTTGGCTTCTGATCATTCCTTGGAAAGTCCATAGAGCTTGAACATCTTTCCCTGGTTGAGATCGGTTGGTACGACAAAAAGAGGAGTGAGGACTTGTTCAGTATTGATCTTCAGCATCTAACTGAGAGATGGCTTCCTGTTCGTCCTCGGATGGTTCTCATCTTTTGGCGTCAGTTTCTAATGATGTTGTTGACCTGAACCGCCCGCCAGAACATCAAAGCGTTGTCGTTCCGGCGGAGCGATGTCCTGGCCTGTTGCTGTCACTCCGTAGCGCGGCTTGAGGCTGCGCAGGGTGGGGAGCACGACCAGGCAGGCCCCACCCATCAACAACCAGAGCAGCAGGCCATTGTTTTGAAGGTCGAGCAGGGCTCCACCAGCGAGGGGGGCCACAATGGCGCTGATGGCGAAGCACTGGGAAAACAGCGCCATCGCCAACCCCCGGTGTTCTGGTGGTGTCTCTTCAATGACGGCTTCTGTGGCCGTGGGCAGGAACGCGGCCTGGGCGAAGGCCATCGGCAGCAGGGCAGCCAGCACCAGGATCGTTCCGTTTTCGAACAGAGAGGACAAGGCAATCAGGCCGCAGCCCAGACTGAATCCCGCCAGGCTCAAGCCGAGGCCGAAGGCAACGCTGCGCTCCGCCAGCCAACGGCCCACCGGCCACTGCAGGCTCACCAGCAAGGTCAACTGAAGGGCGATCAGGGCACTGCTGTGGCTCTCGCTCAGGGCCGGTCGCACCAGCCCGCCGCGCACCAGATCGAGGGGAAGCGCACTCTGTTGAAGGGCCAGGATCCCGGTGGCCACCACACTGATCAGCAGCACCGGCAGCAGGGGAAGCAACCAAGGCAGCCGGGGCATTGGCCGTGGCCGTTGACCAACCGACTCTGGGCTGTTGCTGCTGAGGTTGCGGTAGGGCGGACCGTCCTGGAGGGGAACAAGGCTGATCAGCACCAACACAGCGCCCATGCACACCGCTTCAACGATGTACACCGTCCGCAGGATTCCCAGGGTGGCGGCAGCGGTTCCGATCAGCGTGCCGATGCCGATGCCGAGGGCATCGGCACTGCGCACCAGGGCGTAGCCCCGCCCGGAGGGAAGGTTGCCGCAACTGAGGGGAACGGCCAATTCGATGGCAGGCCAGTACAGACCCGCCGCACAGCCCAGCAGCAGTTGTCCGAGCAGGTAGCTGTTGTAGTTGTCAGCCTGCAGCAGGATCAGATCAGCCGCTATGGCCAACAGGGTTGTGCCCCTCACCGGCCAGGAGCAGCGGATGCCGCGATCAAGCAGTGCACCGCTCAGCAGGCGCACCACCGTGCCGATCAGGGCAGAGACGGCCAGGCCGCTTCCCACTTCACGCGCTGAGAAGTTGATCGCATGAAAGATCAGCGGCGTCATGAACATCACTCCGCCGGCACCGATGGACGCCAGAAACCTCAGTCGGGTGACATCTCTCAGGGGTGATGGAAACTGGTTCCACCACCGCAGAGGGTCAGGCGTTGCTGCGCGGACGCTTAACAGGACGATGCATCGCGATGGGCTTGATGGGCAGTCTGCTGCTCAGCACGTGCGGATCGTGGCCTGTTGGCTCCACAGAACGTCTGGAGGTCAAGATCGACGGTGTGGTTCTTCCGGTTTCGGTGGAGGAACTCGGATCCTTTGTGCGCTCGCCGATGGCCGATCCAGCGCAGCTCTCGCGATCGGAGTTGTCCACCTGGATGGGGCTTCTCGCACCCGAGAGTCGCGAGGGGCTGATCCGTCTGCTCCAGGCTCCGGTGCTCTCCCGCCGCAGCCTCGGGCGTCAGCTGCTCAGCAGCTGGGGAGCGGGGCCGCTGCTGGATGCCCTGGGGGAATTGATTCGCGTGGAGGACGGACGGCGCATCAAACGTTCACTGGTGCTCTCAACGCTGGAGCAGTTGCTCGAACGGCAGGAAACCGTTTCAACGCTGGATGTGTTGGAGGCGGTGCCCACCCCGCAGTTGCGTCTTGATCTGGATGCGTTGGTGGCTGCTGCCAACCGCTGGCGGTTGGAATTGAAGCGTCATCAGTCCCTGATGCGGGCTTTGGCTCAGGAGGAGGCTCGGTTGCAGCCCCTGCAGGGCAGGGAGCGCTTGGCCTCGGCTGATGCGCCCCGTTACGCAATGCTTGCGGTGGGCCATCGTTCGCGGCCATTGCGGCTGGAACGTTGGATTCCCCAGTCGCCTCGTGAGGATCAGACATGGGTTTTGATGATGCCGGGGCTGGGCGGGGACCCCAACCACTTCCACTGGCTGGCCCGTTCGCTGATGCAGGCGGGCTGGCCCGTGCTTGTGCTGGAGCATCCCGGCAGCGATGCCGCCGCTGTTCAGGGTTTGCTGGAGGGTCGTCAGTCGTTTGATGGCGCCGCAGCACTTCGTGATCGCTTGGCTGACTTGGCGGCGGTGCTGGAGGCGCAGCAACGGGGCGATTTGAACATCCCCGGGACCGAGGTGGTGCTGATGGGCCATTCCCTGGGTGCCTTAACGGCCCTCCTGGCCAGTGGGGCGGAGATGGTGCCCGGCATGGCCCAGCGCTGTGAAGCGGCCCTGGCGGGCTTGCCCCTCACCAACCTGTCGGAATTGCTCCAGTGCGAACTGGCGGCAGGCCGTGTGCTCGACGGCAATGCAATGGACGCGCCGCCCCGGGCGGTGGTGGGGCTCAACAGCTTTGGTGGGTTGATCTGGCCGCACCGCGCCAGTCGGGCTTTGCCGATTCCGCTGTTGATTGTGGGGGGCACCCTCGATCTGATCACCCCTCCTTTGGATGAGCAGCTGGCTCTTGTGGCTGGATTGGCGGAGCATCCCGCCAGCCGTGTGGTGGTGGTGGAGGGGGCCAGTCACTTTTCACCGATTCGTGTGGATGGCCAGGGCAAGGCATCAGAGGGGGACGACATCTTCCGGCTCGGCGAAGAGTTGGTGGGCGTCAATCCCCTCAGCGTTCAACGGGTGATTGCCCATGAAGTCATCCGTTTTCTTGATTCCCTGAACTCCCCGCCACCCAGCAACGATGCCGTTCACCTGATGGACGCCAGTTCCAAGACGCGCTGGCATCGCTTGGGCCGTCGCAGGGTCCAGCAGCTGCTGGATCAGTAGCGCACCCGTGGATCGAGGCTGGCCACCAGTAGATCAACGGCAACACTCACCAGCACCACCAGGGCGGCGATCACCACCACGATCCCCTGAACGACGGGGTAGTCCCTCTGGTTGATGGCTTCCTGCAGCCGCAAGGCAATGCCTGGCCAGGAGAAGGTCACTTCAATCAGCAGGGCCCCACCGATCAAGGAGGCCACGGTGATGCCAGCAATGGTGAGCACCGGCAGCAAGGCATTGGGCAGTCCGTGGCGCAGGATCACCTGGCGCTCACTGAGGCCGCGGCTGCGCGCCGCTTCCACGTAGTCGCCGCGCAGGGTGCGTCGCAGGTTCAGTCGCAGGGCGGTCGTGAAGGTGCCGCTGAGCAGTAGGGCCAGGGTCCCCGCGGGCAGGATCAGGTGACGCACGGTGCCTCGGAACGCGGTCCAGTTGTTCTGCAGAGCGCTGTCCAGCAGGAAAAATCCGCTGCCCTCGGGGGGGAGAAGGCTGGGGGGGAAGCGCCCGCCCACCGGCAACCAGCCCAGGCTGACGGCGAACACCAGCTGTACCAGCATGGCCACCCAGAAGGGCGGCAGGGCATAGGTGCCCAATCCGTAGAGGCGTCCGCCCAGGTCAATCTTTCCCTCGGGCCGGGCAATGCCGCTGAAGCCAATGCTCAGCCCCACCACGGCAGCCAACACCAGGGCGATCACGCTCAGCTCCAGGCTGGCGGGCAGGGTTTTGCCGATGATGGTTCGAACCGGCTCCTGGTTGATCAGGGCCTGCCCCAGATCGCCGTGGATCAATCCGTTGAGATAGCTGAGGTACTGATCCAGTAACGATTGATCCAGGCCAAGCCGAGCTCGCATGGCGGCTTTGGCGGCGGCGGGGGCACGGCTGCCGAGCACCGCATCCACGGGATCCCCTGGGGCGACGCGCAGCAACAGGAACACCAGGCTGGCGATCAGCCACAACATCAATGGCGCCAGGGCGAGGCGGGTGGCGCTGTAGCGGGCGAGGTCTCGGGCGCGTCCCATCAGTTGTTCGTCGCTCCTGTGTTCGTCGCTCCTTTCTTTGATGCTCCGTCCTGCCGGCGCTCCAGCTCAGCGAGCATCAGCTGACCACTGCCATCAAATCGTGGAGGGTTGAGGTTCAGCTGGGCCCAGGCCCGAGGTGAATCCAGCCATACGGGAATGTAGGCAGCACCGTCGGCGGCGAGATGGTCCACACGATCCAGGGCGGTGCGGCGGGCATCGCCCGTCAGCGTGTCGGATTTCAGCAGGGCGGTCTGCAATCCGGGGGCACTCCAGAAGCTGCCGCTGATGACTGCTTCTCCTTCCATGCAGATGTTGCCCTCCACCGAGGTGCAGCTCAACAGCGGAGTCAGATAGGCCTCCGGATCGGGGTAGCTGCCGCGCCAATCCAGCATCACGGCTTTGAAGGCACCTTCCCCCAGCTGGCGGTAGATGGTGGTGGATTCGACGCCATCGAGATCCAACACCAGGCAATCCGAGAGGTCCCGTTGCACCTGGGCCTGCCAGGTGAGGGCCAGCAATTTGTCGGCGGGCACATTGGAGCGGAAGGTGAGCGGAAAGCGCAGGGTGCTGCCGTTGCAGTAGCCCGCCGCCTGCAGCAGCTCGCGGGCCTTCTCGGGGTTGTGTTCGGGCCAAGGGGCCATGGCGCCGCCGGCCAGGCTGGGGGGAACCAGTGCCCGCAGTGGACGGCGCAGCCCGTAGCTCACCCGTTCACTGATCTCGCTTCGGTTCAGGCTGACGGCCAGGGCCCGCCTGAGGTTGGGGTCCTGGAATGGCTCCCGGTTGCTCAGCAGGGTGATGTAGCCGATCTCCATCGCCGGACCCACCGACTCGTGCAGCTCCCCCGCGCTGGCCCGTTCATGCAGGGTGTGGCGCTGGTCTTCGTCGATCGAGGCGGAGAGCAGCAGATCCACCTCGCCACTGCGCAATGCCCCGTAGAGCGCCGTAGAGTTGCTCAGCGTGATCAGATCGAGGCCGTTGTTGCGCGGCGCCTCACCCCAGTACTGGGCAAAGGGCTCCAAGCGTTGCTGATGTTCGCTGAAGCGGGTCAGTTTGTAGGGGCCTGTCCCCACAAAGCGGTTGTGCAGAAAACGGTCCTGATGGTTGCTGTAGGCCGTTGGTGAAATCGGGGTGAGGTTGATCGACGTCAGCAGACCCTGCAGGGATGTGGAGGGGCGACTGAGGCGCAGCCGCAGGGTGTGGCTGTCGGCTTCCTCCACCGCCGCAATCCGGTCGCCCACCACATAGCTGAGGGTTCCGATTTCGAGGAAGCGCCGCAGGCTGAAGGCCATGGCTGCGGCATCGAACGGCGTTCCATCGTGGAATCGCACATCGGTGCGCAGGGGAACCGTGACGGTGCGACCGCCATCACTCAGAACCGGGGCCGAGGCCGCCAGGCGGGGTTCCAGGGAGCGATCCCGCTTCAGGCGATAGAGCGGATCCCCCAGGGCGCTGATCAGCTGCGTGGCGCCGAGGGTGCTGGCCTGGGCTGGATCCAGGGAGCTGATTCGGCCCGCTGAGGCCACCGTGATGCGGCTGGTGGGGGGCGGGGCCTGACACCCCATCTGGGTGATGGCCAGGGCTAGGGCCATCAGCGCGCCACCGCACTTCCCTCTCGTGGGGCGATCGGTGCGCTTCAACGGGCCTCAATCAACACGGGTCGGCCCATTCAACAGGGACTTACCCGACCTGGCGAATCCTTTCCAACGAGATTTCGAACACCGGTGAGCCCTCGTTGCTCTGTAAGGGCCAGCGGCGCACCCAGCAGCGGTCGTGGTCACCATCCACGCCGATCACTTGATAGGTGTCGTCGTCACTGTCGAGATTGACGCAATCTCCCTGGTGCACCGTCATTGGATTCACCCCCTCCTCTAGGGGGCAGCCTTGAGCGGGACTTGAACAAGTGAGGTTCTGCATGAACCGTTTCGAGCACAGATCTGAGGATTCAGGCCTGTGCCGTGAAAGTTCTTGACACTCTGACGCACGCCAGGGGGCATTCGCCAGGGGCGGAAGCTCTCCTTAGAGGCAGCCGAGGTGAGCGGCCAGGCCAGACACCTCCGGCAAAGCCTGGATGGCGTCCAGGGCTTCATTCATCTGGCGTTGGCTCACTTCATGGGTGATCACAACGATCTCGGCGCCGGCGTCGCTGGCATTGAACTGCACGATCGACTGGATCGACACGTTGCGTTCACCGAAGCAGCCACCCACCTTGCCGATCACGCCGGGGGCGTCTTTTGTCTTGAAACGCACATAGTGGCGTTGGCGAATGTCGCCTGAGTCGACGAGCGCGCAGGGTCGCCAGCTGCTGGCGGCCAGCAGGGGATCCACGTTCCCGGGACCTTCACTGGCCTGGCGGATGCCAGCGATGTTGAGGATGTCGGCCACCACCGCAGAGGCGGTCGGGCCGGCTCCCGCACCGGGGCCGTAGAACATCACCCGGCCGATGGGGTCACCTTCCACAAGGATGGCGTTGTTGACGCCGTTCACGCCGGCCAGGGGGTGGTCCTTGGGCACCAGCGTGGGCTGCACCCGCAGGGAGAGGGGCAGGGGATCGCCGCTTTCCGCCATGCGCTCGGCCACCGCCAGCAGCTTCACGCCGTAGCCCAATTGATTGGCGTAATCCACATCCACGCCCTGCAGGCCACTGATGCCGTCGGTGGGAACGGCAGCGCGATCCACGCTGCCGCCGAAGGCCAGAGTCGCAAGGATCGCGATCTTGTCGGCCGCATCAAGACCGTCCACATCCGCTGCCGGATCGGCTTCGGCGTAGCCCAGCTCCTGGGCATCCTTGAGCACCGCGTCATAGGCGGCCCCCTCCTCAGCCATGCGGGTGAGGATGTAGTTGGTGGTGCCGTTGATGATGCCGCTGACGCGGTTGATGCGGTTGCCCCCCAGGGACTGCTTCAGCGGCTCAATGATGGGAATGCCGCCACCAACGGCGGCCTCGATCAGCACGTACACCCCGGCGGCGGCCGCGGCTTCAGCGATTTCCTGACCGTGGCGTGCGATCACGGCCTTGTTGGCGGTCACCACGGATTTGCCGGCTGCAATCGCCTGGAGAATCAGGCTGCGGGCCGGCTCCAGGCCGCCGATCACCTCCACCACCACGTCCACGGCTGGGTCCTGAATCACCGCCGATGGGTCGGTGGTCAGCAGGCTTTCGTCCAGAGCAACGGGCCGGGGGCGGTTCAGATCGCGGACTGCAACACGGATCAGCTCCAGTTCACCCACCAGCGGGTGACGTTCGCTGGGGTTCTGGAGAATCGATGCCACTCCACCGCCAACCGTGCCCAGTCCCAGCAGACCCACGCCGACCTTTGCTGCCATCCCCTGTGATCCGTGTTGGAACGTTTGCGAGCGACTCTATGTATTGACGTGATTCGGCTTCTGTTCCTGTCCCTGTCCTGATCAGAGCTTGGGTCAGCTTTCCAGTTGCCGGGCCTGCTCCTGCATGGCCAGGAGGATGTTGAGGAAGCCATTGGCGCGTGAGGGCGTCAGGCTGGCCTGCAGGCCTGTTGCTGCAATGAAGGCCGGGTCCACCGCCTGCACCTGGGCCGGCGTCAATCCATCCAGCCCCTGGATCAACAATGCGAGCAGTCCCTTGGTGATCAGCGCATCGGAGTCGCCCTGCCAGCGCATCACTCCCTCATCGAGGGCACCCCGCACAAACACCTGCGACACACATCCCTTCACCTTGATGTCGTCGGTCTGCTCCTCGGCCGGCATGGGTGCGAGCTTCTTGGCCAACCAGAGCACGTATTCGTAGCGGCGTTTTGGATCGGCGGTGCCGCCCAGGCGCTCCACCATCCGGTCGAGGGCATCACTGCCGGTGCTGGTGGCCATGCGGGGCTCAGTCGTTTCGACGTCGCACGCTAACCAGCAGCCCCACCATCACCAGGCTGAAGGGGAACATGACCACCTCGTTCAGATCCACTTCGCCGTCTTGAACGGGAAGTTCGAGGTAGTCGCGGTGGCCTGGACCACCGTCCACCTGGAGATCAACGGTGCCGTTGCCCACGCTGCTGAGATCGAGGCTCAGGCGTCCCTCGGCATCGGTGCGGCCCAGTTCCTGCCCTGGCGTGCCATCGGCATTGAGCAGGCGAACAACGGCCCCCTGGGTGGGCTCACCGTTGGAAAAGCTACTGCTCAATTGCAGATCGCCATCGAGATACTGCAGAGCACTTTCGATCTGATGGGCTTTGGCAGGGGCCAGCAGCGAGCCCTGCAGCACTGACCCGAGCAGAAGCAGTGGAGCCAGCAGACGCAGCATGGAAGGGCGATCAATGGTGCCCATGATGCGGCCCCTCAGGCGGGCCGACCAGCACCTTGTTCCGTGATCCAGCCGGTGAACGGAACATCCCAGGGCTCGCGGGGCAACGCCTCGGCCGCAAGGCAGGCTGAGGGGAGAACCACCCAGGCCGGCAGGGCAGCCCAGGCGGGATCAGCCCTGAGCCGGTCGTAATACCCACCGCCATAGCCCAGGCGGATTCCCGCGCCGTCCACCGCAAGCGCCGGCACCAGCAGCAGCGCCAGTTGATCGGGTTTCAGAGCATCTCCTATGGCAGGAGCGGGAATGCCGCAGCCATCGGGCTGAAGCGGGTCCTCACCCCAGCTTCGGTAGATGAGCCTGCCGTTGCCATCGGCCACCGGCAAGGCCAAGGGCGGATGGGGACCATCCCGCAGCGGCCGTATATCCACTTCCCCCGGGAGGGGCCAGTAGATGCCCACATGGCGGTTGCCGCAGTTGGACTGGCCGATCAGCGCCGCCACGGCGTTCTGGATGGATCGCGTGGCGGCTTCCCCCAGATGACGCTGGGCTTTGAAGTGACGGCGCAGGGTTGGCTTGCTGCTCATCGCTGCAACCAGGCCGTCAGCGCCACCGCAAGGGCATCGGCCGCATCGTCCGGGCGGGGCGGTTCCTCCAGGTTCAACTCCCGCATCACCGCCTCCAGCACCTCATCCTTTTCGGCATGGCCGAACCCCGCCACGGCGAGTTTGATCTGCATGGGTGGGAACTCCACCATCGGGATCTTGAAGCGGGCCAGGGTCATCACCACCACGCCCCGCGCCTGCACCACGTTGATGGTGTTGCTGGATCGGTAGAAGAAAAACTTCTCCACGGCCGCCAGTTCCGGGCGCCAGATCCGGATCAGCTGCCGCAGGTCGCCAGCGATCTCCACCATGCGATCACCATCAGAGCGACCGGAATCGGTCTGGATGATGCCGCAATCGAGCATGCGCTGGCATCCGTCCTGAATGTCGATCACCCCGTAGCCCACCCGGGCGAGGCCCGGGTCGATGCCGAGGATCCGCATGGGCTGATTGTGGGGGGATCAGGCGGCGAGGGCCAGTTCGAAATCAGCGCGGTCGCTGCTCTCGCTGCGCTCAAACACCTTGCAGAACACCTTCACCACGCGGTCGCCGGAATCCACCTGCTCCAGGGGGTCCTTGCGCAGCCGGTGACGCAGGCAACAGGAGGCCACCCGGGCCACGTCTTCCTCGCTCACTTCCGTGCGTCCCTCGAAGGCGGCCAGGGCCCGGGCGGCACGGTTGGTGACAATGTCACCCCGCAGACCATCCACATCCAGCTCGCCGCAGACGGCGGAGATGCGAAGGCGCAGATCCTCATCGATGGTCACCTGCTCCAGGCGCTGTTGGGCCTCCACCACCCGCTGTTGCAGGGCATCTTGATTGCCCTCCACAGCGGTGCTGAAGCCATCGGGATCGCTGTCGAAGGCGGTGCGCTGGTCCACCACCTGCACCCGCAGTTCCGGATCACGCACGGTGCGCACTTCCACGCTCATGCCGAAACGGTCGAGCAGCTGGGGGCGCAGTTCGCCTTCCTCCGGGTTGCCGGAGCCGATCAACACGAAACGCGCCGGGTGGCGCACGGAGACGCCTTCCCGTTCCACGGTGTTCCAGCCGGAGGCGGCGGAGTCGAGCAGAACGTCAACGAGGTGGTCGTCGAGCAGGTTCACCTCATCCACGTAGAGCAGGCCACGGTTGGCCTTGGCCAGCAGGCCGGGCTCAAAGGCGCGCACGCCTTCGCTCAGGGCTTTCTCGATGTCGATGGTGCCGCAGAGGCGGTCTTCCGTTGCACCGAGGGGCAGGTCCACCATCGGCACCTGCCGCTGTTCGGTGGTCAGGGTTTCACCCTGTTGCATCCGTTCGCGCACCTCACTGCTCTGCAGGTCGGGATCGCTGTCCGAGCTGTTGTAGGGATCGCCGGCGACAACGTCGATGTCCGGCAGCAGATCGGCCAGGGCACGGATCGTGGTGGATTTGCCGGTGCCACGGTCTCCCATGATCATCACGCCGCCGATGCGTGGATCGATCACGTTGAGAAGCAGGGCCAGCTTCATCTCCTCTTGACCGATCACCGCAGTGAAGGGGAAGACCCTGCGCTTCCGGGGTGCAGTCACGAGCAATTCTCTAGGCGTGCTCAGGATTGTTTCACAGGCTGCACGGTGATGACCTGCGGTGGCGTGGCATCAGCGGGATAGACCAGGCGAACGCGCACCTGCTTGGCCTCCCCTGGCTTGAGCATCAGCTGTCCCAGGGACGGCCCCTGCTGCCCCTGGCGTAGCACCAGGTGCTGGGTCTGACGTCCCTGGGAAACTCCCTCTGGATCCTCCAGACCCGTGGTCTGCACGGGCCCGCGGAACATCACCGGACCGTTGAGGTCATCGCGGAAGCGCAGCAAGGAGGTGGTGCTGTTGCCTTTGAGGGGCGAATCCAGCGACAGTTGCAGCGTCACCGCGTCTGAGCCAGTGTTTTGCAGGGGCAGGGTGAGGTCGTACTCGACTCCGTAGTTGCCATGGGCGGCCCAGGCGGTGCCGGGATAAAAGTTTTTGAGTTCCGCGGTTTGCACCTGGTTGGTGGCCAGGGTGCCGCGCTCCAGGCTGCTGATCGGCCAGGAGATGGGGGCCGTGGGTGCGGCCAGAACCGGGCTGCCCGGGTCGGTGATGCGCGCCCGCCAGCTGCTGCCGATCTGAACACCGCTCACCCGGGAATAAATGATCTTGCCCTTGCTGCCCCGTGGGGTGGGTTGATGCTCCTTGCTGCTCATGCGTTGGTCCTTGAGCAGCTGCAGCCATCGCTCCTCGCTTGGAGCCTTTCCGTCTTCACCGTGAGCGGCCAGGGTGGCCAGCGCCACAGGGCCGGAGCTGTGGAAGCGCAGTTGCAGGTTGCGGCCGTTCAGCAGGGGATCAAGACCGGCCACGGGAATGGGCAACAGCAGCAGCTGTGTTGGTGCGCCGGGAGCCAGTGTCCAGCGGCGGTTGCTGAGTTCCGCTGCGCGGCGGCCGGCCAACAGATCTCCGGCCACACGGCTGCCGGGTCCTGCCGCCACCACCTCGGTGGTTTCCGGCATCAGGCTCGGCAAGGGCAGGAAAGGGGCCTGGGTCTGGCCGGGCCCTGTGGCCTGCGAGAGCGAGGTGCTGCCTGCGAGCAGCTGCAGGGTCACAGGCGCATTCCCCAGCGGAGCCGCCAGCACCGCCAGCCACAGGGTTGAGCTGGGGCTGCCCGCCGCATCACCGGCATACACGTGGTGGCTGAACAGGTCAAAGCGTCCGTTGAGCACCACCGGAACCGACGCCGCCTCCCCATCGGGGAAGGTCGAAATCAGGATGCCGTCGTCATCGATCAGTTCGGGGTTGTTGTCGTTCACCATCAACACGCTGTCGAGGCCTCCCGGCAGGGGGCGAACGCTCTGCTGACGCTCAATCACCTCCGCAGCGCCGGGCATGGCTGCAACAGCCAGCCAGGCAGCAGACAACAGCGGAGCGAGCTTCATGGCTTGGGCGGAACAGGGACGGGTTTGAGGTGCGGTGCCATGGCAGCGGCGAGCCGACGGATCAGTTCGGTGGATCGGGGGTCGTTGAAGGGGCCCTCCACCAGAAATCCCGCCACAGCGCGTCGTCCGTCGGGGAGTTCGATCAGCCCGGCATCGGCGTAGGCGATGCCGATGTCACCTGTTTTGTTGTAGACGCGGTATCCCTTGCGGGCCAGGCTTGCGTCCGGTTCGCCCTGGGCGCCACCGAGGCCGCGCATCAAGCCCCTGGGCAGCAGCGTGTTGGTGATCGACGTGCCCATCACCTCGCGAAACAGATCCCGGCTGCGGGGGGCCAGCAGCTCACCGCTGTCCACCAAGGCGATGGCCCGGCTGAGATCTCTGGCACTGGTGGTGTTGGTTCCGTCGAGATCCGGCAGCCAGTTGTTCACCACGGTGGAGGGCAGGTCCAGCTCCTGAAAGCGGGCGTTGATCGCATCCATTCCACCCGCCCGGGCAATTATGAGGTTGGTGGCGGAGTTGTCGCTCACCCGGATCATTTCCGTGGCCACCTCATGGGTGGGGAAGCGACTGCCCAGGGGCCGGGAGGCCATCCATCCGGCGCCTCCCCCCACCAGCTCCTTGGTGAGCGTGAGCGGTTCGTTCCACTGCAGTGTTCCCTGATCCAGCAGTTCCAGCACTGCGAGCAGGATCGGCGTCTTGATCGAGCTGGCGGCAGCCATCGGCCGTTCGGCCTGCATGGCTGCAAAGCGTCCGTCGTCGAGGATCAGCATGTAGGCGCTGGCCTGCAGATCGCTCTGTTGCGCGGCCAGCTCCAGCCAGCGCTCACTCAGCGCCCTGATTTCCTGCCTGGGGGCGAAGCGTGCCTGCTTCAGGCCCTTCGCCACGACAGGAGAAGTTTTCTTCCCTGAGGCATTTTCAGTGCTGGGCGGCTCCACGGCGTCACCGAGCAGCGTGGTGATCAGCGCTTGATCGGCCAGCCAGTTGGGCAGCGCGATCTCCTGTTGCTGAACGCGGGGCGCCAGCAGCCGTAGGCCGCTGCCGGTGAGCAGTCCAAGACCCACCCCCATCAACACCAGCCGCAGAATTAGCTGGGCCGGACCTTTCCAGCCGGCGGAGCGACGTGACGAACGACTGCTGCTCAACCTTTCAGCCGTGACTGTTCGGCAGAGATTAGGGGCGCTTGGCGCGGATGGCCCAGCGCAGTTGGCGCACCATTCCCCGCAGCAGAGCCACCTCCTCGGCGCGCACCGTGGCGCGTTGCAGCAGATCCCGCACCTTGGCCATGCGGGCGGCGGCGGTGTGCTCCAGCAGGAAACCGGCCTCCAGCAGCAGGTCAGTGGCGTCGTCAAGACAGGCTGAAAGCGCCTTGGCGGCTGCCGGGTCCGGCGATGGGGGCTCGATGCAGCGGGTTTCCGTGGTCCCGCTGTTGAGGCGGGCCAACTCATGCAGCACCACCGCCACGGCGTGGGAGAGATTCAGCGAGGGATAGGCCTCCCCGCTCTGCAGGCAGAGAACCCTCTGGCAGAGCCGCAGCTCACTGTTGCTGAGGCCGCGGTCTTCCCGTCCAAACACCAAGGCCACGGGGGCGTCTGAGTTGGAGCTGCTGCCATCGCCGGCCAGCAACCAACTCAGGGCCTGCTCGGGTGTTTGCAGGGGGATCTCGCCATGGTCCAGGCGTCCGCAACTGCCCACGGTGCGGCGGCAGTCATGGATGGCCGTCAGCAGGTCGGGAACCACCACGGCGCCCTGAAGCAGCGCCTGGCCGTGCACGGCCATCAGCATGGCCTCCTCGCTGAGGTGGTCACAGCGGGGGGCCACCAGCCGCAACTCGCTCACCCCGAAATTGGCGCAGAGCCTGGCCACGCTTCCGATGTTTAGGGGGCCGGCCGGCTCCACCAGCACGACAACGGCATTCAAGGCAGCGGCTCAGCTGAGGGTGTGCAGGTAGGCCAGCAGGTCGGCCATCGATTGCGGTTCCATCTCAAAGCTCGGCATGGGGGGAGTTTCGCCACTGATGATCTGGTGCACCAGAACGGGGTCTTTGAGTTGGTTGCTGACGCCCTGAAGTTGAGGGCCCACCAACCCCTGGCCGGCAAGGCCATGGCAGCCGGCGCAATTGATTCGGAACAGCTGGCCGCCGTGGTCAACGGCCCCCTGCAGCTCAAGGCTGGCCTTGATGTAGGGGTCCTGTTGGGCGCTGCCCAGTACCCAGAGCACCAGCACCACGCAGGCCGTGGCAGCCGACACCACGAGCGCGGCGATCAGGCCGCGACCCCGATCGCTCGAATCATTTGCATCAGCTGATGCCGATTCGGCCGCAATTCGTGACGGCTGGACCACAGACCCGGAGTTCCAATGAGAGAATTCTCCCTAATTCTGATTGCTGACGCGACGCGATGATCGAACCTCTGCTCTGCGGCATCGTTCTGGGTCTGATCCCCGTCACGCTGATGGGTCTGTTCGTGGCGGCATGGAACCAGTACCGCCGTGGTGGCAGCGCTCTGGGGGGCTGAGCAGCATCACGCTGCTGATGCCGTAGCGGCGTTGATCCACCACTGTCCAATCTGAGCCCGGTTCTGGGTTCAGGTTGGAGCGGTGTTCACACACCACCAGAGAATCCTGGTGAAGCCAATTCCCCTCGGCGAGGGCGATCAGGCAGGGTTCGTAGAGGCCCTGGTCGTAGGGAGGGTCGAAATAGACGATGTCGAAGGGCTCCTGGCTCCAGCCCTTGCGCAGCCACGAGATCAGTTCCCGCCGTTCGGTGCGGATCTCCGGAGCCGGTGAACGGCTTGCCGCCACGACACTGAGGTTGCTGCGGCTGACGCGGATGCACTGCGGGTCTTGATCAACGGCCACCACACAGCGCGCCCCCCGCTGCAGGGCCTCACACCCCATCACGCCGCTGCCGCTGCAGAGGTCGAGCCAGCGGCAGTCCTGCAGGTGAGGGGCAATGATGTTCATCACCGCTTCGCGCACCCTGGAGGTGGTGGGCCGAGCCGTGCGACCCCCGGGGCTCAGCAGCCGTCGCCCCCCGCTGAGGCGCAGTTGCCCGCCACCGCTCATGGGCAGGGTTCAGCCCCGTTGCGCAGCCAGGTCAACCAGCGCTTGAGCATCTCTTCTCCGGCATCGGACGACTTCTCCGGATGGAACTGGCAAGCGCCGACGCGGCCCCGCCAGACCACAGCGGTCACCTCCTGATCGCCGAAGGGGGCCGAGGCTTTGAGGTCATTTCGATCGCTGGGAACAGCGGCGTAGCTGTGCACGAAATAAACCCATTCCGATGGGGCATCGCTGCTGAGCAGTGGGCAGCTGCCGTGATGCTTCAACGGTGCCCAGCCCATGTGGGGGATGCGTTCGCCGCTGTTGCTGGGCAGGCGGCTCACCCGTCCGCCCAAGAGCCCGAGGCCTGGATCGCTGCCTTCATCGCTCTGCTCGAACAGCAGTTGCAGGCCGAGGCAGATGCCGAGTAGGGGGCGATCCTCCTGGCCCCAGCGCAGCAGGTGGGGCACAAGTCCGGTGGCCCTGAGGTTGGCCATGGCCGGGTCGAAGGCGCCGACCCCGGGCAGGATCAGCGCATCGACGCCCTCCAGATCATCGGCGTTATGGATCAACGAGCAGCCTTGATCCAGCCGCTCGAGGCATTTCTCCACCGAGTGGAGATTGCCCATGCCGTAATCGATTAACCCGAGGTTCAGACTCAACCGGTTGATCCGTTCTGAAGACGGATTCAGAGGTACTTGGAAATGGTGCCTGACAGGGTTGCCTTGGGAACAGCACCCACGACGGTGTCAACCTTCTGGCCGCCCTTGAACACCATCAGCGTCGGGATGCTGCGGATGCCGTACTGGCTGGCCACGTTGGGGTTTTCGTCGGTGTTGAGCTTGAACACCTTGATCTGGCCGTCAAATTCTTTGGCGATCTCTTCCACGATCGGAGCCACCATGCGGCAGGGTCCGCACCAGGGTGCCCAGAAGTCCACGAGAACCGGCACATCGCTCTGGAGCACGTCCTGCTCGAAGGATGCGTCGGTGACAGCAGCAGCGCTGGACATATGAGCAGGGGAATTTAAGGAGAATTTAGCAACGGTTTTGAGCGAAAACACAGCTCTTCCCTGCTGAGAAGGGAACTGTGACAGTCGCTCTCCACAAAGAGTGAAAGCCCGATCGCGCCGGGCCGGGGGGTGTGAGGAGTGTGTGGGCCGAAGCCCGCACAGCTCCAATTTAGCCCTGCCTTACTTGCCCATTCCGAGGTGCTGGGCCTTTTGGTAGACCTTGCCTTCCGTCAGCAGGGAGGGGGCCACGACCACCTCCACCTGCTGCATCTCTTTGATGGTTTGGGCGCCCAGGGTGCCCATGGATGTCTTCAGGCAGCCCAGCAGGTTGTGGGTGCCGTCGTCCAACTTGGCCGGGCCGCGCAGGATGCGTTCGATGCTGCCGGTGTTGCCCACATTGATGCGGGTGCCGCGGGGCAGCACCGGGCTAGGCGTGGCCATGCCCCAGTGGAAGCCCCGACCGGGAGCTTCTTCAGCCCGGGCGATGGGGGAGCCGATCATCACGGCGTCGGCGCCGCAGGCGATGCATTTGCAGATGTCACCGCCGGTGACGATGCCACCGTCGGCAACGATCGGCACGTAGCGACCGCTTTCCTTTTCGTAGTAGGCCCGGGCGGCAGCACAGTCGGCCACTGCGGTGGCCTGGGGAATGCCCACGCCGAGAACGCCACGGGAGGTGCAGGCGGCACCGGGGCCGATGCCCACCATCACGCCGGCGGCACCAGCCCGCATCAGCTGCAGGGCCACGTCGTAGGTGACGCAGTTACCGATCACCACGGGAACGCCCATGTCGCGGCACAGGGCTTCCAGATCCAGGGTCTCCTGGCCTGCAGGACCGGTGTGATCCGTCGAGACCACGGTGGCCTGCACGAAGAAGAGGTCGGCTCCGGCTTCGGCGATGGCCTTGCCGAAACGCATGGCTGCCACCGGAGTGCCACTCACGGCTGCAATGCCGCCCTGGGCCTTGATGTCCTGGATGCGTTTGCGGACCAGCGCCTCCTGAACCGGCTGGCTGTAGATCTCCTGCATCAGCGGGACGAACTCGTCCTTGCCGACGGCGGCGATGCGATCCAGCACCTGGTTGGGGTCTTCGTAGCGGGTCTGAACACCCTCAAGGTTCAACACGCCGAGGGCGCCCAGTTGGGACAGGCGAACGGCCATGCCCACGTCCACCACGCCGTCCATGGCGCTGGCGATGATCGGGATCTCGCGCTCGATGCCGCCCAGGGTCCAACGGGTATCGGTGACCTCGGGGTCCACCGTGCGACCCCCAGGCACCAGAGCGATTTCATCGATTCCGTAGGCCCGGCGAACGGTCTTGGAGCGTCCGAGCTGAATGTCCACCGCGCGACTTCAATAAAGTCAGATCAAGCTACCAATCGGGATGATCGGCTCAGCTTGACCGGGTCAGCTCGATCGGCCCGTCACGCGGGTCCAGGTGGAGCGGGCGCCCTTGATGAAGTTGTCCCGATCGCTGTTGCGGATCAGGTTGCGCAGGGCGAAGTTCACCAGCCAGATCACGCCGGCCAGCTCCAGCAGGCCTGGCACCAGAGGGATGCTGTTGATGGTGCTGAGCACGCCGGAGTAAACCGTCGCCACCAGGCTGAACACGATCAGGCCGCCCACCACCCGCAGCGGCAGCTGGGCTTTGGTCCAGAGCTCAGCCAGATCGTTCTGCTCGAGCCAGTACTTCACCTTGCCCACCAGCAGCTCCCATTCGCCGCCGTCTTCATCGGCGCTCTCCTGAGCAGGGATCGACACGGTGGAAGCAATCACCGGGTCTGGTGTTGGAGCGGGGGTTGGTGCCGGAGTCGGCTCAGGTTCCGGCGTTGGGGCTGGCGTGGGCTCCGGTGTGGGGGTGGGGTCGCTGCCTGGGGTTTCGGCTTCAGGGCGCGGCTCGTCGACAGGACCCATCACGTCAGTGGAAAGCGTTCGGCAGTTTATCCGGATTTTTCTGTTGCTTCCACTGTCCGAGATAGACTGACAAAGGACGTCTGATGCACGTATGACGGATTCTGTGGGGCCTGGAGGCGGCGGTCCCGGCGATTCCGACGATCGGATCATTCAGACGGACCTGCGCAACGAGATGTCGCGCTCCTATTTGGAGTACGCGATGAGTGTGATCGTGGGTCGGGCCCTGCCTGATGCCCGCGATGGCCTCAAGCCCGTGCATCGCCGGATCCTGTACGCGATGTACGAGCTGGGCCTCACCAGCGACAGGCCATACCGCAAGTGCGCCCGTGTGGTGGGCGAAGTGCTCGGCAAATATCACCCCCACGGCGACACCGCCGTGTACGACGCCCTGGTGCGCATGGCCCAGGACTTCTCGATGTCGATGCCCCTGATCGATGGGCACGGCAACTTCGGTTCGGTGGACAACGACCCGCCGGCGGCCATGCGATACACCGAATCGCGGTTGCGGGCGCTCACCACCGACAGCCTCCTGGAAGACATCGAGGCGGAGACCGTTGATTTCGCCGACAACTTTGATGGCTCCCAGCAGGAGCCCACGGTGCTGCCGGCGCGGATCCCTCAGCTGCTGCTAAATGGCTCGGCGGGCATCGCCGTGGGGATGGCGACCAACATCCCGCCCCACAACCTCAATGAATTGATCGACGGGTTGCAGGCGCTAATCGCGAACCCCGAGATCACCGATCAAGAGTTGATCCAGCTGATCCCTGGCCCGGACTTCCCCACCGGCGGTCAGATCCTGGGGCGCGAAGGCATCCGCGAGACCTACCTGGGTGGCCGCGGCTCGGTGACCATGCGCGGCGTGGCCAACATCGAAACGATCGAGGCACCAGGGCGGCCCGATCGCGATGCGGTGATCATCACCGAGTTGCCGTATCAGACCAACAAGGCCGCGTTGATAGAGCGCATCGCAGAGCTGGTCAACGACAAGAAGCTTGAGGGCATCTCCGACATCCGAGACGAGAGCGACCGCGATGGCATGCGGATCGTGGTGGAGCTGCGCCGCGATGCCTACCCGCAGGTGGTGCTGAACAACCTGTTCAAGCTCACCCCGCTGCAGAGCAACTTCAGTGCCTACATGCTGGCGCTGGTGAACGGTGAGCCGATCCTGCTCACCCTGCGCAAGATGCTCGAGGTGTTCCTCGACTTCCGCGTCGAGACGATCGAGCGCCGCACCCGCTACCTGCTGCGCAAGGCGGAAGAGCGTGATCACATCCTGCTGGGCCTGCTGCTGGCCCTTGATCAGCTCGATCCGATCATTGCCTTGATCCGGGCTGCACCCGACACGGCCACGGCACGGCAACAGCTGCAGGATCGCCATGGCCTGTCCGACATCCAGGCCGACGCCATCCTGCAGATGCAGCTGCGTCGCCTCACTGCGCTTGAAGCCGACAAGATCCGGCTCGAGCATGAGGATCTGGTCACCAAGATCGCCGACTACAAGGACATCCTTGGCCGGCGTGAGCGGGTGTTCGGGATCATCCAGAGCGAGCTCGGTCAGCTGCAGGAGCGCTACCCGACGCCCCGCCGCACCGAAATCCTCGACCTCGGCGGTGGCCTCTCCGACATCGACCTGATCGCCAACGAGCGGTCGGTGGTGCTGCTCACCGAGACCGGCTATCTCAAGCGGATGCCGGTGAGTGAATTTGAGGCCACCAGCCGTGGCACCCGCGGCAAGGCCGGCACCCGCAGCCAGGGTGAAGATGCGGTGAAGCTGTTCATCAGCTGCAACGACCACGACACCTTGGTGCTGTTCAGCGACCGCGGTGTGTCGTATGCCCTGCCCGCCTACCGCGTGCCCCAGTGCAGCCGTGCGGCCAAGGGAACGCCGGTGGTGCAGCTGCTGCCAATTCCCCGGGAAGAAGCGATCACCACATTGATTCCGGTGTCGGAATTCAGCGACGACACCGACCTGGTGATGCTCACCCGAGGTGGCTTCATCAAGCGCACCCGCCTTTCGGCCTTCAGCAACATCCGCTCCAATGGTCTGATCGCCATCAACCTGGAGGAAGGCGATGCCCTCACCTGGGTGCGCCTGGCCGTGCCCGGCGACAGCGTTTTGATCGGCTCCAAAGCGGGGATGACCATCCACTTCCGCCTCAGTGATGAGGAATTGCGGCCCCTGGGGCGTACGGCCCGCGGCGTGCGGTCGATGAACCTGCGCGAGGGCGATGCCCTGGTGAGCATGGATGTGCTGCCGGTGGAACTCGCCGATCAGGTGGCCGCCAGCGCAGACGATGAAGAGGATGCCGCCAGCGAGGGCCCCTGGGTGCTCGTGGCGTCGGCTTCGGGTCTGGGCAAGCGGGTTCCGGTGACGCAATTCCGTCTGCAGAAGCGGGCCGGCATGGGTCTTCGCGCGATGAAGTTCCGCACCGACTCCGACGAGCTGGTGGGGCTGAGTGTGCTCGGTGCCGGTGAAGAGTTGCTGCTGGTGAGCGAGAAGGGGGTGATCGTGCGCACCAGCGCCGATGCCATTCCACAGCAGTCCCGTGCTGCTACGGGGGTGCGTCTGCAGAAGCTCGACAAGGGCGACCGGCTTCTGAAGGTGGTGCTGGTGCCGCCGGAAGCCGAGGACGATTCCGCTGACGACACGTCGAACGACAGCGAATCGAGTGACACCGAAGCGGCTAACACTGAAAACAACGCTCAGGACAGCTGACCTTGGCTGAGCCGGTGGATGTGCTGGTGCTGGGGGGCGGTCCTGCTGCCCTCTGCATCGCTTCGGAACTGAACAAACGGGGTGTGGCTGTTGCGGCCATTGCCCCGGATCCGGTCGACGATCCCTGGCCCAACACCTACGGCATCTGG
This sequence comes from Synechococcus sp. UW86, assembly GCF_900474085.1. Lineage (NCBI taxonomy): Bacteria > Bacillati > Cyanobacteriota > Cyanophyceae > Synechococcales > Synechococcaceae > Synechococcus > Synechococcus sp. UW86. The sequence goes on from NZ_UCNU01000010.1 coordinate 48,276, forward strand.
GCCGATGAACTTAAAGCGGTGGGGCTTGAGCAGCTGCTGGAGCACCGCTGGAGCGACACCGTCAGTTATTTCGGCGAAGGTGGCTCAACGGCTCAAGATCAGAGCCATGCCCACGGGATCGACTACGGCCTGTTCGATCGGGCGGCCCTGCAGCGCCATTGGCTGGAGCGGGCTGAGTGTGTGGTCTTTCATCAAGACATCGTTGAGCGGGTGGACGAGAATGGTGCAACCACCAACGTGTATTGCGCATCAGGAACCACCCTGCAGGCGCGCTTGGTGATTGATGCCTCCGGCTCGCGCACGCCTCATATTCGCCGGCCGGATCAGGGGCCGGTGGCGGGCCAGGCGGCTTACGGCGTGGTGGGGCGTTTCTCCAAACCGCCGATTGAGCCGGGCCGGTTTGTGTTGATGGACTACCGCTGTGATCACCTCAGCGAGGAGCAGCGCAGCGAACCGCCCACGTTTTTGTATGCGATGGATTTGGGCGATGGAATGTTCTTCGTGGAAGAGACTTCGCTCGCCTTGGCGCCAGGGGTCCCCTACGACGTGCTCAAGCAACGGCTCCAGCAGCGCCTCGATCTGCGCGGCGTGGAGATCACCGAGGTGATCCACGAAGAGTTCTGCCTCTTTCCGATGAATCTGCCGTTGCCGGATCGCAACCAGCCGGTGCTGGCGTTTGGTGGTGCAGCGAGCATGGTGCACCCGGCCTCGGGCTACATGGTGGGATCGCTGCTGCGGCGGGGTCCGGATCTAGCACAGGCCATCGCCGAAGCCATCGCCAATCCGAGACTTGGTTCAGCGGCCTTGGCCTATCGGGGTTGGCAAGCGCTCTGGCCGATCGAATTGGTGCTGCGCCATCACCTCTATCAATTCGGTTTGGGCCGCTTGATGGGCTTCAACGAAGCGTTGTTGCGCACCCACTTCGCCACGTTCTTCTCCTTGCCGAGGGAGGAGTGGTTTGGCTTCCTCACCAACACCCTGCCGTTGCCGCGCTTGATGGGGGTGATGCTGCGCTTGTTTGCACTATCCCCCTGGGAGTTGCGGCGGGGGCTGGTGCTGGGGGCGGCACCGAATCAAGCTCCGCGGTTTTGAGATCCGTTCAAGAAAGATCCGATCCCCCAGTTAAGGGAGTTCTGAGCATCTACGCCTCCCTCGGATGAGGGAGGCGTTTGTTTATGAGTTGGGTGCAGAAGGCTGTGCCGTGGGCTGCAACGGAGCCCAGTCCAGAGGTTGAATCAGCGGGAACAGGCGGTCGTCAGTCTGCACCTCTTCGAGCCAGCCCTCCGGCAGCTCGGTGGTGCCATCGATCGCCTGCATCAGCTGCCAGAAGCGGCCCAGGTGGCGTTGCACCCGTTCTTTGGCCAGTTCGGTGGTGGTGCCGGCTCGGAGGATGAAGCTCCAATCCGATGACTGCGCCAGCAACAGCTCTCGTGCCGCCTGCTGCAGCCACTGCATCGCCTGCTCGCTGCCCACGCCGCGGCTGCAGCGCTGCACCATCGCGGCGCTGGCCTTTTCCCATTCGGGGATTATCCAGGCGTTGCTGTCATTCAGCCAGTAGTCGTGATAGCCCCCTTGCCCCCAGCTGGAGGGGCAGGGATCGCAGAGCTGCAGCTTGCCAACGTTGTTCAGCACATCGCGCAGGCGGGTGAAGCTCACCCCTTCCTGAGGTGCCTGTTGGAACAGCTGGCTGAGAAAAGCCGGCCCTTCAAACCACCAGTGGCCAAACAGTTCGGCATCGAAGGGGGCCACCAGCAGGGGCGAAACGTCCATGGCAGCGCTGAGCTGATCCAGTTGCCGCCGGCGGCCCTGCAGGTAATCGGCGGCGTGCTCTTTCACCCGTTCAGCCGCCACCCCCGGTTCATAGGGGCGTTTGCGGTCCAACGGAGCGCTGTGATCGGTGACCCGATGCAGCTTCAGGCCGAGCGGGCGCGGCTGGTCCAGCCCCAGGGGCTTGAGCTCTTCGACCGGCAGGTCCCAGCCCAGATCCCGGTGGAACTCCCGGTAGTGGGGATCGCCGGGGTAGCCGTCCTTGGCCGACCACACCGGCAGCGTGGCGTCACTGTCGCGCCCGAAGAAGGCCACCCCATTGCGGCTGCAGATCGGGGCGTACACCCCATAGCGGGGCCTGGGCCGGCCGTGCAGCAACCCATGGCCATCTAGCACGGCATAGCGCAGCCCCGCATCGCGCATCCAGCGATCCAGGCCCTCGTAATAGGCACATTCCGGCAACCAAATCCCCAAGGGGCGTTCGCCCACGAGGCGTTGGTGTTCCCGCACCGCCGTGCGCAGTTGCCCGCGCACCGCTTCCGGGTGATGGCGCAGCAGGGGCAGGTAGCCGTGGGTGGCGCCGCAGGTGAGTAGGTCCACCACCCCCAATCGCTGCAGGGCGGCGAAGCGCTGGATCAGATCGCCGTCGCAGCTCTGCCAGGCCCGCCGGTGCCGCTCGATCGTGGCCGCCAGGTGCTCGGCGCCTGCGCGCAGGGATGGATCGGCCTTCGGCAGGAGATCCAGCCGTTCGTTCAGCCAGTCGGGGAAGCGCTGCTTGAGGTCTTGATCGCTGAGCAGCGACAGCAGCGTCGGCGATAGGCCGATGGTGAGCTTGGGCTGCTGGTGGGGGTCGGCGCTGGCTATCTCCAGCGTTTTCAGCAGCGGCAGATAACACTCGATCAGGGCCTGGAAAAACCAGTCCTCCTCCAGGGAGCCAGGTTGTGCCGACCGCACGTAGGGCAGATGGGCATGCAACACCAGGGCGACAGCGCCTTTGGTCACGAACAAGCCCAAACGGTGGCTGAATTTAATCCGATTCCCCCTCGGGGGCTGAACTAAGATGGGTTAACTCATAGTCATTCCGACTAAGACCTCCGCTGGAGCCCCTTCCATGGCCAAGGACCCCGGTCGCGTCCTGATTTTTGACACCACCCTGCGGGATGGTGAGCAGTCGCCCGGGGCGAGCCTCAACCTGGAGGAAAAGCTGGCCATTGCCCAGCAGCTGGCCCGGCTCGGTGTGGATGTGATCGAGGCGGGGTTCCCCTTCGCCAGCCCCGGTGATTTCGCTGCTGTGCAGCGGATCGCCCAGCAGGTGGGTGGCGACAACGGCCCGATCATCTGTGGCCTGGCCCGTGCTTCAAGGGCCGACATCAAGGCCTGCGCCGATGCCGTGGCGCCAGCCCCGCGTCGCCGCATTCACACCTTCATCGCCACCAGCGATATCCACCTCGAGCACAAGCTGCGCAAGAGCCGTGCCGACGTGCTTGGCATCGTTCCCGAGATGGTGGGCTACGCCCGCTCTCTTGTGGAGGATGTTGAGTTCTCCTGCGAAGACGCCGGCCGCAGCGATCCGGAGTTCCTTTACGAGGTGATTGAGGCGGCGATTGCCGCGGGTGCCACCACGATCAACATCCCCGACACCGTCGGCTACACCACCCCCTCGGAGTTCGGTGCGCTGATCGCGGGCATCAATCAGCACGTGCCCAACATCGGCGATGCCGTGATCTCGGTGCATGGCCACAACGATCTCGGCCTGGCCGTGGCCAATTTCCTTGAGGCCGTCAAGAACGGTGCCCGTCAGCTCGAATGCACGATCAACGGCATCGGCGAACGGGCCGGCAATGCCTCCCTCGAGGAGTTGGTGATGGCGCTGCATGTGCGGCGGCGCTATTACAACCCCTTCTTTGGCCGGGATGAGGACAGCCCCACACCGCTCACGGCTGTGCGCACCGAAGAGATCACCAAGACCTCACGGCTGGTCTCCAATCTCACCGGCATGGTGGTGCAGCCCAACAAGGCCATCGTTGGTGCCAATGCTTTCGCCCATGAATCCGGCATCCACCAGGACGGCGTTCTCAAGAATCGGCTCACCTACGAAATCATCGACGCCCAGACGGTGGGCTTGTCCGACAACCGCATCTCCCTCGGCAAGCTGAGCGGCCGCAGTGCCGTTCGCGCCCGACTGGAGGAGCTGGGCTACGACCTCACCCGTGAGGATCTCGATGAGGCCTTTGCCCGCTTCAAGGAACTCGCCGATCGCAAGCGCGAGATCACCGACCGTGATCTGGAGGCGATCGTCAGCGAACAGGTGCAGCAGCCGGAAGCCCGCTTCCAGCTCAAATTTGTTCAGGTCAGCTGCGGTAGCAGCCTGCTCCCCACTGCCACCGTCACCCTTTCGGATGAAGAGGGCAGTGAAACCACCGGCTCGGCAGTGGGCACCGGTCCGGTGGATGCCGTCTGCCGTGCCTTGAATGATCTCGCGGGTGTGCCCAATGAATTGATCGAGTTCTCGGTCAAGTCGGTCACCGAGGGCATCGATGCCATGGGCGATGTGACCATTCGCCTGCGCCGCAACGGTGCGCTCTATTCCGGTCACGCTGCAGACACCGATGTGGTGGTGGCGGCGGCGATGGCCTTCGTGAATGCCCTCAATCGCTTGGTGGCCGGAGAAGAGCGCCAGTCATTGCATCCGCAGAAGGATCCTGTTGTTCTGGAGACCCGACCGACGCTCTAGAGCCGACGCCATGCGCACCTCCACCGCCCGGGTTGTTCAGCTGGTGCTGCTGATTCTTTTGGCGCTGCTGGTGCTCACGCCCTTGCTCTGGTTGGTGAGCACCTCGCTCAAGGGCCCGGCGGAAGACATCTTCAGCAGTCCACCGGCGTTGCTGCCCGCCCAGCCGAGCCTCGATGCCTACGTGCGGCTGTTTCAGGACAATCCCCTCACCACCTATCTGTTCAACAGCACCGTGGTGAGTGGCCTGGCGGTGCTGGCCAACCTGCTGTTCTGCTCCCTGGCTGCCTACCCCCTGGCCCGGCTGCGCTTCGCCGGCCGGGGCCTGGTGCTGGGCCTGGTGGTGGCCACGATCCTGATCCCGTTTCAGGTGGTGATGATTCCGCTGTATTTGCTGATGGTGCAGCTGGGCCTGCGCAACACCCTGTTGGCCCTGGTGATTCCCCAGGCGGCCACCGCCTTTGGCCTTTATCTGCTGCGCCAGAGCTTTTTGGGTGTTCCCAAGGAGCTGGAGGAGGCGGCACGCATCGATGGCTGCAGCCGCCTGGGGGAATGGTGGAACGTGATGATTCCTGCCGCCAAAGCCGATCTCATCACTCTGGCGATGTTCGTGTTCATCGGCACCTGGAGTGATTTCCTCTGGCCGCTGGTGATCCTCGACGACCCGTCCCTCTACACCTTGCCTCTGGGGTTGCAGCAGCTCTCCAGCAGCTTTTCCCTGGATTGGCGGATCGTTGCCGCTGGCTCGGTGGTGTCAATCCTGCCGGTGTTGGTCGTGTTCGTGCTGTCGCAGCGCTTCATCCTGCCCAATGCCAGCGGGGATGCTGTGAAGGGATGAAGCGGCCGAGGTGCGCATGGCCGAGAAGGCATCCATGCGTTCCTGCATCACACCCATCTGTTGGCTGAGCAGCTCACTGTGGGCGCGGTTCGGTGTGCGCTCCTCCAGCTGATCGATCCGCTCCTGCAGAGCATGGATGCGTTGGTTGTGCTGCCGCAAACCCTGCAGCAGGGTCACCACCAGAACACTCACCAGCGCCAGGCTGCCGCAGCTGATCAGTTTCAACAGCATGCGACCTCCCCACTTGGGCTGATGCTGACTTCAATGGGGGCACGCAACAAGTGGTGCAGGGATGTCTCTCGAGGATCTGGATCGGTTTCTCACGCTTCGCGACAGCGACCCTGATCTGGCCAAGGCCCTTGCGCAGCCCATGGATCTTGAGCGGTTTCTCGTGCTCGCTGCCGAGCACGGCTTTGCCCTGAGTGAGGCGGATGTCTTCGCGGCACAGCAGCGCGAACACCAGGCGCGAACGGCAGCTGAGCTTCAGCAGGATCAAGCCGCCGAATCACGCCGCCTGCGCAATTTCATCCACGGCTGATCGCCACCACGTTTCAGTTCACAGAACAGTTCACAGATCCAGTCACTGATCCAGCTTCACCACGTCCGGTGTTTCCCCGAGCACTTCGCCGATCGAAAGGGCGTGGTTCACGGCACCATCGTGGCTGTGAAAGATCCAGGCTTTGTCGAGGGAGGGTTAGCTCTCGATGCGTTGGTTCACCACATTGATGCAGAGATAGCCGCCTTCCGAGCAGGATCTCAGCACATAGCGTTCGGCGTGTTTGGTGAACATTGGCTGAGAGGGCTATCTCTTCTGGCTAGCGGTGCGTTTCGGTGGCTCCGCTCGTTCTGCGGAATTGCTTTTAGTTTTCTTCCTTGAGGGTTAAGAGGGTTTGTTGTTGCCAGCCCAACCCCATGGGCGCAGCAAAGCGGCTTTGATGCCCGCCCTCCCTGAACCAGGGGGTGCTGAGGGCCTCGATCTCCAGTTCGTCCGGGTTGAGCGACCAGGTGTCCTGCAGGTAGCGGCGCAGCTGCTCCGGCTCGGGCGGATGGGGTTGTTGCCAGTGCACCACGGCCAACTGCCCCGGCCGTGAGCGGAGAATCGCCAGGCGGTGATTCGGATCACCATCGTTGGCGGGCTGAATCGATTCCTCCAGCCGCTCATCGCAGACGTAAAGCCGCAGCGGAGCACTGCCATCGGCCTGGGGAAGTGGATATTTGTTGAGATACAGGGCCCGTGCTTTTTGAAACGCTGCCCCCGGAGCCTTCACCATCAAGGCGTTGTAGGCCTGCTGCAGCTGTTCACTCATGCCCTTTGCGTCCCGTTGCTGGCTCCAGTGTGGGAATGCCGCTGGGTCGGGACCATGGGAAGATGGTGACACTTCCGGGATTGGACTGCGATGGCCAAGCATCGCTCCCGCTACCGGTTGGTTGGCCTCGACGGTCAGCCGCATCCGGTGCTCGACGCCCCTTACGACACGTTGGAACTGGCCATCGCCGATGCCAGCGATTGGTGCACGGGACAAGGGTCCCGCTGTTCCATGGGTCAGCAGGGCATTGCGGTTGAAGTGCGAACCGACAGCGGCAGTTGGCGCACCATCGACTACCCCGTCAGTTGCTTGAGCCGATCCAGTTCGATGCCGGGCTGATGTGGGTCAGCGTTGACCTCTGCGTGGTGCCGATCGGTGTGGGCGTCAGCCTTTCGCCCTACATCGCCGCCTGTGAGCGAGTGATCGCCGCCACGGGCCTGACCCACCAGCTGGGTCCCAATGGCACAGCGATCGAAGGCCCGTGGGACGAGGTGATGAACTGTGTGCGGGCGTGTCATGCCGAGTTGCACGGCATGGGAGCCCCGCGTCTTTACACAACGCTCAAGCTCAACACCCGCACCGATCGGCAGCAGTCGTTTGCTGAGAAGGTCACGTCCGTGGAGCAGCTGCTTGACGACTGAAAATCTGTAGAACTTCGGTGGGAATCAAGCCGGCTTGAGCCGATCTTGAGACCAATGAGATTGTTCTGTGGTCCCTGGCTTGATGGGTCGCCGTTTCAGGGCTGCGCTGTTGGTTCTGCTGGTGTTGCAGCTCACGGGCAGTGCTGTTCAAGCCTCAAACTGGGATCGCATCGCCAGTTACCTGCGGCTGCTGCAGCGGGCGGGCGTGAAGGCCCTGGTGGCACCCGACTGCCCTTTGGGCTTGCTTGGGGCCTTCCATGAGGGCAAGCAGGCCCTGTTGATGTGCGGCAACAACCTGCCTGACGATCCCGCCGTGGTTTGGGTGGTGCTGGCCCATGAATCAGCCCATGTGATGCAGTCGTGCCATGGCGGCAACCTGATGCCGGCGGCCTTGCTCAGCCGTGAGGTGGAGCTGGCCCGCCAGCAGGAGCCCAATCCTTTTCATGAGTTGCAGCTGTATCACTCCAGCCAGCATCACGTTGAGGCGGAAGCCCGGCTGATTCAGGCCCTGCCCGCGGAGCAGGTGGTGGCCTTGTTTGAAAAACACTGCGCCCAGCGGCTCTCCCCTTGAAGCTGCTGATGCGGGACCCGTGGCTGATGGCGGTCGACAAGCCCGCCGGCCTGCTGAGCCAACCGGGCCTGGGGCCCGAGCAAAGCGATTCCGTGATCACCCGCCTGCAGCGGCAGGACCAAAGCCTGCGCCTGGTTCACCGCCTGGACCGCGACACCTCTGGGGTGCTGCTCTTGGCCCGAAGCGCTGACGCCCTGCGCCGCCTCAGTGCCCTGTTTGCTGAACGGCGGATCAACAAGCTGTATCAGGCGGATGTGGAGGGGGAACTCCACGGCCGCGGTTGCATCGCCAGCCCGTTGGCGCGCCTGTCGCGCCAACCGCCGCGCTACGGCAGCCACCCGGAGGGACGTCTGGCGCTGACGATCTGGAGAGCCCGCGCCGCTGGTGCCCGCAGCACGCGGCTCTGGCTGCGTCCGCTCACGGGGCGCTCCCATCAGCTGCGGGCCCATCTGGCCGAACGGGGTCACCCCATCGTGGGCGATCCCATCTATGGGGATGCCGGCTGGTCCTGCCGCTTGCATCTGCATGCCCAGGCCCTGAGCTTTCGCCATCCCTTCACCCAGGTGCGTGTCCGTTTGATCGCGCAGGAGGTTCCCTTTGTCACTGAGTGCTGAACTCGTGAGTGCTGAACTAGACGCTGCGATCAGCGTCGGGCGGGGATTGGATAGGGGATGCGGCGGTGGCGCATCCGCCGCCATACCTGCACGAAGGCACGAATCACCAGTTCCACTTCGCTGCGGTTGAGGCTGCTTTTGCGCAGTTGTCCATCCCGCTGCCGCGCTTCCACAATCCGCCGCACCGTGTCCACCGCCTGGGCATCGGAGGTGTCGGGGGGGAGTGATCGAAGCGCCGCTTCACAGCCGTCGGCCAGCATCAGGATCGCCGTTTCTTTGGAGCGGGGTGCCGGGCCCCGGTAACGGAAGCGGCGCTCCTCAACGACTCCGCCGCGCTCCTGGGCCTTGTGCAGGAAGTAGCCCATTTTCAAGGTGCCCTGGTGCTCAGGGATGAAATCGGCGATGGGCCGGGGCAGGCGGTGGCGCCGCGCCAGCTTCAGGCCCTCATCCACATGGGCTTGAAGCACTGCCGCACTCGCCTGGGGGTCATCCAGCGCGTCGTGGGGATTGGGGCCGTCCTTCTGGTTCTCAATGAACCAGTCCGGTGCATGCAGCTTGCCCACGTCGTGGTACAGCGAGCCGGTCCGGATTAGATCCACATCCGCACCAATTGCCCGCGCCCCTTCCTCCGCCAGGCCGCAGATCATCAGGGTGTGTTCAAAGGTTCCCGGGGCTTCGCAGGAGAGGCGGCGCAGCAGGGGGCGCTCCTGATCAGCCAGTTCCAGCAGCCGCGCCCGGGTGAGCAGGCCAAAGGAGCCCTCGAGCATCGGGATCAGCAGAAGGCTGAACATCAGCAGAACACCGAGCACAAAGGAATCGGTGGCCAGTTCATCCAGGCTTGGGTTCAGATTTCCCCAGAGCCGCAGGCCGGTGATCGGTTGCAGCTGCAGCAGCAGCCACTGCCCCACAAAGGCGCCAATCGGCAGCAGCACCGTGAGTTGCAGCAACTGGCCGCGGCTGCGCTGACGACCTGCGATCAAGGCCCCAGCGGCGGCCACCGTTGCCGCCACGATCAGGCGACCGTCCCCCAAACCCTGGACGGGTTCTGGCCAGAGCAGAGCGGCCACCCCCATCCAGACCAAGCCGCAGCCGGTGCCGAGGCCTTCCGCCAGCACCAGGGTGGGTGCCACCAGCACGGCCAGAGGGCTCACGGAGCTTTTGAACCAGAGCTTGGCTCCCTGCACCAGCAGCAGCAGGCCCACCGCCAGCAGCGCGTGGCGCACCTCCAGGCCAGGCCGTTCACGCCGCATCACCAGCAGCATCACGGCGCAGGCTGCAGCGGCTTCAACGAACCGTTGGAACCAGATCAACGGTTGGGGTTCGCGGCGCACGCGGCCGAAATAATCCAGCACGTCGTAGGCCTGGGGACTGATCAGCTCACCCTTGCGGGTGATCAGATCCCCCTTGCGCACCTCGATGGTGGGGATGGCCTGTTTGGTCAGCTGTTCCTCGATCAGCTGTTTGCTCAGGTTCGGGTCGGTGCGCAGGTTGCTGCTGCCGCGCATGGCGCTGGTGAGCACCTTGCCGGCCAGGGTGCGCGCCGCCTCTGGCTGCAGGGCAACCGCCTTGAGTTGCTGGTCGGCGGCCTTGCGCAATTGCTCAATGGCCAGGTTGCTCACAAGCCCTTGGCTGAGCATGCGATCAGCGGTGCTGAGCACCGCTTTATCCCAGGCCAGATGCTCCCATTCGCTGCGTCGTTCCAGCCACCTTTTCTCTTGATCAGACAGGTTCACCGGCCCGATCCGGTCTCCGGATCCGGTGTTGGTGACCTCCTGCAGTTGCAGCAGTTGTTGCTCGAGCCGTTGTTTGAGTGCTTGGGTCTGCTCCTGATCGATCACCTGCACCACCGATCGCGCCACCAGCGAGGCCCGCTGCTGCTCGAGGGCGGTGCTGTCCTGCACCAGGGCATCTTTTGGAGCGATGGCTTCAAACGGGGCCAGCGATCCGGGTTGAAGTTTTGGCTTGATCAGCCAGGGCAGGCTTGAGGCTGCGGCCACGGAAAGGCACAGCAGCAGCACAACAAAGGTCTGCAGTCGCGTCCAGCGCAGCAGGCGTCGCCCTGGGCCTTCGAGCCGCACCCAGTTCCGCCAAAGGCTGCTCAGCCGTGGAACACGAACCAAAAAGGACCCTGTAGCGGCTTAACGCTAGCTCTCCTCAGAGGGCATGCTGGAGGGAGTGCATGGGAATGCCATGGCCCTGCGTTTGGACGGCAAGGTGCTGGCAAGGGATGTGGAGCATCGTCTTCAAACCCTGATCGAACGACGTCTGGCCGAGGCGGGGCGACCGCCGGGCTTGGCGGTGCTGCGGGTTGGTGATGATCCCGCCAGCGCCGTTTACGTCGCCAACAAGGAAAAAGCCTGTGCTCGGATCGGGGTGGCCAGCTTTGGTGATCACCTCCCCGGCGACACGCCTCCAGCGCAGGTGCTTCAGACGATTGAACGGCTGAATGCCAACCCTGCAGTGGACGGGATCCTCCTGCAGTTGCCCCTTCCTGCTGGCCTCGATGAGGGGCCGCTGCTGATGGCCATTGATCCTGAAAAGGATGCCGATGGTCTGCACACCCTCAATCTCGGACGGCTGCTCAAGGGGGAGCCGGGCCCGCGCAGCTGCACCCCCGCCGGGGTGATGGCGATGCTGCGCAGCAATGGCATCGATCCTGCGGGCAAGCGCGCCGTGGTGATCGGCCGCAGCATTCTCGTGGGGCAGCCGATGGCCTTGATGCTGCAGGCCGCCAACGCCACCGTCACCATCGCCCACTCCCGCACGGCCGATCTGGCGGCCCACACCCGCGAAGCCGACATCCTCGTGGTGGCAGCAGGCCGTCCTGAGTTCATCGGGGCCGAGCACGTGCGGCCGGGAGCTGCGGTGGTGGATGTGGGCATCCACCGCAAGCCGGAAGGCGGACTGTGCGGGGATGTTCGTGCGGCTGAAGTCGAGTCGATCGCTGCTGCGCTCTCGCCCGTCCCCGGCGGTGTGGGACCGATGACGGTGACGATGCTTCTGGTGAACACCGTTGTGGCTTGGTGCAGACGCCACAACCTTGACCATGATTTGGACGATCTCGTGCCCTGATCGGTTCCATGGCGCTGCACTGGCTGTTCCCCACCCCCGTTCTGCAGGTGGACCTTGAGCCGGATGCCGCAACAGCCGCAGCCATGCAGCAGCAGCTGGAGCAGTTCGATGCCCAGGTGTATCAGCACCCTGAGTTCAGCGATCGCAACAACCTCACCGGAGATCTGCTGGGCCATGCCGGCCTCGATCAGTTGCATCGCATGGATGCGTTCCAGTGGCTGAACGGGCAGTTGGCTGAGCACGTTTCGGCCTATCTCCATGCGCTGTTGGGCCGGGAGCACGGTCTTGTGGCCCACATCCAGAAGGCCTGGCCTGTGGTGTGTGCGAGGAATGGCGGAACGGTGGATCTGCACAGCCACCGCAACGCCCAGTTGAGCGTGGTGTTCTAGGTGTTGATGGATCCTGCGAACGAGAGCGGGGAGCTGGAATTTGAGGCGCCCGACGATTACTTCAGCCATGTGATGGCGATTCCCTACCGCGATGCGGCGGTTTCCGGTGGTGTGTTTGCGCCGTTACCCCACCGTCTTCTGCTGCTCCCTTCGGACCTGCGCCATCGGGTGCTCCCCTATGAGGGAAGCAGCCCCCGCTATTCGGTGTCCTACGACCTGGCCATCACCACGGCGCCGGGCAAGGGACGCGAGATGCGAACACCCCATCCGATGGATTGGGTTCCCCTCGGCAGCTAAGGGCTCGGCCTGAGAGAATCCCGCCAGCCAGGGTCCACCCATGAGCGCCGAGTTCGATTTCAAGGCCTATCTCGGCAAGGCCAAAGAGCGGGTGGAAGCGGCCCTCGATGGATCGCTCGGTCCGGAGCGTCCGGAGTCCCTCAGGGAAGCCATGCGCTATTCGCTGCTTGCCGGTGGCAAGCGCCTGCGCCCGATTCTCTGCCTTGCCGCCTGCGAGCTGGCGGGCGGGGAAGCGACGCAGGCCCTGCCCACGGCGGTGGCGCTGGAAATGATCCACACCATGTCGTTGATCCATGACGACCTGCCGGCCATGGATGACGACGACCTGCGGCGTGGTCGTCCCACCAACCACAAGGTGTACGGCGAAGCCGTGGCCATCCTTGCCGGTGATGCCCTGCTGACCCGCGCCTTTGAAATGGTGGCGCTGCGCAGTCCGGATGTGCCGGCTGAGCGTCTGCTCAAGGTGGTGGGAGAACTGTCGTTAGTGGCCGGCGCCCCTGGCCTGGTGGGCGGCCAGGTGGTGGATCTGGAAAGCGAAGGCAAGGAGGTGGATCTTGAAACCCTCGAGTACATCCACCTCCACAAAACCGGAGCCCTGTTGAGTGCCTGTGTGATCACCGGGGCGATGATCGGGGGCGCCGATGAGGCGCTGATCAAGGCCCTGCGCACCTACGCCAGGGGGATCGGCCTCGCCTTCCAGATCATCGACGACATCCTCGACATCACCGCCAGCAGCGAGGTGCTCGGCAAAACCGCCGGCAAGGACCTCATCGCCGACAAGACCACCTATCCCAAGCTTCTCGGGCTCGACGAGTCCCGCCGTCGGGCCGATGCGTTGGTCAATGAAGCGAAAGAGGCACTTCAACCCTGGGCTGAGAAGGCGATTCCCCTGCTGGCCTTGGCTGACTTCATCACCAGCCGCGACCGATGATCGACGCCACGCCCTCCCATGCGGTGCTGCGGGAGTTCTTCGACAACAGTTCGCTCACCTGGGGCCTGATGGCCTGTGGCGTCGCCCAGCTCTCGAAATTGTTCCTTGAGTTGCTCCTGCATCGCCGTTGGCGTCCGGCGGTGCTGATCGAAACCGGCGGCATGCCGTCGAGCCACTCCGCCCTGGTCACCGGTACGGCGGCCTGTGTGGGCTGGACCCTGGGCTTTGATCACCCCCTCTTCGCCCTTGCGGCGATGGTGGCGTTCGTCGTCATGTACGACGCCAGTGGCATTCGTCGCGCCGCCGGGCTGACGGCGGAACGGGTCAATGGTCTGCCTGATTCGCTCTGGCCGGACGCTCCGGAGAAACCCCTCAAGGAAAGCCTTGGCCACAGCCGGCTGCAGGTGCTGGTGGGCAGCCTGATGGGTCCCGCCGTTGCTCTGCCTGGTTTGGAATTTGTGGGATCACCGCTGCATCTGCTGTCGGGTCTTGGAGCTGGGCTGGGGTGACCGCTGCCGCGGACCTCACCGCTGATCAGCAGGAAGCGGCGAACGCCTTTGCGGCCTGGCTCAAGCAGCCCGTGGATGGCACGCCCTTCGTGCTCAGTGGTTTTGCCGGCAGCGGCAAAACCTTCCTCTCTATGCGCCTGCTGCGCCAGGTGGAGGCCAGTGGTTTGTGCTGGACCGTCGTGGCACCAACCCATAAAGCGGTGGGCGTTCTGCGCCAGGCGTTGGAGTTGGAAGGTCTCCAACCCACCTGGTATCCCTCCACCATCCATCGCTTGCTGCGGCTGAAGCTCAAGCGCTCCGCCGACGCTGAACTCTGCGAACCCACCGAGCAGACGGCCATGGCCCTGGAAAACCTGGGCCTGGTGCTGATCGACGAAGCCTCGATGGTCGACAGCACCCTGTTGGGCATTGCCCTCCAGTGCGCCCATCCGTTCAAGACCCGTCTGGTGTTCGTCGGCGACCCCGCCCAGTTGCCCCCGGTGGGTGAGCCGAACAGCCCCGTGTTTGCGATGCAACGGTCCTGTTCCGCCAGCTTGACCCAGGTGGTGCGGCATCAAGGCCCGGTGCTGCAGTTGGCGGCGGGGCTGCGGGAGGGGCGCCTGCCCTGCCAGATGCCGCCGCTGCTGCCGCCGATTCGTTCCCCGCAGGGGCAGGTGCGCAGCCTGGTGCAACGGGAGTGGCTGGATCAGGCCAGGCGTGCATTGCGCGACGCCTCGGTGCAAGACAACCCCGATGCAGCACGCATCCTCTGCTACACGAACCGCACCCTGGATCGTCTGGTGCCCCATGCGCGCCGGGCCATCCATGGGGAAATGGCCGATCAGATGCCGGTGCTGCCCGGTGAGGTGTTGATCAGTCGCACCGCGGTGATGGCCCCGGCCTCAAGGGACGGAGAAGAGGCGGGTGAAGAACCCGACATGGTGCTCGGCTCCAACCGCGAAGTCACGGTGCGGGACGTCAAGCCTGAGGCCTGTGACCTGGCGGATTTCGGCCTCTCCTCAGCCGATGGGCCCGTGCCGGTGATCGAGACCCTCTCCGCATCGGTGAATGCGGGGGATCTGGAGCTCACCCTGCGCCTGCAGCCGCCGATTGGCAGCCCGGGTCGTCAGGAGCTTGATGCGGTGATGCAGCGGCTGCGCAAGCAGGCCCGTGATGCCGGCAAGAAAAACGGTCGCGCGATCTGGCGGCAGTACTTCCTGATTCGCGATGCCTTCGCTTCCCTGGGGCCTGCCGCAGTGCTCACGGTGCATCGCAGTCAGGGCAGCAGTTTCGGGGATGTCTTCGTGGCACCGGATGTGTTCCGGGCCGATCCAGCCATCCGCCAGCAGCTCTGTTACGTGGCCGTGTCCCGTGCCCGCACGGGGGTTTGGTTGCTCGGCGGCGAGACGTCGCCTGATCTGCGCGCCACCTGGCAGCGCCAATTCGACACCTCGGTGGATTCCGAGTGAATCAGTTGATCATCAAACCGCTGATGCCCTGCCAGCCCAGATAGGAGCCCAGTCCGAAGCTGAGGCTGCCCACCACCAGCTCCCCCCGACGCAGCAGGGCCGTTTTGCCGTGTTGCAGCAGCGGAAGAACCCGCTCGCGTCCGATTAACACGGCCAGGAACGGAACCAGCAGCAGGGCAGTGGCGGCGGTGCTGAAGCCGATGCTGCAGGCAATCTCCTCCTGCAGGGGCAGTTGCGCAGCCAGGATCACGGCGGCGCTTTTGGCGAACAGCAACAGGTCGTGGGGACTGATCACTTTAGTGACGCTGCTGATCAGCAACAGCAGGGGAAGCGGCATCGCGGCGAAACGATCCACGGCGCCGCTCCAGGCGGGGGCTGCGCCGTCATCCAGCAGCCCTCGGATCAGTTCACGTCCGCCCAGGGCGATCAAGGCTCCGCCGCCGATCAGGTCCAGACCGGTGCGGTGGTCGGACCCATGGGTCATGTCCAGCAGCAGCCCATGGCCCAGCGTCAGCAGCCCGATCACCGCCAGGGCGCTGGTCAGCAGCCAGCCGCCCACAAACAAGCCACCGCGCCGCAGCGGCGAGCCCCCCAGCAGTAGAACGATGTGGATGGGCGACAGCGCCACGCCAAGCCCGTAGGTCAGCAGTTCCGTCCAGATCCGGGGTTCCGCCATGGGCCGTGCTCAGAGCTCGCAGCTCACAGTTGCAGGATCAGGGGCGCCAGGCCGATGCTCACCCCCAAACTCACAACGCCGAGCAGGGCTCTCCAGAAGGCTTTGTATTTGGTGTCGAGGAAGTTGCTCAAGACATGCCAGGGGCTCTATTCGCCAGTTGTGCCATGTAAGGAAAGGTGCGAGGAATCGGGCGGTGCAGCGACCGCAGCGTTTTGTTGTAGTGCACGCCGGGCACAACGCTGTAGCGGCGCCCCAGCACCAGTGCATGGTCCAGATCGGCCTCACAGCTGCGGATGTCGGTCTGCACAGGCCGCGCCTGCGTTGACACCGGTGCAGCGGCGGGAATCAGGGTCGAAAACTGTCCTTCCCTGAGCCGCCAGCTTTGACAGGCGTTGAGGGCTTCTGCCGCGGAATCGAACACCTGCTTGGTGGTTTCCCGTCGCGTGCTCATGGCCTCCATGCCGAGCAGGGGCAGCGCAGTGATCAACAGGACAAATCCGAAGCGGAGCATGCGGCAGGCGCGAAGGTCCTGCTTCAGCCGTAGCGAGATGGGCGGAGCGTGGAGGCCTCCTTCCCAATTTTTTCGCGTCTATGTCTCAGCGCACTTCGTCTCAGCGCACGTCGTCTCAGTAGCGCACTTCGAACCAGTCGTCGCCCGTGATCGGGAGCTGGCTGGGGGTCACCCGAACCACCCGGGCGCCCGGCGGCCCGACCTCGCACCAGGCCCGCAGTTCAGACAAGGCCAGCGGTGGCCCCTCGGCCTGCACTTCCACACGGCCATCACTCAAGTTGCGCACCCATCCGCTGATGCCGAGATCCAGGGCACGCCGATTGCAGCTGGCGCGGAACCCCACACGCTGAACGCGGCCTTCGATCACCCAGCGCCAGCGTTCGGCGAAGGGTTGGATCCGCGGCGGTTGCTGGCGGCTGACGAAGCGCTTGGCGATCGCTTCTCCCCGGCTTCGAGCGCGGCGCGCCATCGGGAGCAGATCGTCGTAGAGCTTGCCCAGTGCAGGTGAACCCAGCTCGCGTGAACCGTCTGATCGACCCATCCTTCCGAATGTCGATGGACTTTCCATCCCTCAATGTCCCACAGCACTGACCTGTCGGAGGACGGCCGGTTGGTGTGCAGTTCCCAGCGGTGAAATTCATGGCCCACCAGCTGCTGACCGCTTTCCACCACAGGGCTGTCCCGTCGTGCCTGCAGGCGGCGATAGCCCACCTGCAGCGGGCCGCGCTGGGCTGTGAAGGGAAGCAGGCCCGCCATGGGGTGGCTGGTGCCATCGAGGTCGGTCAGCTGCTCTCCGAGCACAAGCATCCCGCCGCATTCGGCGTAGAGCGGTCGCTGCTGCACGAACGCCCGCAACGAGCTCAAGCTTCGTGTGCAGCCGCTGAGCTGGGCGGCGTGCTGTTCGGGGAAACCGCCCGGCAGGATCAGGCCCTTGGCGTCTGCAGGGATGGCCTCATCGGCCAGGGGGCTCCAGCGGAGCACGGGCATGCCCATGTGCTCCAGCAGTTCACTGGTTTCCTGATAGCGGAAGTGAAAGGCGGCATCACTGGCCAGAGCCACCGGCAGGGGCTGGCCCTGCTCCACGGGGATGTGGGCCAGGGGATGCGGCCCAGGGCGGGGCGCCTGCAGCAGGGGGACCAGGCGTTCCAGGTTCAGGTGCTGGCTGGCCAGAGCGGCCCAGGCCTGGCGTCGCTGCTCGGGGGCCTCCAATTCATGGGCCGGGGCCAAGCCGAGATGCCGGCCCGGCAGGGCCAGGGCTTCGCTGCGCGGCAAGCAGCCCAGCAACGGCACCTCCATGCGCTCCAGCACGTCGGCCAGCAGCTCCCGGTGCCTGGGGCTGCTGACCTTGTTGAGCACCACGCCGGCGATGCGCAGCTGGGGATCGTGATCGCGGAATCCGCGCACGATGGCGCCGAGGGAGGCGGCCTGACCACCGGCATCCAGCACCAGCACCACCGGCAGGTCCAGCAGGCGGGCCACGTCGGCCGTGCTTCCGGTTGTACTGCTGCCGATGCCATCGAAGAGCCCCATCACCCCTTCCACGAGGGTCAGCTCAGAGGCACCGCCGTAACCGTGAAAGGCCTGGCGAACCCAGGTTTCTCCGCAGAGATTGAGATCGAGGTTGCGACAGGCCTGCCCCGAGGCCTGGCTGAGCAGCTGGGCATCGAGGTAGTCCGGTCCCACCTTGAAGGCCTGGATCCGGCGTCCGTTCTGCTGGGCCCAGCTCAGCAGCGCCAGGCTCAACAGGGTTTTGCCGCTGCCACTGGCTGGTGCAGCGATGACAGCGGCCATGGCTCAGATGCGGATCAGCCCAGCAGCCTGGCAGCCAGCGGAGCCGCAGCGGCCAGCAGGGGATTGGTGCTGTCGTGACCGCCGCCCAGCAGACGGGCCACATCCATTTCAGGGGTGTCGTGCTGCACGGGAACCACTTCCTCATGCAGCTCGAGGTTGGCCATGCCTCCTCCCTCCAAACGCATGCAGCCCCCGGATTCAGCGCAGAGAATCACGCACACGCCCTGGCCGTTCTCCGGTTCAGCGATCAGCCGCAGCCCCACCATCTGGCCGGCGTGCACGTTGGGCTGAGCGACTGGCACGGCCATCAGTTGGAAGCGCACCTCGGTGCCATCGGAGCGCTTGAACTGGGCGGTGGTTCCGTTTTCGACCGCAGCGGTCGAGAGCAGCGTCCAGCCCAGTCGATCGGCGATCCAGGCGGCCAGCAGCAGCCCCTGGGCAGGGTGATGGCCCTCAACATCGATGTCGAGACGGGTGATGTGGCTCAGGGCATCACGCCGTTGCGGCGGGTCGAACACCATGGCCAGGGTCTCGCGCCAGCTGCGCAGGCGCAGCCAGTTGAGATCGTTCACCGCCTGGCCGCTCTCCACGCGGTGACGTAGAAGCTCAAGGCACTGATGTGGATCCCCCAGCGCGGTGTCGATGATCAGGCGCCGTGGTGCGCTGGTGAGCCGTTGCATCAGCTCCGGTGCTTCGTCGATGCAGCCGTTCCACCAGACCCAGGCCGGCATCGATTCCGGCAGCAGGGGGTCGAGAATCGAAAAGCCCTCATGCAGGGCGCCATGGCCGCCCCGCAGCACCACCACATCGCCGCAGGCGGCGGTACCACCGCCTTCTTCAGGCAGCGGGCAGTAGGCGGCCACGAGTGTTTCCAGGGGCTGGGCCGCATCGATGGTGGGCGCCAGGGTGATCAGGCGCCGGGGCATCAGTGCACTCAGGGCTGGGTCGATGTACTGCCCACGCAGGTCTTCGGCGTTGGCTTGCCCTTCCAAATCAGCCACCGCCTTCACCACAGCCCCATCCAGGGGCGGCGTGCTCAGCGGGAGGTCTGCATCCAGCACCGCCTGACGTCCCGCAGCAATCAAGGGGGCGGACTGCTGTCCCGTGATGGGGCCTGATAAACGACCACTGCGGATCAATTGCTGTTCGGCCCAGGCGGGTTGCCAGATCAGCAGGCAGAAGGTGTTGGCCCCCGTGCCCGTGCTGCCCTGCTGCTCGGGGGACCAGAGCTGTTCGAGGTAGTGGGGTACCTCCGCCGGTGCCAGTTCGAGCGGGGTTTGCAGGGTGAGCTGAGGGGACATGGTGACGGATGAACGAGACGTGGAGAGCTGAACAACAGGGCTGTGAACGTGCGCGGTCAGGGGCGTCGCCAGAGCAGTCCGTCCTTCGCCAGCAGGGCATCCGCGGCGGCCGGTCCCCAGGTGCGGGATTCGTAGGGATGAACCGGCAGCTGCCAGGGGCTGTCTTCAATCAGTTCCAGCAGCGGGGTGTAGAGCCGCCATGCCGCTTCCACCTCATCGCTGCGGGTGAACAGGGTGGGGTCGCTGAGCATGGCGTCAGCCAGGAGCCGCACATAGCCCTCATCGGAGGGTTCCCCGAAGGATTCGTCGTAGGAGAACTCCATGTCGATCGGGCGGCTGCGCATGCCAGATCCGGGTGACTTCACCTCGAAGCGGAATTCGGCCCCCTCATCCGGTTGGATGCGCAGGATCAGCTGATTGGCCGTGGGGCCTCCGGTGGCTGCATCAAACAGATGCACCGGTGCTTCACGGAAGGTGAGCACCACCTCACTGGTGCGCTTGGCCAGCCGTTTGCCGGTGCGCACATAGAACGGAACCCCCTGCCAGCGCCAGTTGTCGATGAACAGCTTCATCGCCACGTAGGTCTCGGTGGTGCTGTTGGGATCCACGCCGGGTTCATGGCGGTATCCGGCCAGGGGCGATTCCGCGGAACCACCGGGTCCGTACTGGCCACGGATGCAGCAGTTCCAGGGTTCGAGCTCATCGGCCAGGCGGGCAGCCTGGAGCACCTTGGCCTTTTCGTTGCGGATGGCCTCCGGGTCAAAGCGCCCGGGAGGTTCCATGGCGGTGATCGCCAGCATCTGGGTCAGGTGGTTCTGCACCATGTCCCGCAGGGCACCGGCCGATTCGTAGTACCCGGCCCTTTCCTCCACGCCAACCGTTTCAGCGGCGGTGATTTGAACACTGGAGATGTAATTGCGGTTCCAGATCGGCTCGAAGATCGTGTTGGCAAAGCGCAGAACCATGATGTTCTGGACGGTTTCCTTGCCCAGGTAATGGTCGATGCGAAAGATCTGGTTCTCCTGACCGCAGGCCTGCACCACGCGATTGAGGGCCTGGGCACTGCCGTAGTCGCGTCCGAAGGGCTTTTCGATCACCACCCGGCTGCGTTTGGGGTCCTTCAGCAGGCCAGCGTCGGCCAGTGAACGGCAGCCACTGCCATAGAACTTGGGGGAGACGGAGAGATAGAAGGTGCGGTTGCCGCGGGTGGCGCACTGTTGATCGATCTGCTCGAGCCTGGTGTGCAGGCTCAGCATGTGATCGGTGTTCTGTAGGTCGACCGGCTCGTAGAACAACTTGCCCACGAACTGCTCCCAGGCCTGGGGATCGTCCTCGATCGTGCTGGCCAGTGCTTCCGCCATCTTTCCGCGGAACTCCTCATCACTCCACGGCCGTCGCGCACAGCCCAGCAGGGCGAACTCACTGGGCAGACGCCGTTGCTTGAACAGTTCAAACAGGGCTGGCACCAGCTTGCGGTGGGTCAGATCACCACTGGCGCCGAAGATCACCAGACACTGCGGCGCGATCACGCGCTCCTGACGCAGTCCAACCCTGAGGGGGTTCGTCATCGTGGCAACCATGGAGTGTCCAGGCTTCTGACGATGGTTTAGGCACGGAACTGGCAACAGACATGGACTCGCCGCTTTGTTTCCGTGTTGGTGTCAGCCTTTGTTGCCAACCCAAAAAAAAGTCCACCCCGAGGGGTGGACTGAAAACGATCTTTGGCTGATGGATCAGCGCTTGATCGATCAATAGGTTTCCACGTGCCAGCGGTCAGCCTTCTTGAGCTGGGGGCGCAGTTCGGCCCAGTCGAGCCCCTTGGCGGCCGCGGCGGCGGTCATGGCTTCGTCGATGCCCGGCTCCATGCCGCGCAGACCGCACATGTACACGTGGGTCTTGGGGTCTTCGATCATCGCGAAGATCTCTTCAGCGTGCTCCAGAACGCGGTCTTGGATGTACATCCGGCCGCCCTTGGCGTTCTGCTGTTCCCGGCTGATCGCCTTGGTGTAGCGGAAGTTGTCGGGGTACTCCTTCTCGTAGTGAAGGAAGTCTTCGTCGTAGAGCAGGTTGGCGGTTTTGGGTGCGCCCATGAACAGCCAGGCTTTGCCGCGGAATTTCCAGCCGTTGGCCTCCTGTTCCCGGGGCTCGAACATGCGACGCAGGTAGGTGCGCATTGGAGCGATGCCGGTGCCCGTCGCCAGCATGATGATGTTGGCGTCCTCGTCGTCAGGCAGGAGCATCTCCTTGCCGACCGGACCGGTGATCTTCACCTTGGTGCCGGGTTCGATGTCGCAGAGGTAGGTGGAGCAGACGCCATAGATCTGCTCACCGGCGTCGTTCTTGTACTCGAGCTGGCGAACGCAGAGGGAGACGGTGTTGCCCTCCAGGTTGTCGCCATGGCGGGTGCTGGCGATGGAGTACAGGCGCAGCTTGTGGGGTTTGCCGTTGGCGTCTTCCCCTTCGGGAATGATGCCGATGCTCTGGCCTTCGATGTACTTCAGCTGCGGGTCGCCGCCTGCCAGATCAAAGGTGATGTGTTGCACACGGCCGATCGCACCGTCCTTCAGCAGGGAGTAGTTCTCCGTCACCGTGCCCATGAACGGTGTTTTGGGCTTGTAGGTGTTGACCGGAACGTCGGCGTGGGGCTTCTTCTTCGGGGCGCTTGACGTCACGGCTTTCTTGGCGGTTTTTTTGGCGGGTTGTTTGGCAGGTGCCGGGGTGGCGACAGCGGGAGCGGCGGAACGCTCTTCGCCCGCACCATTCACAGAAACGATCTTGGCGCCCGTGGCCCCCAATCGTTTGAAAAGTGCGGAAAACTGGTTCATTGCAACGGTGTAGGTCTGAACCACGGACGGTTTGGCGCCGACCTGGGGACCACGAGCCACAACAGTGAACAGAGCTTCATTGCAGTGCTCTGTCGCTGCATTGGACACCCGCATAGAAATCACCTGCCTTTGGTGGCGCGACTATAGGCGTGGCCTTTGATTTCACACAAAAAGGTTGCTGTTCGGAACAGAATCTGATGTGATCCAGGCGACCTCATTAAGATCCTCGGGTTCGGCTCCTCATCTCGGCGTCTCTTTTGGTTTTCCCCCAGACAATGTTTGGACGAGGACTTGAAACCTCCACAGATTCGGGGACTGCGATCGAGCAGACCATGGAGCGGCTGCCCCAAGGGACCCGGCGTCTGGCCGCTGAACTCAAATCTCCACTGCCTGTTCAGCTGCTCTGGGATGTGCTGACGGACTACGAGAACCTGTCTCGTTTCATTCCCAACCTCAGCACCAGTGAGCTGATTCAGCGCCAGGGTCAGACGGTGCGCCTCCAACAGGTGGGCAGTCAGCAGCTGCTTGGTCTTCGCTTCTCGGCTCAGGTTCAGCTGGAGCTGACGGAATACCGCCAGGACGGATTGCTGCAGTTCCTCATGGTGAAAGGGGATTTCCGACGTTTTGAAGGGTCCTGGCAGATCCGTCAGCGTCCCGATGGCAGCTCACTGCTCTATGAGCTGACGGTTCAAGGCTGCCTTGGCATGCCGATCGGTTTGATCGAGGAGCGGCTGCGGGACGATCTCTCCAGCAACCTCAACGCCGTTGTGCAGGAAGCCCACCGCAGAAACAGCTGAACGGGCAGCGAGGGCGCAGCAGATTCAATCCGAAATAAATAATTGGGTGATTTGGGGCTTGGAGCACCAAAACACCTGAATTGGTAGTCAATTCATCACCAAAACGGGTCAGGTGATGAGGTCATACCCCCAAGGGGATTCGAACCCCTGTCGCCTCCGTGAAAGGGAGGTGTCCTAGGCCTCTAGACGATGGGGGCGAGGCCGTAATCAGCGAGCGGTCTGTGCTCCTGATCACTTGTGAACACTAGGGCTTGGTCGGACCCTCCGTCAAGACAGCTTGACCCCATTCGACACCTTGTCCTTGCCAGATCGGCACCGTGAAGGTGAAGCAGGCGCCTTCGCCAGGGTCCGACACCACCCAGATCTTGCCGCCGTGCACTTCAACGATGCGGCGGCAGACCGCCAGCCCCACGCCATAACCGGTGGTTTGGTCGGAGGTTTGCGGCAGCCGTACCCGATCCAGAAAAATTCGCTGCTGTTCTGTTTCCGGAATGCCCGGGCCGCTGTCACAAACGCTCACCTCCACACGCTGGCTGGTGCGGTGCAGCATCGTGAGCGAGATGTGCCCGCCGTCGTTGGTGTACTTCAGGGCGTTTTCGAGCAGATTCAGCAGCACTTGGCGCATGCGGCGCTGATCAGCGAAAACCTTGGGCAGGTCAGCGGGAATGTCGGTTTTGATTTCGACGTTGCGCCCCAACCACAATTTTTCGAGCTCGAGGATCACTTCGGCTGAAACGCTGGCAAGGTCAAGCCGTTGAGGGTTGAACAGGGTCTCCCATCGGGTGGTGCCCACCTCCAACAAATCCTTCGACAGCGCCTCCATCTCCTGCAGGCGGCGGGTGATCACATCCTGAAAGCGATCCATGTCGATCTGGCCCAGCTTCTGGCTTTGCAGGGCCAAGGCCGCTGCCGTGAGTGGGGTGCGCAGTTCGTGGGCCACCATGCGCAACAGGCGTTCCTGGGCGCTGACGCGATCGATCAGCGTTTCGTTCTCCTGGCGTAGCACCAGCAGCTGATCCTCCAGCTGGAGTTCCTTCTGGGTGCGACTGCCATCAAGTTCGGTGGGCCTGAGGCTGAGGCCAAGGCCGCTCACAACCCCATCCTGTTTCCAGCGGGGCACCCATCCTTTGAGTTGCTGAAGGATGTTGCTTCCCGCGAACACCTGCTTGGGGTTTGGCGCCAATTTGATCAGCGCTGGCGTCACCACGAGGCGATGCAGCTCAAGCAGTTCGGGTTGCTGGGCGGGATCGGCAACCTGCAGGGTGACTTCGAAGCCCAGGTCTTCCCGTTCCAGGAACTGCACCAGCGATCGGAGGTCCTGACCCGACAGGTGATGGCGAGCAGCCACCAGCAAAAGCTTCAGGGTTTGACGTGTCTTGGGAGCGTCCTTGACCACGCGGACTGCAAGACAGCAAAACCGACGCTCACCTTATGGGTTTTTGACTGCACCGCCAGCAGCGCTAAGACGAACAGGAACACTCCGTTGCGTCATTGACGCGGTCCATGTCGCTTTTTTCTGCGCAAAACCGTGTTCCTCTGACCGTTCCCGGCGGAGTGGCTGCCCAGCCTTCGATTCAGGTGGACAGCAACCTACGCCGCTGGTTCAGCCGCAATCTGGGCTTGTGGCGTTCCCGGCGTCAATACACCTTCAGTGACGACCAGGTTCTCCACTTGGACATGAACCTGAAAATGGAGGCGTTCGCACACCCCGAGGTGGGTGAGAGCCGCTACCGCTTCAGCTGGTGGTCTGACCAGGAGGACCAGCATTCCGACGAATTCTTTGCCCGCAAGCCCTGGTTTGAACGCAGTGGCGTGATGGAAGCCACGTTGTGGGGCCATCAACTCCAGAGAAGTCGCGGTTATTTGACGGGAGACCCGGTGCGTACACGGCTTCGTCAGGTGGACGAGCACGAAACCATCCTGGAATCCCACTACCAGCAGTGGGACATCCTTGAGCACATTCGCCTTGTCGATCAGGACCGCTACCGCTACCGCGCCATCTACAGCTGGGAGAACGGTGATCTCTCGATCGTTGAGCACCACCATGAGATTCGAATGTCCGATCCCCTGCCACTGATCGAGGACGACTGATCGAAAACGATTGATCCAGGACGACTCAACGGCGCCGTTGTGCTGATGTCCCAGTTCAACAACCGCGCCTGAGCTTCGGCCAGCTTTGGCATGGGCGGTAAGTTGCGAAAAATTTGACGCTGCCGGGACTCAAGGTGATTCGTCGTACATTCGCTGCCGCAGCTCTCGTGTTGGCTGTCCCCTTGCTGTCACCGGCAACGGCTCTGGCTCAGGCCTCAAAGGACAAGCCCACGCCTGCCACAGCCATGGAGGTCAACACCTACGGCGTGATGTCGATTGCCACCTTCTGTGAGGCGAGGGCGCAGAAGATCGATTTCAACATGTCTCTGGCCGTGGCTCTTGCTGGTCAGTTGCATGTCATTTATGGCAAGCACGGTGGTTTGCTTCCCGGCACCAAAGACCCCTTGCCTGAGAAGCAATTTCTCAACAATGCGGGATTCATGATAGTTGGTGGTGCGTTGAAGTTTTGCCCTAAATCAGTTCCCGCTGCAGAAAAAGCACGCTTTGAAAAGGCTGCTGCTTCGTTGAAGCCTTCGAAAAAATAAGATCTTCCTAGGCTCTAACGATCGAAAACGTCTGGCCTGCTTAGGTCAGGCGTTTTTATGTGTCTGCTCCTCTGCTCTGATGCCGTTGCTCGCTTGATGGCCGGCAGCTTGGCTGAAACGTCCCGGTTCTGAGCGTCGTCCGTCAGGATCGTTCGGTCCTCGCGTGGTTTGGCCATGACTGCAGCTGCTTCGATTCGTCTGGCGGACTACACGCCGTGGGCTTTTGAACTCCCTTCCATCGTCCTGGACGTGAACATCCAGGACGACCATGTCGTCGTGACCTCCAGGCTCAGCCTTGAACCGCGTCGGCCTGGAGAGCCCTTGGTGCTGTGCGGCGTTGATCTGGCGATTGAATCCCTGGTGATCGACCAGGCGCCTTTGTCGACAGAGGAGTACAGCTTTGCCGACGGACGTCTCACCATCCCCAACGTGCCGGGCCAGCGGTTTGTGCTGGAAACCCGTTGCCGTCTGGATCCCTACTCCAACAGTTCGCTCGAAGGCCTGTACGCCAGTGGTGGTCTGCTGAGCACCCAGTGCGAGGCCGAGGGGTTCCGGCGCATCAGCCTGCACCCCGATCGTCCGGATGTGCTGAGCCGTTGGCAGGTGCGGATTGAGGCCAGCCGCAGCAGCTGCCCTGTGTTGTTGAGCAATGGCAATGCGGTTCAGAAGGAATCCGTCGGCGTTGATCGTCATGCGGTCACGTGGGATGACCCCTTCCCCAAGCCCTCCTATCTGTTCGCCCTGGTGGCCGGAGACCTAAGGGAGATTCGTGATCGCTACACAACGGCGTCGGGCCGGCAGGTCACCCTGCGCTTGCATGTGGAGGAGGGGGATGAACCCTTAACGGCCCATGCCATGGCTTCGTTGAAACGATCCATGCAATGGGATGAATCGGTTTACAACCTTGAATACGATCTTGATGAATACAACATCGTCGCCGTCCGTCACTTCAACATGGGCGCGATGGAGAACAAGAGTCTGAATATTTTCAACTCAAAGCTTGTTTTGGCTGATGCAGAAACGGCCACCGATGCAGAACTTGAACGCATCGAAAGTGTGATTGCCCATGAATACTTCCACAACTGGAGCGGAAATCGAATCACCTGCCGGGATTGGTTCCAGCTGTCGCTCAAAGAGGGCCTGACGGTGTTCCGTGATCAGTGCTTCACCGCGGATCTGCATTCGGAAGCGGTGAAGCGCATTGAGGATGTGGCGATGTTGCGCAACACCCAATTCCGTGAGGATGCTGGTCCAACGGCCCACCCGGTGAAGCCAGCGGAATACCAGGCGATCGATAACTTCTACACAACAACCATTTATGAAAAAGGTGCGGAATTGATCCGCATGCTGCGCACCCTGCTGGGCCCCGAGCGGTTCATGAAGGGAATGGAGGTTTACGTGCAACGTTTTGATGGCACGGCAGCAACAACGGAAGACTTCGTCCAGGCGATCGCCGATGGTGCCACCAGCCAGGGCGAGCCGCTGGGCTTTGATCTGAACCGCTTCAGGCGCTGGTACCACCAGGCAGGAACTCCGCAACTCAGCATTGATCGGCAGTGGAACCCCGAATCGGGTCAGCTCACGGTGGACTTGCACCAGACGACGCCTCCGACGCCGGGGCAGGCGGACAAACAGCCCCTGGTGCTGCCGGTTGCCATGGCCCTGGTGGGTGAGCAAGGCCGTGTTGGTGAGGAGCAGCTGCTGGTGATGGAGGCTGAGCGCGCCAGCATCACCCTGCAGGGCCAGCCCGGCGACACACCGCCTGCCCTTTCGGTGCTGCGCCGCTTTTCGGCCCCGGTGCACGTGCGTTTGGAGCAGCCGCTGGAGGAGTGCCTGCAGCTGTTGGCTTCTGATGATGACCCGTTCTGCCGCTGGGATGCGGCCCAGCGCCTGGCACGCCAGGTGCTGTTAGCACGGGCTGAAAACCAGCCGAAGCCTGCCGTGGAAGCGGCGCTGATGCAGGCCCTCGATCAGCGGATCTGCGCCTACGACGGTGGTGATGGCATGGATCTGGCGGCGCTGCTGGCGCTGCCCGGCATGGCGGAACTGGAGGCGTTGCAATCCCCGGTGGATCCGCTGGCGCTGGATCAAGCCTTCCGGGCATGGACCCAGGAGATGGGCGTTCAATTGCAGACGTCCCTGCGTCGCCTGCTGGAGTTGGCCCGGGCTGACTGGACCCTGGCTTGGCCGGCGGGACAGGGCGGCAGGGCCCTGACCGCCTTGGCCTGGCGCTGGCTTGCCGCGGCTGGTGATGCCACGGTTCAAGCGGAGGCCTTGGCTGCTGTTTCCGGCCCCTCGATGACCCTGGCGCGGGGAGCCCTGCGGGCCTTGCTGCCGCAGGAAAGCGCGGAGCGTGAGCAGGCGATGGCGCTGTTCTACGAGCGTTGGCAAGACAAGCCCGTGATCCTGGATGCCTGGTTCGCGATGGAGGCATCGGCCCCCAGGTCCAACGCGTTGGAGCGGGTTCAACAGCTGCTGGAGCACCCGCGCTTTGATCCCCTGGCGCCCAATTCCCTTCGCGCTGTTCTCGGTGGATTCACCGCCAATGTTCAGGCGTTTCATGCCATCGATGGCAGTGGTTACCGGTTCATGGCGGAGCAGATCGCAGCGGTCGACTCCCGCAATCCGATCACCGCATCACGGATGGCCAAGGTGTTCAGTCGCTGCGGCAGTTACGGCCCCGAGCGCCAAACGGTCATGCGTCAGGCCATCGACCAGCTGGCCGCCAAGCCTTTGTCGGCGAACACCGCTGAGGTGGTGCAGTTGCTTACGACGTGACCACCACCAGCACGATCACCGCGATCAGCAGGATCACCAGCCAGCGTTTTGCGTTGCTGCGCCGCCTGCTGTGCGGTGTGGACCGTGCAGCTCGGCTACCGGCCGCAAGGCCGCAGTTCTGACAGACCAGCCGCCCGGCCATGGATCGGTCGGCACGAAACCGGCGGCTTCCGCAGTTCTGGCAGACGGTGACGGCCAAGGCCTCTCGATCAGCGCTTCACCAGCTTGCCTGGCGTGAGCCGGTGAGTCATGCACCCAGGCAGTCAGTCCCGTTGCCAGCCATCGCAGCCGGCTTTGGCGCGTTGGCGCGTTGGCGCTTGGTGCGCCGGTAGCTCTCGTTCTGTTCGGCCAGCGCTTCACTCGCCGCAGCGACGGCCGTGCTGTCCTTGCCTTCCGCAATGATCAAACGGTTGATGGCCATGGCGTTGCCCAGGCGATTCAGCACCTGATCGATCAAGCGACACTGATCAAATTCGGCGCGCCCCGCAGCCGGGATCCCCAGCAGGATCAGGCTCCAACACGCAGCAAGCCAGCCTTTCATCGATCAGCTCAGGGGCTGTAGGTGATGGTGCACTGATAGCGGCTGCTGGCTCCTACATCAATGCTCTTGCAGGTGGTGTTGGTGATCGTTGCCCCTTTCGGGATCACCCGCATCGCCTCAGCGGTGGCGAACTGCTCGGACGGCCCTTGAGCTGTGGCCCGCTTGCCACCGGCAAGAGCCATGGATCCCAGAAGGAGGCTGGCCATCAACAGCGCCGCGTTTCGCATCGTTAGGGCTCGAAGGGAGTGCTTCTCCTTTCGGTTTACACAGAACGCTTCCATGTGACAGCGACAGTGTTCAGCAGCTGGTCCCGTTCAGCAGCCGCCCCGGCACCAGCGTTTGCGTTGCGGCCTTGGTTCAGCGTCGGGTTTGCTGGCTGGAGTCGGACCAGGGATTGGAGGTGGCGGCAACAACGCTGCGGGCTGAACGGGAAGACGTCGCGACCCCCATGCGGCATCGAAGGGAACCACCACGAGGGGGATCGGTTCCGCACTGTTTGCCGGCCAGGCCAAAGCACTGGACGCGATCAGGACTGTGATCAGAACTCTCATCGCGCCAATTTTGCCGATCCTGCAGCGTTATGCCGTCACGTCGGCTGCGTTTTCAGTGCCCTGCCTCAAGGCCTCTTCAGACTTTGGAGTAGGAGACGCCGCGGTAGGTCAGAGCAACGCAATTGCGCACGGATTTGATTTGCTCAGTCCGATAGCTTTTGCCCATGTATTTCAGTTGGATTGTTGGCCGCGTCGATACTGCTTCTGTCTTTGCATATTTGTTGCCCAAGAAAGTGAGTTCCATGGCGTGAATAGGGATGGATAAAAACTTTTTGAGTTCTACGTCGTCGCCCGAATGCCGCAAGGTTCTGCTTGATACCTTGCTCTTTAGCCATTGTTAAGGTTGCGTCAGCCCGATACAAGTTCAGCTCTTAACCCCTGTAATGACAGGAGAAAGGGGGTGATTCGAGTTGTGGGGTTTTTCTGTTTGTTGTTGTGAAGCAGTTGAAATATTTGTTGGTTTTGTGTGCTCTGTTGAACGTGTCTTGATTGATCCTCTCAGGCTTCAGGTTTGGAGCGCTCCTCTGTTTGCGCTTTGCTGCAGCGCTGGCATGCAGCAATTTTGTCTTTGTGGTGTTCCGGCAGCGTCAGCCGGAATGGGTCCACATCAAATTCGTAGCCACAGGAGCAGCGGGCATGGAATTTCAGCTTTTTCGCTTTTTTGAGTCGCTTTAAAAGGGTGACGTTGCCAAAAACTTGATCTGGCTTGAATCGCTCCAGCTTGGTGCGTTCCTCCGGCGCATGCTTCACCCGGGCCTTGTGCAGGGCGTTGCGCACGGAGTTTTCACTGCCTTTGCCCAGGATCTTGGGGATCTGCAGGATCGATCGCCCTTCCTGCAGATACAGACGCTTGATCTCCTCGATCTCAGCACTTGTGAAGCCAGATTTTTTGCCCACCTGCTTCTTGCCTTTGATTTGAGTCTCTCAGGCGGTGCGCAAGCGCCATCCACGTTTTCGGAGGCGAAATGTCAACCTGTCGGGATGATCCCACTCGACCCACTGCTGCAACGGCTTGCCGGAGTTGCCGGCATGGAGAGCGGCTGTAAGCGCCTTGTTGTTGTGCAGGGCCAGCTGGGGGATTTCGACTCGATCGAATACGCCCAGGTGCTGCTGCCGAGGCTTCCCCAGTTGGCGGCGCTTGGGGTCAAGGTTCAGCTGTTCGGCATCGGCAACGCCGCCAGTGCTGAGCGCTTTGCGGCCTTCACCGGTTTTCCCCTGCAGCAGCTGATCGCCGATCCATCACCCCAGTTGCATCAGGCCCTGGGGTTGGAGGCCGGCTTGAAGCTCCCCGGTGGGCCCTGGCCTGGTTTTCTGCTGATGTGCGCCGGCGTGGGCTCGCCGGGCACCCTGCGCGAGGTTCTGCGCGGTTACACCGGAGATCGCTCGGCGGCCCAGATCTTCGATGACGAGGAGTGGGTTGAAGCCTTTCCTTTGCCGCGCTTTCGGGGGGCTCTGTTCCGCCGGGCCGGTGGTGCCGGGTTCCAGCGACCGTTTGAGCTCGCCACCAAGCGTTTGCGCAACATGAATGAAGTGCTCCGCAACTGGCGCACCTACGTGCCCTGTGACGACTACATCACCCAGCGCGGCGCCACCGTGCTGCTCGACGCCGATGACAGCGTGATCTATTGCCACCGCGATCAAAGCCTGCTCGGCTACTCCGCCACCATGGAACGCCCCCTGGCGTTCCTCGATGAGGTTCTGGCCCAGGGCTGAGCTCAATTGGATGCCTTCAACTGGCTTTCTTCAATGACTGGTGGGCTCGCGATACACCGCAAGAGCCGCCACCAAGCCGCCAATGAACCCTGCGCTGTGGCCGATCCAGCTGACGCCCGCGGGTGAGACACCGGGGATCAAGGCGATCAGGGCTGAGCCGTAGAGCCAGAACGCCACCAGGCCCAGGGCGATGGAGAGGATCCGGCGTTCCAGCCAGCCGATCAGCAGCAGGTAGCCCAGCAGGCCGTACACCACGCCCGAGAGTCCATGACTGCGGGCGGGCCAGAACAGGGCCACGGGAATGTTGATCACTAGCACCGACAGCCAGACGCTCAGGTAATCGCGCATCCCCCGGCTGAGCACCAGCCAGCTCAGGGGCAGAAACGCCAGGCTGTTGGAGATCAGATGCCCGAAGCCGGCATGGCTGAATGGCGCTGTGATCACCCCCCACCACGGTTGATCCGGCCCCATCGGCAGGTTCCACTGCCCCGCAAAAAGCAGTTGGTCGATCAGCTCCTGCCCCCATACCAAGGCCAGGATCAGCAGGGGAAGCAGCAGTCGAGTGCGCATCGTCTTGCGCCAATGACCACAATGATGACGCGGATGTTGAGCGGATGATCAGAAGCGACGTTGACGTTCTGGTGATCGGCAGCGGCATCGGCGGACTCTGTGCCGCAGGTTTGTGTGCCCGCGCCGGCCGTGAGGTGATGGTGCTGGAAGCCCATCACCAGCCCGGTGGAGCCGCCCATGGCTTTCAACGCCAGGGGTATCACTTCGAATCCGGTCCATCCCTCTGGAGTGGCCTGGGGCGTTGGCCCAGCAGCAATCCCCTGACCCAGGTGCTGCGCGCGCTGGGGCAGACCGTGGAGGTGATTCCCTATCGCAGCTGGGATGTGCTGTTGCCGGAAGGGGATCTGCGCATCGCCGTTGGGCACGACGATTTTGAGGCTGTGGTGCGCAGTCTGCGCGGCCCCGAGGTGGCCGCCGAATGGCGGCGTTTTGTTGAGGCGCTCCAGCCGATTGCTGCCGCTGCCGATGCTTTGCCCTTGCTGGCCCTGCGGCCTGGGGTGGATGGCATGGCGCAACTGTTGAAGCGCGGAGGACGTCTGTTGCCGCATCTTGCAGCGATGCGTCACCTCTCCGGTTCTTTTGGGCCCCTGGTGGATCGTCACCTCAGCGATCCTTTTCTGCTCCATTGGGTGGATCTGCTCTCCTTCCTGATCAGCGGCATGCCGATGGGAGACACCAATGCCGCAGCGATGGCCACGCTGTTCGACGAGTGGTTTGAGCCGGATGCCCATCTCGACTACCCCGTTGGCGGCAGCGCTGCGGTGGTTGAGGCCCTGGTGCGTGGCTTGAAAGCTCACGGCGGCAGCCTGCACACGGGCACGGCGGTGAAGCAGCTGCGGGTGGAGGGGGATCGTGTGGTGGGTGTGACATTGGCCAATGGAACGCAGATTGCGGCGCGGCAGGTGATCTGCAATGCCGACATCTGGTCCACCCTTGGTCTGCTGCCGGAGTCCGTGGCGCCGAAGTGGCAGCGTCAGCGTCAGGCCACACCGGCCTGCAACGGCTTCCTGCATCTGCATCTGGGCTTTGATGCCACGGGGCTGGAGGATCTGCCGATCCACACCGTCTGGGTCGATGACTGGGAGCGTGGGATCGACGCCGAGCGCAATGCTGTGGTGTTGTCGATTCCGTCGGTGTTGGATGCCTCGATGGCGCCGGCCGGTCGCCATGTGCTGCATGCCTACACCCCGGCCAGCGAACCCTGGGAGCTCTGGGCTGATCTGGAGCGCGACAGCGCGGCGTATCAGCAGAGAAAACAGGAGCGATGTGCTGTGTTCTGGCGGGTGCTGGAACGCCGTATTCCCGACATCCGCGACCGCTGTGAGCTGATCATGGAGGGAACGCCGCTGACCCACAGCCATTTCCTCAATGTTCATCAGGGCAGTTATGGCCCTGCCCTGTCAGCAGCGGAAGGTCTCTTCCCTGGCGTGACGACGCCCCTGGCCAATTTCTGGCTTTGTGGTGCCAGCACCTTCCCCGGGATCGGCATCCCCCCCGTCGCTGCGAGTGGTGCCATGGCGGCCCATGCCGTCCTCGGCCGGGAGACGCAAAACAGTCTGCTGCGGGAGCTGGAGCTTTGAAGCAGCTGCGTCATAACCTCGTTCTGGAACGCCGACGCAGTTCATGACTTCCAACGCCCGGATCGATTCGCTGCAGCTGATGCTCACGGATCTGCGCATGCGCAACGAGCCGATCCGTCACAAAGCGGCGTTTCGTGGTTGTCAGCCGGAATTTCAGGCGTTGGTGAGTCGTTTGATCGAGCAACTGGAAGGCGAACTGCTGGATGAGAAGCAGCGCTCCCGTGAAGCTTCACGTCAGGCCTGATCCTGAAAGAAGGTCGCGCCACTGCGACTCTTGCCTGGCGGCCTCCGTTGTGCCCTCCTGGGGGAAGCCGTTGAGAAAGTCCTTGTCTTGAGCGGGCTGGTAGGGCCCCTGTTTCAGCTCGAAAATCACGCTGTCGGCCTCCAGGGCCACCAGGGTGTGGAACTGATCTTCTGCAATCTCGATGCCGTGGGTGGGCCCCTTGGCGCTGAGATGGAGCTGCTGCTGGATCTCGCCCTCACTGTTGAACAGCAGCAGTCCGATGGCGCCCTGCAGCACCAGAAAACATTCGAAGCCTGTGCCGGAACCGTTGCGCCGGTGGCGGTGGGGCCGCACATAGGTGCCGGGCTGCAGCACGTTGAGGAAGCGCTGAACCGAATCCTGTTCCCGGTGGAAATTGTGGTTCAGGCGCAGGCGGGGATGCTGCCGAGCCTCAGCGGCAACCTGAGCGAACAAATCACGATCGATTTTTTTGATATCCAGTGATGCTTGCCCCAGGTTTTTGAAATTCTGCCTTGGGCATGCTGGCTCTTGGTCTGCGTTTGGGGCTGTTCCAGCTCAGCCTGGGGATTCTCGGCGTCCTGATCCTGGGACTGCTGAATCGTCTGTTGATTCAGCAGTCCCAGGTTCCGGCGGTGCTGGTGGGTGTTGCTGTGGGTGGTCAACAGTTGATGGGGTGCACCCGCGTCTGGTTCGGCCATCGTTCCGATCGCATCCCCATCAGCCGGCTGCGGCGCACGCCCTTCGTCATCAGCAGCACTGTCGCGATTGCCCTGTTGTTCGGTGTGGCCTGCCAGCTGGTGCTGCGCTTGGCCAACAGCATGGAGGCCTCCGGTGGTGAGCTGAATGCGCTGCTGATGGGTCTCTTGATCCTGGCTTTCATTGGAATCGGCACCGCGATTGCTGCTGGTGGAACCGCCTTTTCGGCCTTGATCGCCGATCGCACCACGGAAACTGAACGGCCGCGGGTGCTGTCGGTGGTGTGGGGGATGCGTCTCCTGGGGGTGTTGCTGGGAAGTGTTTTGGTGAATCAGGTGTTCGGCAGTGCCTGTGCGGCTGATGCCAGCCGCACTGCGGTGCTGGCTGGTTTGCAACGTCTGTCGCTGGTGACGCTGCTGCTGCTGGGGCTTGGGGTGGTGTCGGTCTTTGGCGTGGAGCGCCGCACCACAGGCTTGATGCTGACTGCCGGGCCAGTCTCCCCTGATGTCCCCCAGCGGTTGGCTTTGCCCCAGTTGTTGTGGCAACTGCGCACCATCCCCCAGGCCGGCCGCTTCCTCGGGGTGCTGTGCCTGTTCACCTTCAGCATGTTCCTAAATGATGCGGTGCTTGAGCCCTACGGCGCCGCCGTCTTTGGCATGAGTGTCTGTGCCACCACATCGCTGAATGTGTTGATTGCCCTGGGCTTCTTTGCTGGTCTGGGTCTGAGTGGGTTCTGGTTGATCGAGCGTGCCGGCAACATCAGAACGGCCCGGGTGGGTGCGGTGTTGGCTGCTTTGGCTTTGCTGTTGATGCTTTGGGCCGGTTCTGGGCAGTCCATCCCCCTGTTGCGAACTGCCGTTGGTTTGTTTGGCCTGTCACTGGGGGTGTGCATGAATGCCTGCCTCACCTTGATGTTCAGCTTTTTGCAGCCCGGCCGCACCGGCTTTCTGCTTGGTGTTTGGGGGGCGGGCTATGCCTATTCCTGCGGCCTGGTCACCATCAGTGGAGGCGGGCTGCTCACCTTGCTCAAAGCCTGGAAAGGAGGTGATTTGTTTGCTGCCTATGGCGGCGTGTTCGGCCTGCAGATGGTTTGTTTCCTCGCTGCCGCGTTGATGACGCGCCGTTTGGATGTGGTGGGTTTCCGCAACACGGTGAAAACCCGCTTTGCCGATGTCATGGAAATGGCAGTGGATTGAAGCTTGGCGGGAGCTCCGGATCCACTAGAACCGGGTCCTTTCCATTGCAGTGAATGGCAGCGCTGCAGATCGTCTGGTTCAAGCGTGATCTGCGCATCGTTGATCACCAGCCCTTGGAGGCTGCTGCGGAGCGGGGTTTCGTGCTGCCGCTGTATGTGGTGGAGCCGGAGTTGTGGCAGCAGCCCGATGCCTCCGAGCGGCAGTGGATGTTTTGCCGGGAGTCGCTGCTGGAGTTGCGCCAGGCCTTAGCGGATCGGGGCCAACCCTTGGTGGTGCGCGCTGGGGATGTGGTGCAGGTGCTGGAACGGGCCCGGCGTCAGTTCGGCATTGATGGGCTGTGGAGCCATGAGGAAACCGGCAATGGCTGGACGTACCAGCGCGACAAACGCGTTGGAGCCTGGGCCCGTCAGCACGGCATCGCTTGGACGGAAATCCCGCAGTTCGGGGTGACGCGCCGGATGCGCAGCCGCAATGGCTGGGCCAAACGCTGGGAGGTTCAGATGACGGAGCCCATCACACCCGAGCCGGCCGCATTGCAATCGCTGGAGGGCATTGATCCCGGCGTGATCCCGGAGCGCCCCTGTTCAGAACTGCTCTCGGATGCATGTCCGCAGCGTCAGATCGGAGGGCGTTCGATCGGCTTGGGGGAGCTGAACGACTTTTTGCAGCACCGCGCCCCGCGTTATCAACGGTCGATGTCGAGCCCCAACACGGCGTTCACCGGTTGTTCGCGCCTGTCGGCTTATCTCACCTGGGGTTGTCTCTCGATGCGGGAAGTGCTGCAGACCAGCCGCACCCACCGCGGCCGCGGCGTCAGCAGCCTTGAATCACGGCTGCACTGGCATTGCCATTTCATTCAGAAGCTGGAGGATCAGCCGGCGATTGAATTCAGCGATTTCCATCCGTTCATGCGCGGCATTCGCGCAGCCGATGCCGAGCGCTTGACGGCCTGGAGCGAAGGTCGCACTGGCGTCCCCTTTGTGGATGCCTGCATGCGCGCCTTGCGGGCCCATGGCTGGATCAACTTCCGCATGCGGGCGATGTTGATGTCTTTTGCCAGCTACAACCTCTGGCTGCCCTGGAGAGACAGTGGTCTGCATCTGGCTCGTCAGTTTGTGGATTACGAACCGGGTATTCACTGGAGCCAGTGCCAGATGCAGTCGGGCAGCACCTCGATCAACACGATTCGGATCTACAACCCGATCAAGCAGGGAATGGATCACGACCCTCAGGGGCTGTTCATCCGTCAGTGGTGCCCTGAACTCAAGGATGTGCCCACGATTCACATCCATGAGCCCTGGATGCTGGGTGGTGGCATGCCTGCACCGATCGTTGATGTCACCGCATCGATGCAGGACGCCAAAGATCGCATCTGGGAGATTCGCCGATCGGCCGGTTTTGATCGCCATGCCGATGCGATCCAGCGCAAGCATGGCTCACGTAAGGCGGGGTTGAAGCCAACAACGGCTCGAAGCCGCCGGCGCCAACCTCAGCAGCCCGACAACGGCAGCCAGCAGCTCAGCCTCGGTCTTTAGTTGCGCTGCAGCAGCAGCCGCTTGATCACCCGTTGGGCGATGTCGCCATAGCCCATCTCCCCAGAGAGAATCTGAGCAATTCGCCGTGGTGCGGTGGGCCGCTTGATCCCCAGTTGATAGCCCACACCGGGGAAGCGATAGAACACCTGGGCAATGCGCCGGCCCCAGGCCATCGACTCACCCCAACGCTCCCGCATGCTGCGGCTGTAGCCCCGCAGATCCTTGCTGTCGCCCTTGAGCCATGGGCTTAGATGTCGGGCCGCTTCGCAGCCACTCATCAGGGCAGGGCGTAGCCCTTCCGCCAAAAAGGGGTCGCAAAGCGATGCCGCATCGCCCACCACCACAATGCCGTCGCCATCCAGACGGTGATGGCCGTTCCACACCCGCAGTTGGCCGCGCTGACGGATGCCTGTATCGGCGGCGAAACCTAGATCCGGCAACAGCTGAGCCAGCACCTGCTCTGGGTCGGCGTCCTGCTTGCCGATGAAACTGCCCACACCGATGTTCACACCACCTGCGAGGGGAAAGGCCCAGGCGAAGCCCTGTTTCACCAGGCCGAATTCAAAACGGGTGGTGCCATCGCTGAGGTTGCCTTGACCCTCGAGTCGCACCGACATTGTGGTGGCCATCTGGGGCTGTTTGGCCCCCAGGCCGAGCCGTTGGGGCCAAGGAGATTCCGAACCATCGGCGATCACCACGGCCCGCCCCTGCCAATGGCGTCCGTCGGTTGCCGTGACGTGCCACACGTCTCCATGGCGCCGGATGTCATTGACCTCAACTCCTGAAAGACGTGTTGCCCCAGCCTGAATGGCCTGATCTGAGAGCAGTTGATCCAGCGTTTCGCGGCGCACGATCCAGAACGGTGCATCGCCGGGCAGCTCGGCGACCACCGGATCCTCCAGGCACCAACTGAAATCCACCTGTCGGATCACCTGCTCCACCGCCGGTTCCAAGGAAAAGGGGAACCACTGCTGAACGGAGGCCGCCATGCCTCCTCCACAGGGTTTGATCCGCGGCTCGGCGTCGCGCTCAAGCGTCAGAACGTCATGGCCAGCTAAAGCGAGATGAACTGCCGCTGCACCGCCAGCGGCCCCGGACCCGACGATCAGGACGTCGTGGGTCCGATCTGATTCGTTGCTCACACCTTGAGGATGTCGGCTTCTTTGGTGGCCAGGTGCTGTTCCAGTTCGGCGATGAACTTGTCGAGCGTTTTCTGAACGCCGTCCTGCTCATCGCGGCTCTGGTCTTCGGAGAACTCGCCTTCTTTTTCCTGCTTCTTGATCTTGTCGATCGCGTCGCGGCGCAGGTTGCGCAAGGCCACCTTACCTTCTTCGGCGTACTTCGATGCCAGCTTGCAGAACTCCTTGCGGCGCTCCTCGGTGAGGGGCGGCACGTTGATGCGGATGATCTTGCCGTCGTTGTTCGGGGTGAAGCCCAGCTCACTCATCGCTATGGCCTTTTCGATCGAGGCCAGGGCGCTGATGTCGAACGGTTGGATCTGGATGGTCTGGGAGTCCGGGGTCGACAGGGTCGCCAGCGACTTCAGCGGTGTGTCAGCGCCGTAGTACTCCACGCTGATGCGATCCAGCAGGGAGGAATTGGCCCGGCCGGTACGGATTGTGTTGAAGTTGCGCTGGGTGGCCTCCACCGACTTGCGCATGCTGGCTTCGAGGTCCTGGGTCGACATGGTTGCTGAGGGAAGAGGCGTGCGAACTGGGTTGGCGTTGTTTAGGAGGGGTCGCCGATGCGGGACCCGATCGGTTCCCCGGCCACGGCTCTGCCGATGTTGCCAGGTTCAAACAGGTTGAAGACAACAATCGGGATGTTGTTGTCTTTGCAGAGGGCGATGGCGGTGCTGTCCATCACGCCCAGCTCGCCGCTGAGCACGTCTTGATAGCTGAGCTGCGCGTGCTTAACCGCGTCGGCGTGCTTGGCCGGGTCTTTGTCGTAGACCCCATCCACCTTGGTGGCTTTGAACACCACATCGGCATTGATTTCGGCGGCCCTCAGGGCAGCCGTGGTGTCGGTGGTGAAGAACGGGTTGCCGCAACCGGCGCCGAACACCACCACCCGGTTTTTCTCCAGATGCCGGATCGCCTTGCGACGGATGTACGGCTCCGCTACTTCCTGCATGGCGATGGCGGTCTGTACCCGGGTGGGAACACCAGCCCGTTCGAGCCCGTCCTGGAGGGTGATGGCGTTCATCACCGTGGCCAACATGCCGACGTAGTCAGCTGTGGCTCTCTCCATGCCCGCTGCAGACCCCTTCAGCCCGCGGAAGATGTTGCCGCCGCCCACGACGATCGCCAGCTGGGTGCCATTGGCCACCACCTTGGCCACATCGGAGGCAATCGACTGAACAATGGCGGGGTCGATGCCATAGCCCTGAGATCCCATCAGAGCTTCGCCGCTGAGTTTCAGCAGGACGCGTGTGTAGGTCATCTACGGTCCAGATCCTTTCGACAGTAGCAAGCACTGGCACAAGCCCCTGATCGCCGCTTGGATGGGGAAACCGCGGCTGTTTGATGCCAGAGACCGATGCCACCCAAAGCGGTGTGATGGCCCGTCTCACGCTTTCAGCCCTGGAACGGGCCAGTCAGGATCCCGACTGCTGGCGTGAGCCGGTGGTGCATCGCGCTCTGTTGGTGAGCGGGCTGTCGGTACTCACCGCGGCCACCCGTCATCTTCAGGATGATCTCGAGGCGGCTGAAGCGGCCTGAGGCCGGCTGGTTCAACCCTTAAAACTCGATGCCCGCCTGGGCCTTCACCCCCTGTTCGCGGAAAGGGTGGTGCACCAGGGTCATCTCTGTTACCAGATCGGCCCGCTCCACCAGCTCGGCTGGTGCACCCCGGCCGGTCACCGCCACGTGGGTGAGCTCCGGTCGCTCGTTCAATCCGGCGATCACCGCACCGGCCTCGATGTAGCCCAGTTTCAAGGCCACGTTCAGCTCGTCGAGCAGCACCAATTTCACGCTGCCATCGCGTAGATAGCCCAGGGCCGTCTGCCAGGCCGCCTCCACCAGTTGCTGATCCCGCTCTCGGTTCTGGGTTTCCCAGGTGAAGCCTTCCCCCAGGGCATGCCAGCTCACCTGCTCACCGAAGGCCTGCAGTGCTCGTGCTTCGCCGGGCTCCCAGCCTCCCTTGATGAACTGAACAATCGCCACCCGCTCGCCATGGCCAAGGGTGCGCAGCACCAGCCCAAGCCCGGCGGTGGTTTTTCCCTTGCCCTGGCCGGTGAACACCAGCACCAGCCCCTTCTCCTTGTTGCGTTCCTCCACCCTTTGCTTCTGCACCTGCTGGCGCCGCTCCATCCGTTTGCGATAGCCGGCATCGTCGGTTTCTGGGGCGAGCTTGCCCCCCATGCCCAGTTCCGCGGCGGATTGATCGAGGTCGTTCGTGCTCATGGGGAGAGGGGGTGTTGGTTCTATCGAGGCCGAGTGGCGGTGATGCGTTGCAGGGCCCGACCTGCCAGCAGTTCCTGGCTCACGCTGCTGAACCCGAGTTGCTCCAGCTCGGTGGGGAGGTCGTCCTCCAGCATGGCGGTGGCGGTGTCGGTTTCAAACAGGGCACAAAACAGTTGCTGGGGAAGCTTCAGCCAAGGTCCGGCGGGATGCAGATCCACAAGCACCAACCAGCCGCCCGGTTCCAGCAGCCGCAGGGCACTGCGGAGCACCTGTTCCCGATCGCTGCGGGGGAATTCGTGCAGAGCCACGCTCAGCTGGATGGCGCTGAAGCTGGCATCGGCCAGGGGCGGATCTTCGGCCAGCCCTTCCACCCGCTGCAGGTTGGGGTGGCGTTGGGCGGCCAAATCCAGCGCCCGGGGGGAGACATCCAGCCCCGTCACGGCGTATCCCGCCGCCAGCCAGGGGGCCGCTGCTTCGCCACTGCCGCAGCAGAGATCCAGCACCGTCGCGCCGGGCTTGAGATGGGGCTGCAGAGCCTCGAGCCCGAGGCCCCGCAGGCGCTCCACCCCGCCAACACTCAGCGACGACACCGCCGTGACCGTGTCGTAAATCCAGCGGTAGCGGTAGGCCAGCGGCCTCAGAAATGAGGTCATCGTTGAAGTAAAAAAAGCAGACAGGGTGTTGTCAGGCCGGTTGCCGGGCCAGGGCTGCATCCACCGCCTGCTGCTGATCACGCCGGGTGATCCAGTGGTGATAGGTGCGGGTGTGGATCGTCACCGAGTGGCCCATCATCCTGGCGGCGACGGTGTCCGGCAGGCCGACATGAATGGTGCGCACCGCCCAGGCGTGGCGCAGGTCGTAGGGGGTAATCGGCAGGTCGTAGCGGCGGAACTGCTCACTCACCCGTCGTCCCACCTGCTGCAGGGTGGTGCGCCGCAGATCGGTCTGGATGGCTGGCAGAGCGGCCGGGTTCTCCGCCAGCTCCTGCAACCCGAAGTGCTCGATCCAGTCGGGGTGGAACGGCCAGCTTTGGTGCTCACCGGTTTTGGTGGTGGGCAGCACCCGCAGTACCTGATCTCCGCCCGCTGCCAGGGAGGAGCAATCGCAGAAGAACACCTCGTGGTTGCGCAGACCGTAGGTGGCCATCAGGGCAAAGGCCAGGCGCCACTGTGGATTGGGGATGCGGCCTGCGGCCTCGAGGATCTGCGGATCGGTGGGCAGCTGGCGGAAGCGGGCCCGGTGCAGGCCATAGCCGCCGGCCTCCTGGCGCCAGTCCTCCGGCAAGGGCAGCTCCAGGTGCCGGGCCAGGGCGGCCAGGGCTGTGGCGCATTGCTGTCGGCTGCGGCTGCCGTCCTCGTAACTGGTCAGCGTCTGCATCAGCAGCGCTGGCTCCAGCGGCTGATCACCGCACTGACGCGCCAGTCGCCGGAGGTAGGGCAAATAGGCACTGGTCCAGGTGGTGCGACTGCTCGCCGGGGAACGGCGTCGGCGCGGGTCGGCAAAAAAGGCTGCTTCGAAGCCCTCGATGGCGGCCTGGATCCCGATCGAACGGCCTCTGGCCGTGGCGGCAGAGGTGGAGGCCGACCAGAGCGTCCAATCAAAACTGCGCTGCTCCAGTTGCAACTGCACCAGGGCAGCGGTGCTGAGGGCCTGATTCAGTCCTGCTGCATCGGCCATCAGCCCCAGGCTGATCCGTTGCAGGCCGTTGCGGCTCGGATCCCCGCGCAAGGGCAGAGACCCGCGCAGGTTCAGACGTCGACCCCGCTGTTCGATGCGCAGGCGCGATCCCTGTGCCGCCAGCTGCGCATTGGCGGTCTCCAGCGCACTTTTGAGCTCCATAAATGTGTCGTTGGAACCAAGGATCGCGTCCGTGGCGGCTACGCTCAACCCCCGAAAACCGTTCTGATCGGTATGTCTCGCGTCGGTGTCGTCCTGCTGAACCTGGGTGGCCCGGAGCGGATCCAGGACGTTGGCCCGTTTCTTTACAACCTGTTCGCCGATCCGGAGATCATTCGGCTTCCCAGTCCGGCGCTGCAGAAGCCGCTGGCTTGGCTGATCAGCACCCTGCGCAGTGGCAAGTCGCAGGAGGCCTATCGCTCCATCGGTGGCGGATCACCGCTGCGGCGCATCACCGAGCAGCAGGCCCGTGAACTTCAGAGCTTGCTGCGTCAGCGCGGCATCGATGCCACCAGCTATGTGGCCATGCGCTACTGGCATCCGTTCACCGAATCCGCTGTGGCGGACATCAAGGCCGATGGCATGGATGAGGTGGTGGTGCTCCCCCTCTACCCCCATTTCTCGATCAGCACCAGTGGATCCAGTTTCCGTGAGCTGCAGCGCCTGCGTCAGGCGGATCCGGCGTTTGAGAAGTTGCCGATTCGCTGCATCCGCAGCTGGTTTGACCACCCGGGCTATGTGAAGGCCATGGCCGAGCTGATCGCGGCAGAGGTCCGCAACAGCGACGACCCTACGAAGGCCCACGTCTTCTTCAGTGCCCACGGTGTGCCGAAGAGCTACGTCGAAGAGGCGGGCGACCCCTATCAAAAGGAGATCGAAACCTGCACCGGTTTGATCATGAAGGAGTTGGCCGTTCAGATGGGCCACGAGAACCCCTTCACCCTGGCCTACCAAAGCCGTGTGGGTCCGGTGGAGTGGCTCAAGCCCTACACCGAGGAGGCCCTTGAGGAATTGGGGCAAGCCAAGACCAACGATCTGGTGGTGGTGCCGATCAGCTTCGTCAGCGAACACATCGAGACGCTTGAGGAAATCGACATCGAATACCGGGAGTTGGCCACCGAAGCTGGTGTGGTGAATTTCCGTCGGGTGCGTGCTCTCGACACCTATGCCCCCTTCATCGAGGGATTGGCGGATCTCGTGGCCACCAGCCTGCAGGGCCCTGAGGTGAGTCTCGATGCGGCGGCGGAGCTGCCCAACAAGGTGAAGCTCTATCCCCAGGAGAAGTGGGAATGGGGTTGGAACAACAGTTCCGAGGTCTGGAACGGCCGTCTGGCCATGGTTGGTTTTTCAGCCTTTTTGCTCGAGCTGATCAGTGGTCAAGGGCCGCTGCACGCCCTCGGCCTGCTCTGACCAAGCCAGAGGAGCTGCGGGCCCTTAACCTTGGGGGTCATTGACCCGTCGCCTCTGTGACTCTCACCTCAGCGTCTTCGGCCGTCACTGGGCAGCAGGCCGGTCACGGTGGCCAGAGAATGTCTGGGGCGACAGCCTTGATGGATGCGTTGCGGCGCCATGGCGTCGACACGATTTTCGGCTACCCCGGCGGCGCGATTCTCCCGATCTACGACGCACTCCACATCGCCGAGAGCGAGGGTTGGGTGAAGCACATCCTGGTGCGGCATGAGCAGGCCGGCACCCACGCGGCCGATGCCTATGCGCGTGCCACCGGCAAGGTGGGCGTTTGCTTCGGCACGTCTGGTCCGGGTGCCACCAACCTGGTAACCGGCATCGCCACAGCCCAGATGGACTCGGTGCCCATGGTGGTGATCACCGGTCAGGTGCCGCGTCCGGCGATTGGCACCGATGCATTCCAGGAGACCGACATCTTCGGCATCACCCTGCCGATCGTGAAACATTCCTGGGTGGTGCGCGATCCGGCTGATCTCGCCTCCATCGTTGCCCAGGCCTTCCTGATTGCAGCCAGTGGTCGTCCGGGCCCCGTGCTGATCGACATCCCGAAGGATGTTGGACAGGAGATGTTCGATTACGTGCCGGTTGAGCCCGGATCGATTGTTCCCAAAGGCTTCCGCAAGCCTCAGCCCCCCAGGGATGAACCGATCCTCTCGGCGCTTGAGCTGATCGCCGAGGCGGAGCGTCCGCTGCTTTATTTGGGCGGTGGTGCGATCTCAGCCGGTGCTCACGACAGCCTGCGGGTGATCGCTGAGCGTTATCAGATTCCTGTCACCACCACCTTGATGGGGAAGGGTGCCTTCGATGAAAACGACCCTCTCTCGGTGGGCATGCTCGGCATGCACGGCACGG
Source organism: Synechococcus sp. UW86 (assembly GCF_900474085.1). Taxonomy (NCBI): domain Bacteria; kingdom Bacillati; phylum Cyanobacteriota; class Cyanophyceae; order Synechococcales; family Synechococcaceae; genus Synechococcus; species Synechococcus sp. UW86. The sequence continues at coordinate 92,732 of NZ_UCNU01000010.1, forward strand.
CCTATGCCAACTTCGCCGTCACCGAATGCGATCTGCTGATCGCTGTTGGCGCCCGTTTTGACGATCGGGTGACCGGAAAGCTCGACACCTTCGCTCCCCGGGCCCGGGTGATCCACTTTGAGATTGACCCGGCCGAAATCGGCAAGACCCGTCGCCCCGATGTGGCGGTGCTGGGTGATCTGGGCCTGAGCGTGGCGCGCTTGGTGGAGCTGAGCCTGCAGCAGCAGGTGCAACCCCGCACTTCTCCTTGGTTGGCGCGCATCGCCGAGTGGAAACAGACCTATCCCCTCACCGTGCCTCCAACCGAAGGCCCCCTCTTCCCCCAGGAGGTGCTGCTGGCCGTTCGCGAGCTGGCACCGAATGCCATCGTCACCACGGACGTGGGTCAGCACCAGATGTGGGCGGCCCAGTACCTGCGCAATGGGCCCCGGGGCTGGATCAGCAGTGCCGGTCTTGGAACCATGGGCTTCGGCATGCCGGCCGCCATGGGCGCCCAGGTAGCGTGCCCCGATCGTCAGGTGGTGTGCATCGCGGGTGACGCCAGCATCCTGATGAACATTCAGGAGTTGGGAACCCTGGCGGCCTATGGCCTTCCGGTGAAGGTGGTGATCGTCAACAACCACTGGCAGGGCATGGTGCGTCAGTGGCAGGAGAGCTTCTACGAGGAGCGTTATTCCGCCTCCGACATGCTCAATGGCATGCCGGACTTCGTGGCTCTCGCCCGCTCCTTCGGTGTGGACGGCGTGCACATCCGCGAGCGGGACTCGTTGAAGCGTGATCTCGAGGCGGCGCTCAAGGCCCCCGGCCCGATGTTGATCGACATCCACGTGCGTCGTGGAGAGAACTGCTATCCGATGGTTCCCCCGGGCAAAAGCAATGCTGAAATGGTGGGCCTTCCGGCTCCCATGCCGGTTCTCAACGCCCCGACCTCTTGATTCGTCTTGTCTTAATCGGCGTTCTGCTGCTGCTTTGGGCCGTACCGGTGCAGGCCGCAGAGGTGCTTCAGGTGCGCAGCAGTTCCCTGCTGCAGGTGGGAGATCACAACCGCACCTACACCGTTGCCCTGGCCTGTTCCGCCGTTGATGCAAGCCAGGAGGCCGAGGCCACCGCATGGCTGCGTCAGGAACTGCCGCGCCGTCGCAAGGTCAATCTGCGGCCGGTCGGCTCCAGCGAGGGGCAGCTGATGGCCAGGGTGACCCCGATCGGTGCTGAGCGTGACCTCAGCACCGGCTTGATTGCAGCGGGTTTGGCCAGCAACAGCTGTGGGGGCGATGGCTGATAACCGCATTGCCCGGGGCATTGTCTTGGTGCCCTGTCTGCTGCTGGGGGGCGCCTTTCTGGCCACAGCGGCCTGGGGGCAGGGCGCCGCAGCTGAAAACCGCACCCTGGCCATCGGCATCGGTGCTGGCTTGCTTTTGGCAGGTTGGTTGTCTCAGTTGGGTGGCGGCTCAGACGGTGGGCCTGAATCCTCTGTGACAAAACCAGACGAGTCCGACCCCTCTCCCTAATTTGCGGGGATCGGGTTGCCTCCCTCCGATCCCATGTCGAAGCCTGAGTGGCGACGTTGGCTTTGGCCGATGCAGCACCCTTGCCGTTGTCTCAGACGGAGGTCATTCCGATTTGCCAGGCCTTTGAGGAGCGCCGCCGCGAGGAGCGTCTGCGCTTGAAGGTCATGGCCGGTCTGATCGAATGAGGTCTGAGGACACGACCTCGAGATGCTGCGCCTGAGTGAACTGAAGCTGCCCCTCGACCATGGGGAGGAAGCGCTGCAGGAGGCGGTGCTCAAGCGTTTGAGGATTCCGCCGGATCGTCTTCTGGGTCAGACCCTGGTGAAGCGCAGTGTTGATGCGCGACGTCGCGACCGGATTCAGCTGATTTACAGCGTGGATGTGCAGGTGAAGGGTGAAGCCGCCCTGTTACGGCGCATCGGCAACAAAGGCCGGGTGCGTCTGGCTCCAGACACCCGCTACCGGTCTGTGGGTCATGCCCCCGATGGCTTCCCCTTGGATGCGGCCGATCGGCCTGTGGTGGTGGGGGCAGGTCCCTGCGGTTATTTCGCTGCTCTGCTGTTGGCACAGATGGGGTTCCGACCGCTGTTGCTGGAACGGGGTCAGGCCGTGAAGCAACGCACCGCTGACACCTTTGGCTTCTGGCGGGGCACCAGCCCATTCAACCCGGAATCCAATGCCCAATTCGGTGAGGGCGGAGCCGGCACCTTCTCGGACGGCAAGCTCTACAGCCAGGTGAGCGATCCCGAGCACTACGGCCGCAAGGTGCTGGAGGAGCTGGTGGCCTGTGGTGCCAGCGAGGAGATCCTCACGCTGCACCGCCCCCACATCGGCACCTTCAAGCTCGCCACCGTGGTGCGCGGCCTGAGGGCACGGATTGAAGCCCTCGGCGGGGAGGTGCGTTTCAACAGCCGCGTGACACGCCTTCAGCTCAGCGACAGCAGCGCTGGGAAGGCGCATCAACTCGTTGGCTTGGTGCTGGCCGATGGAACGGAGATTCCCTGCCGCCATCTGGTGCTGGCTCCCGGTCATTCCGCGCGCGACTGCTTCGAAATGCTGGAGCAGATCGGTGTGCAGCTGCAGCGCAAACCGTTTTCCGTGGGCGTGAGGATTGAGCATCCGCAGCATCTGATTGACGCAGCCCGCTGGGGAGAGGCGGCGGGCCATCCGCGTCTCGGGGCCGCCGAGTACAAGCTGGTTCACCATGCTGAAAACGGCCGCTGCGTCTACAGCTTCTGCATGTGTCCCGGAGGATTTGTGGTGGGTGCCACCTCGGAGGAAGGCCGGGTGGTGACCAATGGCATGAGCCAGCACTCCCGCAACGAGCGCAACGCCAACAGCGGTTTGGTTGTGGCTCTGGACGCCGATGACCTGGCACCGTTTGAACGCTTCCCCGGGGATCCGCTGGCGGGGATTGCTCTGCAGCGGGAGCTGGAGGAGCGCGCCTTCAGGCTTGGAGGGAGCAGTTACGCCGCACCGGCGCAGCGGTTGGAGGATTTCCTGGCGGCCCGTCCCTCCACCCGTCTGGGTGGCATCGCCGCGTCGTATCAGCCGGGTGTGCATCCCGCCGATCTGGATGACCTGCTCCCTGCTGCCATCGTTGAGGCCTTGCGGGAGGCGTTGCCGGCCTTTGCCTGCAAGCTGAAGGGGTATGACCACCCCGATGCGGTGCTCACCGGCGTGGAAACCCGCACGTCATCGCCCGTGCGGATCCCCAGGGATGAAGCGTTGGAATCGCTCAATGTGAAGGGTCTGGTGCCCGCGGGTGAAGGGGCGGGCTATGCCGGCGGCATCCTCTCGGCCGGAATCGATGGCATTCGAGCTGCTGAAGCCTTGGCCATTCAGATCCTGGGGAGCAAGCCTGTTTGAGTTTCAGCTGCAGACGGGGGCTTGCGCCACGATTCCGCTCCACTGAACGGCTTTCACCTGATCCCGTCGCCAGGAATGGAACAGCTCGGGCTCACTGACGGTGCACAGCGGGCAGTGGGCGATCCGTTCGCTGGGGATTCCTGCGCCCTGGAGCTGCACTCTGGCGGCGGTTCGAATGTCCAGGCGATGCCGCCCCGGTTGCTCATCCGGCAGCAGGGCCCCTGCATCGGATAGGGAAGCCTTGTTGGGGACCGCGGCGCTGACGGCCTTCACCACCTCATCGCCCACCTGGTAGCAGGGGCCGCTGACGGCCGGGCCCAGGGCAACCACCAGATCCTCCCGCCGGGCCCCCCGCTCCACCAACCGATCCAGGGCCGTGATCAGGATTCCAGCCGCCACCCCCCGCCAACCGGCATGACAGGCCGCGGCATGCCCGGTGCCGGGATCCGCGATCAGAACCGGTGTGCAGTCGGCACCGCACACCCAGAGGCTCTGGCCCCCGCGATCACTCACCAGGCCATCGGCCTCAGGCCAGGGATCCTGAGGGGCGTCGCTGGCGTTCAGCACGATCCCACTGTGGATCTGCTGGGGCCTGTGGACGCTGATGCCGGCGCTGACGTACCCCGCCAGTTCATCAGGACCACGGCCGTGCCAGAGCCGGGTGAAGAAGCCGTGCTCGAACCCCTGCTCATGCAGTAGATCGCTCTGGAGGTAATAGCCCCCGTAACAACCGATCCAGGTCCAGCCCTTCAACGTATTGAAGCGGCTGTCTGGTCGATCAAACGGCCCGTCTTTCATCAGCCCTGCAATCAGGCCATGGGGATGTCCCGCAGCATCCAGAAGCCGCCGAAGGTCTGTTCTTCGGGGCTGGACTGGATGGCGATGAATTGCAGGCCCCGCACCTGCTGCTGCGAAGTGGCCAGGGCCTCGGAGATTTCAGCGGCGACGCCTGGCTCCAGGTCGCTCACCAACCAGCGGTCATCCTGACCAGCCTCCAGCACCAGCTGACGGTCTTCAACGATCATCCGCACTGGTTCCAGACCCCCCAACCAGCCCGCCATGGCGAGGGAGCGGCTCTGGCTGAACAGGCGCAGACCCGGCACAGAGGCCTCGGGGTCGATGCCATCGGGCAGCGGCAGCAGCCCGCTGAAACTCATCGGCCATTCCGATGCCTCCAGCAGGAGGCTCGCCGGCAGGGCGGCCCAGCTCCAGGCGTCGCCTTGAACTTCCTCCGGTAGGGGCACTGGAGGGGTGGGAACAGGCGCCGGCGGTGGTGCCAGCGGGCCCGCCATGAAGCCCTCCTCCTCGGGATACACCTCCCTTTCGCGCTGCTGAAGCCAGTCGAGCAGGGCGAAGGTGCGGCGACTTGGAATCACCTCGAGGTCTTGTTCGGCTGCGGCGCGCTGCACCATGGTGCGCATCGAACTGCGCCAGCAGCGCAGGCGCACGGGCGAACCCCAGCCCCCGCTGGCGGATACCTGCTTGGCTTCAGCCAGGGCTTGGCTCAACCAAAGCGAGTTCACCTCACCAGAGGGGCACACCTTGGCGAAGCGAAATGGCTCTGCATCCCCAGTGGCGTCGGGGGTGGAGGTGATCAGAAGTTCCCAACGCTTGCGGCCATCGGCCTCAAGGATTGGTCGGGAGTAGAAGTCGAGTTCCCAGTCTTCGGCGGCTGTCAGTGCAGCAGTACTCATCCGGCCGATTGCTCCTGCTGTTTCAGGGTGTTCTGGGCGCGGCTGGCGCGATCGGCGGCTTCAGCCATCACTTTGTCTTTTTCGATCAGCAGCTCTCCAGGAGGCCCCTCCAGCAGGGCTGTGTTGAGGCCGATCCGTCCGCGGCCCGGGTCCAGTTCCGTGATCAGGGCCGAAACGCGGTCGCCCTGGTCGAACACCTCGCGGATCGAGCGCAGGCTGCCATTGGTGATGGCTGATTGGTGCAGCAGTCCGCTGATGCCACCAAGGTCGATAAACAGGCCGTAGGGCTTCACCGCAGCAACCTGCCCTTCCACCAATTGGCCCACTTCCAGGTCTTGGAAGCGTTCGGCGACGGCGGCTCGTTTTTCGGACAGCACCAGCTTGCGCGTCTCCGAATTCACCTCGATGAAGGCCACGCCCAGAGTCTTGCCCACGAGCTCCTGGTGATTTTCACCGTTTTGGAGTTGAGAGCGGGGAATGAAGCCGCGCAGCCCTTCGAGATCGCAGGTGACACCGCCGCGGTTGAAGCCATTGACGATGACTTGAACCACTTTCCCCTGTTTCTCCAGTTCCTTCACCCGGTCCCAGCTCTTGCGCAGCTCAAGGGCGCGACAGCTGATCGTGACCATCCCATCAGCGTTCTGCTCACGGGTCACCAGAACTTCAACCTCCAGGCCCTTGGGGAAGCGCTCCCGGAAGTTGGTCACCACGCCCAGGCCCGCCTCGCTCTTGGGCATGTAGCCGGGAGCTTTACCGCCGATATCCACGTACACGCCATCGCTTTCGATGCCGATCACCGTGCCCTTGATCACCTCACCGGTGGTGCCCACCGGAGCGTTCTCGTCCAGGGCGGCGAGGAAGGCTTCTTCATCGAAATCGAAGTCGTCCACGCTGCGCGGCTGATTGCGCTGCTCCTTCTTGGGTTGTTGATCCGGCGCGCCCATCAGGTCGGCCATCGTCATGCCCTCCATGCCGCCCATGTCGAACAGAGCGTCGTCATCCGTGCCTGGAGACGAGGTGGAGTCCTGCTGGACCGGTCGCGGCGGGGTGGCGAGACCCGCCCGTTCCTCAAGGATGCGTGCCTTTTCCGCCGCAGCCTCTGCTGCTGCCCGTGCTTCAGCCGCTTCACGAGCCAGCTTTTCCTGCTCTTCGCGGCGGTTGATCTGCATCACCTGCAGCGGTTTCGTCGCTGCCGGCTTGGGTGCCTTGGGGCGGTTGGGCTGCGGGCTGCCGGCTGCGGGCATGGACCATTGGGCTTGTCGATCGCTCATTTTGACAGGCTGGGTTGGGATCAGCACCCCCGTGCCTGTGCAACGCCATGGACCAGCCCCGCAAGCGATTTGATCAGCTGACCTGGCCCGAGGCCAGCTGTGCTGCCAGCCAACCTGGTGCCACGGTGATCTGGCCGTTCGGAGCCTGTGAGCAACACGGCCCCCAACTGCCGCTTTCGACGGACGCTGTTTTTGCTGAGGGCATCCTCGATTCCGTGTTGCGCGGGCTTGAGCCAGCTCTGCCGATTTGGCGACTGCCGTGTCAGGCCATCGGCTTTTCGCCTGAGCACCAGAACTTTCCCGGCACCCTCAGCCTTTCAGCTCCTCTGCTTCTGGATCTGGTCGACCAGGTGGGCACGCAGCTGGCGGAGATGGGGGTGCAGCGCCTGGTTCTGTTCAACGCCCATGGCGGCCAGATCGGTTTGCTGCAGGTGGCAGCCCGACAGCTGCGCGCTCGCTGTCCGTCGTTGGCCGTTCTGCCCTGCTTCCTCTGGAGTGGCGTGGAGGGGCTGGCAGATCTGTTGCCTGAGCAGGAGTTGGCCCATGGACTTCATGCCGGCCAAGCCGAAACCAGCTTGATGCTGCAGATGGCCCCAGAGCTGGTTGGATCCGCCCGCCCGGTGGATGGACGTCCAGCCCCGGGCTCCGCCCAGGAGCCTCCAGCGGGTTGGAGTCTCGAAGGGGCGGCGCCCTGCGCTTGGCTCACCGACGATCTCAGCGCGACGGGAGTGATCGGGGATGCGCGCCAGGCCTCAGCTGATCTGGGACGTTGCCTGCAAGATCGCTTGATCAACCACTGGCAGGAGCGTTTTCAAGCCCTTTTGGCCAGTGACTGGCCACCCACGCAAAGCCTTCTCTCCCAACCGTCCAACATCACGCCCAAGTCCTGAACCTTGGACGCATGTGTCACCAACTCTTGGGGCACTGGTTATTGTCGGTCCCACTGAATGTGGTGGACAGCGTCCTATGACGACCCTCAATGCACCTGAAGCACCCGTGCTGGAGGGCCAGGACTCACTGCCCGATTTCACAACTGAGGCCTACAAAGACGCCTATAGCCGGATCAACGCCATCGTGATCGAGGGCGAACAGGAAGCCCACGACAACTACATTTCTTTGGGCACGTTGATCCCCGAGCAGGCCGAGGAGCTCAAGCGTCTGGCACGGATGGAAATGAAGCATATGAAGGGCTTCACCTCCTGCGGACGCAACCTCGGGGTTGAAGCCGATCTTCCCTTCGCCAAGAAGTTTTTCGAACCCCTTCACGGCAATTTTCAGGCCGCTCTCAAGGAGGGCAAGGTGGTCACCTGCCTGCTGATTCAGGCTCTGCTGATCGAGGCATTCGCCATTTCGGCTTATCACATCTATATCCCTGTGGCCGATCCCTTCGCCCGCAAAATCACCGAGGGTGTGGTGAAGGACGAATACACCCACCTCAATTACGGCCAGGAATGGCTGAAGGCCAACTTCGAGGCCAGCAAGGACGAGCTGTTCGAGGCCAACAAAGCCAACCTTCCCCTGATTCGCTCCATGCTGGAAGACGTGGCTGCTGATGCTGCTGTCCTTCACATGGAGAAGGAAGACCTGATCGAAGACTTCCTGATCGCCTACCAGGAAGCTTTGGGTGAAATCGGTTTCACTTCCCGCGACATCGCCCGCATGGCCGCAGCAGCGCTTGCTATCTGACCCATTTCAGGGCCTGATCCAACGCCGGTTTATCGACAGGCACGTTGCCGTCGATACCGGTTGCCATGGGAGCATGGTTGTTCGAGGTGTTCTCTGAGACGTCAGCGGTAAGACATGTTTGGTCTGATCGGACATTCAACGAGTTTTGAGGCTGCTCGCCGCAAGGCGATGGAACTCGGGTTCGATCACATCGCCGACGGTGATCTTGATGTGTGGTGCAGTGCACCCCCGCAGCTCGTTGAGCACGTGCAAGTCACCAGTCCCGTGGGCACAACCATTGAGGGTGCCTACATCGACTCCTGCTTTGTGCCCGAGATGCTGAGCCGCTTCAAGACGGCCCGGCGCAAGGTTCTGAACGCGATGGAACTCGCCCAGAAGAAGGGCATCAACATCACTGCCCTGGGTGGCTTCACCTCGATCATTTTCGAGAATTTCAACCTGCTCCAGCACCAGACAGTCCGGAGCACCACCCTGGATTGGCAGCGGTTCACCACCGGAAACACCCACACGGCCTGGGTGATCTGCCGTCAGGTGGAGAACAACGCTCCAAGTCTCGGGATCGATCTCAGCAAAGCCAAGGTGGCCGTCGTTGGTGCCACTGGCGATATCGGCTCTGCCGTCTGCCGTTGGCTGCAGGCACGTACCGGAGTTGGTGAGCTCCTGCTGGTGGCGCGTCAGCAGCAACCGCTGCTTGATCTTCAGCAGGAACTGGGCGGTGGCCGGATTCTGTCCCTCGATGAGGCCTTGCCTGAGGCCGATGTGGTCGTCTGGGTGGCAAGCATGCCCCGCACCCTTGAGATCGATCAAGACAGCCTCAAGAAGCCCTGTCTGATGATTGATGGGGGCTACCCCAAGAACCTTGATACGAAGGTTGCCGGTGGTGGCATCCACGTTCTCAAGGGTGGAATCGTTGAGTTCTGCCGTGACATCGGCTGGTCGATGATGGCTATCGCCGAGATGGAGCGGCCGCAGCGCCAGATGTTTGCCTGCTTTGCCGAAGCCATGCTGCTCGAGTTTGAGCGCTGCCACACCAACTTCAGCTGGGGGCGCAACAACATCACCCTCGAGAAGATGGATTTCATCGGTGCGGCATCGGTGCGCCATGGGTTCAGCACCTTGAACCTTCAACCCAACCTGCAGGCCACTGCTGCCTGACCTTCGAAGAGCTAGAGCCATGCCCCGTCGCCCCCTGCTTGAGTTCGAAAAACCGCTCGTCGAGCTGGAGCAGCAGATTGAGCAGATCCGTCAGCTGGCCAGAGATTCGGAAGTCGACGTCTCGCAGCAACTGCAGCAACTGGAAAGCCTCGCGGCCCGTCGGCGTCAGGAGATCTTTCAGGGGCTGACTCCCGCTCAGAAAATTCAGGTCGCCCGTCATCCGCAGCGTCCAAGCACGCTGGATTTCATCCAGATGTTCTGCGACGACTGGGTTGAACTGCACGGCGATCGTCGCGGTAATGACGATCAGGCCTTGATCGGCGGTGTCGGCCGGGTGGGCGATCGACCCGTGATGTTGATCGGCCATCAGAAAGGCCGCGACACCAAAGAGAACGTCGCCCGCAATTTCGGGATGGCCGCTCCGGGTGGATACCGCAAAGCCATGCGGTTGATGGATCATGCCGATCGCTTCCGCTTGCCGATTCTCACGTTCATCGATACCCCCGGGGCCTATGCCGGCCTTGAGGCTGAAGAGCAGGGCCAGGGTGAAGCGATCGCCGTCAACCTGCGGGAGATGTTCCGCTTGCGTGTTCCGGTGATCGCCACCGTGATCGGTGAAGGGGGATCCGGCGGTGCCTTGGGCATCGGGGTGGCCGATCGCTTGCTGATGTTCGAGCACAGCGTCTACACGGTGGCCAGCCCTGAGGCCTGCGCCTCCATCCTCTGGCGTGATGCGGCCAAAGCGCCTGATGCGGCGGCAGCCTTGAGGATCACCGGCCGCGACTTGCTGGAGCTTGGGGTGGTGGATGAGGTGCTAGAGGAGCCCTCCGGCGGCAACAACTGGGCACCATTGGAGGCCGGAGAAAACCTGCGGGCGGCAATCGAGCGTCACCTCGACCAACTGCTGAGCCTTTCGGAACAGCAACTGCGCGAGGCCCGTTACTCCAAATTCAGAGCCATGGGACGGTTCCTCGAAAAAACGTCACAGGATGTCGACAAAGCCGCTTAAAGTGTCGCGGTTTGCTAACGGTTTTTGCCAACGGCTCTAATCACAGGTGCGAGTCGAGGCATAGGTCGCCGAACTGCTGAGCTTCTGGCTCATCAAGGATGGGATTTGCTGCTCACCGCCCGCAGCGCTGATCAACTGGAGCAGCTGGGTGCTCAGCTCAGCACCAAAGGTGTTTCTGTGGCCTCTGCCGCCATCGACCTGACGCATCCCGATGGCATCGCAGCTGCGATGGCTGGCTTGTTGCTGCAGGGTGAGACCCCTTCCGTGTTGATCAACAACGCGGGTGCGGCCTACACCGGCGATCTATTGGCCATGCCGATTGAGCGTTGGCAATGGCTGCTACAGCTGAATGTCACCAGCGTGATGCAGGTTTGTTCTGCTGTTGTTCCCGCTATGCGTGAGAACGGCGGACTGGTGATCAACATCAGCAGCCACGCCGCCCGTAATGCCTTCCCTCAATGGGGGGCGTATTGCGTCAGTAAAGCTGCCTTGGCCAGCTTCACCCGCTGCCTGGCGGAAGAGGAACAGAGCAATGGCATTCGTGCCTGCACCCTCACTCTTGGGGCCGTGAACACACCACTGTGGGACGCGGAAACCGTACAAAGCGATTTCGATCGTCGTGCCATGCTCTCTGTCGATCAGGCGGCAGAAACACTGGCGAATCTGGCGTTGCAACCCAGCAACCAGTTGATCGAAGACCTCACCCTTATGCCGGCCGCCGGCGCCTTCTGAACGAACACCATGACCTCCACAGTCCCTTTCGTTTCCAACGGCGTCGCCAACGGCAACGGCAATGGCAGCTTGAATCCCCAGATTTCTGCGCGCATCCGTGAGCGCCTGAGGGAAGCGGGTGCTTCCTTCCTGGCGAACGACAACATCGCTGATCACCTCCAGCCGGGTGAGCTGGATCAGCTTCAGGTTGAAGTTGCAGACAAGGTTCGCGACCTGCTGCGCAGCCTCGTGATCGATATCGATAACGACCACAACACCCATGAGACGGCGGAGCGCGTCGCCAAGATGTACCTCCAGGAGGTGTTCAAGGGGCGCTACCACCAGCAGCCCAAGGTGGCCAGCTTCCCCAATGTGAAACAGCTGGATGAGATCTACACCGTTGGCCCGATCACGGTTCGTTCCGCCTGTTCACACCACCTGGTGCCGATCATGGGCAACTGCTGGATCGGGATCAAACCTGGTGCCCGGGTGATCGGTCTCTCCAAATTCACCCGCGTGGCTGACTGGGTCTTCTCCCGCCCTCACATCCAGGAAGAGGCTGTGATGATCCTTGCCGATGAAATCGAGAAGCTCTGTGAGCCTCAGGGTCTCGGCATCATCATCAAGGCGCAGCACTACTGCATGAAGTGGCGTGGGGTGAAAGAGCCCCAAACCAGCATGGTGAACTCCGTTGTGCGCGGCGATTTCCGCCACGACCCCAGCCTCAAGCAGGAGTTCTTTGAGCTGGTGCGTCAGCAGGAAGCGCTGCTCAGCACCTGATCAGCCGCGATTCAACGCTCTCTCAACTCCTCGATTTCACAGTCTCGACCTCACAGCCTCGACAAGGGCTTGAACCTTGTCGAGGTTTTTCCATCCAGGTCGTTCCTCCAGCCGACTGGAGGCATCGAGTCCCTGAGGTCTGACGCGACTGAGCAGTTCTGGAACCCACTCGGCACTCACTCCTCCCGCCAGCCACCACGGCACCGACACCTCGGTTTCGGCCAGCCAATCAAGGGGGATCCGGTGCCCGGTGCCGCCCAGTTGATCCGCGTTCCAGGCATCGAGCAGCAGAGCATCCACATGCGGCGCGTACTGCTCGAGCTGCTTGAGATCGTCGGGTTCACGCACCCGCAATGCTTTCCACCACTGCTGCCTGGGGTAGCGCTGTTTCAGGTGTTGGCAGCGTTCGTCTGACTCGCTGCCGTGCAGCTGCACCACGGAGGGCTGCCCAGCACCGTTGAGCGCTTCCTCGAGGGCGGCATCGTCGGGATCGGCCACAACCCAAACGCGATGCAGCTGGGGGTGCTGATGTTCCAGCAGCTGGAACAAGGCCCTGCGCTGGGCTGGTTCCACAAAGCGTGGGGTGGCGGGAACGCCGATCACGCCAATCGCCTGCACCCCCATCTGTGCGATGGCTTGAGCCTGCTCGGGGTCGGTGATCCCACAGATCTTGAGGTCTGGAGTGGGGAGGGGATCACGCAAGGTCTGCATGGGTTGCTCTCCCTAGGATCGTGGATGACAGTCCGCAGCAGCGGCACACGACAGGATTGGCGGTGGGAGAGGGCTGGCAGGTGCTCAAGATTGGCGGAATTCCCCTGCGGCTTCAGCCCAGCTGGTTGTTTGCCGTGGCGATCTTCACCACGTTGTTTCAGTCCCGCTACGCGACCACGGCCTCGATAACGGCGAGTTGGGGGCTGGGATTGCTGACCACCTTGTTGCTGTTCAGCTCCGTGCTGCTGCATGAATTGGGCCATGCCGTGATGGCCCTGCGAGAAGGGGTGAAGGTGTTGAGCATCACCCTGTTTCATCTGGGCGGCATCGCGCGGGTGGAGAAGGAATGCCCCACCGCCATGGGCAATCTGCGCATTGCGGCTGCTGGCCCGATCGTGAGTTTGGTGTTGGCCTTCGGGATGCTGGCGGTGGCTGCATCCCTTTCGGACACCCAGCCCTTGGCCACACAGTTGTTGAGCCAGGTGGGTTTGCTCAACTTGATGCTCGGCTTGTTCAATCTCCTGCCCGGGCTGCCCCTGGATGGCGGGCTGATCCTCAAGGCCTTGGTCTGGCAACTGAGCGGCAGTCAGCAGAAAGGCGTTCAGGTGGCATCGGCGTCCGGACGGGCTTTGTCGATGCTGATGATCCTGTTGGGTGGTGTTCTGCTCTGGCAGGGCTGGGGGCTCAACGGCCTCCTGCTGATGTTGATCGGTTGGTTCGGCCTGAGTGCCAACCGCAGTCAGACCCAGATGCTGCAGTTGCAGACGGTGCTGCGGGAGTTGAAGGTGGAGGCTGCGGCCGGCAAGCGTTTCCGCGTGCTGGAGGCGGATCAAACTTTGCGGCGCCTCAGTCAGCTGCGGCTGACCGCCAGCGAGGAGGAGGGACCTGCCGATTGGGTGCTCGTCTGCAAGAGCGGCCGTTGGGTGGGTTGGATTGATGATCAGCCCTTGAAACTGCTGCCGGTGCAGCAATGGGACCAACAGCGCCTCGAGGATCATCTGCGCCCCCTCACTGAACTGCCGTCCATCGCCAGTTCGGCTCCCCTGGTGGAGGCGGTGCCGGCCCTGGAGGCGGCCTCCCAGGGACGCCTGTTGGTAATGAGTGCTGCGGGCCTTCCTTCCGGCACCCTCGACCGCATGGATGTGGGCGATGCGGTGCTGAAGCGGCTCGGGGTGACCCTGCCCCCCACGATCCTCGACGAGGCGCGCAAGCGCAATGGATACCCCCTGGGTTTGGCGATGCTTCCCCAGATGGTGCAGTCGATGCAGGCTCAGAGCGCAGAGCCGGACGCCAGCTCGACCTCGAACTCCTGAACTTCCTCAGCCTTCAGAGGCTGCATCTGCCACCGGCAATGGCTCCAGGATTGAACCAGGCTCTGGCGCAGTCGCTGATCCAGCTCCAGCCGGTTGATCCGGGCTGGAGCCGCCGCTGGAGCCGCTTCCTCAAACACCTCCTCCCAGAGCTCAGCAGGGGGATCCAGCAGGATTTCACCGTGTTGAAGCAGGCGACCGTTCTGCCAGCGCTGGGCGCTACCGACCCGTTTGACGCCGGACGGATCCACCAGGTCGGCCACCGTTGCCGAGGCGAAACAGTTGTTTGCTTCAGCACCCGCCGGATCGGAACCGAAGTGCAGCGGTAGCCCGAGATCCTGGAAGCCATCGATCAACCACTGGCAGGCCTGGCGGTAAGCCTCCTGGCGTCGCCGGGGTGCATCCGGCCAGATCAAGGCATAGGTGAGACCGCCGGCGTGAAGCACGGCCCGACCTCCGCTCGGGCGTCGCACCAGGCTGATGCGGCCCCCGCGGGCCAGCTCATTCCAGTGCTCAGGCCAGTGGCGTTGATGGCGTCCGAGCGAGAGCCAGGGCCCATCCCAGCGGTAAAAACGCAGAACCGGACCGTTGCTGCGCTTCAGAAGCCAGGCATCCAAAGCCATCTGGGTGTGTCCATCCGCTTGCTGGGTGGGGAGCAAACGCCCGGTTGCGGGCATGCTGGAGGGAAGCATCGATCGCACGCCATGGTGCCCTGGTGGGATGTGCCGATCCTGATCGCCCTGGGCCTGCTGGCCGGGGGCTTGGCTGGGCTGTTGGGGATCGGCGGTGGCTTGATCTTTGCCCCGCTCCTGCTCTGGCTTGATCTCCCGCCCCATCAGGCCCTGGCCACCAGCAGTTTCGCCATTGTGCCCACGGCTTTGGCGGGCACCATCACCCATCTGCGCCAGGGCCGGCTGCCGACCCGGCCTGGACTCGCCATCGGCTTGGCGGCCTTTGGCTCGGCACTGCTGTTCGGTGGTTTGGCCGGTTTGGCAGCGGGCTGGATTCTGCTGGCGATGCAGACGCTGATGTACATCGTGCTGGCGTTCTGCGTTCGCGAACGGCCCGAGGCGGATGCCAATGATGACGTTGATGACGGCAGCGCTCCGCAGTTGGCGGGTGTGGGCTGCATCGCCGGCTGGACCGCTGGGATGTTGGGCCTGGGCGGGGGGCTGGTGATGGTGCCCCTGATGAGCGGTCCGATGTCTGTGCCGATTCATCAGGCCGTGCGGCTGAGCACGGTGGCGGTGCTCTGCTCGGCCAGCGCAGCATCCCTCCAGTTCCTGCATGAAGGACGCGGCGTTCCTCTGATGGGCCTGCTGCTGGGGGCTGTGGCGGCGATCGCTGCGCAGTGGACGGCCAGCCGGCTCGATCAGTTTGATGCGGCCCTGCTGGTGCGCTGTCTGCGGGGGCTCGCCATCATCCTGGCAATCGACAGCTCCAGGCGGGCCCTGCAGCTTTGGCTGGGCTGACTGGTCAGCCCAACAGGTTCCAAAATCCCGAATCCAGCTCATAGCCCAGGGCTGCGGCCATCTGGGAGAGGTTGCCCCGCATCGGGCGTCCGAGCTCTCGCTGACAGAGGTCGTCCAACTGCATCAATCGATGCGTCACCCAGAGCTCCAAGGCTTCCGGGTCAAAACGCAGGCCTTCGCTGCGGCTGAAACTGTGGGGCACCACCAGGGCCACATGGCGAATCAGGCTGCCCTGGTCGCGTTCAAGCAAGAGCGGCAGCCAGGGGTAGCGCGCATCGGCCCGCAGGGCCCAGAGCCGAGGCTCGGGGCATTCCGGCAGTTCGCGTGGGTCATCCTGCGCCCGGGGCCAATCGAAACGAAGCTCGAGCACCGGTCCCTGGCTCAGCAGTGCATCCAGCGGCTGAGTGCTCCAGATCTCCAGCGGCCGTAGATCCAAGGCGCGGATAGCAGGGGCATCGATCAGAACCGGATCCATGGGCTGGTGTGACAGGCCTTTGCGAATGATGGCCTGCAGACCTTCCCTCAGAGAAGAATGGGACCGTTTGATGCATGGCTCCCATGGAAACCGTTCTGTCTGCACCTGAGGTGTTCATTGCCCTCGTGGTGGCTGCCCATGCCGCTGTTCTGGCCCTGCGTCTCTCCATCAGCCTTTACGAGGCCTGATTTCAAAGGCAGCCCAGATCAACGGGCGTAGAGCTGGTCTTGGCACTGCGAACGGATTGCGTTACAAGCGGATGTTCGTGCTGATGCGGTGACCGCCAGTCAGGTTCAAAGATCAGCTCCCCGCACGGATGCAGCCAGCATGGCTGCGGCGATTCAGCGGCAGACCGACCAACAAGAACTGCAGTGCAGCCTTCTCGCCTTGGCGGCCAAGGCGGGGCTTGTTCTGTTGGGCGCTGTGAGCCTGATCCGTCTGTCCGTGGCCTATCAGGAACGCATGGATCGCCACAGTGAAATCGCGGCGGTCGTGTCGATTGAGTCGGCGAAATTGGAAACGCTGCAACAACGCTTCGATCGTCTGTTCAGCATCGGTGGAGAGAAGCGTCTGATCAGCGAGCAGGATCAGTGGATCGCCCCCAATCGTCTGCGCGTGATCTGGCGCTGAGATTCGTGACCAGCGGCGTTGGGATTGAGTGCTGACCGGCAGACTGACAGCCTTCCTGGCCCTGTCTTGATGTCCACGCCCGGCACCGTTCTGATCACCGGCACCACCTCCGGTGTGGGCCTGAATGCCACCTGCGCCTTGGTGAAGCGGGGTTGGACGGTGATCACGGCGAACCGCAGCCCGCAGCGGGCCGCGGCGGCTGCCGACGAGTTGGACCTCCCCAAGGAGCGTCTCAAGCACGTGTTGATGGATCTGGGTGATCTCGACAGTGTGCGTCGGGCGGTGGATGCCTTGCCCGAGCGCGTGGATGCCGTGGTCTGCAATGCAGCCGTGTACAAGCCGAAGCTGAAGCAGCCGGAGCGTTCGCCCCAGGGCTATGAAATCTCGATGGCCACCAACCATTTCGGCCATTTCCTGCTGGTGCAGCTGCTCTTGGGTCGGCTCAAGGCCTCCACTCATCCCTCCAAGCGGGTGGTGATCCTGGGCACCGTGACGGCGAACTCCAAAGAGCTGGGGGGCAAGATTCCGATCCCTGCGCCGGCAGATCTGGGGGACCTTTCTGGTTTTGAAGCCGGGTTCAAAGACCCCGTCACCATGGCCAGTGGCAAGCCGTTCAAGCCCGGCAAGGCCTACAAAGACAGCAAGCTCTGCAACATGATCACCACCCAGGAGCTGCATCGCCGTCTTCACGGGGACACGGGGATCACCTTCACGTCGCTCTACCCGGGCTGTGTGGCGGACACACCGTTGTTCCGCAACACCCCCAAGGCCTTCCAGACGATCTTCCCCTGGTTTCAGAAAAACATCACCGGCGGCTACGTCTCCCAGGCCCTGGCGGGGGAACGGGTGGCTGATGTGGTGGCCAATCCCGACTTCGCCGAATCCGGGGTGCACTGGAGCTGGGGCAACCGCCAGAAGAAGGATGGACAGCAGTTCAGCCAGGAACTCTCCGACAAGGCCACTGATCCAGAAACAGCCCGCCGGGTGTGGGAGCTGTCGATGAAACTCGTTGGCCTTTGAGCTGAGCTCATCACAACAAGGCCCCGGTGGCAGCGGCCAGGACTTTGTTGATGGCTTTGTTGATCAAGTGAGGATCAATCGAATCCCAGCAGGTCGAAGATTTCGCGGTCTTTGAGGGATGTGGCCTCGAGCGGCTCCACCTTGTCGAGCATGTTCTGGGCCAGCCGCAGATATTCGTTCCGCACAGCTTGGACGGCTTCATCGTCGTCATCCATCTCAAAGATGGTGCATTTCTTCAGTCGAGAACGCCGGATGGCATCAACATCCCTGAAGTGGGCCATGGTGCGCAGGCCGGTGCGTTCGTTGAACTTGTCGATTTGATCTGTGTCGGCGGATCGGTTCGCGACGACGCCGCCTAACCGCACCTTGTAGTTTTTGGCCTTGGCTTGAATCGCCTGAACGATGCGATTCATCGCGAAGATTGAATCGAAATCGTTGGCCGTCACGATCAGGCAGTAATTGGCGTGCTGCAGCGGGGCGGCGAAACCACCACACACCACATCGCCGAGCACATCGAAGATCACCACATCGGTGTCTTCAAGCAGATGGTGCTCCTTGAGCAGCTTCACGGTCTGCCCGGTCACGTAGCCACCGCAGCCCGTGCCTGCCGGTGGGCCACCGCTCTCAACGCACTGGACGCCGTTGAAGCCGGTGAAGACGAAATCCTCAGGCCGCAGCTCCTCGCTGTGGAAGTCCACCTCCTCGAGGATGTCGATCACCGTCGGCACCATCTTGTGGGTCAGGGTGAAGGTGCTGTCGTGCTTGGGGTCGCAACCGATCTGCAGCACCCGCTTGCCCAGCTTGGAGAAGGCGGCTGAAAGGTTCGAGGAGGTGGTCGATTTGCCGATCCCTCCTTTGCCATAAACGGCGATCACCAGGGTCTCTTCCTGGATGTTAAGTGCCGGGTCCTGGTGGACCTGCACGCTGCCTTCGCCGTCCGCCGGTCGCGTCAGAGTTGTGGTCATGCAGCGACCTGTGCGAGAGAAGTCGATTTCATTCAACAGCAGCAGATGTGCAGTGGTTGGTTTTCACCAAGAAATGAAAGATCTGACTCTGGACTGAGGCGCAAAAGCAGAATTTCTTTCAACTAAATAAAAAGAAATGAGTGCAAATGCTCATGCCTTGAAGTGGGCTTTAGCGTCATACAGCGTTTCACTGCTGATCTCTCTGCAGCCCACGTCGCGGGCGTAAGCCTCCGTGTTGCGTCGCACCTTTCCCCGTACGAAGAAGGGGATCTTCTTCAGCTCGGCTTCCCCATCGGCCGTCCACTGCAGAGCGCCATCGCCCTCCCCTGGAACATCACTTAAGCCGGAACTGTCGGCGGCGCCGGCACCACCGGCATGGCCCAGGTGGCTCTGGTGCCCATCCACGAATTCGAAGTCGTGGCGGAACATGCCGATCAGGTGTTCCTCCAGGCCCATCATCAGCGGGTGCACCCAGTCGTCGAAGATCACGTTGGCCCCTTCCCAGCCCATCTGGGGGCTCATTCGGGCGGGCACGTCCTGCACGTGCATTGGCGTGCTGATCACCGCGCAGGGAATCCCCAGCCGCTTGGCGCTGTGGCGCTCCATCTGGGTTCCCAGCACCAGTTCCGGTGCCGCTTCGGCCATGGCCGCTTCCACTGCCAGGTAGTCGTCACTGATCAGGGCCTCCAGGCCCAGGGCTTTGGCGGCGGCCCGCACGGGCCGGGCCATTTCACGGCTGTAGGTGCCTAGCCCCACCACCGTGAAACCCAGTTCCTCGCTGCAGATCCTGGCTGCGGCGAGGGCGTGACTGCCGTCGCCAAAGATGAACACCCGCTTGCCCGTGAGGTACGTGGAGTCCACGGATTCCGAATACCAGGGCAGGCGTGAGCGCCGGTAGCCCTCGTCGGAGGCGGGGGGCTCCATCCCCAGCATTTCGTGCACTTCGACGAGGAAATCGTGGGTGGCACCCACGCCAATCGGCACCGTTCGGCTGAAGGGCATGCCGAAATTGCGCTCCAGCCAGCTGCAGCTGGATTGAGCCACTTCCGGATAGAGGCAGACGTTGAGATCGGCATCGGGGATCCGCTGCAGATCCTCCACGCCTGCCCCTAGCGGTGCCACCACGCCTACATCGATGCCGTGCAGGGTGAGCAGTTTCTGCACCTCCAGCACATCGTCCCGGCAGCGGAAGCCCAGCAGGGAGGGGCCCAACAGGTTCACCCGGGGCCGGCGGCCCTGGTGTTGCCATGCCCTGGGGTCGTGCTGGCTGTTGGCTGGCGCCTGCTCCTTCAGCAGGTTGCGCACCAGTTGGTAGAAGGTTTCTGCGGCTCCCCAGTTCTCCTTTTTGCTGTAGGCCGGCAGCTCCAGACTCACCACCGGCATGGTGAGCCCCATGCCCTGGGCCAGGGCACCGGGCTGATCCTGAATCAACTCCGCGGTGCAGCTTTCCCCCACCAGCAGGGCATCGGGTTGGAAGCGATCCACCGCTTCACGCACATGCCGTTTCACCAGTTCGGCGGTGTCCCCGCCGAGATCCCGGGCCTGAAAGGTGGTGTAGGTGACGGGCGGACGCTGTCCGCGCCGCTCAATCATCGTGAACAGCAGATCGGCATAGGTGTCCCCCTGGGGGGCATGGAGCACGTAATGAACGCCGCGCATGGAGGCGGCAATGCGCATGGCCCCCACATGGGGTGGCCCTTCGTAGGTCCAGAGCGTGAGTTGCATGGGATCAGGCGTGCACGGTTGGGTCGGGGCTGCTGGGGTGGAGGCCAGGTCGAATCAGTTGCCGGCGACGCAACGGCCGCGAAAACAGTTCCGCTAGGTCGCCGGCCTGGTCGATGCCGTGGATCGGGCTGAACACCAGTTCGATCGACCATTTGGTGGCGATGCCTTCGGCCTCCAGCGGATTGGCCAGGCCCATCCCGCACACCACCAGGTCGGGCTGGCTGGCGCGAACCCGGTCCAGTTGCTGCTCCACGTGTTGCCCCTCCATCACGGGGACGTCATCGGGGAGCAAGGCCAGCTCGGCAGCCATCTGTTCGCGGTTCAGATAAGGCGTGCCCACCTCCACCAGTTCCATGCCGCATTCCCGTTGCAGAAACCGGGCCAGGGGCAGTTCCAGCTGGGATTCGGGAAGCAGGAAGATCCGCTTGCCCTCCAGCACGGCGCGATGGCGGGCCAGGGCGCTCTGGGCGCGCTCCATCAACGGATCGAGCACAGCAGCGACCCGTTCATCAGGCAGATGGAAGGCAGCAGCAGCAGCCTCCATCCAGCGGCGACTTCCCTCGGCCCCCAGCGGGAAGGGAGCCGTGAGCACCGTCGCACCGCGGTCGCTGAGCAGGCGCGCAGTTTCCGTGAGAAAGGGTTGGGTCAGCAGCACCGTGGTTCCCGGTCCCACGGCGGGCAGGTCGGTCGATTGCCGTGGCGGCAGGCTCCGAATCGTCTCGATGCCCATCCGCTGGAACAGGTGCATCTGCCTGTCTTCAACAGCATCAGCGAGGGTTCCCACCAGCAGCAACTGACGCTCATCGCTGGCGGGGAGCAGGGGCACCAAGGCCGCCAGCGCCCCGTCTTCCCCCTGGGTGAACGTGGTTTCAATGCCGCTGCCGGAGTAGTTCACCACCCGCACTCGGCCGGACAGCTCGTCGTTGAGTCGTTCGGCGGCCCGGGCCAAATCCAGCTTGATCACTTCGCTGGGGCAGGACCCCACCAGAAACAGCGTGCGGATCTCGGGGCGGCGTTGCAGCAGTTCCCTGCAGACCCGGTCGAGTTCGTCGTGGGCATCGGCGAGGCCAGCCAGATCCCGCTCGCTGAGAATGGCTGTGCCGAAACGGGGCTCGGCAAAAATCATCACCCCTGCGGCGCTCTGGATCAGATGGGCGCAGGTGCGTGACCCAACCACAAGAAAAAAGGCATCGGGCATGCGCCGATGCAGCCACACAATCGAGGTGAGGCCGCAGAACACCTCGCGCGGCCCCGACTCCTTCAGCAGCGTTGGCCCGGCCATCGGCCGCTCCCTTGATGATCAACCTCTCCAAGCTGCGAAAAAATCCGCTGAGGAGTGGAAATGTCGCTCAAACTCTTTGGGATCGCTCCGGCCAGGCAGGCCCTGGCTTGAGTTCAAAGGCGGCGGCGGAATCCGTCGTAGCGATCGGAGCGATCGCTCTCCTCTGCTTTGCTCAAGCGCCAGACGTTGCGGCTGACCCGGCGGGCGATAAGGCCACCGCGTTCCACCTTTTCCGTTCCAGGGCGGGCCCCCAACAGCATGCTCACCTCCGCGGTGGTGAGGGGCGCACCGGTTTCGATGGCCAACGACGTCAGTTCCAGCCGTTGACGCAGCTGGCGCAGACGCTCACTGTCTGCGTTTCCTGATGCCTCCAGCCAGGGCAGATCCACCTGGCCATCCTGCGCAAGCCGTTGCATCAGGCCGAAGCTCACCATCCCAAGGGCTTGATCAGCGTTGAGATCCACTGGCTTTAAAGAAGACTGCTCAGTCATTGCAAGATCTCTAGAGGGGTTCTCCGGAAGTTATCGGCTGTTTTTCAAGGCGCAAGACCGCAGGCTCTAACTCTTTATTGGCCCGTTTGAGCTGAATTCGTCCGGTACACTCCCCGCCATGACCCGTTTTGCCAGCTTCGATGCTCGGGAGCGGCGACGCGGCGGTAGTGCTCTCGTCACCGGCACTGAGGTGACCCCCCAGCAGGGGGGGGCGAGCTGTGTTGTCACAACGGATTCGGAGTCGCCCAGGCTGTTGCGGCAGAACAGCCATGTGCAGTCGATCGAACTGCGCACCCACGTCTTCATCGACTCGCTACAGCCGCAACTCGCGGCCTACATGGGTTCGGTGAGCCAGGGATTTCTGCCCATCCCAGGAGATGCCTGCCTCTGGATGGAGGTGTCACCGGGCATGGCGGTGCACCGGGTGACGGACATCGCCCTGAAGGCAAGCAACGTTCGTCTCGGCCAGATGGTGGTGGAGCGGGCGTTCGGCTCGATGGCCCTCTATCACCGCGACCAGAGCACGGTGCTCCATTCCGGAGATGTGGTGCTGGAAGCGATCGGGAGCACCATCGATCAGCGTTCTCCAGCTGATGTGAGCTGGACGGAGGTGATCCGGGCGATTACGCCCGACCATGCCGTGCTGATCAACCGGCAGAACCGACGCGGCTCAATGATTGAAGCCGGGATGAGCATGTTCATTCTGGAGACGGAGCCGGCCGGATACGTCTTGATCGCTGCCAACGAAGCAGAAAAAGCCTCCAACATCACCTTGGTGGACGTGAAAGCGGTGGGTGCTTTCGGACGTCTCACCCTGGCGGGACGGGAAGGTGATGTGGAAGAAGCGGCCGCGGCGGCGATGCGCGCCATCGACCACATCAACAGCAACGCAAGGCTGCGCTGAGCGCTCAGATCAGTTCGGGTTAGCTCAGGTTCAGCAGCTCACGCATCTGGGGTGCCAGAGCTCGCGCTGCCTTCCCGCGGCTGCCGAGGCGGCTGAGCTGAGCCGCATTCAGTTCGCCGTAGGTGCAACGGGCTTCCCGCACCCAAAGCAGGGATTCGAATCCGCCGCCGGCGTAGGCCGGGGCACTCAGGAGTTCGCCCCAGCAAATGCCCTCCGCGGCGGCACGACAGCTGCCGGAGGGATCACACAACACCATCGTGCTGCGGAAACAGGCACTCCGATAAGGCGATCCCACCAGCTCCTCCAGGATCCGCTGCACCTTGGCGTCGTTTCCCTCGGCGTAGCGGGCGGAATACAGACCCGGTGCCCCTTGAAGGGCATCCACCTCAAGCCCTGAATCGTCGGCCAAGGCCCAGCAACCGGTGCGCAGGGCTGCAGCGCTGGCTTTCAGCTCAGCGTTATCGCGGTAGGTGCTTCCCGTCTCTTCAACGTCCAGATCGGCAGGTTGACGCTGCACGTCCAGAGGAAGCGGTCCCAGCATGGCCTCGATTTCGGCAACCTTGATCGGGTTGCCCGTGGCAATGGTGAGCTGAAGCGCCAAGGAGGGCTATCAAAAGAGGGCTTCCATTGTGCGGGCTGGTTGGGGCTAGGAGCTAACAATCTCTGAATTCGACCCAGCGACACCCATTTGGGTTGAACATTCCACCCCGCAGCAAGGCTTTGGGAAGGTGACGCAATGTGAATCTATGGAGCTTCACCGGTGCCGACAACGTCTTGTGGGGATGTGATCACACGTACCACCACAGCAGACCGGAACAGTGAGGCACAGGGTGATAAGCCCGGCTTATTTGGTTCACTATGGACAGTGATCGAGAAAGTCGTCCAAATCGCTTGACGGGAAGGGTTCTGGCGAAGCAATGTCCCCAGCGAACATTCCATCCCTTCTCCCGGTAGGCAATGGCTAACGAAACCATGGGCATCGCCCTCGGCATGATCGAGACCCGCGGTCTGGTCCCCGCCATCGAGGCAGCTGATGCCATGACCAAGGCTGCCGAAGTGCGCCTGATCGGTCGTGAGTTCGTCGGCGGCGGCTACGTCACCGTTCTGGTTCGCGGCGAAACTGGCGCTGTCAACGCTGCTGTGCGCGCTGGCGCTGACGCTTGCGAGCGCGTCGGTGACGGCCTGGTCGCCGCTCACATCATTGCCCGCCCCCACCGCGAAGTGGAGCCTGCACTGGGCAACGGCAACTTCCTTGGTCAGAAGGACTGAGATCTTCCGCTGAGCCTCTGACGAGGCACGCGAACGTCTCAATCTCTTCACCGACCTAACGGAGTTTTCCCATGAGCAAGAAGTACGACGCTGGGGTCAAGGAGTACAGGGATACCTACTGGACTCCTGATTACGTCCCCCTCGACACCGACCTGCTGGCCTGCTTCAAGTGCACTGGCCAAGAAGGTGTGCCCAAGGAAGAAGTTGCCGCTGCTGTGGCTGCTGAATCCTCCACCGGCACCTGGTCCACTGTGTGGTCCGAGCTCCTCACCGATCTCGACTTCTACAAGGGCCGTTGCTACCGCATCGAAGACGTCCCTGGGGACAAGGAGTCTTTCTATGCCTTCATCGCCTACCCCCTCGACCTGTTCGAAGAGGGTTCCATCACCAACGTTCTGACCTCCCTGGTCGGCAACGTGTTTGGTTTCAAGGCTCTGCGCCACCTCCGTCTGGAAGACATCCGCTTCCCGATGGCGTTCATCAAGAGCTGCTACGGCCCGCCGAACGGCATCCAGGTCGAGCGCGACCGGATGAACAAGTACGGCCGTCCTCTGCTGGGTTGCACCATCAAGCCGAAGCTCGGCCTGAGCGGTAAGAACTACGGCCGTGTTGTCTATGAGTGCCTGCGCGGCGGTCTGGACTTCACCAAGGACGACGAGAACATCAACTCCCAGCCCTTCCAGCGTTGGCAGAACCGCTTCGAATTCGTTGCGGAAGCCATCAAGCTGTCCGAGCAGGAGACCGGCGAGCGCAAGGGTCACTACCTCAACGTGACCGCCAACACTCCCGAGGAGATGTACGAGCGCGCTGAGTTCGCCAAGGAACTCGGCATGCCGATCATCATGCACGACTTCATCACCGGTGGCTTCACGGCCAACACCGGTCTGTCGAAGTGGTGCCGCAAGAACGGCATGTTGCTGCACATCCACCGCGCCATGCACGCGGTGATCGACCGTCACCCCAAGCACGGCATCCACTTCCGCGTTCTCGCCAAGTGTCTGCGTCTGTCCGGTGGTGACCAGCTCCACACCGGCACCGTGGTCGGCAAGCTGGAAGGTGATCGTCAGACCACCCTCGGCTACATCGACCAGCTGCGCGAATCCTTCGTGCCCGAAGACCGCAGCCGCGGCAACTTCTTCGATCAGGACTGGGGTTCCATGCCTGGCGTGTTCGCCGTTGCTTCCGGCGGTATCCACGTGTGGCACATGCCCGCCCTGGTCACCATCTTCGGCGACGACTCCGTTCTTCAGTTCGGTGGTGGTACCCACGGTCACCCCTGGGGCTCCGCTGCAGGTGCTGCTGCCAACCGTGTGGCCCTCGAGGCCTGCGTCAAGGCACGCAACGCCGGCCGTCATCTCGAGAAAGAGAGCCGCGACATCCTCACGGAAGCCGCGAAGCACAGCCCCGAGCTGGCCATCGCCCTCGAGACCTGGAAGGAGATCAAGTTCGAGTTCGACACCGTCGACAAGCTCGACGTCCAGAACTGATCGTCTCAACGGCCGGTTGATGCAACCGGCCACCCCTTTTTCTTACACCCAGGATCCCCATGCCTTTCCAGAGCACCGTGGGTGACTATCAAACAGTCGCCACCCTGGAGACCTTCGGCTTCCTCCCGCCGATGACCCAGGACGAGATCTACGACCAGATCGCCTACATCATTGCCCAGGGTTGGAGCCCGCTCGTCGAGCACGTCCACCCCAGCAACTCCATGGCCACCTACTGGTCGTATTGGAAGCTCCCCTTCTTCGGTGAGAAGGATCTGAACGTCGTTGTCAGTGAGCTCGAGGCTTGCCACCGCGCATACCCCGACCACCACGTGCGCATCGTCGGTTACGACGCCTACACCCAGAGCCAGGGTGCCTGCTTCGTGGTCTTCGAAGGACGCTGATCCTTCGAACCCTTGGTTCCGAGCCCTGACCTGATCAGGGCTCCAGCTTTTTCCGGAGGGGCAAGTGCCCTTCCACTTCACGACGACATCCTCGGGCGGACATGGCAAGACTCTCCAGTCGCGAACTCGCACTTGAACGCCGCAAGGCGCTGACCACTTCCGGTAAGAAGTCCTCGGTAGCGGCTGGTGATGGCGCCAACCGTGTTCGCACCGTTGCTGATGCCCGTCCCACCCGCACCAACGCGGCCGCAGCTGCTGAGCCTGCCTCTGCACCTGCCACCCCCGCTGCTGTAGCTCCGCAGCGGGCCACATCCTTCACAGCTGCTCCTGCAAACCGCAGCTCCCAGGTCAAGCCGCATCGCGATCCAAGCCGCGAATTGGTGCTCGCCCGTCGTGATGCCCTGTCCCGCCGCGGTAAGACCGCCGACACCAGCCGCGATCGCAACCGCGCTGATGTTGCCCGTCAGACCCAGGCCGCTGCTCCTGCAGCTGCACGTGCTGAAACCACAAAGAGCTGTGGCTGCGGTGGTAAGCGTGCCGCTGAAAAGGCTTCCCTCAGTGCACCGGCTCCCAAGTTGTCTGCCCGCACCGAGCGCCGTTCGGCCACTCCCAAGCGTCGTGCCATCGAGAACCCCAGCCGCGCGCTGGTGTTGGCCCGTCGTGATGCCATGTCGAAGCACGGCAAAACCGCTGGCAAGCAACCCACCAGCGCAGCAGCCGTTGCCCGTCAGGCCAACCCTGACCTCACCAGCCGTGAGTTGGCCCAACAGGTGCGTGAGCTGCGCACCAAGGCCGGTGCTCGCAACAAGCAAAGCGCTGGTGTGACTCGCCCCACCGGTCCCAACCGCCACGGCGCCAAGCAAGCCGCTGCCGCTGATGCCCACTGGAAGGTGGGTGAAAGCACCACCACAAGCGGCCAGACCGTGACCGGCACCCAGGCCAACCGCTCGGTGAAAACCACCGGTAACGAGGCCAGCACCTGCCGTTCGATCACCGGTACCGAGTACCTGGGCGCCGAAGTCTTCCAGACCTTCTGCCAGACCGCTCCCGCTGCCACCACTCCGGCCAAGGTGCGCGTCACCGCCACCAGCCACGGCAACCGCGTCACCGGCAATGAAGTCGGCCGTTCCGAAAAGGTCACCGGCGATGAGCCCGGCACCTGCAAGAGCGTGACCGGCACCGAGTACATCTCCGCCAACCAGTCCGCTGCCTACTGCGGTGGTGGGCTGACCTCCCCGCGCAAGGTGGGCCACAGCCTCACCGAACAGGGCCGTCCTGTGAGTGGTGTGATGGTGGGTCGCTCCGCCAGCGTCACTGGCGATGAAGCCGGTGCCAACCGCAGCCTCACCGGCGATCAGTACCTCGGCTCAGATCCCCTGTCCGAAGGTCGTCCTGCCGCCAAGGTGGGCCTTTCCGGAACTCTCTCCGGCACTGGTGTGACCGGCACCATGGTGGGCCGTTCGGCTCAGGTAACCGGCGATGAGTTCGGCTCCTGCCACCGCGTGACGGGTGATCAATACATCAGTGCCGAGCAGGTGAATGCCTTCTGTGGTTCCAAGCCCGAACCCGAAGCAGCCAAAGTGGGTTTCAGCGTCACCAACCGCAACCAGGTTGTGAGCGGCACCCGTACGGGCCGTTCAGAGAACGTGACTGGCGATGAGCCCGGCAGCTGCCAGGCTGTTACCGGCACCCCCTATGCAGGTCTTGAGCAGGCCGGCCAGCACTGCGGCACCCCTGCAGTTCAGGCCATCCGTGAGCGCACGCCTGTGCGTGTCGGCACCCCTTCCGCTGCCATGACCGGCATCCAGCCTGGTGTGGGTGGTGTGATGACCGGCGACAAGCGTGGTGCTTGTGAAGCCGTCACCGGCACGCCTTACGTGGGTGCTGATCAGTTGGCCGCTGCCTGCGGCGCTGACGCTCCTGCTGGCACCGACACCCACGGCCAAGCTCCTGAGGGTGCCGCCTGGACCCGCTTCAGCGTGGTGTCTCCAGCCCGTGCTGCTCAGCAGCAACGTGAGGCCGCGTCCGGTGTGACGGGTACCTCCTATGAGCAGGGGAATCGCATCACCGGCCCTTTTGACATGGCTGGCGGCAAGGTGACCGGTACCGAGCAGTTCCGCTTCGACAACCGCGAGTTCCAGAACCGTCAGCAGCGCCAGTTCCAGCCCACCGTGGCTGTGGTCAGCGAGCCTTCCGAGAAGCCTGCATCCCGGGTGACCGGCGAGGGCTCCTCCACCAAGATCACTGGTGATGACTGGGATCGTGGTGAACACGTGACCGGTACTGAGGGTGCTTCGGCCCGCCGTCGTAATCCCAGCCGTCCTGGCCCAATGAGTGCCATGTCTCCCTTCGAGCGCAAGCGCAACGAGGAGAACGAATGGCCTGTGAGCCGTGTGACCGGTTCCAGCGGCAACACCGCGAAAGGTTCCCTGATCACCGTCTCCGGCGGCGCACGGGGCTGATCCATTGATGGTTCGCTCCAAGCCTCTCCGTGGCGGGCGACCTCAGGCCCCCTCGGCACCCACCCGTCGTCAGCTTCAACAGCTGGCTACAACGTCTGATTCCATTCAGACCACGTCTGACGTGGAGTCCTCCACCCGCAAGGCCGCTCTGGATCGGCGCCGTGCCCTCACCACCGCGGGCAAGGCCGCTCAACTGGGCGGCGCCCCGGTTGGTGGTGGTCGGATTCGCTCCAGCAAGGACGTTCAGCGTCCCGCTCCCACTCAGCCAGGCTGGGTCCGCC
This sequence comes from Synechococcus sp. UW86, assembly GCF_900474085.1. NCBI lineage: Bacteria > Bacillati > Cyanobacteriota > Cyanophyceae > Synechococcales > Synechococcaceae > Synechococcus > Synechococcus sp. UW86. Next base: position 121,300 of record NZ_UCNU01000010.1, read on the forward strand.
GTGAAAAGGCAGCCACCCGGGCGGTTCCTGTCAATCTGAGCCGCAGCTCTCTCCCGATCACCCACCGGCGCCATCCGTTGACGGATGCAGCGTCGAATGCCCGTCTTCAGGCCTATGAGCAGGAGATCAAGGGGCGCTTTGATCGGATTGTTCCCCTGCTGCAGCAGGTTTCAGCGCTTCAGCACGAAACCGATTTCATTCCCCAGGCCCAGCGGTTGTGCCGGGCCGAACTCGGCTTTGATCTGCCGGATCACATCCTGCAGCGGGCCTGGGTTCGCCCCCTCGACATGCGCGCCCTGTTCGCATGGTGTGTGTTCGAAAGCCACCGACTGTTCAGTGACCGCTTCTTCCAGGACGATCCTCTGGATGCCGGTACGGGCAGTGCTGCCTCCCGGGAGTTCGAACAGTTCCTGCTCGACTGTGGGATCCATCTGCTCGACCTGACGCCCTGTGCCGATGGTCGGTTGGCTCATACCGTGGCCTATGCCCTGCGCATTCCCTTCAGCGCTGTGCGTCGCCGTTCCCACGCTGGCGCCATGTTCGATGTGGAGAACACGGTGAACCGCTGGGTCAAAACCGAGCACCGTCGCTACCGCGAAGGTTCACCCAATCCCTCCACGGAACCGACCCGTTACCTGAAGGTGGTGACGTACCACTTCAGTTCTCTCGATCCCTCCCATCAGGGCTGCGCTGCCCATGGCAGCAATGACGAACTGGCGGCAGCGGCGGGTCATCAACGCCTGCTCGATTTCCGTGAGTCGGTGGAAAACAGCTTCTGTTGCGGTGCCTCCGTTGATCTTCTGCTGATCGGCCTCGACACCGACACCGATGCCATCCGGGTGCATCCCCCAAGCCGTGACAGCGAAATGGTGCTCGACCGTTGGCTCTGCGCCAGGGAACTGCATGCCGCCACGGCATCGATGAGTGCCGATCAAGCCATGGCACAGATTGCTGAAGCCGTTGAGAGCTCTGCTCCTGGCCCCATGGATGCCGGGATGGTGTCGTTCCTGACCCGTTTGCTCGCCAATAACTTCTCCCAGATCGACTACGTGCAGGATCTTCACGGGGGCACCTACCCGGATGCCGGGCACGCCGAGCGTTTCATTGGCGTTGGCATTGGTTTTAAAGAGGTGCATCTGCGCAACCTCACGTATTTCGCTCACCTCGACACCGTCGAGGAGGGCGCCCCCGATCTCGATGTGGGCGTGAAAATTTTCAAGGGTCTGAATGTGTCCCGGGATCTGCCGATTCCGGTTGTGGTGCGTTTCGACTATTCCGGCCGCGTGCCCGGTGCTCGGGAACGGGCCATCGCTGATTGCCAACGGGTGAACCAGGCCATCGCTGATCGCTACGCAGCTCTCGTTGATGAGGGTCTGCTCCACACTTGTCTCACCATTCGCGACCGCAACCAAACGGCTCCGGCCGAGGTCGTCGGTTCCACGCTCGACCCGCAACTTCCGGAGGCTCACTGATCATGCTCATCGTCAAGGTCGTCAAGCCGCTCGTTTCCACCAACCGGATTCCCGATTTCGAGCACAAACACCTCCAGGTGGTTCTGGATGGCAGCACCAAGAAGGTGGCCGTCGATGCGGTGGGTGCGAAACCTGGAGACTGGGTGATCTGCGTCAGCAGCTCGGCCGCCCGTGAAGCCGCCGGCAGCAAGTCGTATCCCAGTGACCTCACGATCGTGGGGATCATTGACCACTGGGAACCCGACCCCCCGAAGACCTCCGCCCCCTCTTCATCCCCCAGCCCCAGCAAACCCGCGGGAGGCAAGGCCAGCTGATGGAGATCATGCAGGTGATGGGAACGCTGGTCTGCTCCTACCGGGTTGCCGGTCTGGATCACATGCACCTGCGCATTCTCAAGAACAACAAGGGCAAGAAGCTGGTGGCTGTTGATCCCGTGGGTGCCCGTGAGGGCAACTGGGTGTTCACCGCCAGCGGTTCGGCTGCCCGGCATGCCTGCCCTGACAACACCGTTCTCACCGATCTCACCATCGGTGGCATCATCGATTTCTGGAATCCGGACGGATAGGGATCCTTCACTTCCCTCCGCCGTTTCCGTTCCGCTTCCACACCTACCAATCCATGGCCACTCCTTCCCCCACCCCCCGTCGTCGCACCACCCGCAGCACCGCCGCGGCGAACAAGACTGTGGACGTGAAGCCTGTGGCCAGCACTCCTGCTCCCGCGTCGACTCCCGCCAAGGCAGCTCCTGCTTCAACCACCCGTCGCGCGTCCACCACAACGCGTCGCAGCAGCGCTTCCAACACCGGATCCGGAGGCGGCTCAGCCGTGACCAAGCCCGCTGCCACCCCTTCCCCCATCGTTCCCGGTGTGGCATTGGGCATGATCGAAACCCGCGGCATGGTTCCTGCCATTGAGGCAGCCGATGCGATGACCAAGGCTGCTGAGGTGAGCCTGATCTGCCGTGAGTACGTGGGTGGTGGCTACGTCACGGTGATGGTGCGTGGCGAAACCGGTGCAGTGAATGCCGCTGTGCGTGCCGGTGCCGATGCCTGCGAGCGCGTGGGCGACGGCCTCGTCGCTGCTCACATCATTGCCCGTCCTCATAAAGAGGTGGAGCCGGTGTTGGCCGGCAGTGGTGCAGCTCGCCGCAGCTGATTGCATAAAAGCCTCCTCACAGCCGTTCACAAAGAGCCCTTTTGCTCCTGACCGGCTCCTAGATTCGCCGGCCAACCAGCGACCAGCTCGATCACCATCCCGCTCGCCGTTTTGACCCCGGAGCTTTCGCTTCCCATCCAGACCGCCTGGTTGATCCCGCTCTATGGGTTCATCGGGATGCTGGTTTCTCTCCCTTGGGCCTGTGGCTGGTTCCGCCGAGATGCCCATCGACCGGCGGCCTACCTCAACATTCTTCTCACCCTGCTGGCCTTCGCCCACGGAAGCCTGATCCTGCAGGAGGTGTACCAATCAGGGCCGGTGGATCTGGCCTTCCCCTGGCTCAGCGTGGCTGATCTGGAGCTGAACATCAGCTTTAGCCTGTCGCTCACCAACCTGGTGGCCCTGGAACTGATCACGGGCCTCAGCTTGCTGTCGCAGGTGTATTCCTTGGGCTACATGGACAAGGAATGGGCGTTGGCCCGCTTCTTTGCCCTGCTTGGTTTTTTCGAGGGTGCGATGAGTGGCGTCGTGCTCAGCGACTCCCTGTTCCAGAGCTATTTCCTGCTGGAGATGCTGACGCTCTCCACTTATTTATTGGTGGGTTTCTGGTATGCCCAACCCCTGGTGGTCACAGCAGCCCGGGATGCCTTCCTCACCAAGCGCGTTGGTGATGTGCTGCTGCTGATGGGTGTGGTGGCGCTCTGCAGCTATTCCGGGGTGATGGGGTTCAACGACCTCTACGCCTGGGCGGCTCAAGACACCCTCTCTCCCTTGGCGGCAACGCTGTTGGGTTTGGGCCTGGTTGCAGGCCCAACGGGCAAATGCGCCCAGTTCCCCATGCACCTCTGGCTGGACGAAGCCATGGAGGGTCCGAACCCTGCTTCGATTCTGAGGAACTCGGTGGTGGTGACCTGCGGCGCCATCGTGCTGCTGAAGGTGATGCCGATCCTTCAGCTCTCGCCCATCGCCATCGGCGTGATGCTTGTGATCGGCAGCATCAGTGCGATCGGTGGCTCTTTGGTGGCCCTGGCTCAGGTGGACATCAAACGCACGCTGTCGTATTCCACAACGGCCCACATGGGCCTTGTCTTCATCGCCATTGCGCTGCAGATCCCTGTTCTGGCCTTGTTGCTGCTGTTCACCCATGCCGTGTCCAAGGCGCTGCTGTCGATGAGCATTGGCGGCGTGATTGCCTCCACCAACTGTCAGGACATCACCGAGCTGGGGGGATTGGGCAGCCGCATGCCGGCTACCACCACGGCGTTTCTTGTGGGTGGTGCTGGTCTGGTGGGCTTCCTGCCCCTGGGTGGCTTCCTGGCCCTGGCCCAGTCGATTGAGCTGCTGAGCGTGCGCTCGGTGCCGTTCATGGCGGTGTTCCTGCTCACCAACGCACTCACCGCCATGGGTCTGGTGCGGGTGTTCCGCCATGTGTTCATGGGGAATTCCCTGATCAAGTCCCGCCGGGCTGCCGAGGTGAACTGGCAGATGGCGTTCCCGATGGTGGCGCTCACCGTGATCGTGCTGATCACTCCGCTGTTGCTGGTGCGGCTTGAGTCGCTCGATGGTTTGTTGGCCTTCCCCCTCTGGGCAGCAGCTCTGGTGGTGGGAAGCGGACTGTTGGGCCTGCTCGCTGGCGCCGTTCTCCCCCTGAGCAAGGCCTGGTCCCGCTCGCTGAATCCTGTGCTGCGCTGGTGGCAGGACCTGCTTGCCTACGACTTCTACACCGAGCGCTTCTATCGCCTCACCATCGTCAACGTGGTGGCTGGCTTCTCTCGCCTGGCCTCCTGGTTCGACCGAAATGTGGTGGATGGTCTTCTCAATGGAGTGGCGCGCTTCTCCCTGGCCAGTGCCGACAGCCTCAAGCTCAGCGTCAGCGGCCAGAGCCAGTCGTACGTGCTGACGGTGCTCCTGGCCATCGTTCTTTTCCTCACCGCGGTGAGCTGGTTCCTCACCTGATCGCCCCGAGATGCTTCTTTCCCTCCTGCTTCTGATTCCCTTCCTCGGGGCTCTGGCTCTGATCCTTTGGCCGGGATCCCCGTCCAGTGCACGCCTGCGCGATGTGTCCATCGTGCTGCTGGTGGTGCAGTGCTTGGCGAGCTTCGCCCTGCTGCTGCCCTTCGATGCCGCCGACGCAGGTTTGCAGTTGGTGGAACAGGCCCGCTGGGTGCATGCCATCGGCCTGGATTACGCCTTGGCGCTGGACGGTTTGTCGTTGCCGCTGGTGTTGATGAATGGGGTGCTCTGCCTGGTGGCGGCCATCGCGTCGCGCACGATCGAAAACCGCCCCCGGGTCTACTTCGCCCTGTTGCTGGTGATTTCCGGAGCGGTGAATGGTGCCTTCCTGGCCCAGAACCTTCTGCTCTTCTTCCTGTTCTACGAACTGGAGCTCATCCCCCTCTGGATGCTGATCGCTGTATGGGGTGGTGCCAACCGGGCCTACGCCGCCACGAAGTTTCTGATCGTCACCGCCGTCTCTGGCGTGCTGATCCTGGGTGCCTTCCTTGGTATTGCCCTGGTCACCGGAACCATGGACTTCAGCCTGCGCCCGATCCTTGCCGGTGAACTGGGCATGACTGCCCAGCTTCTGCTGATGGGTGCTCTGTTGATCGGCTTTGGCATCAAGATCCCCCTTTTCCCCTTCCACACCTGGCTGCCGGATGCCCACACCGAGGCCTCCACACCGGTGTCGGTTCTTCTGGCAGGTGTGCTGCTCAAGCTGGGCACCTACGGCCTGCTGCGTTTCTGCCTTGGTTTGTTCCCCGATGCCTGGCAGCTGGCGTCTCCATGGCTGGCTGGCTGGGCTGCAATCTCAGTGCTCTACGGATCACTTGCGGCGATTGCCCAGACCGACATGAAGCGCATGGTGGCCTACAGCTCGGTGGGCCACATGGGCTACGTGCTGCTGGCCGCCGCCGCCGCCACGCCGCTCGGGTTGATGGGAGCCCTGTTCCAGATGGTGAGCCATGGCCTGATCTCCGGGGTGCTGTTCCTGGTGGTGGGTGTCGTTTACGCCCAGACCGGCACCCGCGACCTCAACGTCTTGCGTGGCCTTCTCAACCCCCAGCGCGGCCTGCCGCTCACCGGATCTTTGATGATCATCGGGGTGATGGCCAGTGCCGGAATTCCCGGCATGGCCGGCTTCATTTCTGAATTCCTGATCTTCCGCGGCAGCCTGCAGCCCTTCCCCTTGGCCACGCTGCTTTCCATGGTGGGATCGGGACTGACGGCGGTGTACTTCCTGCTGTTGGTGAACCGCGCTTTCTTCGGTCGCCTGGCGATCGCCCCCGGCGAGGTGGTGAATCCCCATATCCTCAACCGCGTGGCGCTGCGGGAGCAGGCTCCAGCCATCGCCCTCAGCCTCGGTGTGCTGGTGCTTGGCCTTGCTCCGGAGCTGCTTTCGAACCTCAGTGAGGCGGCCACCACGGGCCTCAGCCTGATCACTGGAGATCTGTCATGACCCCGACATCCGCATCCCCCGTTCAACCCCCGGTGCTTCCTGATCAGGAGGAGTTGATCCGTCGTTTGCTCAGCGATACGCCGCTGCTCAAGGACACCCCCGACCATCTGCTGCAGGTGGTGAATGTGCTCGAGAGCTATGGGCTTGTTCTCGATGCCTACAGCAAGAACCTGGTGGATCAGGGCGAGCAGCAGATGCTGAATCCCTTTCCGGTGTTCCGCTTTTTCCACGAGGGCTTCAGCTTCAAGCGCCTCTGGACCCATCTGATGGGGGATCGCATCAACTTCGAGTACGCCGAGTACTGCCAGAAGGCGATGTTCTGGCATGGCACCGGCGGGCTGGATGCCTACCTCGACACGCCTGAATTCGCCGAGGCCTGCCAACGGATCATCAAGCGCAAGTCGGCGCGGGATCCTCTCTTGGCCCTCAACAACCGCCTCTATCCCGATTTCGCCCCTGAGGCCATCCGTTCGCTCACCACCATCTACTGCCTCGGCTTGTTCTGGCGTGTGATGAGCGACATCTTTGTCGACTTGGCCCGCCGCTACGCGATCAAGGAAGTCACCTGCGTCAACGATGTTGTGCATCACATCCGCGATGGCTTGGTGGCGGCTGCCGGAAGCCCGATTGAATACAAGGTGACGATCGGTGGTGAAGACATCTGGGTGCTTCCCCCCGAGGCGGGTCTCACGTTCCTGGTGGATGTGGCAGTGCCCTACGTGGAGGCCGTTTTCTTTCGCGGCATGCCTTTCCTTGGAACGGTGTCGTACAACGCCCAGGCCCGGCAGATCTCACCGGACATCAGTGATTTCAAGTACGGCGCCCTTTACGCCGACCCGATTCCGAGCATGGGTGCGGGCATTCCCCCCAGCCTCTGCATGCAGGACATGTACCGCCACCTGCCCGAGGAACTGAGCCTCTGGTACGACGACAACGGTCGTGGCCAAACGGATGTGCACGTGCAGATCTGCGTCAGCTTCCAGAAGTCAATGTTCTGCGTCACCAATGCCGCCATCGCCGGCACGATGCCGCATCCGCTGGACACCGATGACCCCGAGCAGCAGGCCGCCAATCGGGCCTACGCCGAGGCCTGGTCTGGGCGCTTGATGGGCTGCCAGCGGGTGGCGCTCCTCTAGGTTTTCAGCAGGTTCAGGCTGAACGGGGACTCTGATGAATCAGTGGCAGGAGCGGAAACGACCCGTATGCCTCGAGTGTCGTTTCGAGTTCGAGAGCTACGACGCCACCAGGGATTTTCTCGACAAGCTCGGCGACCACAGCGAGGCGACCCAGCGCTTTCCCGACATCAGCTTTGGGCGCACTTACGTGAACATCACGATCCGGCCGGAGGATGACGGCCCTGAGGCCCAGCTGAGCGAAGCCGATCGCGCCTTTGCCGCAGAGATCGATGCCCTCCTCAGTTGATCTGGCTTCGGCCTACGCCGATTCCGGTGTGGCTGAGGTGTTGGACCAACTGGACCGTGAACTGATCGGCCTGGCGCCGGTGAAGACGCGGATCCGGGAGATTGCAGCGCTTCTTCTGGTGGATCAGGCGCGGCAGCAACTGGAGTTGCCCAGCACCGCGCCCAGTTTGCACATGTCGTTCACCGGCCATCCCGGTACGGGTAAGACCACCGTGGCGCAGCGGATGTCGCAAATCCTGCATCGCCTGGGTTACCTCCGCAAAGGCCATGTGGTGACGGCCACCCGCGACGATCTCGTGGGTCAGTACGTGGGTCACACCGCCCCAAAAACCAAGGAGATGCTCAAGCGTGCCCAGGGTGGCGTGCTGTTCATCGATGAGGCCTACTACCTCTACAAGCCAGACAACGAACGCGATTACGGCGCCGAAGCGATTGAGATTCTTCTGCAGGAGATGGAGAGCCGGCGCAGCGACGTTGTGGTGATCTTTGCCGGCTACAGAGATCGGATGGAGACCTTCTACAGCTCCAATCCAGGCCTGTCCTCAAGGGTGGCGCACCATCTCGATTTCCCCGACTACAGCGACGACGAGCTGATGGCGATTGCAGGCCTGCTCCTCGAGGCCCAGCACTACCAGTTCAGTGCCGAGGCCGAGACGGCGTTCTCCGACTACGTCTCGCGCCGGCGGCAGCTGCCTTTCTTCGCCAATGCGCGATCGGTTCGCAATGCGTTGGACCGGGCCCGTCTGCGTCAGGCCAACCGGTTGTTTTCGCGGATGGGGGAAGCCCTCACCAAACAGGATCTCACCACGATTGAGGCGGCAGACATCCTGGCCAGCCGTGTGTTCAAGGGCGAAGTGGAGGGCCACCATCCCGCTCAGCACGAGACCTGATCAGGTGGGCCATGGCGAGGCCCACCAGCAGGCCAGCGGCTCCGTGGCCTTGCAGGAGGGCAACCCCGAGCACCAGAACTGCCAAGGGTGCAGGAAGCATGAAGCGGTACAACGCACCTGTGAGGGAGCCGCACCAGCTGCCCAGGCTGCCCAGATCGGGCAACAGCAGGTGTAGTCCCATCCCAAGCGCGCAGGCCACCAGGAACAAGGGGAAGAACACCCCTCCGCGCCAGCCGGTTTCCAGGCAAAGGCCGAGCATCAGCAGTTTCACGATCGCGGAGAGCAGCAGAACCCAGGCCTCACTTGAGTTCTGGCCTTCCAGCAGGGGCCTCAGCTGGTCTTCTCCGGCGAAGGGAACCAACGGCAACCAGTGCATGCAGGCCCCTAACAGCAGGCCGGTCAGCAGCGGCCACCAGGGCCATCGGGCCAGGAATTGGCGCTGCTCCAGCCAGCCTCGCCACTGCAGCAACAACCAGCCGAGGCCGCAGCCAATGGCTCCTCCAAGCACCCCTGCGCTCAGGCTGCCGAGGTCTTCCCCCAGGGTGCTGGGCCAGATGTAGGGGAGCCGTTGCAGCGATCCACCGCTGGCGGTTCCCAGGCCATTGAAGGCAGCAAACCCGGCAACACCGCCAAGGCTGCCGGGCAACCAGCGGTCGAGGAAGGTCTGCTTGCGGCTTTTTGGGTGAGAGACCTCGCCCACCACAGCACCCCCCAGCAGTGGAGCTCCGAAAAAGGCAAGGCTTCCTGCCACTGTTGCCTCCTGCAGCTTCTGGTCACGACCACGCCAGATCCGTTGACTGATCAGGGCTGCCATTCGGCTCATCAGGGCTTCAGGCCCGATGCAGCCTCCCCCGACCTGGGCCAGCGTCGCTCCGAGAAGGCCGCGAGCTTCATCGCGTTTTGGAGCCTGGTCTGGATCACGCAGATCACTGAGGGTGTCCCGCAGTTCCGGTAGCAACGTGGTGGGGCCGGGGCGATGCAGCAGCGAGAGGGTCAAGCCGCTGCCGCCGCAGATCAGCAGCGACCAGCCCAGGGGAAGGCCGCGATCCAAGCCCTCGAGCACCGGATCTCCCCAGAGCAGCTGGCTCAAGGCGCCGATCCAGCCCATCACAACCGCCACACCGGCGCCGCTCAGGGTGCCGGTGAGCAGGGCCATCAGGCTGAGGCGAAGGCGAGTCACCAGTGCGGGTCGGTGGCGAATTCAACGCTGAGTTTTGCTGATTTCGACGCCGGAACGGTGCTGATGCAGGCGCGCACCGTCTTGCCGTTGACGTCGATCTCGCAGGCCCCGCAGCTGCCCCCCAGGCAGCCGGTGGGAATGCTGATGCCCGCTCCACTGGCGGCCACCAACCAGTCCTCGCCGATGGTTTCGTGGGTGATGCGCCCATCGGGCCAGCGCACAGGAATCGACGTCATGGCTGGAGCAATGGAGCAAGGTTCACATGTTGCTCGAAGGCATCGGCGAGGCGATCGAGCAACAGATCACGGTGGGCGCTGTGGTTCTTGGGATCGTTGGCCAGCGGTTGCAATCCCCGTTGCTCGCGAAGCCGGTTGAGCCAGGCCCGTCGCCAGGGGCCGTTGTCGAGCAAGCCGTGCAGGTAGGTGCCCACCACGCTCGAACCCTTGGGCCCGGGAGCCCACCACCCCAAACCAGGGTCGCTGCTTAGCGGCTGAAGACCGGGATCTGGGGTGGTGGTGCCGTAGTGCAGTTCAAAACCGTTCAGCGGTGTTTCCATGGGCCAGAGGCCATAGATGCTGCGCTGGCTCAGCCGTTTCGTTCCGCTGAAGGTGGTTTCCAGGGGCAGGAGGCCCAAGCCGCTCTGGGGTCCCCGCTGATCGGTGCCCTCCAGTCCCTCCGGATCGTCCAACGTTTTGCCCAGCATCTGCATGCCGCCGCAGATGCCCAGGACGGACCCCCCAGCCTGGGCGTAGGCCCTGAGTTGATCGGCCAGTCCACAGCTGTTCAACGCTTCGAGATCCCGCAGCGTCTGCTTGCTTCCCGGAAGAATCACCGCATCCGGCTCACCCAGGGGTTCCCCGGGTTGAATCCAGCGCAGCTTCAGGCTGGCTTCGGCTTCGAGCGGATCGAGATCGGAGAAGTTGCTCAAGGAGGGCAACCGCAGCACAGCGATCTCCAGATCGGTGGCCCCGTGGGTGGGTTTGCGTTCCAGCAGATCGAGGGAATCTTCGGGTGGAAACAGCTCGTTGAGCCAGGGCATCACCCCCAGCACCGGTACCCCGGTGTTGGCTTCCAGCCATTGGCGACCCTCATCAAACAGCTCCCTACGGCCGCGGAAGCGGTTGATCAGGATGCCTTTGATCAGCGGGCGCTCCACCGGGCGCAGCAAAGCGAGCGTCCCAACGATCTGGGCGAAGACACCGCCGCGCTCAATGTCGGCCACCAGCAGGCAGTTGGCCCGCAGGTACTGGGCCAGGCGCAGGTTGGTGAGGTCGCGGCGTTGCAGGTTCACTTCCACCGGGCTTCCCGCCCCCTCCAGCACCAGCCGGCCTTGAGGCCATTGCTGCTGGAGCTGCATCAGGCCGGTGCGGATCGCCTGCCAACCGGGGCGGAACCAGTCGCGGTAGTAGTGCTCGGCGCGGGCGATCCCCACGCTCTGGCCCCCATGGATCACCTCACTGGTGCTGTCTCCCCGTGGTTTCAGCAGCACGGGATTCATGGCGCAGCAGGGCTCAAGGCCCGCCGCCCAGGCTTGCATGGCCTGGGAGTAGGCCATCTCGCCGCCATCGGCATCCACCCAGGCGTTGTTGCTCATGTTCTGCCCCTTGAAGGGCAGCGCCTGTTCCCCACGGCGTTGGAGCACCCGGCACAGCGCCGCAGTCATCAGCGATTTGCCGGCACCGCTGGAGGTGCCCAGCACCATCAGGGGGCGCGGCGTGGTGCCGGTCACAGCGGCCAGTGCCGACGCAGGCCGTGACGCAGACGCTCCAACACCGGAATCGAACGCTGCAGGAGTGCGGGGTCGTCATCGAGCAGCTGGCGACCCAGGGGCGTGAGCCTGAAACGGCTGGTCAGCCCTTGCCCATCCACTTCCCGGCGCAGCACGCCCACGCTGATCAGCCAACGCAGGTCGTCTTCGAGGGCTTCGCTGTTGCGGAACCAGCGTGTTTTGCGGCCGTAGCGGCTGGGTTCGCTCCAGAGGTCGCCGGCATCCAAGCCTTGCTGCTGAAGATCCCGATAGAGCGCTTCAGAGAAGGGCAGGCATCCCATGGCCCGGCAGGCCCGGTCACGGCTGCGTCGATCCAGCAGGTCGGTGGGGTGAGCGATGGCGAAGCCTTCCGTCCCTGGCAGCCTACGGAGCGTTGTTCTGCGGTGTGTTCCCGTGCTCATGCTTGCTTCCGCCTCGCCGGCGCGTCGCCGTTTGCTGGAGCAAGCGGGAATCCCGCATCAGGTGCGCGTCAGCGGTGTGGATGAAGATCAGATCCAGCATGCGGAGCCCGCAGAGCTGGTGAAACTGCTGGCTCAGGCCAAGGCCACAGCTGTCGCCCAGACGCTTGATCGGGTGGGCGATGCCGAGATCACTGCTGTGCTGGGCTGTGATTCGGTGCTCAGTTTTGAAGGGCAGGTGTTCGGCAAGCCCTCAGGGCCAGGCGAAGCGATCGAGCGTTGGCAGCGGATGGCTGGCGGCTGCGGATCTCTGCTGACGGGCCATTGCCTGATCCGTCGCGGACAACCTGAGCTGTTGGCTTGCGTGGACACGGTGGTGCGCTTTGCCCCGCTCAGCCAGGCCGAGATCGAGGCCTATGTGGCCAGTGGAGAACCGCTGCAATGCGCTGGTGGTTTTGCCCTCGAGGGCCGCGGCGGCCTCTGCATCGATGGCTTGGATGGCTGTTATTCCAACGTGATCGGCCTGAGCCTTCCCTGGTTGCGTCAGCAGCTTTCAGCGTTGGCTTAGTGCAGCAGCAGATTTCGCGTTCCCGAGATCGCTTGCATGGCCAGCAGCAAAGCCACCAGCAGATTGCTGCTGATGTGAATGCGCCTGGCCTGCACGGAATGACCAATCAAGGGCTGCAGCGCCGTTGAGCTCAGCAACAGGGCGGTGAGCAACATTCCCATCCAGAAATGGGACTGCCAGAACAGGGGGCTCCAGGGAACATCGCTGAACCGCTCCACGGCCGGATGCAGCCCCAGCAGAAGCAGGCCGCAGGCACTGGCGATAGCCCAGAGAAAGCGCTGCCAGACCAGCCGGGTCGTTAGCAGGCGCCCGAAGCTGAACAGCACAGCGCTGCCGGTAACGATCAGACCCAGGGGATGGCTGCTCCAGAGGCTGTGGCTCAGGCCGATCAGCACCGCCACCAGCACTCCGCCGGTCACCCAGGCGCCATGCTGCGCATGCTCCACCGGCACCGTGTCGGCGATTGGGTTGATCTTGAGCCGCTTTTCTCGCGCCAGGATTCCCAGCCGGATCGTGGCGCCCACCACCGGGTAGACGAACAGGATCATCAGCACGGGGTGGATCAATCCCAGCCAGTCGTGGCCGGTGAGCGACTGCAGTGCCTGGGGATCAGCCAAAAAAAAACGCAACCCTGAACCCAGGGTTGCGCATCGTGGGGTTGTGAACTGCGGATCTGGATCAGACCTTGCGGGAGTAGTACTCCACCACCAGCAGTTCGTTGATCTCCAGGGCAACCCACTCGCGTTCGCAACGGGCGGTGACCTTGGCGCTCAGCTTGGACTTGTCCAGCTCGAGGTGGCTGGGCACGTTGGCCAGACCGGGGAACTCGAGGTTGGCTTCAGCCAGCTTCTTGCTGCACTTGCGCTCGCGGATGGCGATCACATCGCCAGGCTTGCACTGGTAGCTGGCGATGTCGGTCACACGACCGTTCACGGTGACGTGGCCGTGGTTCACCAGTTGACGGGCGCCGGGCACGGTGGGACCGAAGCCGAGGCGGAAACAAACATTGTCGAGACGGTTCTCGAGCAGCTTGAGCAGGTTGGTTCCGGTGGAACCTTCCTGGGCGCGCGCTTTCTTCACGTAGCGCACGAGCTGACGCTCGGAGACGCCGTAGTTGAAGCGAAGCTTCTGCTTCTCTTCGAGACGGATCGCGTATTCAGAGCGCTTGCGACGGGCTTGGCCGTGCTGACCGGGGGGATAGGACCGTTTGGCGGCCTTCCGGGTGAGACCGGGGAGGTCTCCCAAGCGCCGCGTGATCCTCAGGCGAGGGCCGCGGTAACGAGACATAGGTGGGAAGGTGTGTGTTGAGTTCGTGCTGTTGTTGGCCATGCTGGAACCGAAACAGCTCCAGTCATCTGCCGCGATGCACGAATCAGCCACTGTATCTGGCGGCCCGATGGCCAAGCTGCGACAGGCATTGAACCAGGCTCTGGCGGCTGTTCTCCTGGCAGGGATTGGGTTTTATCGGCGTTTCATCTCCCCGATGATCGGGCCTCGCTGCCGCTTCACGCCCACCTGCAGCGCCTATGGCCTGGAGGCCATCCAGAAGCATGGACCGTGGAAGGGGGGGTGGCTCACTGTGAAACGGCTGCTGCGCTGTCATCCCTTCACGCCCTGCGGATGTGACCCGGTGCCCGATTGATGAAGCAGCTCACCCTCTACAGCCGCTCTGGTTGCTGCCTCTGTGAAGGTTTGGAATCCCGCTTGCGCGACCTCGATCTGTTGGGGCTTTCGATCGAGCTGGCGGTAATTGATATCGATGCGCAAGGCACCCCCCAGGAGCTGAAGGCCCGCTACGACCTTGAGGTGCCCGTACTCGCGCTCGATGGGTCTGAACTTCCGCGGGTTTCCCCGCGTCTCACGGGTGAGGGACTGTTGAATTGGTTGCAACGCTGTCTGTCCACAGCGCTCTGAACGGCTTAAAACTCCCCCAAGCACAGGGGTGATGGGATGACGCAGGCGTTGCATGCCCTGTTGAGTGACGCAGGCATCGCAGTGCCGCCGGGCCTGGTGAACCCTGGGTTGGAGGCGATCACCACCGATTCCCGTCGCGTCGGCCCTGGAACCTTGTTTCTCGGTCTCCCGGGCGAACGGGTGGATGGAGGCAGCTTCTGGGCTCAAGCCCTTGAGGCTGGGGCCGCCGCTGCCGTGATTGGAGCTGAAGCCGCAGCTGCGCACCCGCCAGCTGCTGACGACCCTGTGGTGGTGATCCAGGAGCCGGTGGCGCGTCGGATCGGTGAGATCGCCGCGGCGTACTGGGATCACCCCTGCAGGCGCATGGCCCTGATTGGTGTGACCGGCACCAATGGCAAAACCACCACCACCCATTTGATCGAGCATCTGGCCGCTTCAGCAGGCCAATCGGTGGGCTTGTTCGGCACGTTGGTGAACCGCTGGCCGGGCCACAGCATCACGGCCACCCACACCACGGCCTTTGCCGATCTTCTGCAGGGGCAACTTGCCGAAGCCGCATCCGCCGGCTGTGGCCTTGCTGCGATGGAGGTGAGTTCCCATGCCTTGGCGCAGCAGCGGGTGGCGGGCTGTTGCTTCGCGGGCGCAGTTTTCACCAACCTCACGCAGGACCACCTCGACTACCACGCCTCGATGGAGGACTACTTCGAGGCCAAGGCGTCGCTGTTTGCGGATCCTCTGCTGCTTGCCGATGGCGTGCGATCGGTGGTCAACAGCGATGACCCCTGGGGGTCGCGCCTGGCCGAACGGCTCGGGGCCGCCTGTTGGCGCTGCTCTCTTGAAGATCCATCGGCGGAGTTGCACATGAGCGACCTGCAGATGACGGCTGCTGGGGTGGAGGGTCGCTTGATCAGTCCTGTGGGCGAGGGTCGTTTCCGTTCGCCCTTGTTGGGTCGCTTCAACCTGATGAACCTGCTGCAGGCGGTGGGGGTGCTGCTTCAGCAGCAGCTGCCCTTGTCAGTGTTGCTGGAGGCCATCGGCCGTTTCGGCGGAGTGCCCGGCCGGATGGAGCGGGTGATCCTGAACGGAGTGGATGCAGCGAATTTGCCGCCGGTGCTGGTGGATTACGCCCACACTCCCGATGGCCTGGACAACGCGCTTTCTGCAGCGCGTCCGTTCTGCACCGGGCGGCTGATCTGTGTGTTCGGTTGCGGTGGTGATCGGGATCGGGGCAAGCGTCCGCAGATGGCGGCGATTGCAGCACGCCTGGCTGACCGCGTGGTGGTCACCTCCGACAACCCCCGAACCGAGGATCCTCAGCAGATCCTGGATGACGTGGTGGCGGGGATTCCGGCGGGTAGCGATTTGCTTGTGGAGGCTGATCGAGCAAAGGCGATTGCCTCAGCTATTGCCGAAGCAGAGCCGAACGATCTGGTGCTGGTGGCCGGTAAGGGGCATGAGGACTACCAGATTCTTGGCACCGAAAAGGTGCACTTCGACGATCGCGAGGAAGCGGAACGCGCTTTGCGCTTGAGGTTGTCTTGAGACAAGTGCTCTATCGCGATTGATCTGAGCCGATCAAAGTGCGCTGATCGCGGCCACCAGGGAGTTGATGTCGTCGTCTGTTGTGGTGATGTGGGTGCAGGCCCTCAAGCAACTGGGGTCCGCCAGATCGCGAATCCACAACCCCTGGCCCCCCAGCTGCTTCACATGCTCTGCAGGGGTCATATCGCTAATGATCTGAAAGCTCACAAGTCCGCTGGCGGGCGGCACATCCAGCAGGGGCTTGACGGCCTCCAGCCCCTGGAGTGCTTGCCAGAGCTTGCCGCTGAGGGCTCGGATGTGGTCCCAGCGTTGCTGGGTTGATCCTGCTTTCTCCAGTAGCTGCAGTGAACAGCGCAGGCCGGCCATCAGGGGAACGCAGCTGGTGGCCACTTCGAAGCGGCGGCTGTCGTGATGAAACAGATCAGTGCTGCTCAGATCCACCTTGCTTTCATCACGCAGGCTGCGCCAACCGATCACTGTTGGAGACGCCTCGGCCACCACACGCTCTGAAAGCGCCACGCCCCCCAGGCCTTCCGGTCCACAGGCCCACTTGTGCCCGGTGAAGGCGTAGATGTCCGCTGCTGCAGCGGCATCTTCGACGGGGATCTGTCCAAAGCTTTGGGCTGCATCCACCAACAGAAAAGGTTGTTGGGGGTGCTGATGGAGTTGCTTGGCGACGGCGACTATCGGCATCACCTGACCGGTGTTCCAGAGCAGATGGCTCAGCACCACCAGACGGGTGCGGGGGGTGAGGGTTCGGTCAATCGCCTCGACCACGGCGGCATCGCATTGGGTCTGATCACCCCGCAAGTGCTTCACCGGCAGCACATCGATGGCGAGGTTCTGGCGCCGGGCCAGTTCCACACAGGCACTCACAACACCTGGGTGTTCGCAGTCGCCGATCAGTAGCCGGTCCCCTTCGGTAAAGGGCAACCCCAAGAGCGGCAGCACGCAGCCGCTGGTGACGTTCTCGGTGAGGGCAAGCCGATGGGGCGGAACACCGCAGCACTGGGCCAGAAGGCGGCGGGTGCTGTTCACCTCCTTGGCGATGTAGGGCCAAACATCTGCTGTGAATGGCCCCAACTCCTGAATGCGCGCCCAGCTTGCTGTGATCGCCTCCAGAGATGGAGCGGGCAAAGGACCTTGGCCGCCGTAGTTGAAGTAGGTCTTGTTCTGCAGGGCAGGACACAGTGATCGCAACTCGTTTGTGCCCATCTGGTTTTTGGCTGGCTAGTGTGTGACTAAAGCTGTGACTAAAGGTGCCCTTTCGGAAGCATCCGACATACGTGCGCAAAGCACGCAATGGGTACCAGTTGCAGCGTGGCGTCCCGAAGGACGTTCAGCCAGTCATAGGCAAAACGATTTGGGTTGAAGCTGCGGGGTCGACCTATCGGGTCGCCCAGCGTCTCTCGCCAGCTTTTGCGGCCAAGACCGATCGGCTCATTGCTGAGGCCCGAAATGAGGTGTTGCTCACGGGTGAGGAGCTGATTGATTCGCTGCCTCAACGGTTTGACCTCAAAGAGTTTGAAATTGTCGATCTGTTGCTTGAAGGCTCTGGTGTCGCCGTCGATGAAGGCCTGATCACTCCCCAGCAAGAGAGCAGGTACAGAGCTGTGCTGAGGGGGGAGGAGCCGCCTCGACAACACCTCTCGAAGGACGAGTTGATCCAGCAGGCCAAGGCCCTTAAGTCGCCTGCAGCGCGGACCGAGATGAGTTGGAAGAGTGCTTTAGACGGTTTCTTGAAACACGCAGGGGTCACTCACCCAACCGCTGCCACCAAGCAACACGCCATTGCCTATCGATCCTGGTTGCTGGAACGCCTCAATCCTTCAACTGTCAAAACGCAACTCGCCTTTCTGAGCGGTCTTTGGTCAGTTCTTTGTGAGTTGCGGCCTGATTCCACGCATGTCTTTCGAGGTCTGAATAAACGAATCAAGGTCGTCAAGGCTAGAAAGCCTGACATCACCATCATCGATCCATCGCAGTGGTTGGGGACAGGAGAACAGATGGAGATTTTTCAGTTCTTGTTTTTTACGGGTGCTCGGCTTGCCGAGATTGCTGGATTGCAAGCGGAGGACTTGCTTGAAGATCGGATTCTTATTCGCCCAAACGTGTTGAGACCTCTTAAAACCTCATCCTCTGAACGATCTATTCCGATTCATCCAAGGCTTAAGTCTTTGGCTGTAGAGCTTCGTGAGAAGGAGGGACATTTATGGCCAGGTCAGTATCAGGATTTAAATCAGCGTTGGGGTGTCAACCTTTCAAAGCCATGTAGAAAAATAATTGGAATTACTCCTAAAGGTTTTAGAGACCGTGCTGCAACAGTATTGCGGTCCAATAATATGAATGAAGCGGTTGTCGTTTCATTGCTTGGGCATACACCCAATTCAATTTCAATTTCCTATGGCGCTGCGCCATGGAGTGAGCTGAAACGCGCCGTAAAGCTCCTCTAAGGCCTCTATTCTTGGTCAAATGATCAATTCATCATGCGGCGCTTATCTCTTGTTGTAGGCGCTTCCAGGGGCCTCTGAGTAATCGGACATTGTAACGGGGAACAGCTCAGTGCTTTCCACCATCATCAAAGAAAAGATGATTGAAAAACTCGTGGATTGGAAT
The DNA here is from genome assembly GCF_900474085.1 of Synechococcus sp. UW86. Lineage (NCBI taxonomy): Bacteria > Bacillati > Cyanobacteriota > Cyanophyceae > Synechococcales > Synechococcaceae > Synechococcus > Synechococcus sp. UW86. The sequence continues at coordinate 139,681 of NZ_UCNU01000010.1, forward strand.
CCACGTAAAAGAAATGGGTGACTCTGAATACCTTCGGGAGTAAGTCGTCATCCGCGTTGTCAGATGCCAGGGAGAACAAGCCTTCAGGCAGCTTGTAGTAGCACCCGTTATCTGATCCCGTCAGCGTGACGCCCTAACACAGCGGCACCACCATGAACTCAAGTGAAATCGTCCTCTATGGAGTATTCATTTGATTCGTGTTTGCGGAGTGAGTGCTACAGGCGGAGCCTGCGGCAACACCTCCCAACCCGAATCTAAGTGAATATGTAATTGCTATTTGTATAATGCAATAAATTTGGCTCAGTCCCTCAGCAAGCAGGTCAGGGAATCAGCCATGACCTACTTCTTGAATAGGGCTCGCCAGGCGACATAGCTGCCGCCACCAAGCAGGACTAGGGGAAAAATCATCTTGCTGAAGGCCAACAGGATGACTCCACCAAGGCTGATCAGTCCGACCTTCTTAACCATGGCCTGACTTTCGTCAGTCATCTGGTCCCACTTGACCCGGGCCATTGCGACTCAGAAGCTGTGGATCACTTTTTAAGGGGAATTGGCTTTGGATGCAACGGCCTCTACCCACTAGCTAATGCCACGTTGCTTTGCTTGAGCGCTAACTCCAGTCCACTGGAAAGAGTTTTGTCTTGGTGGCGGTTAAGTGAGGCATGTCCTCTATGAGGTGCTGGGCTGCCCACACCCCACGGACTACGCGGCATACACCTTCTTTGTCGCAGACCCTGTAGTACTCGAAGCCTTGTGGAGCGGTGGTGAGTTTGGTTGCTCTCATGTCATGGGTTCCAGCTGACCCAATAACTAGGCAGCAGGATTAGTCTTGACTGAGTAGACAGAGACAGAACGTTCGGTTCGTCACAAAACCTTGGACGGCTTAACGGGCTCAACCGTATCGAGTAAGCCCCGACAAAGATCATTTGAGAGCAGCTTTACTCAGACCATGGGTCCGATTTGGATTCCTCTTGGGCCGCCTCACGTGCCGCGATGATTTCCTTGGCCTCCTGCTTCCAGGCCAATCCAATCGGATCGCCTTCCATCTTCAGGAGATATTCAGCCTGGCTAGCGAAGTAATCCTCTTTCGTGATCCGTCCTGCCTTGATCAGGATTAAGGCTCGGACGACATGGCCGTGGCAGTCATAAGGAGCTCCTTCTCCGATGAAGCCCCCTCCATTTTTTCGGCTGAACTCGCGGGAGTCGGAAATCAAGTCGATGGTTTTGCCTGCAATTACCTCTGCAGCACGCGCACGTAACCAACGGTCAGCCCCGTCGGGCATGTTCCCTTTCTGGAGCCACTCATCCCAGACGTAGTCGCGGTATGCATCAATCTGCTGTTCGCGCGTCCACTCTGGTTTCTTTTTCTCGAAGAAGTTGCCTACAGGTGATTGTTCACGGCTGATGAAGTAGCGCCGTGCCAGATCGGGCCGCTGGGGCGATCTTGTTCCACGGTTCCCTTTTGGTGTAGTTGCACCAACCCAGTCAGACCGAGTATCCGTTCTCCCCATAACTGCGATGGGGTCGATCTCGTCGTCATCAGTTTCGTCCCACGCTGATGAACTACCAACGACAGCCTCGGCAATCCAGGACAGCATTTCTTTGCTGTTCGTTCGCCAGTCCCATTTTTTGGCCCTACTACTCGTCATCGGCGTTTTCGGATCACTTTGTTATCACTCATTCTGGACCTCCTCTTGGCCAGAAGGATCAATTGGTTCTGTAGTAGCGCCCATTTCTCCATCTATATGATTGATCTTCTCAGGCTTGCGGATGCAGAGCTGCGTCTCCGGCCAGTGTTGTAGACGCGATTCACGATTCATTGCTATGAATGCAAGTGAGACGAGATGGCCAGGAAAATGGCGGTCTTGGCTCAGGTGATCTGCTCTATGAGCTGCAGCGGATCACCTTGACATGAATTGGGCGGGACAGAACCAAGCTGTAGTCCCTGATGTCTATCCATTGCTCGTACACCTTTGCTGTGTTCGACACAAAGTGACATAGCTTTTTCTTATGCTCGGAGTTCAGCCGCTCTTCAACTCTTGGTATTGTATGGCGCTTAGTGAAAGTTGCGATCCTTTTGCGGCCTAGGATATTTCAAGCCATATTGAACTGTGGTTCGAGGGTTTTACGTGAAACGATTGCCGGTGCTCCTTTCTGTTCTGCTCATTTCGGCTCCCTCAGCTTTTGCTTGGGAGAGGTTTGACAGCGACGAAGGATATAAAAGCTGCGTCGATGTGGCTTTAAGAGAATGGTTAGACCAGGGGAGATGGAGATCATTGAGTAGGGTTGAGAAGAGCGCCTACAAGTCTTTGGCGCATCAGCGCTGCAGTTCGCCAGCCCAGCAACATCACTTGAGTGATTTGGTGAAATAATATTTAATCCCGTTTGGGTTTAGTAGTCGAGACCTGAAGGTTGATGAGAAAGGCGCTCGGTAGCTTTCTTCACTTGGCTCATTGGCGTTCCATAACTTCCCATTTCGGTGTCTTCCAATCAGCTGCGCTTGGCGTCTCTATGGGAGTAGCTTTTCTATAGAGGAACAATCAAGATGCCCTCGCTCCAACCTTTCCTTGTGTCTCTGCTGATTGGCACAGCGGCTACGCCGCTCGTTGGCGTTGTAGGCGTAGAAGCCCAAACCGTTTCCCAGCCTGGTTATTCGCGTAGTACGAAGTGTTTTCGGGACGAGTACAGGGAGGAATACGTACCTGGTACAAAAGACAGGCCTGGATACGTACGGAATTGGACTGAAAAGGTAGAGATTGCCTGCTCTGGCAGCTCGACTCAGGCCTCTACGCAGAAATCCCAAGAAGTCGATGTCGACAACAACGACTGCAGCCAAGGGAGTGTGATTGGTGGATTGCTTGGAGCAGGATTAGGCGCGGCTCTGTCCAGGGACAAAGGCCGTTGGGTGGGAGTCCCTGTTGGAGCTGCAGCAGGAGCAATGGTCGGCTGTCAGGTAGATGGTGGTTAATGCTCTCTGAGCACGCATGAGTCCTCTTCTCCTGCTGGTCGGATTAGGGCTCGGCGGTTATCTCGCCGTATGGCGCAACAAGCGAGCCTTAAAAGCCAAAGTGCGACGCAGGCGTTAGCTGTCCTCAGCCAGCTCAATCACGTGCCGCAGCGTCACCCACTGCATGTTGAATCACAGCTTTTGACAAGCGAAACCACCGCCTACACAGAGGTGATATCGCCGCTCTCAGAGGTGCAAATCAACTGGAGCACCGATGTCATAACTTTGGAGACCCAGCACCCTGCGTATCACTTGCTACTTAAATTGAGTTTTGCTCTTCTCAATGACCGCTTAAGTGAATGGGGTAGAGGTAGCACCGCGTAATAGCCACTAATCCCGACCAAACAAATTTCAAACGGTCCTGCCTAGGCAAACAACACGACTTCGGGTGACCCGCAAGCATTTCTATCCAAAGGACCCCTTAGAAGCCTCCAGCACGTCTTTCAGCTGATTTTTGAATAGATTTAGTGACTGCATTGCTGTCCCCATCAGTAGCAAAAAGATAGTTAGGAGCATTCAGAGATTCGCATCCAGCCCTATCAAGCTCCTTGCGAAAAGAAGCCACAAAAGAGCTGCCCAAGCTTTGACCTTTCCAGTCAATTCCTGGATCCCATGAATCCATCTCGAAATTGTATGCGACAAGATATTCATTAAATATCAAATCTAGAGCTTGATCTACCTCAATCATTCCTTTCTTATATGCGTGACAAATCACTCCTGCACCGGCTTGCGAAGCCCCAGACCAAAACGAATTGAAAGTATCGTTTTCACTTGTTTTTTGTTCTGATTGAGCTGATGTGGGTGTGAATGTTGAAATCCCAAATACGGCAAATAAAGTTAGAAAAATTTTCATCGCAACAACATGGCTTTATAGTCTCAGTGGAAGGTAGCGATTCAGGGCACGAAGGTAAAGCCCGAGGGGTCTGCATCCCCCCGGCTCCATCTGCACCAGAGCTGGCACCGGTCGCGGTTATGTGATTTCGTCCTGCATCGCAGCAAAGAGGACAAGGAGGGAGGCCGCCCCTCCCAGGTGGATGAGATGTGGATGGTTTGCGAAAAGCACGAGCAAGCTGGTCATAAGGGGCACCACGAATTCACTCGCGTAGAGGGCTACGCCCGTGAGGCGAGCCCACGAAGGAGAAGTACAAGCTCTGGGCTCCGTCGTAGCAAAAGCAGATGGGCTGGGTTCCTGAGGTGGGATGAGCCCTCGCAATAAAAAGGCAGGGTTCTCACCCCCTGCCTCATCCGTCTTTTTCTCCTGATGATGCAGTCCAGAGAATCCGCAGCTCTGCGGGACAAGACCCTAGTGATGTCTGATTAATTGCGTGAAGTCAGTCCCCTCTATCGGCGGGGCTGACTTCCAACAGCCGTTGCCGAATTAAAGATGCGGGACTACGGAACCGCGAGGAGAAAGATGTTCGCCCCGAGCGATGCGGTCCGTTCCCTAACGCTGGCGAGCAGTTGTGCAATCAAGTGCAATGCACTGAATCTTTCCCGTTATTGGAAGACGGGGTTGAGCGCAGAAAGCCAGCCCCATCCACAGTTGCCGTGGGATGGGGGCTGGATTATCTGCCAGCCACGGGTCGCTCTCCCGTGCTGCTGCGATGGCTCACTCAGCCGTAAGAGGAGATGTCGCAGGAACCATTGATAGGGAGTCTCCAGTGGTGCTGCACACCATTTTTCGGAGAATTTTGGGATCAAGAATTTCTTCCGTGAAGCTCCGATAAGCAGGTCGCGATGGCTACAGAAAGTCGTCGTATGTCCTTCTAACGCCTACTGGCCCAATGCCACACGCGAAACTGAGATAAGGAATCAGCTTTGTATGGACGACCGCTTGAAGGTCGCAATGAGTGCGGTGCTCATTGCGGCAATGTTTGTAACCGCTGCTGGCGGTAACTGGTTGACGTTCCTTTTCTTCGCCGCCATGGCGGTCATCGTGACTTGGGAAACCAGCTAAACAGGCTTCATTAACTGGGTTAACGCTGACCTCGTTACCCACATTGTTCCGAGAGCCTGAATTCTGCGTTCCTGAGGCGGGTTGACGTCAAAATTGAGATTGACCTGATGTACGGCGCGAGGTTGGGTCAGAAGCTGAAGACTGTTCTGGAGGGTTCTCCTCAGTACTTGTCTCAGAGGCCATGTCCTCTACCTCTGAGACCGGTTTATCCGTCGCTTGACTTACTGAAGACTCAGGTTGAGTTGAAGGGGCTGCGACCCTGGTGGCGCAGTCGCGTCTGATTTTTTGGACATCCACTGCAAACTGATTGGCTGCTCCCCCTGCGAGTAAGGCTTGCTGCATATCTCCTAGTTCCTCCATCAAGACTGCAAATGCTCGGTATCGAGGAACAAGCAAGTCCATCCCTGCAGTGATCCTTCCGCTGTTGGCGCACAGCCCATCGAGGTCAAGGTCTGCGACCTCCTCGAGGCTCTCGTCCACTTCTTCGAGAAGCTCGTTGATTTGCCCTTGAAGCTTCTCTGCCACCTGAGCGGCTGTCGGTTCCGCGGGTTTACAAGCAGCTAGCAACAGCAGTGGCAGAAGCAGCAGAAGTCTCTTCATACCTCTGATTGTGCCTTGATCTCGCTTCTGGCGCCCAGCCCATTTACTTCTGTACTACGCAGCGGGGAAGGAAGTGGGTCGCCAGATCAGTTGGAGTGCGTAATGCCCAACTTGATCGACGTTGGATCACAGTTGGTAGCTGCAGGTTGTTTGCCACTGATCAAGACCGCCATAACCGTTGTTTTCCAAGTAGGTCAAACGAACATCGACACCGTTGATGTCGTTGGCGAAGTACAGGTGATCTACGAAGACATAGCTCCCTGGATCCCAGAGAGCAGCTTTGATTGCCTGCTCACAGTTTTGAACCAAGCGCTGACGGGAAGCGGCTTCCAACCTTTCAGCAGGCTCCACATAAGCCTTGAGCTCTTCGCATTTGAAATGTTTGTCTCCTATTCCCGGTTCAGCCTTGTTGAGTTGGACACGAGTCCAGTCGCACCTCTTGAAGTCAGAGATGATCCCTGCACTTTTGAAATCAAAGTGGGCTTTCCCCTGCTTGTCGGTTAGAGCAGAAGAAGCAGCATCATCTCTAGCCGACTTTGGTGAGAGGAACGCCTCTGCATGGCTGTAGTAAGCCCGAGCTCCTAGGCCACCCGCGACAACAAGCAGAGCTGAGGGAATCCAGTGTCGCCTTCTCATTGGCTCATTAAGGCCGGAGGTAAGGATGTCAGCGGTAGCAATTCTGACCCTTGGCAGGATCAGGCTCAGTGGTGGCCTTTCGCAGCGAATAGCTCAGCTGACTGGCCACGAGTGCAGTCAACAGCGTTGGCGCCTCCAACAAAAACAGCCAAGAACATGATCGCGACGATCACGCTGCCAGCGATGTAGGAGATAGGAGGTTTCATGCCGATGAAGCTAACGGCGTTATCAGGCCCGGGTGACGTCATTTGATACGGCGCCAGCGTTCAAATCAGACCCAAGCAGGCTTGGGGCAACGCCTATCAGCAGAAGCTGCGGAATATTCCAGATACTCCTCCAATGACTTGCTTGCATAGAGGCAGTGCCGGTAATGCTCAACCTTCCGGAATAGGAAATCCATCTCCCTCTTCAGGTCACTCACGTTCTGCTCATATGCCTCTTCTGCATCCCACAGCTTGTGCTGCGGTGCGAACGAGTCAAAGCTCTTCCGGAGTGACATTTGTCCCAACCGTTGTGGCAATGACGCCAGCGGTTCAGATCCTCGTGCAGATGTGAGTCATGAGATCAGCGTTTACCAAGTTGAAGACGCCTCAATCGTCTCGCCACCCCGTCCAAACTCCAGCAGAAATTTCTGAGGCCCGTCTACGTACTGGCATGGACCTGAAAGCTCCCCATGCCCCTCCTGTTTTTGAAATTTCGCAGGACTGGGTAGTGGCTCAGTCGCTGTACCAGCATTCTTCCAAGCCAACCCAGCTTCGATTGCAGTGCCAGCTGCCTGCTGCACAAGGGCCATAAAGGAGGGCCGCCCCTCCTAGGTGGAAGAGACGGCCTAGCGCTCTTGTTCAGGATTGGTCGATCAATTGTTGATCAGCCTCCAGTGGCTACCCCCACAACAACAGTCGCAATAGAAACCACGATGCCTCCCCACTTCACCCATTCCGTGCCGTGATCATGAGTGTTGGCGAAGAGAAGAGCGCCAAGCTGAATGACAACAAGCTTTTCGAACATGACAGAAGAGCCAATAGCAGCCTCTTTGTAACCCAGTGAACGTGTTCGTGCGGTTACGTTCCCTCTCGAATTATGTATTGTTTGTTACTTTTTTGTGTCATGGCTCAGGGTGTTGTCGGCTGACTGTGTCGACCAATTCCGTGACTAAAGGTGTGACTAAAGCTTTCTTGTCTCCTCTTTGAAAACCATTGCGCTGCATGCGATCTGAGCTTGTGCAATGAGTAGTGCGTCCTAGTTGAAGTAGGTCTTGTTCTCCAGGGCAGGGCAGAGGTCGCGCATGGTCACGGCAATGGCGTGAGCCAAAGGATCGGTTCCACCACGTTGGCAAGGCTGCGTTGTTTTTCAGGGTCTTCGCTTCTTGGTCAACGACTCAGACCCACTTTTTTCTGAACTGTTTTGCCGCTGTTCGTTCCATCTGCCAGCCCGACCAACGTCGCCATTCGATTTCTGCGGCCGTCAGACATTGATCCGCAAGGGATTCGTTTTGATTGTGCGTGCTGCCAAACCGGATGGGGCAAGCAGGACCAGCATTCATCTCGCGCTCCCCATTTGATTCAACCTTGTCGTAGGGGTTCAACCGATGGTGGTTGTGTTTGCTACCGAACCAAATTGATCAGTATTTCAACTCAGCTTGTCGTCCAATCTGTCGGTTTGGACGACATCAACTGGCTTTGAGGTAGACCTTGCGGCCATTGGCATCCACCTTGTAGCGACCACCCCGTGGCCCGATGTGAATCACATCGGTGCTTGATGCATTGATTGGGGTTGGTTGCTCCAGAAGTTCCGGCTCATCCTCGGCGGGGGCTGGAACCTCAGGTGTTTGTGTCCTCAGGTGTGGTGCGGCCTTGAAGATATTCAGCCCGAGCTTGCGATACAGAAAATCTGCAATTCGCATGACGCATTACTGGAACTACCTTTTATTTTCCGGCGATGTCAAGTCTGTGATGGCGCTGAATCAAGTGCCCAGTTCCAATTGCCTCACCGCTGATTGTTCGACGTCTCCGCTCGACTGCTTTGCACGTCGGGAAAGTGCTCGTTCATGCATTCGGGGCAGATGCCATGGCTGAAATTCAGCGTGCTGTGCTGCATCAGGAATCGTTCGATCGGCTGCCAGAACCCCTCGCTGTCGCGGATCGACTTGCAGTAGCTGCAGGTGCTGATTAAGCCTTGAGCGTGATGCATTTGGCAGAACTCATCCATCAGAGCCAGGGATCGGCGTCTGAGTTCCAACAGAGTGGTGGCCTGTTCCGCCAGGCCTTCCATCACCTTGTATTGCGAATTGGTGAGCGATTTGGGAATGCGATCAATCACGCAAAGCGTTCCAATGCGGTGGTTGATGTCTGTTTTCAGGGGGAAGCCCGCATAAAGCCGGATGTGGGGTTCTTCCTGAACGAGGGGGTTGTCGCGGAATTTCTCGTGAAACAGCGCGTCCTCCACCACCAGAGGCTTGGAATCGAGAATCGTGTGGGCGCAAAAGGAAATGTCCCTGTCGGTTTCGCTGGCTTCAAGGCCCACCTTCGATTTGAACCATTGACGCTTTTCATCCACCAGAGAGATCAGGGCAATCGGTGACTGGCAGATCTCTGATGCCATCCGAGTGATGTTGTCAAAGGCTTTCTCAGGCTTTGTTCCCAGAATCCGATATTCACTGAGGGACCTCAGCCTGGCTGCTTCATTGATTGGCTTGGGCGCTGCCTGCATTGGCTTGCCTCGCTAGGCATGCCAATGGTCTAAGGCATGAATTTTTTATTTTCTGTAAATGTGCAGTGCGAAAAATTTCGCTTTATTGATTTTAATTTTCTGGATTAATTAATTTTTTGGGGCTGCTTCATAGAGCCACACGCTGCGGCCATCCCTGAGGGTCACGCTGCTGCGGTGATACACATCAGGCACGTCCTCCCAATCATCCAGTGCGGGCCAGCAGGGCTCGGGCACCCAATACACCTCTCCTGAAATGGCCCCATTGCCTTGCTGCAGCATCGGGTAGCCCCGGTGCTGGATCTCGATGAAGCCGTCAACGATGCCGTCGCTGTCTCGTTTGGCGCCCTTCAGCAAGTGATGGGCGCTGCCGTTGCTTTTGAGTGATCCGTAGACGAAGAGGCGCTTCAGAGCACCTGCACCACTTCACTCACTTCGGGGATCGACTCGCGCATCTTGCGTTCGATGCCCATCTTCAAGGTCATCGTGCTGCTGGGGCAGCTGCCGCAGGCTCCCTGCAGACGCACCTTCACGATTGGTCCGTCCAGTTCCACCACTTCAACGTTGCCGCCGTCGGCCATCAGGAAGGGGCGCAGCTCATCCAGCACCTTCTCCACGTTCTCAAGCGTGAGGGCCATGGTTTCAGTGCTCATCGGGATGAACCAGACATCAAGGCTCAAGGTTACGGAGTGGCCCCATAGGGTGACGAGAGCGGTTAACCCTCCAGCTCCGGTGCAGCACGACGGTTCGTTCAACGCAGAGGCCCGTTACGACGCCGTGCTGGTGGGCGCCGGAATCATGAGTGCCACGCTCGCGGCACTGCTGCACGAACTCGACCCGCAGCTGCGAATTCTTCTGGTGGAGCGCCTTGAAGCGCCTGCTTTGGAGAGCAGCGCAGCGGTGAACAATGCCGGCACCGGCCATGCCGCCAACTGTGAGCTGAACTACACCCCGATCCAGGCGGATGGCACCGTCGCGACGGCCAAAGCGGTGGCCATCAATGCCTCGTTTGAACGCAGCCTGGAGTTCTGGAGCTCGCTGCAGGAGCGGGGCGATCTGGACACCAGCAGCTTCCTCCACCAGGCGGCACACATCAGCGCCGTGTGGACGCCGGAGAACATCGCCTTTCTGCGTCAGCGCTTTGGCCAACTGAAAGACCTACCGGCCTTTGCGCGGATGCGCTGGAGCGAAGACCAGGCCGAGCTCACCGAATGGATGCCTTTGGTGATGGCGGGCCGCGATCTCAAGCAGCCGGTGGCGGCCACCCGGATTGATCGGGGCACGGATGTGGATTTCGGCACCCTCACCCGGGCCTATCTGATGCCGTTGCAGCAGAGCGGAGCGCTCTGCGTGGAGTACGGCACCCAGGTTCAAGACCTCAAACGCCTGCGCCACAGCGACATGACTGAGGCCGACTGGCGCGTGGTGCTTAAAGGGCCCTCCGGCAAAAAAGAAGTGCGTGCACCCTTTGTCTTCCTTGGTGCCGGGGGTGGGGCCCTGCCGCTGCTGCAACGCTCCGGGATTCCGGAGGCCGCTGATTTCGCGGGCTTCCCGGTGAGCGGCCTCTGGTTGGTCTGCGGTGATGCCCAACTGGCGGATCGTCAGCGGGCCAAGGTGTATGGCAAGGCGGCTGTGGGAGCCCCTCCGATGTCGGTGCCACACCTCGACACCCGCTGGATCGATGGCAAACGCTCGCTGCTGTTCGGCCCCTTTGCCGGTTTCAGCAGCAAGTTCCTCAAGCAGGGTTCCCTGTTGGACCTCCCTGCTTCTGTGAGGGCCACCAATTTGCTGCCGATGCTGCAGGTGGGGGCCACCAATTTCGAATTGGTGCAGTACCTGATCAATCAGCTGCGCCAGAGCCCAGCCGAGCGGCATGAAGCGCTGCAGCAGTTCATGCCTACCGCCCGCGCCGACGACTGGACCCTCTCGGTGGCGGGCCAGCGGGTGCAGATCATCAAACGCAGCAAGCAGGGCGGACGGCTGCAGCTGGGAACCGAGGTGGTGGCTTCCGGAGATGGCTCCCTGGCGGCGCTGCTGGGGGCCTCCCCGGGAGCGAGCACAGCGGTGACGATCATGTTGGAGGTGTTGCAGCGCTGCTTCAAGCAACGGCTCGACAGCGACGCCTGGCAGCAGCGGTTGCAGGCGCTGTTGCCGAGCATCCATGAAGACCCGCAGCAGGATCCGCAGGTGCTGAACCGGATGCGGGAACGCAGCGATGCCCTGCTGGGGCTCGCCGCCTGAGCGTCATTCCCCCAGGTTCACCAACACCACTCCGGCGGTGATCAGAGCGATGCCGATCAACTGGGTGGGCTGCAGCATCTGGCTGTAGGCAAACCGGCCCACCAGCACGATCACAACAGTGCCGATGCCGCTCCAGAGGGCATAGGTGATTCCTAACGGAATGCTCAGCACCACCTTGGAGAGCAGAGCCATCGCAAGGGCGTAGGCGCTGAACACCAGCAGAGTGGGCAGCGGTCGGGTCATGCCCTCCGACAAGCGCAGGCAGGAGGTGCCGATCACCTCAGCGCTGATCGCCAGCAGCAGCAGGGTCCAGGGATTGCTCATGACCACTGGTGCCGCTCCTTAGGATTGTGGCAACGACGCTTTCTGGACCCGAGACGGGATTCCGCCGCTGCATGACCGACGCCCCCGTCTCACGGATCCGCAACTTCTGCATCATTGCCCACATCGACCACGGCAAGTCGACCCTGGCCGACCGTTTGCTGCAGGACACGGGCACCGTGGCCAACCGGGACATGCAGGACCAGTTCCTGGACAACATGGACCTGGAGCGGGAGCGGGGGATCACCATCAAGCTCCAGGCCGCCCGGATGAACTACACGGCGGCTGATGGGGAGGAGTACGTCCTCAACCTGATCGATACTCCTGGCCACGTCGATTTCTCCTATGAGGTGAGCCGCAGCCTTCAGGCCTGTGAGGGGGCGCTGCTGGTGGTGGATGCCAGCCAGGGCGTGGAAGCCCAGACCCTGGCCAACGTGTATCTGGCGCTGGACAACGATCTCGAGATCATTCCAGTGCTCAACAAGATCGACCTGCCCGGTGCGGATCCGGATCGGATCAAAGAGGAAGTGGAGGCGATCATCGGCCTTGATTGCAGCAATGCCATTCCCTGTTCGGCCAAGACCGGCATGGGTGTGCCCGAGATCCTGCAGGCCGTGGTGGACCGCGTGCCCCCGCCGAAGGATGCGGTAGAGGAACCCACCAAGGCCCTGATTTTCGACTCCTATTACGACCCTTACCGGGGCGTGATCGTTTACTTCCGGGTGATGAGCGGCCGGATCAACTGCAAAGACAAGGTGCTGTTGATGGCCAGCAAGAAGACCTATGAGCTCGATGAAATCGGGATCATGGCGCCGGATCAGAAGAAGGTGGATGAGCTCCACGCCGGCGAGGTGGGCTACCTAGCGGCATCGATCAAGGCCGTGGCTGATGCCCGTGTGGGTGACACCATCACCCTGGTGAATGCACCCGCGGATGAGCCTTTGCCCGGTTACACCGAGGCCAAGCCGATGGTGTTCTGCGGCCTGTTCCCCACCGAGGCTGACCAGTATCCGGATCTGCGCGATGCCCTCGACAAGCTGCAGCTTTCCGATGCCGCGTTGAAGTATGAGCCGGAAACCAGCAGCGCCATGGGCTTTGGCTTCCGCTGTGGCTTCCTTGGCCTGCTGCACATGGAGATCGTGCAGGAGCGGCTCGAGCGCGAGTACGACCTCGATCTGATCGTCACCGCTCCATCGGTGATTTACAAGGTGAACATGATCGATGGCTCAGAGGTGATGGTGGACAACCCCGCCACACTTCCGGATCCACAGAAGCGCGAGTCGATCGAAGAGCCCTATGTGCGCATGGAGATCTACGCGCCGAACGACTACAACGGCGCCTTGATGGGCCTCTGCCAGGAACGGCGCGGGGATTACATCGATATGAAATACATCACCACTGATCGGGTGACGTTGATCTATGAATTGCCGCTGGCGGAGGTGGTGACCGACTTCTTCGATCAGATGAAGACGCGCACCCAGGGCTATGCCTCGATGGAATACAGCCTGATTGGGTATCGCAAGAACCAGTTGGTGCGCCTGGACGTGTTGATCAACGGCGAGCGGGCCGATGCCCTCACCACGATCGTTCACCAAGACAAGGCCTACAACGTGGGTAAAGCGTTGGTGGAAAAACTCAAGGAGCTGATTCCTCGCCAGCAGTTCAAGATTCCGATTCAGGCCTCCATCGGTAGCCGGATCATTGCTTCCACCAGCATCAGTGCCATCCGTAAAGATGTGCTCGCTAAGTGCTACGGCGGCGATATCTCACGCAAGAAGAAACTGCTGAAGAAGCAGGCCAAGGGCAAGAAACGGATGAAGGCCATGGGCAAGGTGGATGTGCCCCAGGAGGCCTTCATGGCGGTGCTCAAACTCAACGATGGAGGGGGGAGCTGATCCCCTCCCTCCATTCCTATCTGCAGATTTAACTGATGTCGTCTTGCAGGCCACGGATGGCTTTGTCGCAGAGCGCGATGCTTTGGCGAGCCAACTGCTGGTCGTTGGCCAGCAGTTGGCGCTGACCGATCAACTGCCCCACCGATGAGGCCCCGTTGAAGCCGAGGAAGACCACCAGATAGGTGGCCAGCTGCAGCTGCCCTTGCAGGCTGCCAAGCAGCTGTTGTCGCTAGCGGTAGCGAGACGCCATGGCTTCATTCTTCCGCGGTTCGGGAGACAATGCATCTGCCTGAGGCCAACCTGCCTGTGACCCGCAGCCTCTCCACCCGCATGGCCCGCTGGGGCCTGGTGATTGTGGGGATCTATCTGCTGGTGGCCTTGATCACGCCGTTGTTGGTTAGTGCTGGCGTCCTTCCGGACGCCAATGCCGGCCTGGAGAACCCGATCTATTCCGCTCCCAGCTGGACCCATTGGTGCGGCACCGACCGGCTCGGCCGGGATGTGTGTGTGCGCACCATGGCCGGCAGTGGAGTGGCGCTTCAGGTGGTGTTGCTGGCGGTGGGTGTGGCCCTGCTGGTGGGTGTGCCCCTGGGCATGGTGAGTGGTTATTTCGGCGGCGCCGTCGATCGCCTGATGGTGCTGCTGATGGACACGCTCTACACGCTGCCGGTGTTGTTGCTTTCGGTGGTATTGGCCTTTCTGCTGGGCAAGGGCATTCCCAATGCCGCCGCCGCCCTTTGTGTGGTGTACGTGCCGCAGTATTTCCGCGTGGTGCGCAATCAAACCGCCCAGGTGAAGAGCGAGCTGTTTGTGGAGGCGGCCCAGAGCCTCGGGGCGGGCCCGCTCTGGATCCTGCGGCGCTATCTGTTCCGCAACGTGATCACCTCCGTGCCGGTGCTGCTCACCCTCAATGCCGCCGATGCAGTGCTGGTGCTGGGCGGATTGGGATTTCTCGGCCTGGGTCTGCCGGAGACCGTGCCTGAATGGGGTGGTGATCTCAACCTGGCTCTTGCCGCAGTGCCCACAGGGGTGTGGTGGACCGCGCTGTTCCCTGGCTTGGCGATGTTTGTGCTGGTGCTGGGGCTGTCCTTCCTTGGGGAAGGCATTGAGGCCTGGGTGAGCGGCGCAGAAGCCCGACCCGCGTCAGACTGATCCCATCGGCACGGGTGTGATGGCCTGGTGGATCAGCTTGCTGTTGCTGAGCATGGCCGCGCTGCTCTGGAAAAAAAGCTGCGACAGCACCGATGACGTGATCGCCTTGCTCGAGCGGATCCTGGCCACCACCTTGATGTTGGTAGTGGTGCTGGTCAGCCGAAATCTGCTACTGGAAACGGCGGTGTTGATCGCCGCGGTTCAGTTGCCTGGAGTGCCGCGGCGACCGCGCTGATCTCAGGCTGGTTTCGGTGCCTTCACCTCACGGATCGAAATCCGGCAGGAGCTGGGGAAGATGGCGTGGGCCGCTTCCACGGCATGGCTGAGATCGTCTGACTGGAGCATTTCTTCGCCCCATTCGTTGCCGCAGTGGTAGGTGACCGCGTACTGGTGCAGCTGTTTGTTGTCCATTGCTGACAATCCGCTGCTTTGGTTATGGCCCAGGGTTCACAGAGATACAAGTCTTCCCTTGGATCAGCAGCGCAGCTTCACAGTTCGCGGCAACTCCTCCATCAGCTCTCCTTCCTCACTCAAGGCGGGGTAGGGCTGTTCCTGCTCCCGGCACCAGCGGGCTACCTCGGGGTAGGACCACTCAAACAGCAACTGTTGGTACTGCTCTGGCTTCAGACCTTCGCCCTGGGTTGGAGCGAGTCCGGCCACCTGGCGTTGGCGCAGCGCCTCAAACAGCAGGGTTGCGGTGGCGACCGAAACGTTCAGGGACTGAACCATGCCGCGCATCGGGATGAACAGCGCTTCATCCATCAGGTCCCGGGCCTGATCGGTCAGCCCCCATTTCTCGGCCCCGAGCACGAAGGCGGTGGGGCCGGTGAAGTCGCACTCCCGGTAGTCCTTGGCATCCACCCCGAGATGGGTTCCGTAGAGCCGGAACCCTTTCGCTTTGAGATGGCGGATGGCTGTTTCGGTGTCGGGATGGTCGTGCAGAGGCACCCATTTCTGGCTGCCCTGGGCCGTGCTGTTGAACGTGCGTGGTCGCCCGTCAAAACTCACCGCGTGGGCCTCCAGCGCGCCAACGGCATCACAGCTGCGCAGGATGGCGGAGAGGTTGTGCGGTTTCTCCACGTGTTCGAGCAGCACCGTGAGATCCGCCATGCGGTGGTTGAGCACGGATTTCAGCCGCTCAAACCGTCGCGGCAGCAGGGGCATGGGCGGTCAGTCGGGAGAGAGCAACAGGTGGGGTCCTTCCATGCTTTGGGGTCTGGAACGACAATCAAGAAGTCAGCGCTTCCGTGGCCATCCAGATCCCGCCCAAGGATCCCTCCGTTGAACCGTACGTCTCCGGCGGCACGTTTGATCAGCGTGTCTGGAGCCAGGTGGCCCGTATTCCCTACGGCCGGTTGGCGACCTACGGCCAGATCGCTGATTTGATCGGTGCCTTTGGTTGTGCGCGTCAGGTGGGTTGGGCCTTGCGGCGGCTCAAGCTCCCGTCCAGCGTTCCCTGGCACCGCGTGGTGAACGCTCAGGGCCGGATTTCGATGAGCCTCAGCCGTGAGGGCAGTGACTGGATCCAGCGGGATCTTCTGCTGGCTGAGGGCATTCCGGTGGATGAGGAAGGACGCTTGCCGCTGCGTCAGTTCCTCTGGCTCCCGGACGCCCATGCTGGGGACTGATGCGTGTCGCTCTTGTCTGATTCGGCTCCGATTGGACTGCTGCCGCGCCGTCTCGCCTGGGATGTGTTGCAGGCGGTTGCGGCTGGGGCCTATGCCGATGTGGCGCTGGAGCGGGTGCTGCGGGAGCGGGACCTCAAGCCTTCTGATCGGGGATTGGTGACCGAGCTGGCCTATGGCGCGATCCGCCAACGGCGCACCCTCGATGCCTGGTTGGATCGGTTGGGCAAGGTGCCGGCCGAGAAGCAACCGCCCAAGCTGCGCTGGCTGTTGCATGTGGGGCTCTATCAACTGCTGTTGATGGAGCGGATTCCAGATTCAGCAGCGGTGAACACCGCTGTGGAATTGGCCAAAACCAGCAAGGGATTGGCCCGGCTGGCCCCTGTGGTGAACGGGGTTCTTCGGGCGGCGCTGCGGACGCGTGAGGCCGGCGAAACCCTGCCATTGCCCAACGATTTGCCGGCTCAGCTCGCCCAGGCCCATTCCCTGCCGGATTGGTTCACCCAGTTGTTGATCGAGTGGCGCGGGGCGGAGGGGGCCGCGGCGGTGGCCAGCGCCTGCAACCGTGTGCCGGACCTGGATTTGCGGGTGAACCGGTTGCGATCGAGCCCTTCGCAGGTGCAGAAGGATCTGGCTGCCGCTGGCATCAACAGCGAGCCCATCGTTGGTTGTCCCGACGGCCTGCGCATCTCAGACCACAGCGGCGATCTGCGCCACTGGCCTGGTTATGCCGAGGGCCATTGGTGTGTGCAGGATTGTTCGGCGCAATCGATTGCACCTCTGCTCGATCCCCAGCCGGGAGATCGCATCTTGGATGCCTGTGCGGCTCCGGGGGGCAAAGCCACCCATGTGGCGGAGTTGGTGGGAGATCAGGCGGAGATCTGGGCTGTGGACCGTTCAGCCGGACGGCTGAAGCGCGTTGCAGCCAATGCCGCCCGGCTTGGCCTCGCCTCCATCAATGCCCTGGCTGCGGATGCTGCCAATCTTTTGGAGCAGCGCCCCCAATGGCGTGAATCCTTCCAGCGGATCCTGATCGATGCCCCCTGCTCAGGGCTGGGAACCTTGGCCCGTCACCCCGATGCCCGTTGGCGGGTGACGCCACAATCCATTCGTGGTCTTTTGCCCCAACAACAAGCTCTCCTGGACGGGCTTGTGCCGTTGTTGGCTCCCCAAGGCGTGTTGGTGTACGCCACCTGCACCATTCATCCCGATGAAAATCAGAAACAGATCCAGGCGTTGTTGAAGCGACATCCATCGCTCTGCCTGGAGCAGGAGAGCCAGCTCTGGCCGGATCAAGCCAGCGGAGGAGATGGCTTCTATTCGGCTGTGCTGAAGCGGGCTTAAGGCCTTGGATCAATCCCGGTTCCAGCGACGTCCCTGGCGATCAACGCTTCTGCCTGGCGAGCTATCTCTCCAGAGATAGGGGGTCTGGCGAGGCGGAGGCGCCAAGGGCGTGAGATCGGGCAGGCCGGTCTGCCCCGTCGGTTGAGCTCCATCAGGATCGCCGCTGCCATTCCCCTTCTCCTGCTCTGGTTTGGTCTTCGGTGGCTTGGCGATCGTTTTCGGGTCGACAGCCAAACGCACCTTGCGTTTCAGCTTCGGTTTGTCGGGGAAGTTGCGGACGGGGATCTCGTCCTTGATCTGGAGCATGAACTGCTTCCAAGCCCATGCCGCCTCGCCGCTGGTGCTCTTGGTGGCGCGGTCGTCGTCGTATCCGAACCAGACGCCCGTTGTGAGCTGAGGAATCGAGCCGATGAACCAAAGATCACGGGTGTTCTCTGACGTTCCGGTTTTGCCGGCCACCTGTCGATCATCGAGTTTTGCGGCGATGCCGGTGCCGCCGGTCACTACCCGCTGCAGCATCCAGTTCATGGTGTCCGCCACATCACTATCAATCGCTTGCTTGCCTCGGTTGTCGCTCAGGCGCCGGCTCCAAAGCAGCTCATTCTTCGGTCCTCGGATTTCCTCAAAGGGGCTGGGTGAGAAGAACACGCCGCGGTTGGCCATGCCGGCATAGGCGGCGGTCATGTCGAGGATGGTTTGCTCGTAGGCCCCGATGGCCATGGGGTAGTACTTACCGAGAGGTCGATCGGTGCCGATGTTGAAGTTGTTGGCAATCTCAATGACGGCATCAAATCCAACGATGTCCTGCAGTTGAACCGCCACCGTGTTGAGTGAGTTCTTGAGGGCATCGGCCAGGGAGATGTTGCCGTAATACTTGTTGCCGAAGTTTTTGGGGCAGTAGCCGTTCCAGCACCGCTTGGCATCAAACACTTTGGTTTCGGGCTTCATGCCCCGATCAATGGCCGCGGCGTAGGGAAACAGCTTGAAGGTGGAGCCCGGAGAGCGCAGCGCCAGGATGGTGCGGTTGAACTGGCTCTTGGAGAAATCCTTGCCGCCCACCATCACACGCACCAGTCCGTTGCCGGGATCGATCGAGACCATCGCGCCTTCGGTGTCGAAGGGGGCATTGGCTCGAATCACCTGCTGAGCTTTCTTTTGCCAGTCGAGATTCAGGCTGGTGCGCACCTTGACCCCGCCCACCTCCAGTTGTTCGGGCGTCAAGAATTTGGGCAGCTCCTGGGCAATCCAGGTGGTGAAGTAAGGCGCTGAACTGTTGAAGTACTTGGGTGTTGCGGGCTTCAGGCCGAGGGGGCTGTTGCGACCGCGCTCTGCCTCGCTGGCGGAGATGAATCCGGCCTGGGCCATGCGATCCAGAACGATCGAACGCCGCTCCTCGGCCAGATCAGGGTTCACCAGGGGTGAGTAAAACGATGGCGCCGGCGGCAGCCCAGCGATCATGGCTGCTTCAGGAACCGTGAGCTGCTCCGGGGTTTTGGAGAAGTAGATCCAGGCCGCATCGGCAACGCCATAGGCGCCGGAGCCCAGGTAGACGTAGTTGAGGTACTGCTCGAGGATCTGCTGCTTGCTCAGCTGGCGCTCCAGCTTCATGGCCAGAGCCGCTTCCTTGAGTTTTCGCGTGATGGTGCGGTCTTGGCTCAAAAAGACGGTTCGAGCCAGCTGCTGGGTGATGGTGCTTGCCCCTTCCCGAACCGCCCCTTGGCGGACATTGGTGACGATGGCCCTGGCGATGCCCCAGCCATCAACACCGTCGTGCTGATAAAAGCGACGGTCCTCGGCCGCGATAAAGGCCTCAGCCACCGTTGGCGGCATCGCACCGGGTTTCACCTTCTCCCGCGTGGCTGGCCCCAGCTTCTGGATCACCTTGCTGTTGGTGGATAGCAGGGTGATCGTTCCCGGCCGATTGAAGCTGGCTATCCCCCGGGCATCAGGCAGCGTGGCATCCACCAGTTCCGTCAGGGCGCGCATGCTTAGAGCAGCGCCCACGCCCACTGCAGCTGCTGTGCCAGCGATCAGTGCCCAGTGCAGGCGGGAACGGTTCACATCACCTGGGTCAAGGGGCTATGGCCCACGGCCAGAGCGGTCACCAGCATGCCGAGCACCAGGAAGGGCTGGGCACTGGCCTGATATTTCACGTCAAAGGCCACGGGGTCTCTCAGCAGCCAGATGTCCTGGAAGGTGATCTGGGGAACGATCAAGAGAACCAGCAGAACCGCTGCAAAATGCTGGCCGATCCCGATCAAGACGGCAACCATCGCCAGCTGAAAAACATCGATCATTGCGGCGCTGATCCAACTGGCCCGTTTGATGCCGAACACGACCGGTAACGACTGAAGTCCAAGTTCTCGGTCGCCTTCAACGCTCTTGAAGTCGTTGACAACAGCAATGCCAAGACCCGCGAGGCTGTAGGCCAGGGTGAGCAGAGCTGTGCCCCAGGTCAGTTGCCCGAAAAGAGCCTGGCCAGCCCACCAGGGCAGGGCGATGTAGCTGGCACCCAGGGCGTAGTTCCCCAGCCAACCGTTCTGCTTGAGCTTCAGCGGCGGGGCTGAGTAGATGTAGCTCACAAACGAGCCTCCCAAGGCCAGCAGAAAAACCACAGGCGTGGAGTGGCCGGCCCATAGGTCGAGTCCGTAGGACACTCCCAAACCGGCGAGCAGCAACACCCAGATCTGCAGCTTCACTTGCCCCAGGGGAATCGCTCCCGAGGGGATCGGCCTGTAAGGCTCGTTGATCGCGTCAATTTCGCGGTCGTAGTAGTCGTTGATGGTCTGAGTGAAGCCCGCCAGCAGGGGGCCGCTCATCAACATGCAAGCGAAGGCGGCGAGCACATGGTCCACACGCCATTCGAAGTTGCCGCTGGCTGCGGCACCACAGATCACACCCCAGATCAAGGGGATCCAGGTGACCGGTTTCATCAGCTGCAGCCGCAGCTTCCAGATGTTGGTGGTGCCTGAGGCACCTTTCATCCCAAGCAGCTGACGCGCGTCGCTCACAGAGACAGTCCTCAGGCGGCGGCGATTTCGTCTTCGAAGAACCAGCTGGTGGAGCCATCGCTGAGCTCAACAACCACACCGATTCCTTTGCCGTCGACGGTGCGGAAATCCTTCACCGTGCCGTTGGCGTCCTTCTTCAGAAGGTCAACCATGGCCTGGGGAATGCGATCACGCACGCGGGTCACGCGAACCTTGGAGCCGATCGAAATGGCGTCAGCCTGGGACATGGCCTGCGAGGCTTGGAGAGTGGCGCAACCTTAACAGTCGCTTTTGCGCCGAATCGATGGTTGCTCTGCGTCTGATTCCCTGCCTGGATGTCGCCCGGGGACGGGTGGTGAAAGGTGTCAATTTCGTTGGCCTGCGCGATGCCGGTGATCCAGTGGAGCTGGCTTGCCGTTACAGCCGTGCAGGGGCGGATGAACTCGTGTTTCTCGACATCGCAGCCAGCCATGAGGGGCGCGGCACCCTGATCGACATGGTGCGTCGCACAGCTGAATCGGTCACGATTCCTTTCACGGTTGGCGGTGGGATCAGCACCGTTGAGGGAATTACCGAGTTGTTGCGGGCCGGTGCCGACAAGGTGAGTCTCAACTCCTCGGCGGTGCGGCGGCCTGAGCTGGTTCGAGAGGGGGCCGATCAGTTCGGCTGCCAGTGCATCGTCGTGGCCATTGATGCCCGGCGGCGGGATGCCGGTGGCTGGGATGTGTACGTGAAGGGAGGCCGCGAGAACACGGGCCTCGATGTTGTGGAGTGGGCCCAGCGGGTGGCTGGCCTCGGTGCTGGAGAGATCCTGCTCACCTCCATGGATGGTGATGGCACCCAGGCTGGATACGACCTCGCCCTGACACGGGCCGTTTCAAATGCGGTCCCCATCCCGGTGATCGCCTCCGGTGGCGCCGGCTGCCTCGATCACATCGCTGAGGCGTTGGACGTGGGTCCCGAGGGAGGCCATGCGTCTGCAGCCTTGCTGGCGTCGTTGCTGCACGACGGTGTCCTCACCGTGGAAGAGATCAAGCAAGATCTGCTTTCACGTGGCCTGACGATCCGTCCATGAAGCCTGGTGATCCCGCGGCGGTGGAACAGCTGTTTGACGCTGTCGCTCCCCGCTACGACCGCCTCAACGATGTGCTCAGTTTCGGGTTGCATCGCCAGTGGAAACGTCAGTTGGTGCGTGCCCTCAAGCCGGTGGCTGGCGAGCATTGGCTTGATCTGTGCTGCGGAACAGGGGACCTGGCCTTAGAACTGGGCCGCTGTGTTCGCCCCGCTGGTGCGGTAACCGGTCTGGATGCCGCCGCTGCTCCCCTGGAGCGCGCCCGCCAGCGCCAGCGCCAGCAGCCCTGGTTGCCGGTGACCTTCCAGCAAGGGGATGCTCTGCAAACCGGCTTGCCCACAGCCTGCGTGGATGGTGCCGTGATGGCCTACGGATTGCGCAATCTGGCTGACCCGCTGCAGGGGCTGAAGGAACTGCGCCGGCTGTTGAAGCCCGGCGGGCGCGCCGGTGTGCTGGATTTCAACCGTCTGCCCCAAAGCGGCGCGGCGGCTGCGTTTCAGCGCTTCTACCTGCGTCGCCTGGTGGTGCCCGCTGCCGCCTCTGTGGGTTTACGGGAGGAGTACGCCTACCTGGAGAAAAGCCTGCAGCGCTTTCCTGCGGGGCCTGAACAGGAGCGGCTGGCACGGCAGGCGGGATTTGCCGAAGCGAACCACCGCTCGCTCGTGGCCGGGCAGATGGGCGTTTTGATGCTTAGGGCATGAATCTTCACCTGCGTCGCTTGCGACACACCCCGCTGCTGACGTAGGAGAGCTGAAGAGAACGTTAAGGGGGGTTCCGGTTTGGCGTTTCCGCTGCCGAAGCTGCTGCCCCGCATCGAAGAGCTGCTTCAGGAAGTGCAGTGGCTGGATGGTCTGATCCTGATCACCGACTCCGCCCGCGCCTGTTTCGTCTCTTTCTCGCAGGTGGACCCACTGTTGCGTCGCCTGCGCCAGCGCCCCAAGGGGCCGGAAGTGGCTGAAAAACTCTGCATGTCCTTGCTGGATTGCCATGGCAAGGGGGGTGCAAAGCCCGTCCTGGTCTTTCAGGGGGATGGCAGTTTCTGGCTCGGAATGATTGGTCCAAGCGGCAACAATCCGCATCGCCATCACGCCATCGCGCACCTCCACCGTTGCCTGGCTTTGGAGGGCTGACCGGCCACTGGGCAGAATCGGAACCCAGGACGCCCCGGCCCAGTGCATTTTCAGGACATCATCAGCACGCTCAACCGGTTCTGGGCGGACCAGGGCTGTCTGTTGCTGCAGCCCTACGACACCGAGAAGGGTGCCGGCACCATGAGCCCCCACACGGTGCTCCGAGCGATTGGCCCTGAGCCCTGGGCCGTGGCCTATCCCGAACCCTGCCGTCGCCCCACCGACGGCCGTTATGGCGACAACCCCAACCGGGCTCAGCACTATTTTCAGTACCAGGTGCTGATCAAGCCATCCCCAGATGGCATCCAGGAGATCTACCTGGCGTCACTGGAGGCGCTGGGCATCAAGGCCGCTGACCACGACATCCGTTTCGTCGAAGACAACTGGGAGTCCCCAACCCTCGGCGCCTGGGGTGTGGGCTGGGAAGTGTGGCTCGACGGCATGGAGGTGACCCAGTTCACCTATTTCCAGCAATGCGGCGGCATCGATTGCAAGCCCGTTTCGATTGAGATCACTTACGGGCTTGAGCGGCTGGCGATGTATCTCCAAGACGTGGAAAGCATCTGGGACCTCAGCTGGAACAGCGAGCGCAGTTATGGCGAGATCTGGCTGCCGTTTGAAAAGGGGCAGTGTCACTTCAACTTTGAGGCTTCCAACCCCGAGCGGCTCAAGCAGTTGTTCGCCATCTATGAAGCAGAAGCGGCAGATCTGATCGAGAAGCAGCTGCCGGCACCGGCCTTGGATTTCGTTTTGAAGTGCAGCCACACCTTCAACCTGCTGGAGGCCCGTGGCGTGATTTCCGTGACGGAGCGCACCGCCACCATCGGTCGGATCCGCAACCTGGCCCGCAAGGTGGCCGAGGCCTGGCTGGCGGAACGGGAGGCCCTTGGTTTCCCGCTCTTGAAAGGGGGAACTCTCGAGACAGCGGCCTGATGGTTTCTGCGTCGACGTCGTTCTGCTGATGCCATTGCCCTCTGTCTCCTGGCGCTCCTTGTGCTTCGAGGGGTGTTGTGGGGGGCGCCGACGCCGAGCCGAGCCGATCCATCTCGCCTGATCCAGGCGCCACCGGCGACCGTGGCGATCAGCGGGCGCTTGCTTGCCGATGTGCGCCGTTTTCCCACGGGGTGTTCCGGTCTGTTGGAGGTGGATCGGGTAGAGGCTCGCGGGGTTGAGGGACGAACCGAGCTGCAGTTTCCTGAGTGCCCTGCACCCCTTTTGCAGGGCTGGCGTGTCCAGGCCACGGGGGTGCTGAGGCGTCCGCTGCCAGCGGTACACCCGCTGTTGCCGGGATCGGCAGAACGTTTGGCCCGCCAAGGCAGTTGGAGTCAGCTGCGGGTCGAGAGCATCGAAGTGCTGCAGCGTCCATGGACGCCGTTGGCTGATCTGCGGCGCGATGTTGCTCAACGGCTGCAACAGGCCATGGGGCCGCGGCGGGGAGGTTTCCTGGCTGCACTGGTGCTGGGCAGCGCCCAGGTGCAGCTCCCGGAAGACATCCGAGCGGCGTTCCGCATGGCCGGCTTGTCCCATGCCCTGGCGGCATCGGGTTTTCACCTCTCCGTACTGCTCGGCAGTGTGCTGATGCTGGCCCGCCGCTGGCCTCCTGGCCTGCGGCTTTCACTGGCGGCCATGGCGCTGCTGCTGTTTCTCTGTCTTGCCGGAGCTCAGCCATCGGTGGTGCGGGCGGTGCTGATGGCTGCGATGGCCTTGCTGATTCGTGAGGCAGGTCATCACAGCCGTCCCGTCAGTGTGTTGGTGTTGACGCTCAGCGGCATGTTGCTGTTGCGACCGGCCTGGGCCCTATCGATTGGTTTTCAACTCAGTGCGGCGGCCACCGCTGGACTGATCCTGACGGCTCCTCGCCTCGAGAAGGCTGTTCAAGCGTGGTTGCCGGATCGCTGCCAGGGCCTGGCAGCAGCGTTGTCCATCCCTGTGGCGGCCTTGCTCTGGACACTGCCGCTGCAGTTGCTCCATTTCGGTGCCATGCCGTTGTACGCCCTGGTTGCGAATCTTCTTGTTGCCCCGCTGCTGGCGCCGCTCACGCTGCTGGCCATGCTTTCGGCACTTTTGGTTCTCGTGGGGCCTACGGCTGTGCTGCCCCTGCTGCTGTGGCCTGTTCATCAGTTGTCGGGCCTGATGATCACCATGGCCAGCTGGATCAGCCACTGGCCTGGGGCTCAACTGCTCACCGGACGTCCCCAGGTGTGGGTGGTTGCCTTGCTGGTGCTGGGCTTGCTGCCCTGGTTGCTGGAGGCAGGGCTCTTCCGCCGCTGCTGGTCGATGATCCCCCTGTCAACCGCCCTACTCGTCCACGGCCTCGTGCAGTTGAGCGATGGTTTGTTGACGGTGGAGCGCTCTGATCGTCACTGGTTGCTGGCTCGCCATCGTGGGCGTGCCGCTCTGGTGAGCACCCATGGCGATGCGCGCAGTTGCCAGATGGCCAAGAAGCTCGCCGCTGTGCACGGCCACGCCCGTTTGGACTGGGTGCTGCTTTTGGATCCTGAGGCCACAGACGTGCTGGCCTGCTGGCAAGCGCTGGCCCACCGCGTTGAGGCTCCCCAGCAAGGCCAAGCTCCCATCGCCATCGGCCAGGTGCTGCGTAGCGATGGCCTCTCGGTGCAGCGCCTGCAGTCTCGCTCTGGAGCACTGGTGATGCGGGTGGGGCATCAGCGCTGGCAGCTGGTCCCAAGCCCTCAGGCCTTGTGGGCACTGAAGCAGCGGCAGCGATCAGAACCCCGGCAGCTGATCACCGGAACCTGGCTGGGGTTTAAGCCTTCCGCACCCCAGCGCCGTTGGCTTCTGAAGCATGGAGCAGGTGCCCGGTTCGTCGGCCTTTAAACTGGCGGTACGCCTAAGGGCGTGTGGAGAGGTGGCAGAGTCCGGTTGATCGCGCACGACTCGAAATCGTGTAGGGGTAACACCCTCGTGGGTTCGAATCCCACCCTCTCCGTTTTGTTGACCGTCGAATAAAGAGATTGCTTGATTAAGAGTTGATGAATCAATGTCTCTAGCGGCTGATTGCAACTACTTGAGCTTCGTACTTATTGATTGGGTCTTTAAAGGGTATCTCTGTGTTGTTTTTATGAATGAAACAGCAGAACCAGCCCCTGCTCCACTTGATGAAATTCTCGTTCCTCCCGGCTGAGGTCGAGCCCAACATTGAGCCCTTCTTTGAGTGCGTCCTCAAAGGGCGGTGTTGATGGCGGAGCGCTGTCAATCCAAAGTGCCGCTATTCCAATAGCTGTGGCATGCCAACGGAATCGGCTCGTTGTGCCGATGTCCGGTTCATTCAACGCCTCCTCCAGGAGGATGTTGATGGTGATGTTCGTGCTGGACATGTGCACCAGCATCGTGATCTTGGCCTGCTCCTGCAATGAGCTGAGAGACTTCGTAGCGTTCGCCCCGCTCCAGAGGGATGGCCTCGGCTTCGGATCACCTTCCTCAGCGCATCGCTCTGGTTCATGAGTGGTTCTCGCCTCGTTCTGTCGGTGGAGCAGAACAGGTTGTTCAAGAGGTTGATTCCCTTCTGCGCAGCCTCGGCTGCGAGCCGCAGATGGCGGCCCTGATCGACGCCGAATCTCGACGGCCGGGCAGTTGGTTGCACGGACGCTCCATCCTCACCAGCCCGATTCAGCGCCTGCCATGGGGGCGCAGCCATGTGCAGCAGTACCTGCCGCTGCTGCCCTTTGCTATCGAACAGATCGATCTTGGTGCTGCTGAGCTGGTGATCAGCAGCAGCCACCTGGTTGCCAAGGGTGTGCTGACGTCTCCGGACCAGCTGCACATCAGTTATGTGCACACACCCGTGCGTTACGCCTGGGACCAGATGCACGCTTATCTGCAGCGTTCGGCGCTGGCTCGGCGTGGTCTAGGCCCTTTGATTCGCTGGCAGTTGCATGCTCTGCGGCAATGGGACCAACTCAGTGCTCAGCGGGTGGACCACCTCATTGCCAACTCCCGTTTCACGGCGCGTCGAATTCGCAAGTACTGGGGGCGGGAGGCCCGCGTGATCCATCCCCCCGTGGAGGTGGAGCGCTTTCGCTGGAATGCCGATCGAGACGACGTCTACCTCTGTCTGTGTCGTTTGGTTCCGTACAAGCGGGTGGATCTTGTGGTGGACGCCTTCAACCGCTTGGGTCTACCCCTGCTTGTGGTGGGGGATGGTCCGGAGAAGGCGCGATTGGAGGCTCTGGCTGGCCCCACGGTCACCTTGCTCGGCCGTCAGTCCCAGCAGCAGGTGGAAGAGCTCATGGCCCGTTGTCGGGCATTTGTGTATGCCGGCTTGGAGGACTTCGGCATTGCTCCGGTGGAAGCAATGGCGTCCGGGGCTCCGGTGATTGGGTTGGGGCGGGGTGGTTTGTTGGACACAGTGCGTTGTGCGGCTGCCGGGATTCCTGATCCCACTGGGGTGCTGTTCCCGGAACAAAGCGTCGAGTCGTTGGTGCAGGCCGTGGAGTGGTTTGAACAAGAACGTATTTGGCGTTCTCTGGATGCAGAGGCCATTCATGCGTGGGCCGAGCGCTTCAGGCCGGAAGCCTTTGCGGCGCGCTTTGAATCGGCTCTGCGAACAGCCTGGAGCGACCATCAGCGGGGCTGTGCCGTTACAGCGAGTGACCCTGCGGAGATGTCAGGGCTGCACCTGTGACGTTGAGTGTGGTGAGTCCCAGGTTGAGCCTTTGACCTCGGCCTCCCGGCCATCCTTGATTCAGTCCGCAGGGCGTGCAGCTCGCCGTGGCAAGTACAAGCTGCACCTTGCGCTGATCTCAGCTCCGCCATCGGATCTGTCGACCGGCACGCTGATTCGCCATCAGAACCGTTGGGGCCGAGTCTTCAAGCGCACCGGAGACATTGTTTTTTCTCTGGCCGTACTCAGCATCGGTTCACCGGTGTTGCTGCTTCTGGCGGGGTTGGTGAAGCTCAGTTCACCGGGGCCTGTGTTTTACGTTCAGCGTCGGGTGGGCCGGAGCTACCAACGTTTTGGCTGCATCAAGTTCCGCACCATGCGGGCCGATGCGGATGCCGTTCTTGCGCGTGTTCTGGAGGCAGATTCCTCACTGCGTGCTGAGTTCGAGCGCGACTTCAAGTTGAAACGTGATCCCCGGATCACTCCCCTGGGCCGTTTCCTGCGCCGCTCGAGTCTTGATGAGCTTCCACAGTTCTTGAATGTTCTGCGTGGGGAGATGAGCGTGGTCGGTCCACGCCCAATCGTTGAGAAAGAACTGGTTCGTTATGGCCCCTACATGGATGAAGTTGCCTCAGTCCGCCCTGGGTTGACCGGCCTTTGGCAAGTGAGTGGCAGAAACAACTTGAGTTACAAGAAGCGGGTCAAGCTTGATCTGGCCTATGCCCGTGGTCGTTCGTTCGGCCTGGACTTTGCCATCATCCTGCGCACATTTGGTGTGTTGCTCCTGCCGATGGATCGAGGTGCTTACTGACTTTTGCTCAGCGGCTCATTGCCCATTGGATGATCCCAAGACCACTCAGCCAGACGATCTCCAGTCGGCTTGATGCCTTCAGAACAGCTCTAACCAGAGACCCGTTTGCCGTTGGTTGGCCGGCCCCAAGCACAGGTTTCTGCACCAAGCGCTCTCTATACCTGTTCTCGCCGCCAAGTTGGATCCCGATGCAGTGGGCGTAGATCGCTTCTGAACGACCTGCATTGGGGGATGGATCCGAAGAGCCATCCAGCTCTGCCGCCTGCACCCGTTGCACCCATTGCGTCCAGGGTGGGCAGACCAAGGGCAGCGTCAGCATGACCAGACGGCAGGGCAGCCAGGTGAGGAGATCATCGAGGCGAGCGCCGGCTGTCCCCAACCAGCGCAGCCGGCCGCTGCGGTACCCGAGCATGGAATCCAGCGTGCTGCTGGCCTTGAAGCCCCAGGCCAGAGCCAGCGGACCAGGGCCAAAGGGCAGGACCATCCACAGCAGGGCACCGATCCCCATCCAGAACAGTGGTGCGAAGACGCCATCCACGGCATTCTCTGAGGCTGTTTCAGCTGCGGCTCTGAGCAGTCCCGTGCGATCCAGACTCTGAACGTCGCGTCCAACGATCCAGCTCAAGTTCCGGCGGGCTGGTTCGAGATCCCCCTCCGCTGCTGAGGGAAGTGCATCCACCACGGCGAGCACACTGTCCTTGAGGCTGCGAGCCGCCAGGGCGCTGGCGAGGCTCAAGGTCAGTACCGGAATGCTGAGCCATCCCCATGGGGAGGGAAGCCACAGCAGCCGCTCCAGACACCAGCCCGTCAGAACGCTGCCAAGCACAAGGGTCAGGCTGATCAAGCCTCCCCCGATCCGCAGCTTGATCGGATGGTCCCCCGCCCATCGCTCGACCCAATGGCGCAACTGCTGAATGCTCCACCCCATCACCACCACGGGGTGGAGCCACCGGCGCGGGTCACCGATCAGCCGATCAATCACGGCTGCCCCGATCACCAGCAGGCCTCCCAACGCTTCTGAACTCATGGGATGGGAGTGGCCAGAAACCAACAAAAATCCCCGCTCTGCACCGTTAGGGCAACAGAGCGGGGGGTGAGCTGAGTGATGGTGTCTGATGCCACCGGCTGTTCAGCGCTTGCGCTGGATCAGGCGTCCTTCAGCCAGCTGAACATCGAGCGCAGACCTTTGCCCACTTTCTCGATCGGATGCTGGGAATC
Source organism: Synechococcus sp. UW86 (assembly GCF_900474085.1). NCBI lineage: Bacteria > Bacillati > Cyanobacteriota > Cyanophyceae > Synechococcales > Synechococcaceae > Synechococcus > Synechococcus sp. UW86. The sequence goes on from NZ_UCNU01000010.1 coordinate 169,007, forward strand.
ACGGTCGCGAACCTTCTTCATTTCCGGCTTGCCGGCTTCGCATTCGGCCACGAAGTTCCTGGCGAAGGTGCCGTCCTGGATGTCTACCAGAACGCGCTTCATCTCGGCCTTGGTGTCGGCGGTGATCAGACGGGGGCCGCTGACGTAGTCGCCGTACTCCGCGGTGTTGGAGATCGAATCGCGCATGGAGGTCAGTCCTCCCTTCACCATCAGATCCACAATCAGCTTCACTTCGTGCAGGCACTCGAAGTAAGCCAATTCGGGCTGGTAGCCCGCTTCCACCAGGGTCTCGAAACCAGCCTTCACGAGTTCAGACAGACCGCCACACAGCACAGCCTGCTCACCGAACAGGTCGGTTTCGGTCTCTTCCTTGAAGTTGGTCTCCAGAATGCCGGCACGGGTGCCACCGATTCCCTTGGCATAGGCCATTGCCATGCCGCGGGCGTTGCCGGAGGCGTCCTGTTCGATGGCGAACAAGGCGGGCACGCCCTGGCCGTTCTGGTACTCCCAACGCACGGTGTGGCCAGGGCCCTTCGGGGCGATCATCACCACATCCACATCGGCGGGGGGCTTGATCAGCTCGAAACGGATGTTGAAGCCGTGGGCGAAGCTGAGCACCTTGCCTGCACTCAGGTGGGGTGCGATTTCCTTCTCGTAGACGTCCTTCTGGAATTCGTCGGGCAGCAAGACCATGATCCAGTCGGCCTTGGCTGAGGCATCGGCCACGCTCAGCACTTCAAGGCCGTCCGCCTTGGCTTTTTCGGCGGAGCGGCTGCCGTCATAGAGGCCCACCACCACGTTCACGCCTGAATCCTTCAGGTTCAGAGCGTGGGCATGACCCTGGGAGCCATAACCAATGATGGCCACGGTCTTGCCGTTCAGCAGACCGAGATCGGCGTCGGAGTCGTAAAAGAGCTGGGCCATCCGGGGCGGGCTTGCGGAACACTGCAGTGGACGAGCTTACGCAGCGGCCTGCCCCGTTCGGTTCAGGCCTCGTTCGGATGGGAGATGACACGGTCGATCAGGCCGTATTCCTTGGCTTCTTCGGCGCTGAGGAAGTAGTCCCGGTCGGTGTCCTTCTCGATCTTCTCGAAGCTCTGGCCACTCATGTCGGCCAGGGAGCGGTTGAGCATTTCCTTCATCCGCAGGATCTCCCGTGCTTCGATCTCGATGTCACTGGCCTGGCGACGGCTGGTGCCGCCGAGGGGCTGGTGAATCATGATCCGGCTGTGGGGCAGGGCGACCCGCTTGCCTTTGGTGCCAGCCGCGAGAAGGAAGGCACCCATGGATGCAGCAAGGCCAACGCAGATGGTCACCACCTCGCTCTTGACGTACTGGATGGTGTCGTAGATCGCCAGTCCAGCCGTGACGGAGCCACCGGGGGAGTTGATGTACAGGTAGATCGGCTTGCTGCTGTCTTCCGAGTCCAGATAGAGCATCTGGGCCACCAGGCTGTTGGCGATGCCGTCGTTGACCTCAGAGCCAAGGAAGAGGATCCTCTCCACCCCGAGACGGGTGTAGATGTCGACCCAGCGCTCCATCTGGCTGCCGGGCAGGCGGTAGGGAACGCTGGGGGTACCGATCGGCATGGTTCAGAACGTTGATGAAGGAAGGGCAGGAGGGTTGGGTCTGATGCCGTCGGTCAGACGGGGGGATTGCCAGGCAGGTCCTTGCGGCTGCTGAGCACGCGGTCGATCAGTCCGTACTCAACGGCTTGTTGAGGGGTGAGGTAGCTCATCCGATCGGAGTCCTTGCTCAGCTCCTCCACAGAACGACCTGTGTTGGTGGAGAGGATCTCGAGCATCGCCTGCTTGTTGTGCAGCACTTCTTTGGCCCGGATCTGGATGTCCGTCGCCTGGCCGCGGGCGCCGCTGCGGGGCTGGTGCAGAACAATGGAGGAGTGAGGCAGTGCGGCCCGTTGACCTTTGGTCCCTGCCGAAAGAATCACTGCCGCGGTGCCCATGGCCTGGCCGATGCAGATGGTGTGCACCGGAGGCTTCACGTAGCGGAGGGTGTCGCAGATGGCGAAGGCTTCGGTCTCGAATCCGATCGCATCACCCGAGTACCAGCTGGTACCAGTGGAGTTGATATAGAAGTAAATCGGCTTCTCTGGGTTGTCGAACTCCAGATAAAGCAGCTGAGCAATGATCAGCTCAGTCACGTCAATGCCCATCTGACGCTTGGCGTCGTCGTCAGAGAACAGGGGCAAGCCCAGGTAGACGATTCGCTCCTTGAGCAGGAGTGAGGGAAGGTCAGGAGGTGGTGTGCGCATCACGGCGCTGTCGCCGTAGTACGGGGCCGAAGTTGTCATCTCCACCATCGCGGTGGGGCGAGCCTAGCCGGGGTCAGCGGGCTTGCGGTTGCTGGTTTTGGCCGGTTTTCCCTGACTTTTCGATTTGGATGAGGGCTTGGTGTCGGTTGATGCATCGTTCTCGTCCAACCGTGCAAACACCATGCGGCCGGTTGGGGTTTGCAGGGCACCGGTCACCACCACAGGTTTGCGTTGGCCGATCAGCGATTTCGCCTCGTTGACCACCACCATCGTTCCGTCATCGAGGTAGCCGACACCCTGGCTGTCCTCCTTGCCCTCTCGCACGATCTTGAGTTTGAGCTCGTCGCCGGGTTGCACTTCAGGCCTCAACGCGATCACCAGCTCACTCAGATTCATCACCTTCAGGTCTTTGACCTGGGCCACCTGCGCGAGGTTGAAGTCTGCGGTCACCAGCGTGCCGCCGGTATCGGATGCCAACTGCAGCAATCGGTCGTCCGTTCCCTTGCCGTCGTAACGGGTGCTGTTGATCACCAACCGCCGCCCGTAGGTTTCCCGCAGATCCTTCAGAAGCTTCAGGCCACGTCGGCCCTTGGCCCGCTTTTCGATGTTGGTGGAATCCGACAGCTGCTGCATTTCATCGATCACCGATTCGGCAACGATCACCTGCCCTTCCAGCAATCCGCAGGCGAGCATGCCGCGGATCCGGCCATCGATGATCACGCTCGTGTCCAGGATCTTGGCCGTGGCGGGGGTCAGCACCCCATCAGCCACCAGCAGCGCCTCCGTGCTCGCGGGATTGAACAGGCGCAGCAGCGTGCGGCCGTGAACTTCCGCCAGGTTGCTTCCGAGAATGCCAAAAAAGACATTGCTCACCACCGCCAGAAGGGGTTTGAGCAGAACAATTCCTCCGGAGAACGGAAGCAGCAGAACAGGCAGCAGCAGCAGGTTGGCCACCAGCAACCCCAGGATCAGGCCGACAGCCCGGCTCACCAGCAGATCAGTGGGCATGGTGCGCACCTGTTGCATCAGGCGCACCCGCAGCTTTTTGAACACCAGGCCTGCGATCAAGCCAATGCCACCGCCAGCTCCGCTGAGCTGGAGACGCAACTGTTCAGCATTGGTGGTTGCACTCACCAGGCCGTCGGGCAGCAAGTGAATCCCCATCCACCCGGCAGCTGCACCGGAAACCACAAACAGAAGCAGGATGAGCGGATCCACCATGGGTTCAGGTCGTGGCAGCTCGATCCGGATGCCAGAAGCATGCCTTATCCCATCCCGCCCCGCAGCGCCTACCTCCACATTCCCTTCTGCCACCGGCGCTGTTACTACTGCGATTTCGCCGTGGTTCCCCTGGGGGACCAAGCCCGCGCCGAGGATGGGCCTGGCAGTCGCTCGATCCGTGAGTACCTCAGCCTGCTGCATCGGGAAATCGCCTCTGCCCCAGGGGGTCCTCCCTTATCCACCGTGTACATCGGCGGGGGAACGCCATCGCTGTTGTGCCCCGATCAGATCGGAGCACTGATCGATGCCTTGGCCAACAAATTCGGTCTTCAACCGGGTGCGGAAATCACCCTGGAGATGGATCCGGCCACCTTTGATGCCGCGCAGTTGGCCTCCGTTCTGGCCCATGGCGTGAACCGCATCAGCCTGGGGGGGCAGAGCTTTGATGATGCGGTGCTCGAGCAGCTGGGGCGTCGGCATCGCCAGAGTGACCTCCATGCGGCGATCGACTGGCTGGTTCAGGCCTGGCGCGATGGCGCGCTTCGGTCCTGGAGTCTCGATCTCATCCAGAACCTCCCGGGCCAGACCCTGGCCGGGTGGGATGCGCAGTTGGATCAGGCCATTGCCAGTCAGGCTCCCCATCTCTCGATTTACGACCTCTCGGTGGAGCCGGGCACGGTGTTTGATCGCCAACGAACGCTTGGCCTGTTGCAGTTGCCGGAGGACGACCTGGCCGTTGCCTTGATGGAGCGGACCACACAACGGCTGTCGGCTGCTGGACTCAGCCGCTACGAGATTTCCAACCACGCCCGTCCGGGCCATGCCTCCCGTCACAACCGGGTGTACTGGAGCGGTGCCGGCTGGTGGGGTTTTGGCATGGGAGCGACATCAGCACCCTGGGGGGTGCGTTTGGCGCGACCCCGCACCCGCGCCGCCTACGCGGAATGGCTGGATCATCCTCCTGAGGAATCAGTCGCCGAGGCTGGACTCCCCCTGGATGATCAATTGCTGGTGGGTCTGCGGCGCCGGGAAGGGGTGACCCTTCAAGGTCTTGATGCCGATGCCCTGGTGCGCCGCTGGCAACCGTTCGTTGAGCGTGGATGGCTGCAGCAGCGGGCAGGCCGTTGGTGCCTCACCGACCCCGAGGGCATGGCCCTCAGCAATCAGGTGCTGATTGAGGTGATTCTGTGGTGGGAAGAGTGTTGTTCCGGGTCTGCTGGACCCAACCCTTCAACGCGTCGATGAACAGGCGGCGGCCATCCACCAGCGCTGGGCTGAAGGGAGGTTGTTTGGCGGTGAGCCCCAGCAGGTCTGCGGTGACGCGCACCTGGCCGTCGCAGCCGTCACCTGCCCCGATGCCGATCACCGGGATGGTCAGGGCCTGCTGCACCCGGCACGCCAGCTCGGCAGGAACATGTTCCAGCACCAGCGAGAAGCAGCCCTTCTGCTCGAGGGTGCGCGCCTGATCGACCAGGCGTTCCTGGCTGATGGCGTCCGTGGCCTGGCGCCTGTACCCCAGGCGATGCACGGCCTGCGGGGTGAGGCCCAGATGCCCCATCACGGGAATGCCCATGCGCACAAGACGGTCGATTACGGCGACAACCTCGGGTTCCGCCCCCTCCAATTTCACCGCCGCTGCGCTGGACTCCTTCAATAAACGCCCTGCAGCCGCCACGGCGCGGTCTTCGCCGCACTGGTAGCTGAGAAAGGGCAGGTCACAGACCAGCAGGGGCTGATCGGCCGGCATGGCCGTCAATCCCCTGGCGACTGCCTGGGTGTGATGGAGCATCTGGTCCAGGCTCACCGGGAGTGTTGTGGCATGGCCCAGCGCCACCATCGCCAGTGAATCACCGATCAGCAGCACGTCTGCACCGGCGGCCTCGGCCAGAGCTGCAGAGAGGCTGTCCCAAGCGGTGAGCACGGCGATGGGTTGGCCCTTCTGCTTGAAGCGGGTCAGATCAGAAGGACGCATGCAGCTTCAGAACCCCTCGGGGGCTCATTGCTAGCATTCGGCCGATTCGGGCCCATGCGGCTCTGACGCCCAAATCTGGTCAGGACCGGAAGGGAGCAGCCACACGGGATGCTCAGGGCAGGCGTGGGTTCCGGGTCACCACATTCAAATGAGCTGTCAGACCGGGGGTCTGACAGCGATCTCACAAGCTTCCGTTGTCCTGTTGCTGACGGCGACGCAGGAACTCAGGAATGCGGGCGCCGTTCTCTTCGGGCTCCCCACGATTCAGCATTCCGGGCACGGAGCGGCTGCGCTCGCTGCGGTACGGCTGCTTGTTCTCGAAGCCTGTAGCGATCACCGTCACGTGGATCTCCCCTTCGAGGGCCTCATCCACCACAGCGCCCACGATGATGTTGGCTTCGGGATCGACAACGTCGTAAATCACCTCGGAAGCAGTGGTCATGTCCTCCAGGGTCATGTCCTTACCACCGCTGATGTTGATCACACAGCCCTTGGCGCCATCGATGCGCTCGGTTTCTAGCAGCGGGCTTGCAATCGCGGCTTGGGCTGCTTCCACTGCTCTTGAGCGACCGGAACCGATGCCAATGCCCAGCAGTGCTGTGCCTGCTTCGGTCATCACGGAGCGAACGTCAGCAAAGTCAACGTTCACCAGGCCCGGGCAGGTGATGATGTCGCTGATGCCTTTGACGCCCATGCGCAGGACGTCGTCCGCACTCCGGAAGGCTTCCTGAAGGGGAGCTCCGCCGATGGCATCACGCAGGCGGTCGTTGGGGATCACGATCAGGGTGTCAACGTGTTCCGCCAACCGAGCGATGCCTTCGTCAGCCTGACGCATGCGACGACGGCCCTCGAAGCTGAACGGCTTGGTCACGATGCCCACGGTGAGAGCACCGACTTCACGGGCCACTTCGGCCACCACTGGTGCTGCACCAGTCCCCGTTCCACCGCCCATGCCAGCGGCAATGAACACCAGATCTGAGCCCTGCAGTGCATCGTGCAGATCCGTGCGGGATTCTTCAGCTGCCTTCTGGCCGATGGTGGGGTTGCCGCCGGCACCCAGTCCGCGGGTCAGGGTCTGCCCCAACTGCAGCCGTTGCTGGGCCTGCGACTGGATCAGGGCCTGGGCATCGGTGTTGAGAACGCGGTATCCAACCCCCTCAAGGTCGCTGAGGATCATTCGGTTGACGGCATTGCTGCCGCCACCCCCAACGCCGATGACCTCGATGCGGGCGGACTGGCTGGGCTGGATACCAGCTGCCGTGAAAGACCCTGAGCCGCTCACCATCTCCATCGTCGAGGCAGAACCGTGTGGTTGCGTTGCATTATGTCCCTGAAGCCTTGTCTCGGCTTCAACAGATCACAAACCAGGAGCTGAGGTTGTGGTCTCCAGATTTTCCACCCGAAGGTTTCAGGGTTCAGTTTTGGGCTGCTTGGGGGCGGGTGGCGCCGGCAGTTGCAGTTCCGGGCGGTCCGGATTGCTGAGATCAAGGCTGCTGTGATGGGCCCCGCGCAGGTGCTTTGGCAACGTCCGGTTCAGATGGAGGATCGTTTCGATCTGGGTGTTTAAGAGGGCCGGTTCGCCACCGAGATCAATCCGGCCAAGCTCGGTGGTGATCAGACTGATGTTGCCGTCGGGATCAAGCACGATGGCTTTCAGCATCCCGGCGAAGCGATTCCGTTGTTGCAGCAGCGCAGCGACCTGATCGCGTTGCGTGCTATTCCAGCCGCGCACCATGATCTCCGTGAGCGGATCTGCTACGGCGTCGCTCAGGGGAATCCATTCACCTGCGGCGTTGAGCAGCCCCCGTTCCCGTCCAGCGGGTCCCCGACGCTCAGCGCGTGCGATGGGAATCTCCGGCTTCAGGCTGATGACGAGGCGAGCGGGGAACATCCGGCGCTGCACGTGAGCGCTGTGAACCGGTAAGACCCCGACCAGCTGTTGTTCCAGCTCCCTCGGACTGACCTCCAGCAGGGGTGAGGGAAAGCGAAGCTTGGCCGCCTCGATCACCTGATTGGTTTCAAGGTCAGCACCACCGGTCAGGATCACTGCCTCAGGGCTCCGCAGCGTCCAGCCATGGCGCAGCAAGATCCAGCTGAATCCGCCACTGAGCAGCAGCAAGGCCACAAAGCGCCAGAGCTGAAGCAACAGGGTCTGGCGGCGCTGTCGGCGCAAGTCCCGGCGCCGGGCGACCTGCGCGGAAACCGGCCTTTGGGAGGATTTGTTGTTGGTCGAGACCCGGCTCACAGGTCGCATCGGGCCCTTGCCATCAGCTGCTCACCCCAGCTGCGCGCACGGTCGGCATCAGAGAAGGGCACATCCATCTGCAGATCTTTCCCGATGAGGCGCAGCCGACAACGCCCCTGGGATTCGTCGGTGAGGGGCGCATCACCGGATGCCAGCGACATCAGCTCCACAAGCTCGAGTTTGCAGACGTCAAACGAGCCCTGATCCTGAAAACTTCCCGCCTCGAAGCTGCTCCAGTGCAGTTCACCGTCTTTCAGACGGGCACCACCACAACCATCGAGCTTGGCGAGTTCGGAGCCTTCGGCCCAGGTGCGAAACAGGTTTTGGCGCCGCCGTTCCAGCCATCCGAGCGAAGCCAGCAGCACAAAGGCCAGCAGCAGAGGAAACCAGAGCAGTCCGTGGCTCATGGGTTAGGCGAAGGACGCTGCGTTCATTCTCCTGCGGTTTGGATCAGTTTGTGCACCAACTGTTCGAGTGTTACGCCGCTGGCCGCCCAGAGCATCGGGAACATGCTCTGGGCCGTGAAACCAGGCAGGGTGTTGATTTCGTTGATCCAGAGCTGATCGTTGGCGTCGTCGTAGAAGAAATCCACCCGACCCATGCCGTTGACGCCCACGGCAGCGCAGGCCTGCAGGGCCTGGGCGCGGATGCGGTCAGCCACTTCATCGGGTAGTGGAGCGGGAATCAACGTGGTGCTGCGCCCTGCGGTGTATTTCGTCTCGTAGTCGTACCAGTCCGCATCAAAACGAACCTCACCGATCACCGACGCTTCGAGCATGCGTCCCCCCAGGACGGCGCATTCCACCTCTCGGGCGTTGACGCCCTGCTCCACCACCAGCCTTGGATCGAGCGCTGCAGCCTGATTGAGGCCTGCTTCCAGTTCTTGGCGGGAACGCACCTTGCTGATGCCCACCGAGGAGCCGAGATTGGCGGGCTTCACAAAGCAGGGGTAGTTCAGTTCGCGTTCAATCCGATCCATGAGGGCCGATCGGCTGATCGCGTTCTCGAGTTCGGATGCGTGCAGGGCCACATAGGGCACCTGGGACAGCCCGGCGCTGGCGAAAGCAGATTTCATCGCCTGCTTGTCCATGCTGACGGCTGAGCCGAGCACGCCGGCACCAACGAACGGTTTGCCGGTCAGCTGGAACAACCCCTGAATGGTGCCGTCTTCTCCATTGGGACCATGCAGCACCGGGTACCAGAGTTCGACCGCATCACATCCCTCCGGGAACCTCTGGAATCCTGATGGGGGCAGAGGTGAGTTGAGCTCCGGTGCGGTTTCGGAGGCCAGGGTTGCCTCGGACAGATATGTTCCCCACCAGCGACCATCACGGTCGATGTAGATCGGCTGCACCGTGTATCGCTCTCGGTTCTGCCCGCTGCGCAGGCCTCGGACGACGGTCGCCGCAGATCGGATCGACACGTCGTGCTCTCCAGAGCGGCCTCCAAAGACGAGCCCGACCGTGATGGGACTGGACGGCATGAATGCGGCGACCCCTGAGCGGTGGGAGCGCCAAAGGTATCAGCGTTGTGCTCAGTGGGGCAGGGGGCTGCCGCTGAGTGAAAAGGAGCGCACCGCATCGATGCGCACCGGCACGAGATCGCCCGCTTCGTAGGCACGACCATCCGCTCCGGTGGAGCTGAAGAAGGTCAGGCGATTGGTGCGGGTTCGCCCCATCAGCTGCGATGGGTCCTTGGGGTTGATGCCCTCTGCCAGCACTTCTTCCGTGCGCCCCTCGTAGCGGGCATTGGCCTTGCGGGCGCAGCGTTCCACCAGGGCATTGATTTCGCGCAGGCGTTCCACCTTTACCTCCTCCGGCAGCTGGTTGTCCCAATGGGCTGCAGGGGTATTGGGCCGGGGTGAATAGGCCGCTGTGTTCACCTGATCGAAACCGATCTCTTCGATCAGATCGAGGGTGCGGCGGTACTGCGCATCGGTTTCGCCAGGGAAGGCAACGATCACATCGGCACTGAGGGAGGCATCGGGCATGCGCTCACGGATGCGGTCGATGATCCGCCGGTAGCGCTCAACGGTGTAGCCCCGGGCCATGGCCTGCAACACGTCGTTGTCCCCGCTCTGAAACGGAATGTGGAAGTGTTCGCAGAGCTTGGGCAGGTCGGCACAGGCATCGATCAGCCGCTCGGTGAAGTAGCGCGGATGGCTGGTGGCAAAACGGATCCGTTCAATGCCCTCCACGTCGTGGACCTGATGGAGCAGATCCGTGAGGGTGTGTTGGCGGCGACCCTCCGGCGTGATGCCCGGCAGATCGCGGCCGTAGGCATCAATGTTCTGGCCGAGCAGAGTGATCTCCTTGTAGCCCTGGGCGGCAAGACCCTCCATTTCCAGCTTGATCGCCTGGGGCAGCCGTGATTGTTCCTTGCCGCGCACGGAGGGCACCACGCAGTAGGTGCAACGTTCGTTGCAGCCGTAGATCACGTTCACCCAGCCACAGATGCTGCTGTCCCGGCGGGCCGTGGTGATGTCTTCAAGGATGTGGTGGTCTTCGGTGGCGACCACCTGCTGACCGCTGTCCACCTGCAGCAGAAGGGTTTCAAGCCGATTGGCGTGTTGCGGTCCCATCACCAGATCCAGCTCCGGCACCCGCCGGAGCAGGGACTCGCCCTCCTGCTGAGCAACGCAGCCCGCCACCACCAGGGTGAGATTGGGGTTGCTGCGTTTCCTCTGGGCCTGTCTGCCGAGGTAGCTGTAAACCTTCTGCTCGGCGTTGTCCCGGATGGTGCAGGTGTTGTAGAGCACCAGATCGGCATCCAGTTCGGCTGACGCCTCCCGATAGCCCATGGCCTCCAGGATTCCCGCCATCCGTTCGGAGTCCGCCTTGTTCATCTGGCAGCCGAACGTGGTGATCCAGTAGCTGCCGCGCTGGGGGTTGGCGGTGGCGTCAGTGGCGAGGGGGGCGGAGGCGACCAAATCTCTGGCTCAAGCCTTCTCAGTGTGAGTCACAGCGGTGTTGTGTCAGTTTGGAGATTGACAGCCGGATGGCGATGGGCTGGGCCCTCACACGGTTTTCGCTCACCAAGGCCGTGCCCCTCACGATCAGCAGGGGTACCACAGCTGCCGTGGTGCGGTTGGAGCTCAGGTTGGAACGTGATGGGCTGGTGGGCCGCGGCGAGACCGGGGGATTTGAGACCGGCCACCGAGCCTTTGCCCTTGAGGCTGTGGAACAGGAACTGCTGGGGCTTTTGCCGCAACTGGAAGCTCTGGATCCCCACCGTCCGCAACGGTTTGAGCCCCTGCTTGCATCCCTGAGTCCCCCGGCCCGTTGTGCCATCGACCTGGCCTTGTGGGACTGGCATGGGCAACGGCTCGGCCATCCGCTGTGGCGGCTCTGGGGATTGGACCCAGCCGAGGGTGTGGCCACCAGCGTCACCCTGGGACTGGCTTCGGTGGATGCCGTGTTGGATCGTCTCGAACGCTGGTGGACGCAGCTGCCGGCGACGCGGGTGAAGCTCAAGCTGGGTAGCCCCGACGGCTTGGACCACGACCTCAGCCTGTTGGGGGCGGTGGCTCAGGCCATCACGGATCGATCCCAGCGGCAGGGTGTGGCCATCGAACTGCAGGTGGATGCCAATGGCGGATGGACCGTGACTCAGGCCCGGCAAATGCTGGAGCCCCTGGCCGCACACCAGGTGGTGCTGCTGGAGCAGCCTCTGGCTCCAGACCTGGATCCCACGCAGGACACAGCGGGATTCGCGGCGCTGCACCCGCACTGTCCGATGGCCTTGGTGGCGGATGAAAGTTGCTGGGATCTGGAGGATCTGCTGCGCCTGGCCCCAGTGGTGGATGGCGTGAATCTCAAGCTGCTCAAGACCGGGGGGCTCAGTCAGGCCTTGCTAATGGCCCAAGTGGCGCAGAAGAAGGGGCTGGACCTGATGGTGGGTTGCTACTCCGACAGTTCGTTGTTGAACGGTGCAGCGGCCCAGATCTTGCCTCTGATTCGTTGGCCGGATCTCGACAGCCATCTCAACATGGTGGATGACCCCTTTGTTGGCCTTGAGTTGCAGGACGATCGTCTGCGGCCTTCGGCGATGGCTGGATTGGGGATCCGCCAGGCAGGAAGCACTGCAGCGTGATGAGCGGGACTCAAGCGCCGTCGGGATTTCGGGAGATGCGGTTGGTGCTGCTCCAGCACGGTGGTTTGGCCAGCCTCACCGGCAAGACCGGTCTGGCCATGCTCCGACACCGTGCTGGACCGATCGTCGCGGTGATCGACCCCGACCATGCGGGCCAATCTCTGCAACGCGTCACCGGCATCGAGCGTGATGTGCCGGTGGTGGCGGACTTGTCTGCTGCTCTGCCCTACGAGCCTGAGGTTGCTGTGGTGGGCCTGGCTCCTTCGGGGGGGCGGCTGCCTGATCCTGTTCGCCACGACGCCTTGGCGGCGCTGCGCGCAGGCCTTCATCTCGCCAGCGGGCTCCACACCCGCCTGGCCGATGATCCCGAACTGGCAGACGCCTGCTGGCGCGACCGTTGGATCTGGGATCTGCGCCGGGAGCCGGAAGGCCTCAACGTTGGCCAGGCACGCGCCGCAGAGCTTCCCTGCCGGCGCCTTCTGGCGATTGGCACCGATATGGCTGTCGGCAAGATGAGCGCATGCCTGTCTCTCCTGGAGGCAGCCCAGCGCTCCGGGATCCCCGCGCGCTTTGTGGGCACAGGGCAGGCCGGAATTCTGATCAGCGGAGAAGGGGTCGCCCTGGATGCTGTGCGCGTCGATTACGCCGCCGGTGCGGTGGAGGCGGCGGTGCTTCGCGCGGCGGCGGTTCTGCCGGAGCAGGGTCTTGTGCTGGTGGAGGGTCAGGGATCGCTCTGCCATCCGGCCTCCACGGCCACGTTGCCCCTGTTGCGGGGCACGCAGCCGACGGCCCTGTTGCTCGTGCATCGAGCAGCACAGCAGACCATCGATCGACTGCCTCAGATCCCGCTTCCAAGCCTTGAGGCCTTGGTGGCCACCACCGAATCCCTGGCGAGCTGGGCGCGGCCTGATGGGGCTGCTGAGCCAGCCAAGGTGGCCGCTGTCGCCCTCAACACCGCCTGCCTTGATGAGGCTCAGGCTCGAGACGAGGTAGAGCGCATCCGCCAGACGCTGGGTCTGCCCTGCACAGATCCGATCCGCTGGGGAGCAGAACCGCTTCTCAGGGCTTTGTTGAGTTGTTGAGAGGGCGAGCGAGGGGATTCGAACCCCCGAATAGCGGCGCCACAAGCCGCTGCCTTAACCACTTGGCGACGCCCGCCGCGTCCGTGAGAATCTACCAACACGAGCTGCAGCCTGCCTGGTGTCCCCTTCATCGCGTCCGCAAGGTCGGTCTGCTCTGGCGATGTTGGCGGGGAAGATTGCAGCGGTCGGGGTGCTCTCGCTGGTGGTGTCCAACCCGTCATTGGAGGACTATCAAGCTCACGCTGGTGATCAGCTGGTCCGGTTCGGCACCAAGGAACTGTGCGACGAGCCGACCCTGCCGATGGTGCTGCGTCTCTGGATTCGCAATTGCCCTGAGCTGATTGCCTCCCAGCGGGATGCACTGGCAGCGTTGGCGGGTCAGTTCACCACCCGTCGAAACTTGTTGGTGGCCAGTCTGTATTCCACCCGGATGGAAAGGAAGGAGATGCTGCCCGGTCTGCGCCTGCCTGGTTTTGAAGTGCTCAGCCTTGGTGTGGCCGGTCGTTTCGTGGTCCTCAGCACCGATGCCAGCAACGGTGCTGAGCGGTGATGGACGTCCCGTCGCTTGAGTCCAAGCCGGGGAGTGGCGTCCTTGAGGCCTGGGCGCCCCTGGGACTGCTGGATTTCGCCCCTTCAACGTCCTTGCCGGAGGTTGAGAAGCAAGGGCTGACGCCCGTGTGCCTGGCCTGGGAGCAGGGGCGTCTGCGGGAGCCCCAGCCCCTGTCTGCCGAACGCGTGCCACCGTCTCGAATGGTGTTGCCGCGCTTGGTCGACTGCCATGTCCATCTGGACAAGGCCTACACCTGGCAGGAGCATCCCAACCTCAGCGGCAGCTACGGGGGTGCCCTGGAGGCCAACCTGCGGGAGCACAGCTCCCGAACCGTGGCCTGCGTGCTTCAACGCGGAGAACGCGCCATGGAGAGAGCATTCGCCCATGGGCTGCGGGCCATGCGCAGCCATGTGGACAGTGGTGGCCCTGGCGCTGAGCCCAGCTGGGATGCCTTGCTCACCCTGCAGCAGCGCTGGCGCCGCCGCATCGACTTGCAGCTGGTGGCGCTGGTGCCCTTGGAATTCTGGTGTTCAGCTGAAGCGGATGCTCTGGCGCGTCGTGTGGCCGCCAGTGGCGGCTGCCTTGGTGGTGTTCTGACACCTCCTTGTGGATCGGCCGTGGTCACGGAGCAGTTGGAGGTGTTGTTGCGCCTGGCTGATCGCCACAACTGCGGCGTCGATCTCCACATCGATGAGGCGGATCACGGTGCGGCGCAGGGCATGGTTCAGCTGTTGAAGGCCCTGCAGCGCGTGCCGGTGCAGGTTCCCGTCACCTGCAGCCATGCCAGCAGTCTTTCCCTTCTGCCGGCGTCCTCTCTGGCGCGGTTGGCAGAGCGCATGGCAGCAGCGCAGCTCAGTGTGATTGCCCTGCCCCTGACCAATGCCTGGTTGCTCGCACGGGCGGACGATGCCACCCCCCTCCAGCGTCCGCAGGCCCCGATCCGTCAGTTGCAACGTTCCGGTGTTCCTGTGGCGGTGGCGGGTGACAACGTGGCCGATCCCTGGTTCCCGGGAGGCGACTTCGACCCCTTGGCCCTGCTGGCTGCATCGATTCCGTTGACTCAGTTGTTGCCCTGGCAGCGTCTGGGCCTGGCCCCTTTCACCACGGCACCGCCGGCCATTCTTCAACTGGAATGGGATGGGGTGCTGCGGGCCGGCGCTCCTGCCGATCTGATCAGCATGGAGGGCCAGGGATGGTCGGACCTGATCCGTTCTGCTCCGCAGCGTCAGGTTCTCGTGGACGGCCACTGGCAGTCGTCGCCAGGCGCTAGACCCTGACCAGTGTTCCGCCACGCCATGGGTCGCGCCGAAGCCTTGATTGCCCTGCGGCAAGCCCTCAGCGTTGATCCGGAACTGGAGTTGTTGGATGAACCGGGGGAGCTGCAGCGCCATTCCCGGGACGCCTTTGAGTACTCCCCCGTGCTGACGCCGCGGCTGGAGGCCTGCCGTGCTGAGTTGGTGGTGCGTCCGCGCACGGTGGATGCCGTTGAACGGCTGGCTTCGGCCTGCGCCGAGCACCAGGTTCCCTTAACCCTGCGCGGCTCTGGGACAGGGAACTACGGCCAGTGTGTGCCTCTGCAGGGCGGCGTGGTGATGCTCACCACGGCCCTGCGGCAGATCCGCTTGATTGATCCGATTACCGGGGTGGTGACCGTGGAACCGGGCTGTGTGATGCGCGATCTGGATCAGGAGTTGCGCCGCCATGGACGCCAGCTGCGCTTGATGCCCAGCACCTGGCGCAGCGCCACCATTGGCGGCTTTGTGGCAGGGGGCTCTGGGGGCATCGGTTCCCTGCGCTGGGGCTTCCTGCGGGATCCAGGTCATCTGCTCGGGTTGGAGATCGTGCCGCTACGCCCCGATGCCCGGCGCCATCAACTCGGCGAGATGGATGCGGAGGCTTTGAATCACGCCTACGGCACCAACGGCATCATCACGGCCCTCAGCCTGGCCACAGCTCCAGCGGTCAACTGGCACCAGGTGAGCGTGGACTGCGAGCACTGGGAGCAGGCGATTGAGCTGATGCAACGGATCGCTGCCTCGGCCTTGGATCTCCATTTGGCGAGCCTGCTGGAACAGCCGCTGTTGCCCCGGATGCCCAGCTGGGGTGGTCCTGCCGTCTCGGCGCACCGGCTGCTGTTGCTCGTTGCCCCCGATGGGCTCAACAGCCTGCAACGGATGGCGCAGTCAGCTGGCGCCATCCTGCGGGATCTCGGCCCTGAGGATCTTTCCGGCGGCAATGGCTTGCGCGAGCTGAGCTGGAACCACACCACCCTGCATGTGCGGGCTTCAGAGCCGGGATGGACCTACCTGCAGATGTTGTTGCCGCAACCGGAGGCCCCAGCGATGGCGGCCTTGAAGCAGCGCTGGGGTGATGCCCTGCTCTGGCATCTCGAGCTTGTGCGTCAGCAGGGCTGTCCTCGGCTGGCGGCTCTGCCGCTCGTGCATTGGCAGGGGGCAGATCAGCTGAACCGGTTGATGGACGACTGCAGGGCCGCGGGTGCCGTCTTGTTCAACCCCCACGTGATCACCGTGGAAGACGGCGGCCTTGGCGTCATCGATGCCGATCAGGTGGCGGCCAAGCAGCGCTTTGATCCCGAGGGCCTGCTCAATCCCGGAAAGCTTCGAGGTTGGGAGGAGCGCTCCTGAGGATCAGCAGCCCAAGCTGTCGAAGGTGGAAACTCCGGTGCTGGGGTTGATGCCATCGGCCTCGCTGCACAGCCGGCGTTGATCATCACGATCGAGCAGGGCATCCGTGAAATCGGCCCCCTCGATCTGAGCGTTGCTGAAGCTGCTGCCCGACGCAATGATCCCCGTCAGCACGGCATTGCGTAGATCGGTGGCGACGAAGTCGGCGCGATCCATCAGGGCGTCGGAGAGGTCAGCTCCCTGGAAATCAGCTTCGGCAAAGGCCCCTTGGGTGAGGATCGCGCCATGCAGGTTGGCGCCCCGGAAGTTCGCTCCGCGGCCCACGGCTCCGGCGAAGGATGTGTTGGCCAGGTTCTGCCCCTCGAAGTCGCCGTTGCTCTGGTTGGTGAGCGTGTAGTCCACCTTTTCCTGGAACAGGGCACGATCCTGCAGTCCCACCCCAGCTGAGGTGTCCAGGGCCGGGGCCGGCGTTGCCATGAGCAGGAGGGACAGGAGAAGGCCCAGCAACCGGGAGATTCGCAGCACAGTTCACGCCCAAGCTGTGCTTACTCTGCCGTTACAACGCCGCGAGCGAACAGGTCACCGATCAGATACAGCGATCCGGCAACAATCGGCATAGGTGTCGGCCATCCATTGCTGCTGAGCTGGTGCAGCACGCTTTCGAGGCCGTCGGCCTCCTGCAGCTGGTGCTCGAGCTGGGGCAGTGCCTGGAGGAGGGCCGACCGGCTCCAGCTCCTGTGGCTCGGCACCGGAATGATCCAGGCCTGGTCCTGGGGTTGCAGCAGCGTCTGGAGCATGGCGACAGCGTCCTTATGGGCCTGAATCGCCAGGATCCAAACAACACCGTTGCAGGCACCACTCCACTGGCTGCGTTCTTCGGCCAGCTGCACTGCGGCTGGTGGATTGTGGGCTCCATCGAGGCGAAGCGTGTGGACGCCCCAATGCACGGTTTGCAGGCGACCTGGCCAGTGGGCGGTGGCGAAGCCCTCCTGAATCATCGCCTCAGGCAACGACCAGCCCAGGCCCGAGAGGGCTTGCAAGGCACCGAGGGCCACAGCGGCGTTGCTGCGCTGAATGGCGCCGGGCAAGCCCAGTTGCCAGCTTGAATTCAGCGGCTTCACCCAGTGGAGCGTGGCCTGCTGAGTGCGGCAGGTTGTTTCCAGGACTTCCTGCACTTCAGGGGCTTGGGCGCCACTGATAACGGTGGCCTGAGGCGGGATCGCTGCCGCTTTTTCGTTTGCGATGGCGGTGAGGCTGTGTCCCAGGTGCTCGCAGTGGTCCATCCCAATGCTGGCGACGGCCACCACAGGACGGCAGGGATGGGCCGTGGTGGCATCAAGCCGTCCCCCCAGCCCCACTTCCAGCACCAGCAGGTCGCAGGCGTGCCGGTGGAACTCCAGCAGGGCGGCGGTCACCAGCAGTTCAAACGGGGTGAGCCGATGCCGTTCGTTCAGGGGCTGGAGCGCCTGCAACCGGCTGCGCAGGGTTTCAATCGCAATGGGGGTCCCCTGGATCCGGATGCGTTCACACCAGCTCACCAGGTGAGGGGAGGTGGTGACCCCGCAGCGGAGGCCGGCGGCACAGAGGGCTGATTCCAGAAAGCTGACGATGGATCCCTTCCCGTTGGTCCCCAGCACCTGAATCGCGGGAATCGTCCGACAGGGATGGTTGAGCTCGTGCAGGGCCGCATCCATGCGATCCAACTGCAGATCCA
Organism: Synechococcus sp. UW86; assembly: GCF_900474085.1. Lineage (NCBI taxonomy): Bacteria > Bacillati > Cyanobacteriota > Cyanophyceae > Synechococcales > Synechococcaceae > Synechococcus > Synechococcus sp. UW86. The sequence continues at coordinate 186,800 of NZ_UCNU01000010.1, forward strand.
TGCCACGCAGGTCGAAGCGTGGGATCAGATCAGACAGCTCGTCCACTCAGCTGAGGCTGGAGAGGGTTGCCGCCAGACGGCGCAGCAGCTCGCGCACCTCGCGCTTGTTGATGGTCAGTGGGGGCACCATGCGCAGCACCGAGGGGCCGGCCGCCACCAGCAGCAGACCGTGGTCGATGGCGGCTTTCGCCAGCGCGGGGGCCGTCCAACTGCTGCCCTCCCGGATCACGATGCCCTGCAGCAGGCCCCAGCCCCGCACGCCTTGCAGGTGCTCGGGGAAACAGTTCACAAGCTCCTGGAGCCCGTCGCGCAGTTGTTCGCCTCGGGCTGTGACGTTGGTCAGCAGATCTCGTCGTTCGATTTCGGTGGCCACCGTCAACCCCGCCCGGCAGGCAAAGGGATTCCCACCGAAGGTGCTGGCATGGTCGCCGGGTTCAAACACATCAGCTGACGCGTTCACCAGCAGGGCACCAATGGCATGACCACCGCCTAGGCCCTTGGCCAGGGTGAAGGCGTCAGGGGTGATCCCCAGTTGCTCATAACCCCAGAGGCGGCCACTCCGCCCCATGCCCACCTGAACCTCATCAAGGATCAGCAGGATGTTTCGCTCCGTGCAGATCTCGCGCAGGCGTGAGAAGAAAGTGCGGTCTCCAGGGTTGACGCCACCCTCTCCTTGCAGGGGTTCAACCAGAACGGCCGCGATCGAGGGACCGGACTGTTCGTAGCGGTTGATTAGGGCTTCGAGGGCCTTCAGATCGTTGTAGGGGAAATAATCAAATCCGGTCACCATGGGCTCAAAACCCTTGTGGTACTTGGGTTGACCGGTGGCGGTGACCGCCGCGAGCGTGCGGCCATGGAAGCTGGCTGCTGCCGTGAGGATCACCGGCTGTTCGATGTCGCGCCGTTGATGGCCGTGCTTGCGCGCCAGCTTGATCGCGGCCTCATTGGCTTCGGCGCCGGAATTGCAGAAGAAGACGCTGTCGGCACAGCTGTTGCGCACCAGCCAGCTGGCCAGCTCTTCCTGTTCCGGAATCTGATAGAGGTTGGACACATGCTGAAGCCGTCCCAGCTGCTTGCGCAGAGCCCGCTGCATGGCCATGTCGCTGTGGCCCAGGGTGCAGGTGGCAATGCCAGCAACAGCATCCAGGTAGCGCCGCCCTTGGGTGTCCTTGACCCAGCAGCCCTTTCCCTTGGCCAGAGCCAAAGGGAAACGGCCGTAGGTGTTCATGACGGCGGAGGGATGGGAGCCGGGGGACTTGAACCCCCAAGACCAGTGGCCGGCTGATTTTGAGTCAGCTGCGTCTACCAATTCCGCCAGGCTCCCGCTCAGGGATTGTATTGATTGAAGGGACCCTCTTCAGAGGATGTTGCGCTTCACCTCAGCGCCGGCAGCGCTGAGCTTGGCTTCGAGGTCGTCGTAGCCCCGATCAAGGTGCTTCAGACCAGCTACTTCGGTGATTCCTTTGGCGGAGAGGCCAGCCAGCACCATGGCAGCGGCTGCACGGAGGTCGGTGCCGATGACGGGCGCCGCGCTCAGCTGAGCCACGCCTTCAACGATGGCTGTGCTGCCCTTGAGCCGAATCGATGCCCCCATGCGCTGCAGCTCGGCCACATGTTGCAGCCGGTTTTCATAGATCTTCTCGCTGATCACGCTGATGCCCTTCGCGGTGCACATCAGGGCCATGAACGGTGCCTGAAGATCGGTTGGAAACCCGGGAAACGGTTGGGTGGTGATGTCCACGGCCGTGATCTCGCCGGGGGTGATCGTCACGGCTCTCCCCTTGATCTCGATGGAGCAGCCGCAATCGCGAAGCTTTTGGATCACAGCGCTGAGATGCTCGGGAATCACGGGCTCCACCACCAGTGGTGAGCGCGTGATGGCGGCCGCCATCAGGAACGTTCCGGCTTCGATGCGATCCGGGATCACCGAATATTTGGTGCAACCACGGAGCCGCTCCACCCCTTGAACGGTGATTACCGGGCCGCCAGCGCCGCTCACCTGGGCTCCCATGCTGTTGAGCAGGTTGGCCAGGTCCTGCACTTCAGGTTCCTGAGCAGCGTTTTCGATGGTGGAGACCCCATCGGCCAGCACCGCTGCCATCAGAATGGTTTCGGTGGCGCCAACGCTGGGGCAGTCGAGCACGATCTGGGCGCCTGTCAGGCGTTTTTTGCTGCCGGGTACTGAGGCCGTGACAATTCCGTGCTCCACGTTGACGACGGCACCGAGGGCTTTCAGACCGCGGATGTGTTCGACAACGGGACGAGCCCCGATGCGGCAACCCCCTGGAAGGGGGACCCGCGCGTGTCCCAGGCGTCCGAGCAGGGGGCCAATACTGAAAAAACTGGCGCGAAGGCTGTTGACCAGCTCGTAGGGAGGGGCCGAGCCACTGAGCTCGGCGGCGGTGAGGCGAATGCAGTCCGACTGCCTGTCGACCTGAACCCCCAAAGCTTCGAGGATGGCGCTCATGCCATCGATGTCTGTGAGAGAGGGAATGTTGGTCAGCTCAATGGTCTCCTCACTCAGGAGGCTGGCTGTCATCAGCACCAGGGCGGAGTTCTTCGCACCGCTGACGCGAAGCGTTCCCTTCAAGGCGTGTCCGCCGCTGACATTGAGGCGTTGCTTGAGACTCTCCTGAGACGCTTCTGCAACGGCCATCATCAATGAGCTGATCCCCTATGTCCGGATTTTGGCAACAGTCTTTGAGACCGTCTAGACGGCCGGCGTCCAAACTGGACAGTTTGTTGCGGGGCCGGGGCAGCCACGGACCGGCGATGCCCTATGTTCGTCCGGTCGAACACGACACGCCAGCGGATGTGGCGGAATTGGTAGACGCGCTAGTTTCAGGTACTAGTGGTGGCAACATCGTGGGAGTTCAAGTCTCCCCATCCGCACTAACTTTGTCGGGTAGCAGCTCTCGACAACCATGATCGTTCTCAAGATCTCCAATGCTTCGGAAGTTGTTGCTTCCAAGGTTGGCAAGTTCCTTGAGCTGCTCACTCCTGATTCCATCGATCACACCACCGTTGAGGATCAAGTGATCAAGAAGATCATCGAAAACCTTGCGGCGGAGGGAATCAAGGGGGAGATCGCAGCCATCAACGGCCTTGAGTTGGAAGGCGAAAATCTGAGCGTCCACAAAGGCCTGAACGTGCGTAAACACGCAGCGTTCTGAGTCGTTCCCTGGATTCCTCCTCTCCCCTGATCAGCAGCCGACGCAATCCCCTGGTCAAACGGCTGCGAACCCTGGCCACCCGTGCGGGGCGAGAGGCCGAGGGGCTGATGCTTCTTGAGGGCACCCACCTGTTGCAGGAAGTTCTCAGGCAGGGCAACGCGCCCGAGGAAATCATCGCGACCGAAGCCTGGTTGCAAGGTCATTCGGCCCTGGCTGCACGTTGTTCTCAGGCGCGATGGCGGATCGTCACCGATGAGGTGTTGCGGGCTGCGCTCACAACAGTCACACCCGATGGTGTTGCCTGCCTGAGCCCCCTGGATCGACTGCCCACTGTCCCTCCAGAGCTGGATTTTCTCCTTGTCCTGGATCGGATTCAGGATCCTGGAAATCTGGGCACATTGCTGCGCACAGCCCTCGCGGCTGACGTCAATGCGGTCTGGATGGGAGCTGGTGTTGATCCCCTCGGCACGAAGGTGTTGCGGGCCTCTGCCGGTGCTCTGCTTCAGCTGCCGCATCAACGCTTTGGCCCGAGCGAAGCGATGGCGATTTCACAGCTTCAGCAGGAACTAAAGCAGCTGGTGGCCTTGGGTGTGCAGGTGGTGGCCACCCTTGTGCCCGATGCGACCAAGGCTGACCCCCCTGTTCCCTACTGGGATCTCGACTGGACGCTGCCGACGGCGCTGGTGCTGGGAACCGAGGGGGCAGGTCTGCATCCGGACCTGCAAGCCTGCTGCACCCATGCCGTCACGCTCCCCCACAGCGCACGGGTGGAATCCCTGAATGTGGCGTCTGCCGCTGTTCCTCTCCTTCTGGAGCGGCGAAGAGCGACAATGACCGCCACATCGCAGCAGTTCGGGTGAGCGACGCCAGCTTCGACTTCGACGTCATTGTTATTGGAGCCGGCTACGGCGGCTTCGACGCTGCCAAACATGCCGCCGAACACGGCCTGAAGACGGCGATCGTTGAATCCCGAGATATGGGTGGCACCTGTGTGAACAGGGGCTGTGTTCCCTCCAAGGCGCTGCTGGCTGCCAGTGGAAAAGTGCGGGAACTGGCAGACGACAAGCACCTCGCGAGCTTTGGAATTCATGCTGCTCCTGTGCGGTTCGAGCGGCAGAAGATCGCTGATCACGCCAATCAGCTAGTTCAGACCATTCGCACCAACCTCACCAAAACCCTTGAGCGGGCAGGGGTGACGATCCTCCGAGGCCACGGCCGTCTGGAGGGCAGCCAGAAGGTGGGGCTGCGGGAGCCCAGCGGGGTGGACAGGGTGCTGACCGCTAAGGATGTGATCATCGCCACGGGGTCTGATCCCTTTGTGCCGCCGGGCATCGAAACCGATGGCCGCACGGTGTTCACCAGCGACGAAGCCATCAACCTGGAATGGCTGCCCCGTTGGATCGCCATCATCGGCAGCGGTTACATCGGCCTTGAATTCGCTGATGTGTACACCGCCCTCGGTTGCGAGGTGACGATGATCGAGGCCATGGACAAGGTGATGCCCACCTTTGATCCCGACATCGCCAAGATCGCTGGGCGTCATCTGATTGATGGTCGCGATATCGATGCGCGTTCCGGTCTGCTGGCCCGCAAGGTCACCCCGGGCTGTCCCGTGCAGGTCGAACTGGCTGATTTCAACAGCCGTGAACTGGTGGAGACCCTTGAGGTGGATGCCGTTCTGGTGGCCACAGGGCGTGTTCCCAGCAGCAAGGGCCTCAATCTGGAGTCGCTCAATGTGGAGACGAACCGTGGCTTCGTCCCGATCGACGACGCCATGCGCGTTCTGGTGAACGGCCAACCTGTTCCCCATCTCTGGGCCGTCGGCGATGTGACCGGCAAGCTGATGCTGGCCCACACGGCTGCTGCCCAAGGCACCGTTGCGGTGGACAACATCCTTGGCCATGCGCGCGAGATCGATTACCGCAGCATTCCGGCAGCCACCTTCACCCATCCCGAGATCAGCTCTGTTGGCCTGACTGAGGCGGATGCCAAAACTTTGGCGGAGAAGGATGGCTTCCAGCTTGGTTCCGTTCGCAGCTACTTCAAGGCCAATTCCAAAGCTCTTGCTGAGCTGGACAGCGATGGCCTGATGAAGCTGCTGTTCAACAAAACCAGTGGTGAAGTGCTTGGCGCCCACATCTATGGACTTCACGCCGCCGACCTGATCCAGGAGGTGGCCAATGCCGTTGCCCGGCGCCAGAGCGTGCGTCAGCTCGCCACCGAAGTGCACACCCACCCGACCCTCAGCGAGGTGGTGGAGGTCGCTTACAAGCAAGCTGCCGCCCAGCTGGCCGCCTGATCCCGTCCCAATTTTTCGTTCCAGTCTTTTCCCTCTTCCATGGAGATCCGCCGTCGTCCCCCCAACCCCAAGGTGCGGGTGGCCCATCTCGAATATGCGGTGCCCCACGACGACGAGGAACCGCGTCACATCCTCGAGAAGATTGTCTGGGAAAAAGATCGTGAGATCGATGCCGCCCGCGACAAGGTTCCCCTCGACAACCTGAAGCAGCAGATTGCCAAGCTTCCACCCACCAAGGATTTCCTGGGGGCGCTTCAGGCGGCCGCCACGAAACCTGCGGTGATCGCTGAGGTGAAAAAAGCGAGCCCCAGCAAAGGGGTGATCCGTGAGGATTTCGACCCGGTGGCGATCGCCAAGGCCTACGCCGCTGGCGGTGCAAGCTGCCTCTCGGTGCTCACCGACAAAACCTTCTTCCAGGGTGGCTTTGATGTCCTGGTGCAGGTGCGTCAGGCCGTAGACCTACCTCTGCTCTGCAAGGAGTTTGTGCTGAGCCCCTATCAGCTGTTCCAGGCCAGGGCGGCCGGGGCTGACGCGGTGCTGCTGATTGCTGCCATCCTTTCGGATCAGGATCTTCGTTATCTCAACAAGGCTGCGGCGGCTCTGGGCCTCACCGTGTTGGTGGAGGTTCACGACGCTACCGAAATGGACCGTGTGCTGAGCATTGGTGGCTTCCCCCTGATTGGAATCAACAACCGTGATCTCACCAGCTTCGAGACGGATCTGGCCACGACCGAACGGCTGCTGGTCGACTTCAACGACCGGTTGAACCAACAGGGGGTGCTGCTGGTGAGTGAATCGGGTCTGTTCAGTCGGGCTGATCTCGACCGCGTGCAAGCCGCCGGTGCCGGGGCTGTGCTGGTGGGGGAAGCCCTGATGCGGCAGCCGGATGTTGAAGCTGGTTTGGTGCAGTTGATCCAGCCCGGTTAAGGCCGTTCCTCTTCCACTGCTGATGCACAATTGCAACATTCAGGCGGTTCTTTGTGCTGATTAGCGTTTTGACCGGTGTTGCAGCCGGGGCCGTTCATGTGGTGGGTGGTGCTGATCACCTGGTGGCAATGGCGCCCTTCTCCCTGAGCAAGCCATGGGCCGCCTTTCGTCATGCCCTGGCTTGGGGCGTTGGTCATTCCACAGGAGTTGTGGTTCTGGCGTTGATCGCCATCGGTCTGAAAGACCTGGCCCATGTGGAGGCCATGTCGTCTTGGGCGGAATTCCTCGTGGGCGTGGCCCTGCTTGTGGTGGGTGCTCTGGCCGTGCGCACGGCGTTCGGGCTGGAACTGCACACCCATGAGCACCGCCACGATGGTGCCGCCGAGCATCGTCATCTCCATCTGCATGTGCGCGGCGCCAGCAACCACCGTCGCCACGTCCATGCCTCCTCGGGCCTGGGCTTGCTGCATGGACTGGCGGGGGCCAGTCACCTGCTGGCTGTGATCCCTGCTTTGGCCCTGCCTCCCCATGCCGCTGTGGGCTACCTCGTGGCTTACTTGCTTGGATCCATCGGCGCCATGGTGGCCGTTGTGTCGGTTGTCTCGTTTCTCACCCTCCGCAGCGGTGCCCGGCTGATGCCCTTCCTCGTGGGCGGTGCGGGTGCTCTCTCAATCATCACCGGGGCCATCTGGCTGCAGAAGACCTCACCGGCTCTGTTCTGATTCCCCGAGCGGGAGCCGGCCCACCACCTCACCAATCAACAGGTTGGCTGGCACCGCTCCGAGTTGGCGGCTGTCGGTGCTTTCAGCGGGGTTGTCTCCCAGCAACCAAAGTCCTGTGCTGTCCACTCGGCTGAGGCGCTTGATCAGGCGCAGCTCGCTTCGCTGGGGATGCCAGGTCACGACCACGGATCCCAGGCTGGGTGCGGCCTTCTGTCCCAGCCGTCTGACCAAAACCCGGTCTCCCGGTTCAAGGGTGGGTTGCATCGATCGTCCTTCGATGCGCAGCAGCAGACGTCGCCCACAAAAAAGCAGCAACAGGTCGCGAAGACCTGCTGCTGCGATGGGAGGATTGGTTCTGTTTGAACTCAGGATGCGGTGACCCAGGCGTCGGAACGGCCCTTGGACTGCCAGAACATGCCGTGGATTTTTTCAACGGCGGCCATCAGTTCCTCAGCCTTGGCCTGATCGATATTCACCTTGCAGGCGCTGCAGAGCTTGGCTGCTTTCCAGAAGGTGTCATGCAGGTCGGGGAAGGTGGCCAGGTGATCGGGCTTGAAGTAGTCGGTCCAGAGGATCAACAGCTCTTTCTTGGTCTTCTGTGCTTCCTCTTCCTTGATGGCCACGTAGCGGCCGAAGGTGTTGTTGTAAGCAGCCAGGGCAGCGGCGTCACCAGCTGCGGGAGCTTCCATCGCCTTCATCTTTTTGGTCATCGAAAGCACGGCTTCGGCTGCCACGCGAGCGGAAGCCGGGTCGTACACGCCACAAGGACCATCGCAGTGGGCTTCTGCCACGGGGGCAGGGAGGGCACATGCAAGGGAGGAAAGGGCCGAGCTCAGCATCGGTTCAGAGCGGAATTGGCTTGAGATGAGCCTAGCTTCCGCTTACTTCTTCACGTCGAGCAGTTCCACCTCGAAGATCAAGGTTGCGTTGGGGGGAATCACACCACCGGCGCCACGGCTTCCGTAGGCGAGGTCGGAAGGGATCACCAGCTTGCGCTTGCCGCCCACTTTCATCCCGGCGACGCCTTCATCCCAACCCTTGATCACCCGGCCAGCCCCGAGGGGGAAGCTGAAGGGGGTTCCCCGGTCGTAGCTGGCATCGAACTGCTGCCCATCTTCCAGGGTGCCGCGGTAGTGCACCACCACCGTTTGGCCGGGGTTGGCCTCGTCGCCGCTGCCCACCTCCAGCTCGATGATTTTCAGACCACTGGCGGTGATGGTGGTGTCTGGTGCATCGAGGGGGCCGCCGAGGGCTGAGGCGTCGGCAGGAGCGGAATCGTTGGCCATGGCGAAAAGAGTCGGGTTGGGGTCGTCAGGGTCGAGTTCGAAGCTCAACGCCTTCTGGGGTTTCGAAGCCTCGCTGCGAACGGCAGCAGGCTGCGCCGGTGCTGCGGAAACGGTGGAGGGGGCCACGATCTGGCTGACCAGGGCCAGGAGCAGGCAGGCCACACAGACCGTTGTGCTGATGATGATGTCGCGCACGGAAAGGCTTCTGTTGCGCTGATTCTGACCTCCGGTCCGCGGCGTCGGCGTTCATTCAGGCCGGTTCATCTGCCGCAGCTGTTGCTCGAGGCGATCAATGCGGCCGCGCAGCTCATCCACTTCCTTCTGGCTTGGAACGCCGAAGTCCTGGAGAAGGTTGTCGCGGTTGCGTTCCAGGTTGCGCCCCATCTGCTGTTCCAGTTCGGGGGTTTCCCCGCGCAGGGCCTTGAGCACGTCGTCCACCAATGCGGACGCTTCGTTCGGATCCAGCCGGCCACTGCTCACCCAGTTCTGGGTGACGCCGCGCAGACGCTCAGCAACGAGGGTGGTGGTGCCCAGGCCGCGGAGCAGCAGTTGCTGAAGAGGATTCGCGGCATCCATGGCGACAGGTGGGCGGGTCCGATCCAGGATGCCTTTGGCCGGGACTGCTGACCATGGGCAATCACCAACTGCAGGCCGGATCGCGGGCCCTGTTGGGCGGCGTCCTGGCTGGCGTGGCTCCATCCCTCGGCGGCCCCCTGCTGATGGTCCCTGCCCTGGCGCTGCTCTGGTCCGTGGTTGAGCGTCCCCGCTGGTCGGCGGCCTGGGGACTGCTGGCCGTTTTGATCAGCCACCGCTGGTTGCTGGCCCTGCATCCACTCACCTGGATGGGCGTTCCCGCCTGGCTCAGCCTGCCTGTGGCACTGGCCCTCTGGTTGGCCTGCGGGAGCCTTGCCGCTCTGCTCCTGGCCGGATGGTCTGTTCTGTCGCGGCGTCTGCCTCGCCGTTGGCCGCGTCCAGTGCGGCTGATGCTGCTGGCCGGGATCTGGGCCCTGGCTGAACTGGTGCTGTCGGGGTCGCCGTTGTTCTGGATCGGCGTTGGCGGCACAACCCTTCCCTGGGACCGCCCCCTGGCGGGATTGGCCCGCTGGTTCGGTTCCGGAGGGCTGACCTGGCTGCAGTTGTGCTGGGGCTGCTGCCTGCTGGCGCTGTTCGAGCAACCCGCAGCCTGGCGTCGCTGGGGCTTGCTCGGATTGGCCAGTGTGCTTCTGGCCCATGGTTTGGGCAGCTGGCTGTTGTTGGCGCCGCCGCCGCCGGTCGGTTCCGTTGCTCTGGGGGTTTGGCAACCCGCTGTTCCCACGCGAGAAAAGTTCGATCTGGAGCGTCAACAGGCGCTTCCCCAAGCTCTGGTGGAGGCGATGCGTCAGCTGGAGCCCACCAGTCCGGCTGCTGTGGTGGCTCCGGAAGGAGCGCTGCCGGCGCGTTTTCAGCTGCCGGTTGAGGCTCCAGCCATTCCTCTGATCAGTGGCGGATTTCGTTGGGTGCGGGGTCAGCAACGCAGTTCTCTGTTGCTGTACGAGCCGCCGGCCCGCTTTCCTGTTCCCTTGGCTGACAAGCACCGTCTGGTGCCGATCGGGGAATGGATTCCGCCCCTGCCCGCCGGGCTGACGGCAGGACTGTCTGCGGTTGGTGGGTTGACCCCCGGTCCGGCCCCGAGAACGATGGCGGTTGTTGAACCTCCTGCGGCCGTCGCGATCTGCTACGAGATCGCCGATGGTGTGGCTCTTGCCCGTGCCGCTGCCGATGGCGCCACCTGGCTTCTGGCCATTGCCAATCTCGACCCCTACCCGCTGCAGCTGCAGAAGCAGTTTCTTGCCCTGGCGCAGTTACGGGCGATCGAGACAGGACGGGATCTGCTCAGCGTCGGCAACACGGGCCCCACGGCGCTGATTTCGGCCAACGGGTCGGTGCTTTGGTTGCTTGCACCTGAGGCTCCAGGCGTCGCTGAGGCCCTCGTTCAGGTGCGCCAGCGCGTCACGCCCTATTCCCGTTGGATCAGCCCCCCACCCAGAACGGTGTCGCCGTCGTAGAAGACCGCCGCCTGGCCTGGCGTGATCGAGAACTGCTCCTCCTCAAACCTGAGGTGGCAGCGGTGGGGCCGCTGCCGCTGCTGATCGGCCTCGGTGGCTGGGAGGGGTGAAAGCTCCGCACGCACCGGCGCACTGCGGTAGCGCACTTGCACCTCAACGGTTCGCGGCGCATCGATCGGGTCAATCGACACCCAGTTCACCGCACCCACCACGCAGCTGTCTCGGCCGGCTTCAGCCCGGGGTGCGACGACCACTCGATTCATCGCAGCGTCAAGGCGGATGACGTGAAGCGGTTCGCGCCAGGCCACACCGAGCCCTTTGCGTTGGCCGATGGTGAAGTGTTCGATGCCGTCGTGCTCGCCCACAACAGTCCCGTCCGAAAGCACGATTTCCCCCTGCCGCGGGGGAAGATAGGCATCCAGGAACGCCCGCATCGATCCGTGGTGGTCGGCCAGGCAAAGATCCTGGCTTTCCGGTTTTTCTGCGGTGCGCAGACCGTGGCGGGCGGCTTCGAGCCTTGTGTCGGGTTTGGTCAGTTCCCCCAAGGGAAAAACGATGCGCCCCAGAACCTCCTGGGGCAGGTCGTACAGGAAATAGCTCTGGTCCTTGCGGGTATCGAGGCCCCGCAACAGCTGATGGCGCCCTTGATCGCCGCCATGGCGGATCCGGGCGTAGTGGCCGGTGGCGATGCGGGGCAGCTTGCGTTCCTGCAGGGCCCAATCAAGCATCGGTCCGAATTTCACCGATCGATTGCACTGGGAGCAGGGCAATGGCGTGATCCCATCGCGATAACCATCCACCAGCCGTTGCACGATCTCCTGCTGGAACGTCTCCCGTGTGTCCACCACGTGATGGGGAATGCCGAGCTGCTCACAGATGCCGGCTGCATCCACAAGCCCCTCGGCGCAACAGGCCCCTTTCCCGCTCATCAGCCAGAGGGTCAGGCCTTCCACCTGCCAGCCCGCTTCCACCAGCAGTGCCGCCGTCAGGGAACTGTCGACGCCTCCAGAGAGACCAACGGCCACGCGGTGCTCCCCGGGCCATTGCCGCAGGCGCTCAAGAGCAGCCTCTCCAGCGCGGGTTGTGGTGGATCCAACGGCCATGGGCGGCGCAGGGAGTTCTCTCCATAGTGAGGTCCCGGCAACCGCAACTGGTGTGGCCTCCCGCTGATTCTGATCATCTGCTTCTGGATGCCGCGTCCATGGCCGCCTGCGAACAGAGGTTGTTCGACAGCGGCATGCCTGTTGCGGCCTTGATGGAGAAGGTGGGGCTGGCCATGGCGGCTTGGCTGCTGGCGCGCCGGGATCTGCTGCGCCATGGCGTGGTTGTCCTCGTGGGGCCCGGTCACAACGGTGGCGATGGTTTGGTGGTGGCTCGGGAGTTGCAACTGGCTGGCGTTGAGGTGTCCTTGTGGTGTCCCCTGCCGATTCGCAAGCCCCTCACCGCTGAACATCTGCGCCATGGCGAGTGGCTTGGTCTGCACCGCCTGGCTGACGAGCCCGAACCAGGCGGAGCCGCACTTTGGCTTGATGCGGTGTTCGGTCTCGGCCAGAGTCGGCCGCTGCCTGAGTTCTTGGCGGATTTGTTCCGGCGTCGGCAGCAGCTGCAGCCTGGGTCGTTGATCAGTCTGGATCTGCCGTCAGGCCTTTGTTCCGACCAAGGAACCGTGCTGGGCGAGCAGGCAGCCTGTGCCTCGGTCACCCTCAGCGTTGGCTGGATCAAGCGCGGGTTGTGTCTGGACCCGGCCCGTCCCTGGGTGGGTGCGCTGGTGCGGATCGATCTGGGCTTGCCGCCTTCGGTGATGAGCAACGCCGCTGCGGTCTTGCCGCGCCGCCTGCCGGTGACAGAGGCCTGCTCGGCCCCGTTACCGCCGCTGCCGCCCACGGCGATGAAGTACGAACGCGGCCGCTGCCTGGTGGTGGCGGGCAGTGATCGTTATCCCGGCGCAGCACATCTGGCGCTGCGGGGGGCCATGGCCAGTGGCTGCGGATGTGTTCAGGCCGTTGTGCCGCCCCGTCTGCAATCCGGCTTGTGGCAGGTGTTGCCGGAGGTGATGCAACTGGAGGACGCGGTGATTCCAGAGCGGCTGGATGCGGTTTTGGTCGGTCCCGGTCTTGGGGAGTCCAGCCATTGGTGGAGCCAGTGGTCGGAGCAGATGCTCAGCGTCGCTGGTTTGCTGGTGCTCGATGCCGATGGCATCAACGGTCTGGCGGCCAGTCCGGAGGGGTGGCGTTGGTTGTTGAAGCGGCGGGGGCCCACCTGGCTCACGCCCCATGCGGCCGAGTTTGCACGGTTGTTTCCAGACTGTGGAGCAGGTGACGCGCTGGAAAGGGCGATGTCCGCAGCCCGCTGCAGCGGTTGCTGCATTTTGCTGAAGGGGGCGCATTCGGTGCTGGCGGATCCATCGGGTGCAGCCGTGGTGCTGACCGGCACGACCCCACGGGTGGCCCGCACCGGCCTGGGTGACGTGCTGGCCGGTTTTGCCACCGGTTGGGGCGCTCAGGCGGTTGCGGCACAGCAGCAGCCTGGGCTGGAAAGCTTCACTGCCGCTGCGGCTTTGCACGGTTTGGCGGCCGTTCGTGCTCGCTCCAGTGAAGCTTCTGCGATTGCGGATTGTTTGAAAATCAATACAGCGCGGTGTCAGAAAAAGCAAACAACGATGTTCAACGAAGTCTGAACAAATGATTCGTTTTGATTGCTTCGGCTGGCAGGTCCTAAAAGAGCTTCTCTTGGTTTTTGAATCTTTCGTAAATCTGAAATGTTGCGGTTTGCTGTTCTGAATCTGAAGGGTTGCTGAAAACACTTCGACATTCTTTCTGTTCGTAGGAAAGTCAACTCACTTCCGCAGCACCCAAGGTGTCCACAGCTTCCAAGCCGCTGGAGACGCAACGCCGGCGCAGCAGCGACCCCGTCAGTTGGTATCTCGCCACCATCGGCAGAATTCCACTCCTCACCCCAGCTGAAGAAATTGAGTTGGGCAATCAGGTGCAGGCCATGATGGCCCTCACCGAAGACGGTTCCCGTGAGTTCGAGGATGGAGAACTCACCACGGCACAGCGCCGTCTCCTGAGAATCGGTCGCCGCGCCAAAGAGCGGATGATGAAGGCCAATCTTCGTCTTGTGGTCAGCGTTGCCAAGAAATATCAAGGCAAAGGTCTGGAATTGCTCGACCTGATTCAGGAGGGCTCCCTCGGCCTGGAGCGTGCTGTCGAGAAGTTCGATCCCACCCGGGGGTACAAGTTCTCCACCTATGCCTTCTGGTGGATCCGCCAGAGCATGACCCGCGCCATTGCCTGCCAGTCGCGCACGATCCGGCTCCCTGTTCATCTCAGTGAGCGGCTCACCACGATCCGCAAGGTGAGTCTTGATCTGGCCCACAAGCTCGGCGCCATGCCCAGCCGTGTGGAGATTGCCGAAGCCATGGACATCCCCTTGGATGAGCTGGATTCGCTGCTGCGTCAGGCGCTCACCACCAGCAGCCTGGATGCGCCCGTCAACGGTGAGGAGGGGCGCAGCTTCCTTGGGGATCTGATCGCCGACTCATCCCTCGATGAACCGCTCGAGATCGTGGAACAGCGGATTCATCACGAGCAGCTGGGCCGCTGGTTGAGTCACCTCAGCGAACAGGAGCAGCACGTGCTGCGCATGCGCTTCGGGCTTGAGGGCAACGAGCGTCACACCCTGGCTGAAATCGGACGCCTGATGGAGGTGTCTCGCGAGCGGGTGCGTCAGGTTGAACTCAAGGCGCTGCGCAAGCTGCGCAACCTGACCCGCCGTCTCCCGAGCGGCATTTGAGCCGCCTCGCGAGACGTTGGTTTCAACGGATCCCGTTCGGTTGAATCAGTCTTCCGCCCAGATGTAGCGCGTGAGTTCTGCGGGATCTGGCTCGGGTGCCGAGAGGGCGAAGTCAACGCAGTCCTGAACGATGCCGTCGATCTCCTTTTCGATGGCGCGCAGCTCTTCGCTGTTCACCAGACCCGCTTGGGTCAGGTCCCGCTCGAGGGCTTTGAGGGGATCACGCTTGGCCCAGAACTGCTTTTCTTCCTCCGCCCGCAGTTCGTCCGGGTCGGCCAGGGAATGACCGCGGAAGCGATAGGTGAGGCACTCCAGCAAGGTCGGACCTTCACCCGCCCTGGCCCGTTCCACGGCGCGTTGGGCCGCTGCCCGCACCGCCAGAACGTCCATGCCATCCACTTCTTCTCCGGCCATGCCGAAGGAGCTGGCCTTGCGCCAGATCTCCGGGTCACTGGTGGCCCGGTCGTGGGCCATGCCAATGGCCCATTTGTTGTTTTCGACCACGAAAATGATCGGCAGCTTCCACAGCTGCGCCATGTTCATGCACTCGAAGAACTGACCGTTGTTGCAGGTTCCATCGCCGAAGAACGCTGCTGTCACGGCGTTGCTGGAGGCATCACCGAGGGCGTCGCGCTTGTAGCGGCTGGTGAAGGCAGAGCCGAGTGCCACGGGAATGCCCTCAGCGATGAAGGCAAAGCCGCCAAGAAGGTGATGCTCCTTGGAGAACAGGTGCATTGAGCCGCCACGACCCTTGCTGCAACCGGTCTCCTTGCCGAAGAGTTCGCTCATCACTTCGCGGGCCGGCACGCCGGCACTCAAGGCATGCACGTGGTCGCGGTAGGTGCTGCAGAACCAGTCGTGCTGACGCTTCATCGCACCGATCACACCGGTGCTCACCGCTTCCTGACCGTTGTAGAGGTGCACGAAGCCAAACATCTTGCCCCGGTAGTACATCTCGGCGCATTTGTCCTCGAAGCGCCGGCCCAGGGTCATGTCCCGGTACAGCTCCAGACCGGTCTCCCGGTCCACGCTGGCCCGTTGTGCCGTCACCAATTTGGAGAGCCGTTCGGCATGGGGACCAGCAGTCGCAGTGCCAATCGGAGCGGAATCGACAGCGAGGTCCTGACCCATGTCCACCTAAGGATTGCAATCAACTTTAAGGGCCAACCGACGAGCGATGGGCAAAACCCCTGACACTGACTAAGATCCGCGTCTCCTCGCAGCGGCGCTGTTGGATCTGCCCATCGATCATTTCCGACTTCTGGGCGTCAGTCCATCGGCAGCGCCAGAGGCGATTCTGCGCCGCTTGGAAACCCGCTGTGACAGTCCTCCGGATCAGGGCTTCACCCACGAGGTTCTGCTCCTAAGGGCCGATCTGCTGCGCCGCTCCGCCGATCTGCTGACCGATCCCGCCGACAGGGCCGAGTACGAAGCAGCCCTGTTGCGCCTCAGTGAATCCCATCCCAACGGAACGGTGGGCCTGGACCTTCCCACCAGCAGTGAGGTGGCGGGCCTGATGCTGCTCTGGGAGGCCAATGGCGCTCTCGAGGCCTTTCAGTTGGCGCGGCAGGGTCTCCAGCCCCCTCAGGCTCCCGCCCTCGGCAGTGGCCGTGAAGCGGACCTGACGCTCCTGGCCGCCCTGGCCTGCCGCGATGCTGCTTTGGAGGAACATGACCAACGGCGCTATGAGTCGGCGGCCCAACTTTTGATCGACGGCATTGAGCTGCAACAGCGGATGGGCAAGCTGCCCGACCAGCAACGCCAGCTGGAAGACGCCTTGCAGGGGCTGACTCCCTTCAGGATTCTGGATCTGCTCAGCCGTGATCTCGGCGATCAGGACTCCCATCAACGGGGGTTGACGCTGTTGGATGAGCTGGTTGTGGCCCGTGGTGGTTTGGAGGCCGCCGATGCTGATGGTGATCAGCCCGGCAGCCTCAGCCAGGAGGATTTCGAATCGTTCTTCCATCAGATCCGCCGCTTCCTGACCGTTCAGGAGCAGATCGATCTGTTCAGCCGCTGGTTTGAGGGGGGCGCAGCCGATGCCGGTTTCCTCACGGTTCTGGCGCTAACCGCAGCGGGGTTCTCGCGGCGCAAGCCTGAATTCCTCGAGCAGGCCCGCGACCGGCTGCAGACGCTTGCCAATGCCGACCTCGATCCCATGCCGCTGCTTGGCTGCCTGGATCTGCTGTTGGGCAACGTCAAGGATGCGGATCGGCATTTCGCCGTTCTGAGAGATCCGGATCTTCAGGCCTGGTTTTTGAACCACCCCGGTGATCGGTTGGCCGCGCAATGCGAGTACTGCCGGGCTTGGCTTGAACGCGATGTGTTGCCGGGATATCGCGACGTCGATGCCTCCGGTGCTGATCTGGATGCCTGGTTCGCTGATCGTGACGTGCAGGGTTTTGTCGATCGTCTCGATCGCAAGGCGTCGCGCCAGATCGGTGCTGAAGAGATCAGCTTGGCCTGGGCAACGGCAGGCGATGCATCCCTTGCGGCCTCGAGCGGCGCAGCTGAATCAGACCAGGGCGTTGACTCCGAAGACGCGGATGCCACGCCGTTCTGGCAACAACTTTTCTGGCAGCAACGTTTCTGCCAGCAAAGTTGGTTCCGCCCCGCTGCTGCCGCTGTGGCCCTGGTTGGGATCACCGTTGCGGGTTTCGGCCTGGTTCGACGCAGCTGGGATCCTGCGCCGGTGTTGCCGGAAACCGCTTCACTCTCCGCTGAGCAGCAGGCAGGCGACGAGGTTGACGAGACGCAGGAGCTCGATGTTGCTTCGTCTCCGGTGAATGACGCGCTGGTGGATGACGCGCCCATCGCCAGCCTGAAGCCCGACCTTGAGCCTTCAGCGCCCACAGAACCACTGCTCAGTGAGGCCCCCACCCAAGCTGAGCTTCAGGCTTTGCTCCAGGGATGGCTTGATGCCAAGGCGTTGATGCTCTCCGGTGAGCCGGCTGATCTTTCCGTCGTGGCGAGGGAGCCCCTGGTGAAGCGCGTGGAGCTTGAGCGGGAAGCTGATCAGGCTGCAGGGCGATCCAAGTCGATTGATGCCTCCATCACCAGCATCGAGGTGGTCGACCGCAAGCCTCAGAGGATTGAACTGCTGGCCCAGGTGGCCTACAGCGATCGCCTTCAGGCTGCTGATGGAACCGTCATTGATGAGACGGCACCGACTGATTTCAGCGTGACCTACGTGCTCGGCAGAGATGGAACCCAATGGCGTTTGCACGACTACATCCCGGGCTCCTGAGTTGCTTGACCGGGTTGCTTGACCGTCGCTTTTTACGATCACCACATTGATCCAGGGGCGTAACGCCGATGTTCGACGAGCTTTCAGCCCGTTTTGAGGATGCGGTCAAGGGGCTGCGTGGCCAAGACAGCATCAGCGAAACCAACGTCGATGGAGCCCTGAAGGACGTCCGTCGGGCCTTGCTGGAAGCTGACGTCAGCCTGCCGGTGGTGAAGGAGTTCGTGGCTGAGGTCCGCGACAAAGCCGTTGGTGCGGAGGTGGTGCGCGGGGTCAGCCCGGATCAGAAGTTCATCCAGGTGGTCCATGAACAGCTCGTGGAGGTCATGGGGGGTGATAACGCTCCTCTGGCCAAGGCGGCTGAAGCTCCCACCGTCGTGTTGATGGCCGGTCTTCAGGGTGCCGGTAAAACCACCGCAACGGCCAAGTTGGGCCTCCACCTCAAGGATCAGGGTCGACGAGCCCTGATGGTCGGCGCCGACGTTTACCGACCAGCCGCCATCGAGCAGTTGAAAACGCTCGGTGCTCAGATCGATGTGGAGGTGTTCAGCCTCGGTGCTGAGGCCAAACCGGAAGACATTGCAGCTGCTGGTCTGGCCAAGGCGAAAGAGGAAGGCTTCGACACGCTCCTGGTCGACACCGCCGGTCGCCTCCAGATCGACACCGAGATGATGGAGGAGATGGTGCGGATCCGCACCGCTGTGCAGCCCGATGAGGTGCTGCTGGTTGTGGATTCGATGATCGGTCAGGAAGCGGCCGAACTCACCCGCGCCTTCCACGACCAGGTGGGCATCACCGGAGCGGTGCTCACCAAGCTTGATGGTGATTCCCGCGGTGGTGCCGCCCTTTCGATCCGCAAGGTGAGCGGTCAGCCGATCAAGTTCATCGGCACCGGAGAGAAGGTGGAGGCCCTGCAGCCGTTCCATCCCGAACGGATGGCCAGCCGCATCCTCGGCATGGGTGATGTGCTGACGCTGGTGGAGAAGGCCCAGAAGGAGGTCGAACTCGCCGACGTCGAAAAGATGCAGAAGAAGCTGCAGGAGGCGACGTTTGATTTCTCGGACTTCGTGAAGCAGATGCGCTTGATCAAGCGCATGGGCTCGCTGGGGGGTCTGATGAAAATGATCCCGGGCATGAACAAGATCGATGACGGCATGCTCAAGCAGGGGGAGCAGCAGCTCAAGCGCATCGAGGCCATGATCGGCTCGATGACCCAGCAGGAGCGGGAAAATCCCGACCTCCTGGCGAGTCAACCCTCAAGGCGTCGCCGGATTGCCAGCGGCAGCGGCCATCAGGCCGCAGATGTGGACAAGGTGCTGGCCGACTTCCAGAAAATGCGCGGCTTCATGCAGCAGATGAGCCAGGGCAACATGCCCGGCATGGGAGGCATGCCTGGGATGGGCGGAATGCCAGGAATGCCTGGAATGGGTGGCATGCCCGGAGGTGGAGGTCGTCCCGGTCGCGGTGGACCACCGAAGCGGCAGCGACCCGCCAAGAAGAAGAAGGGCTTCGGGGATCTATGAGGGCGGAACGGTATGGTGGTTGTTTGGCGGGCCTTTGGGCGTCGCCGGACCACCTCTTTTCCTTCATTCCAGGGCCACGATGATCAAGCTCCGCCTGAAGCGGTTTGGCAAGAAGCGGGAAGCGAGCTTCCGCCTCGTGGCCTGCAACAGCACCTCACGTCGGGACGGTCGTCCCCTGCAGGAGCTGGGCTTCTACAACCCGCGGACGAAGGAAACGCGCCTCGATACCGAGGCCATCCGTGAGCGTCTGGGTCAGGGTGCCCAACCCACCGATGTGGTTCGCACGCTGCTCGAGCGCGGCGGTCTTCTGGAAAAGACCGTGCGTCCTGCAGAGACCGTGGGCAAGGCCAAGCAAGCGGCCAAGCGTGAAGCTGATGCCAAGCAAGCCGCCAAGGAGGCTGCTGAGGCCAAGGCTGCAGCAGCTGCTGAGGAGAAGGCTGCAGAAGCTGAAGCTTCTGATTCCGCAGAATCCGAATCCACCGAGGGCTGATCATTCCGGTGTCTGACGACGGCGAACGCGGCCGTTTCGTTCTCGACCTGCCTGATCCCGATGCTGCACTGGCCCTCGCCGGTGAAGCCGAAACAACCCTGCATCGCCTGGAAGCTCTGACCGGAGCCTCCATGGTGTTGCGGGGTCTTCAACTGGTGATCACCGGGCGGCCAACGCAGATTGAGAGGGCTGCTGCGGTTGTGGAATTGGTGCGCCCGATCTGGCAGGACGGCCAGTCGGTGTCACCGGTGGACCTCCAGTCGGCGCTGGGAGCACTCAACACCGGCCGCGGCGATGACCATGCCGCCATGGGCGAGCAGGTGTTGGCGAAAAGCCAGAAGGGCAACCTGCTCCGCCCGCGCACCCTGCGCCAGAAAAAATACGTGGACGCCATGGAGCGCCACGACCTCACCTTTGCCCTCGGTCCTGCCGGCACCGGCAAAACCTTTCTCGCCACCGTTCTCGCGGTTCGGATGCTCACCGAACGCAAGGTGGAGCGCCTGATTCTCACCCGGCCGGCTGTTGAAGCCGGGGAGCGCCTGGGCTTCCTGCCGGGCGACCTGCAGCAGAAGGTGGACCCCTATCTGCGTCCGCTCTACGACGCTTTGCACTCCCTGCTCGGAGCGGAGAAAACCACTGTGCTGTTGGAGAAGGGCGTGATCGAGGTCGCTCCCCTGGCTTACATGCGAGGCCGCACCCTGAGCGATGCCTTTGTGATCCTGGATGAGGCTCAGAACACCACGCCGGCTCAGATGCGCATGGTGCTCACCCGCCTGGGGGAGCGTTCGCGAATGGTGGTGACCGGAGACATCACCCAGGTGGATCTTCCGTCCACCGTGCAGAGCGGTTTGGTGGAGGCGTCCGAGGTGTTGGAGGGCGTTGAAGGGGTTTCGGTCTGCCGCCTCACCGCTGCGGATGTGGTGCGCCATCCCCTCGTGCAGCGGGTGGTGGAGGCCTATGCCCGCCGGGACGAACGCAAAACGCCCAAAGTTCAGCGTCGATAGGGAGATCCACACCCCAATCCCTTGTCACCGCTGGCAGGATGTGATGAGTCTTTGGTGACCTGGTCGACATGCCAGCAAGCAGCAATTTCCAGGAGGCGATCCGCGAGGCGCAATCGAGCGCCCTCGTCGGCCCCAACGTCGTCAATAAAGCGCTGCCCTACGTCGGCGGCGGCATGGTGCTCACCTCAATCGGGGTGATTGGTGGTCTTTCGATGATGGCCACACCGCTGTTCATGCCCCTGTTCTGGGTGGCTGTGATCGGCAACCTGGTGCTGTTCTTCGTGGCGCAGAACGTCGCTTTGAAGGGCAACAACGCCACAGCCTTGCCGCTGCTGTCGGTCTACAGCCTGATCACCGGTTTCACCCTGAGTGGTCTCGTGGCTTTGGCGGGAGCCGTTGCGGGTGTGGGTGCAGTCGGCACCGCCGCACTGGCCACCGGAATCACCTTCGTGATTGCCTCGATCGTTGGCCGTCGCATGAGCGATTCCGTTGGCCAGGCGCTCTCCGGAGTGGTGGGTCTTGGATTGATCGGCTTGATCCTGGCGATGGTCGTCCAGTTCATCGGCGGCATCTTTGCCCCTGCCATGTTCCATGGCACCAGCTTCGAGCTGATGATCGCCGGATTCGGCACCGTTCTCTTCGTGGGCGCCGCCTTCGTCGACTTCTACACGATGCCCCGCTCCTACCGGGATGACCAATACCTGGCAGGTGCCCTGAGCATGTACCTCACCTACATCAACCTGTTCATCTTCATCCTGCGCCTGATCATCGTGCTCAACGGTGGCGGTCGTCGCGACTGACGAAGCCAACGCAATCGAATCACCCCTAGCCCCGGCCTGTCCGGGGATTTTTTATGGCTTAGCCCTCAGCCACGGCATAGACGCTGTCTCCGATGGCTTGTTTCTGCTCGGTGTCGTACCCCCATTTCTCCAGGAAGGCGACGTCCTCACCGCGGTTGTCGAGGGCTGCGGCCAGCAGTTGCTCCAGGCGCTCCTTCACCTCTGCTGGTTCCAGCAGTCTGAGCAGTTCAATGCAACGGCTGCTGACCCGCTCCGAGCCGGCCTGCTGGGCCTCATCTCCCGACCGCCGGTGATGCACGGCCATGGCGGTGCTCATGGCCAGATTGCGGACGCTCAGATCCACAACGCCAGCCCCGGCGCCCCGCAGTTGCCCCACGACGGCATCGGGCAAACGATCCATCAGCACGCTCTCGCCCACCAGGCTCACCACGAAAAATCCCCGGGCACCATCGCGGCTGGCCACCATTTCACCGATGCGGTCGGCCAGCACCTCATCGCTGATCTCCTCGTTGTCCCACTGCTGCAGCCAGGCCGCTGTGATTTCCATGGCCTGCTGGAAGGTGGGTTGCTGATCCGCCATGGACCTGTTCAATTCCTGCCCTAAGGCTATGGGTCGATTCAACGGGCCGATTCGACGGGTCGATCCAATGGCGGCGCAGACTTAGAGCATGCATGCAACTCCCCTGCCAGAGAATTACCGCTCTGGCTTCATCGCACTGATCGGTCGCCCGAACGTGGGCAAATCCACGCTGGTGAATCAGCTGGTGGGGGAGAAGGTGGCCATCACATCGCCCGTGGCCCAGACCACCCGCAACCGCCTGCGGGCCATCCTCACCACGGAGGTGGCCCAGATGGTTCTGGTGGACACGCCTGGCATCCACAAACCCCACCACTTGCTGGGGGAACGGCTGGTGAAGAGTGCCCGCAGCGCCATCGGTGAAGTGGACCTGGTGGTGTTGCTGTTGGAGGGCTGCGAGCGCCCGGGGCGCGGTGATGCCTTCATCGTGAATCTGCTGCAGCAGCAGTCCCTGCCGGTGCTGGTGGCCCTGAACAAGTGGGACAAGCTGGCGGAGGAGCACCGCTCTGAAGCGGAAGAGGCCTATGCCGCCCTGCTGCAGGAGACGAATTGGCCGGTGCACCGCTGCAGCGCCCTGTCAGGCGAAGGCTGCGCAGAGCTCACAGCAGCGATGGCGGCTCAGTTGCCCTTGGGGCCACAGCTGTATCCGCCTGAGATGGTGAGTGATCAACCGGAGCGGGTGCTGCTGGGGGAACTCATTCGCGAGCAGGTGCTTCTGCACACGCGGGAGGAGGTGCCCCACAGCGTTGCCGTCACCATTGATCGCGTTGAGGAGTTGCCGGCCAAGGGCAAGGGTTCGGGTCGAACGGCCGTCCTGGCAACGGTTCTGGTGGAACGGAAGAGTCAGAAGGGGATCCTGATCGGCAAAGGCGGGGCGATGCTCAAGACGATCGGCCAGGGGGCGCGGCTGCAGATGCAGGTGCTGATTGATGGCCCGGTGTATCTAGAGCTGTTCGTCAAGGTGGTGCCTGATTGGCGCAGCAAACCAGCCCGCTTGGCTGAGCTGGGTTACACAGGGGATCAATAACAAGAAGTGCCTGCCCCACGGCTGAGAGGATGGGCGCATGAGTGAACAAGCCTTTCCCCCGGAAGACCCTGGCTCCTTTCTGAGCCTCTGCGACGGGGAGTGGATGAGCCTTCGCAGTTGCTTTGAGCTGGCTGCCGGTGGTGATGACGAGTGGCACAGCAGTGAACGGGGTGAACTCACCGTTCGCTGCGTGAGCGAGCAGGGAGCTCTCGGCCAACTGCAGGTGCAGGCCCCTGGTGGAACCAGCAGCACCCTTACCTTCTCCGCTGATGGACAGCTGATCCTCGATGGTGATTCCCCAGGCAACTGGAGGTTCTGGCCTGACGGCAGCATGGAGTTGAACCTCAGCCGGGCTGACGGCGTGCAGGTTCAGGAGCGGATCTGGTTCACGCGGGCCAACCTGCGCCTGCGCAGCACCACGGCGGTGGATGCCCAGGGAACACCGGTGCAGGGCAGTTTCTGCACGGACATCCGCAGGGTGTCCAAACCCGCGGCCTGAGGCGGCATGGCCCCCTACCGCCTTGATGTGGTGAGCCTGGCGCCGCAGGCGTTTGCTCCTCTGCAGGAGCTGGGGGTGATCGGTCGTGCCTTCAACGCGGGCATTGCCGAGTTGCATCTGCACAACCCCAGGGACTTCGCCACGGATCGCCATCGCAAGGTGGACGACGAGCCCTACGGGGGCGGTGCCGGCATGGTGCTCAAGCCCGAGCCGGTGTTCGCCGCGATGGAGGCGATTCCCCGCAGTCCCCGCAGCCGGGTGCTGTTGATGTCACCGCAGGGGCGTCCCCTGCAGCAGGCGGATCTGCAGCGTTGGTCCAGTGACCACGATCAACTGGTTTTCCTCTGCGGTCACTACGAGGGCTTCGACGAGCGGATTCGCGGCCTGGCCGATGAGGAGGTGTCGGTGGGTGATTTCGTCCTCACCGGTGGTGAGCTGCCGGCGATGACGGTGATCAATGGTGTGGTGCGCCTGCTGCCCGGCACGGTGGGGACCGCCGATTCCCTGGTGGAGGAAAGCCACAGTGCACTCCTCCTGGAACACCCGCATTACACCCGCCCTGCCGACTTCCGCGGCATGACCGTTCCGGATGTGCTGCGCAGTGGCGACCATGGTGCCATCGCCCGGTGGCGCCAGGAGCAGCGGGAGCAGCGCACCCGCGAGCGGCGGCCCGATCTGTTTGCCCGCTGGCAGACCGCGACAATGAATGCCCCTTCAGATCCCGGCATGGAGCTGCGCATCGGCAACGGATACGACATCCATCGGCTGGTGCCCGGACGGGCCCTCATCCTCGGGGGTGTGACCCTGGACCATCCCGATGGTCTTGGCCTGGATGGCCACAGCGATGCCGATGTGCTTGTGCATGCGGTGATGGATGCGCTGCTCGGGGCCCTCGCCCTCGGTGACATCGGCAAGTATTTCCCCCCCACCGATCCCCAATGGAAAGGGGCCGACAGCTTGAAGCTGCTGGATCAGGTGGTGAAGCTGGTGAAGGAGCGCGGCTGGTCGGTGGTGAACATCGATGCGGTGGTGATCGCTGAGCGCCCCAAGCTCAAGCCGCACATCACCGAGATGAGCAGCCGGATGGCGTCTGCGATCGGCATCGCCCCCGATGCCGTCGGTGTGAAGGCCACCACCAATGAAGGCTTGGGTCCGGAGGGACGGGAAGAGGGCATCAGTTGCCAGGCTGTGGCCCTGCTGCAGCGGAGCTGAACCGTGCATCTCCTCCGGTCTGTGTTGCTTAGGGTCATCGCACCTTGTTTGGCGCTGGTTCTCTTGTTGGGCGGGCTTTCGGAGACAGAGGTGCGGGCAGAGTCCGACCCGATACGTGTTGACGTGGTGGCTGTGGTGGAGCACCTGCGGCTGCAGGTCCCCCGGGAGAGCCGTGAGCAGTGGATGGCGGCGGAACGCGGCAGCTGGGAGCCCTGGCTGAAGCAACAGCCGGGTTTTCTGGGCCGTGATCTGTTCTGGGATCCGGCCACCGAAGAGGGAACGTTGCTGATTCGTTGGAGCAGTCGTAAGGCATGGAAATCGATCTCCATGGCCGAGGTGGAGACGGTTCAGGAGCGCTTCGAGACCTTGGCCCGCGAGCAAACAGGACAGCGCCAGGGCAACCCGTTTCCGCTGGTGTTTGAAGGGGAACTGTTGCCGCAGTGACCACGCCGGATGCTCGCCTCGATCTGCGGCGCCGCCAGCGCTTGGGCATGGTCGAGGCCGTGTGGGGGGAGCACAAGACAGCCGATCAGATCATCGCCATCCTTGAAAGCTTTGCCGCAGCAGGAGAACTGGGTCTGGTGACCCGGGTGGATCCCGAAAAGGCGGCACGGGTGTGTGAGGCGTTGCCGGCGGTGGAACTGCATACCGATGCTCGCTGCCTCACCCTGGGTGCACTGCCTCCTGTGCCTGCGTCACCGGCTGCGGTGGCGGTGCTCAGTGGAGGCAGCAGTGATCGCACGGTGGTGGCGGAGGTCAGCTTGGCCCTGCGTTGCCACGGCATCGGCGTGGATCCTGTGATGGATGTGGGGGTGGCTGGATTGCACCGCTTGCTGGATCAACTGCCCCGTCTGGCCACGGCGCGGATCCTGATCGCCTGCGCGGGAATGGAGGGTGCGTTGCCAACGGTGCTGGCTGGTCTGGTGCCGCAACCGGTGATCGGCGTCCCGGTTTCGGTTGGCTATGGAATCAGCGCAGGGGGACGAACCGCTTTGGAAGGCATGCTCGCCAGCTGTGCTCCAGGCTTGACGGTTGTGAATATCGACAACGGCTACGGCGCAGCCATGGCTGCATTGCGGATGCTCAGGGGCTGTGCCCCGGATGCTTCAAGCTGAGGCTTCAGGCCGCAGCGGAAGGATCGATCTGGCCGAGACGCTGCAGCTCAGCACTGTTGTGATCGCACTCCACCTGCTGAAGCGCATGTACAAGAGCATCCAGATCAGCCCGCGCCAGCTCACCGTCCTGTTGCCATTGCATGGAGCGGGGGTCGGGAGCCAACGCTGGAGGTGCGCAATCTGATCATGCCAAGCTAGGCCTGATTGCTGGGGAGAAATACTCAGAAAACCTGTAGATGAGCCACGAATGGCTCTGGCATCTCAGAGGTGTTGGAGGTTGGGGTAAGCCGTCACCAGGTCATTGGCGCTCAGCACATCTCCGCGACCTTCCGGTTGCCAGATCACTTCGAGGGCCATGAGTTCACTGGAGGCTGTGGAACCAAGAATGCGCAGGGTCTGGCGCAGATCTTCTCCGGTGTCGGCTCCGGCGAGCTTGGCCGATGCCGTGGAGGCCACCAGCAAGGTCACAACGATGAATTCGTTGGTGGCATCAGCGTCTCCAGTGCTGTTGCTCGTGTCCGTGGTCCGCTGTCCGCCGACGTTGCTGGTGAGCTCAGCGTCCAGCTTGCTGCGCTCGTTCATCGAGAGGCGATTGAACGTCGATTCAGCCGAACTGAAGGGAACACTGCCGCTCTCGGCATTGGCGTAAACCCAGAGGTCCGGTTGGCGCAGCAGGGCCAGGGTTGTCTCCTGCAGCAGTCTCTGCAGACCTGAGGAACTGCTGGTGTCTGAAGAGGCGGCCAAGGAGCGCAGATCGTCCTGCAGGGATTTGGCACTGGCCAGCAGGCCCACCTGCACCTGAATCATGTTCACGTTGCGCGGCATGGCCGGCGCTGCAGCAGCACCACCGATCGAGGGGGCATTGCCAACGCCACGAAGGGCGTTCACCAACACGCCTGCGACCGCCATCAGGATCAGCAGACCAAACAGCCCGCCCCCACCGAAGCCGAAGATGGGGATGAGGAAGGGGAAGCCCATCCCGCCGCCGCGGTAGCCACCGCCGTAGCTGCCACCCCGGTAACTCCCACCGGATCGCGGCATCGAAGGAGCGCGGAAACTGCCCCCTCCCATGCGCCCACCGCGGGCGGCATCAGCCGGCTGTGCCTGGAACAGGCAGAGCCCCACAATCACCAGCGGCAACAAGAGCGATGCGAGCAGTCGTCGGGATCGTGTCAACAGTCGGGGAGTGGCCACAGCAGCGCCCACAGCATTGATCCGACGACTCTAGGAACCACCACCAACGATGGTGACGATCTCAAGGGTGTCGTCATCCTTCACCACGATGCTGTCCCAGCGGCTGCGGGGTGCTATCACGCCATTGTGCTCGGCCACCACCAGCTGGGGGTTGTTGGCCAGCAAGGCAACAACCGCCGCCAGGCTGGCGGGATCCGGTGCTGGATCCAGCACGCGGGCTTCACCGTTGACCATCAGGGTGAGAGGCATGGCTCAGAACGTGGCGTGGTCCAGCTGCTGGAGCAGTTGCCGCGAGGCCAGACCGCTGTCATCTGCGTGCATGATCGCGCCGATCACGGCCGCGCGCTGGCCACCTGCCGTGAGCAGTGCCGGCAGGTTGGCCGAGGTGATTCCACCGATGGCGAAGACGGGGCGTTGGCTGATCGCAGTGGCCTGCGCCAGGAGCTCCACACCCACAGGCTTCCGCTCGGGTTTGACGGCCGTGCAATGGATCGGGCCAAATCCGAGATAGTCGATTGGCTCCTGCTGAGCCTGATGAACCTGATCGATGCTGTGGGTGCTGCGGCCCAGCAGACGATCAACGCCCAACAGATCGCGGGCCACCTCGCTGGGCATGTCGTCCTGGCCCAGGTGCACCCCATCCGCATCCACCGCCAGGGCCAGGTCCACACGGTCATTGATGAACAACAGCGCCCCGAAGCGGTTGCAGAGCTGCCTGAGCTGCTGAGCTTCCCGCAGGCGTTCGCGGTCGTTCCCCGCTTTGCAGCGGTACTGCACCATCCCCACGCCGTTCCGCAGGGCGGCCTCCACCCGATCGGTCAGGTCATCGCAGGGGGTCGTGATCAGGCAGAGGCGAGCGTCCTTGAGTTTGTTGCGTCGCCGTGCTCCCAGGGTGGCGTTGAGGCAGGTCACCTCCAGGTCGTAAAGCTCATAGCGGATCGCTGCGGCTTCAGCGGCCAGCGCAGGATCGATGGAGCGGCCGTACTCCTCCAGCACCCGCAACGCCTCCTGCACCCGGGCGCAGTTGGCCGCCACCACGTGGTCGGGGCTGTGGCGATCGAGTTGGGCCGGATGCTCCAGTCCGGCGCCGGTGTCGGTGCTGGTGGAGCGGGCCTGCTTGTAGCTGTCGTGATGGAGTCGACCCAGGCGTTGACGCCAGTCCTTGAGGCGCACCACCAGATCCTGTTGCTCCAGCCCGAAGCGGCACCAGTCCTCAACCACCCTCAGGCCTTCCCGGGCACGGTCGAGGTTGGCGTCGATCAGGCGTGCCACCCGTGGATCCAGTGATGTCTCGCTTGGGGTTGGATTCATGGCACCCTGTGGGCAACGGTTTCGGCGTCGGTCATGGAGAACGGTGGTTCTGAGAGCACCATGCACGTTCTGGTCTGGGGAATCGTCCTTCTCGGCGGCATCGGCGTGTTCATCGTCTGGGGGCTGGTGAATGCCTATCCGACCGTGGCCTGAGAGCCGGTCTGAAGAATTTCGCGGGCCTGGGCTGCGTCGCGGCCGATCTGGCTGCTGAGCTCCTCGAGGCCGCTGAATTTGGTCTGGCCGCGCAAGCGCTGCACCGGCTCGACGCCCAGCTGCCGGCCTTCCAGTTCCAGGCTCTGATCCAGAAGGTGCACCTCCACGGCTGAAGGGGACGTGGGATCGATCGTGGGTTGGGGCCCGAGGTTCATCACGGCTGGCAGCCGATCGCCATCCCCATCCAGTTGGGCCCAGGCGGCGTAGACGCCAAGCCCTGGCAAGGCCTTACGGCCATCCACCTGGAGATTGGCGGTGGGCCAGCCCAGTTCACGCCCCAGGCCTCGGCCCCGCACCACCCGTCCCTGAAAGCGGTAGGCCCGACCCAGCAAGGCTTTGGCGGTGGTGAGGTCGGCCTGGTCGAGGGCCGCGCGGATGCGGCTGCTGCTCATCCGGCCCTCTTGGTCTTCAACGATCGGCACCACCTTCACCTCAACGCCGCTGCGAGCCGCCAGCCGTTCCAGCATTTCGGCGTCACCGCGCCGCTGATGACCGAAGCGGAAGTTGGTGCCCACGGCAATGCGCCGGGCCTGAAGTGTGTTCAGCAGCACGCTGGTGACGAAGTCCTCCGCACTCAGCTGAGCCAACTCGCGGGTGAAGGGCACCAGCACGAGCTGCTGGATCCCAAGCGGTTCCAGCAGAGCGAGTTTTTCGCTGGGTAGATCCAGCCTCAGGCGTGCCTCCCCGAATAGCACCTCACGGGGATGCGGCCAGAAGCTCACCACCGAGGCAACGGCATCGTCCGGGCTGTCCTGGATGGCCTCGGCGATCACGCGGCGATGGCCGGCATGCAGGCCATCGAAACTCCCCAGCGCCAGGGCAGTGGGCCGACGGGCTTCCTCTGGAGAGCAGAGCGGAATCAAAGAGGTGCAGAAGGGGCGCTTTGGTGGCAAGTTTGAACGACCGAGCACCAGGGCATGCCAGACCGCCTCGATTTCCAGAAGTTGTCGTTCGGCGTGCGTCGGATGGGATGGATCCGGTTCTGGATCCAGGTGGTCCTTGGCATCGTTGTGGTGGGCGTTCTGCTGTTCAACAACATCGGCGGCAGCCTGGCCCGCAATTCCGAACGTGCCGTGGGTCTGGGGCCTGGCCTTTCGCTCACATCACTGGCCTTCCTCGTGCTGCTGTTCAGCCTCTGGCAGGGCTGGCTGATCGTTCGGGCCGGTCGGGCCATCGACAGCGCGGCCCGTCCCAGTCGGGGCGAGGTGGCGCGGCTGATCAAACGGGGGCTGTTGGCGGATCTTCTGGGTCTCACCTTCGCCACCATTGGCTATCAGGCCCTCGCTGGCAGCCTGTTCGTGCAGGCCTCAATGCAGACTCCCGGAATTGCCATCGGCGGCCGCGGCATGGCCGACAACCTGGCGATCACCTCCCTGGAAATGCTGTCTGTGCTCAGCAACACCCAGGTGCTGTTCGCCCACCTAATCGGGGTGTTGTTCTCCCTTTGGTTGCTGCAGCGGGTTTACCGCACCAGTTGATCCTTGAGCTTGAGCTGCGGCAGTCCGCTGAGGGGGCCCCGCCAGAACAGGTCGGGCTGGATCGGTGTGAGTGAGGGGGAATTGGCGTGGATCTGAGCCACATCACTGGGCCAATCCCTTGGGCCTTCTCCGGCTGATTCCAGATCCTGCACGGCTTCTCCGGCCAGCCAGTAGTAGGCGCGGCCACGGGGGTCTTCCCGACGGCTGAATTGCTCGTCGTAGCGCCGGATCGAGAGACGGGTCCAGCGCAGTGCTCCCATCTCCTCCCGGGCACAGGGGGGGATGTTGAGGTTGAGCAGCAGGTTGTCGGGCCACTGGTCGGCGATGGCCTGTTCACTCACCTCAAGGGCAAGGTCGGCGGCCGCCTGAAACTGACGCCACTGGAAGCAGGCGCTGCTCACCGCCAGGGAACGAATGCCCTCAAGGGTGCCTTCCATCGCTGCGGCAACGGTGCCGGAGCAGAACACATCTGTTCCCAGGTTGGGGCCGTGATTGATGCCGGAGAGCACCAGGTCTGGCTTCTCCTTCACCAGTTCGAACAAGGCCAGCTTCATGCAGTCGGCGGGGGTGCCACTGCAGGCCCAGGCGGTGACCCCTGGGGCGAACAGTTCATCGGCCCGCTCGGCGCGGATGGGGGTCTGCAGGGTGAGGCCATGGCCTGTGGCCGACCGTTCCTGATCCGGGCAGACCACCGTTACCTCATGGCCGCGGGCTGCCGCTGCGGCGGCCAGGGTTCGGATGCCGTCGGCGAAGACCCCATCGTCATTGCTGATCAGGATCCGCAGTGGGGCCATGGGGTCATACGCACTGAGGTGAACCTAAGCGGCACGGCTGCTTACAGTCAGCAGCTGTCTGTTCCATCCCTGTGAGCGCACCGGTCACCCTGCAGCAGCTCACCGATCAACTCGATGCCCTCGAGCAGCAGGCCGCGGCGGAGATCGCCGAGGCGGCCGATGCCGCTGCGCTGGAGCAACTGAGGGTCGGGCTGCTGGGCAAGAAGGGCCGCATCTCCGGTGTGCTCGGGGCGATGGGCAAGTTGCCCGGTGAGGAGCGTCCCCTGGTGGGTCAGCGCGCCAACGTGCTGAAAACGCAGGTGCAGTCGCTGTTGGGAGAACGGCTCCAGGCCGTGAAGCAGGCGGCCATGGCGGAGCGCATCGCCAGAGAGAGCCTCGATGTCACCGCCCCGGCTTCCGGGGTGCCGATGGGGCATCGCCATCCCCTGATCACCACCACTGAAGAGATCGTCGATCTGTTCCTGGGCCTCGGCTACAGCGTGGCCGAGGGGCCTGAGGTGGAGCGGGACCACTACAACTTCACTGCGCTGAACATCCCCGAGGACCATCCAGCCCGGGACATGCAGGACACCTTTTATCTAGGTGGTGATCTGCTGATGCGGACCCACACCTCCCCGGTGCAGATCCGTCACCTCGAAGAGAACCCGCCGCCGGTGCGGATCGTGGCTCCCGGACGGGTGTATCGCCGTGATGCCGTTGATGCCACCCACTCGCCGGTGTTCCACCAGGTGGAGGTGCTGGCCATTGATGAAGGGCTCGATTTCAGCCACCTGCGCGGCACGGTGATGGCTTTCCTCAAGGCCTTCTTCGGTGACCTGCCGGTGCGTTTCCGGGCCAGTTATTTCCCCTTCACCGAGCCCTCCGCCGAGGTGGATGTGCAGTGGCGCGGCCGCTGGCTGGAGGTGATGGGCTGCGGCATGGTGGATCCCGCCGTGCTGGAAGGGCTGGGCCTCGATCCGGAGCGCTACAGCGGTTTTGCCGCGGGCCTTGGGGTGGAGCGCTTCTGCATGGTGCGCCATGGCATTGACGACATCCGCCGGCTGTACACCAGCGATCTGCGCTTCCTCGAGCAGTTCTGATCGGGAACCTTCGTTACTGAGCGGCGTTCTGTTCTCGCGCGTCCCATAGGCTGAGGCTGACCTCTACCCGTCGTGGATCAGTGCCCCGGATCGGACTGATCGTCAATGACGGCAAGCCGCTGGCGGTGCAGACGGCGGACACGATTCAGCAGCGCCTGGAGGCTGCCGGCCATGCCGTGGAGCGGGCCAGCAGTTCCGGGGGCATGGTGGGCTTTGCCAACCCCGATCAGCACCTGCGCCTGCGCGGCTACAGCGCCTGTGTGCCCAAGGGCTTCGATCAATCGATGGTGTTGGCCATCGTGCTGGGGGGTGACGGCACGGTGCTTTCCGCCGCGCGGCAGACCGCCCCAGTGGGGATTCCAATTCTCACGATCAACACCGGCCACCTGGGATTTCTGGCCGAGGCCTATCTCGATGATCTGGATCGCGCCCTCGATGTAGTGCTCACCCAGCAATGGACGATCGAGGAACGCAGCAACCTCGTGGTGAGCGTGATGCGGGGTGATCAGCGCCGCTGGGAGGCGCTTTCTCTCAACGAGATGGCCCTGCACCGTGAGCCGCTCACGAGCATGTGCCACTTCGAGATCGCCATCGGCCGCCACGCCCCGGTGGATATTGCCGCTGATGGTGTGATCCTCTCCACGCCGACGGGTTCGACGGCCTACGCCCTCAGCTCCGGTGGGCCGGTGATCACGCCGGATTGTCCGGTGCTGCAACTCACCCCGATCGCGCCCCATTCCCTGGCCTCCCGCGCCCTGGTGTTCAGCGACCGTGAACCCGTCACGATTTTTCCAGCCACGCCGGAGCGGCTGATGATGGTGGTGGACGGCAGTGCCGGTTGCTACGTCTGGCCGGAAGATCGGGTGCTGATCCGCCGCAGCGATCACCCGGTGCGCTTTGTGCGCCTCGCCGACCATGAGTTCTTCCAGGTGCTGCGCAACAAATTGGGTTGGGGCCTGCCCCACATCGCCAAGCCCGAGCGGGAATGAACGCTGATCCCCTGTTGCTGTTGGCAGGCCCTTCGGCGGTGTCGCTGGCGCCCCGTCTGGCTGCATCGGGCTACGCCACCCTCGACTGGCTCAGTGCCGGGCCCTCGGCCCATGCCCCTGAACCGGGTGAATCTCCAGTGGCCGCTGTGCTGGCGGCAGATCAGGCCGCATTGATTCAAGACCTGCGCAGCCGTTTCGGGGCCATGCCGATCCTGTTGGATCTGGAACGCGACAGCGTTGAGGCTCGCGCCGCCTGCCTGGGAAGCGGTGCCGATGATTTCTGGCTCTCGGAGATCGGGCCCAGCGATCTGTTGCTGCGTCTGCGCCTGCACCGCACGATTCAACAGCGCTCGGGGCAGCAACCGGCGCTGCTTGAGCTGGACGATCTCATTGTCGATCCCACCACCCGAACGGTGCGGAGGGGAGACCGTGTGGTGGCGTTGACGGCCCGGGAATTCATGCTGTTGCAGGTGCTCTTGCGGCGGCGCGGCCATGTGTTGAGCCGCGAGCTGCTGCTTCAGGAGGTGTGGCAGGGGGAGCGTTCCAGCAGCAATGTTGTGGAGGTGTACGTGCGCTATCTCCGCCAGAAGCTGGAGGCCGGTGGTGAGCGTCGTTTGCTGCACACCATGCGCGGCCGGGGCTATTGCCTCGGGCAGGTGTTGCCGGAGGCTTGAGCGGCCATGGATGCCCTGCCCCCTGAGCTACCGCCGCAGTGGCTACCCATTGGTGCCCGCTGGTGCGTGGCCCAGCAGCGTTGCATTGATCTCGAGGTGGCCCGCAGTCCGGAGCAGCAGCGGCTGGGCTTGATGCAGAGGCCGGCTCTGCCGCCCTTGCGCGGGATGTGGTTTCCCTTTGCCACCCCCCAGCCGCAGCGCTTCTGGATGTTCAACACCCTTGCGCCTCTGGACATAATCTTTGTGCGCGATGGGCGGGTGCTCGATCTGGTGCCTGCCGTTCCCACCTGTGCTGCCCTGCCCTGCCGCTCCTACGCCGCCGATGCCGATGGCAATGGACGGGCTGATTTCGTTGATGCGGTGATTGAGATCGGTGCCGGTGAGGCGCAGCGGCTTGGCATTGGCATCGGCGATCCGGTTCGGATCACCCCGCTCAAGTCTTCCCCGTGAAGCCGCCTTAAGCCGGCTTCGTTCCCGTAACGATCAAGGTGGGGTTCATCGGAGCCAAGCGGGTGCCATCCCCCAGCGGTTGTCCCCGCCAGGCCTGCAGTTGCTGCACGCGCACGGCCAATCCAGCGTTTTCGAGCAGTGGCCGAACGCTGGCCAAGGCCTCGATGCTCGCCAGGGGGATCACCACAACACCGCCACACCGCAGCCGCGTCAGCACCTCCTGCAGCAGGCGCTCCCGTTGGGCGCCCCCGCCTCCGAGCAGAACCCGGTCGGGCTGGCTGAGCTGGCTCGGGAGCTCGCCGTTCAGCACCGTGTTGGCGTCGGCCTCCAGCACCGCCGCAGGGCTGACGCCGAGCCGTTGTGCATTGCGTTGAATCAGTTGCGCGCCACCGGCGCGGCGTTCCACCGCCAGCAGTTGCAGCCCTGGGCGCAAGCGCAGCGCCTCGAGACCAACGCTGCCGGTGCCGGCCCCCAGATCCCAGAGCACGCCCTGTGGCGGCAAGGCGAGTTCGGCCAGCAGTTGGATGCGCACCTCCCGCTTGGTCATCAATCCGGGGTGATCGCTGTGCTGCAGGTAGAGCCCGTCATCGAGCCCGAACAACGGCAGCTGATGCGGATCCGGTGCGGCGGGTTCGCGGGCGATCAGCAGTGCAATCAGCAGCGGATGCAGATCTGTTGGTAGTGCGGTGCCTGGGGCGATCAGCTGCACCCGTTCATCGGGGTGGCCGAGGTTTTCGCAGAGCCACAGGTCTGTGCTGGCCTCCAGCCCGCTGCTGCGCAACATCTGCTGCACGGTGCCGGCGCCCCCCTGGTTCGGGTCCGTCAGCACCGCCAGGGCCGCCGGTCGCTTCTGCAGGGTGCTGGCCAGGATTTCGGGGTCCCGTCCGTGCAGGCTCACCCAGTCGGCGTCCTGCCAGGGGCGCCCGATGCGGGCGAAAGCCAGCTGCAGCGATGTGGGGGCGGGATGAAACCGCAGCCGCTCTGCCCCGATGCGGTCGCAAAGGATGCGCCCCAGGCCGAACCAGAGCGGATCGCCGCTGGCCAGCACCACCACAGCTTCATCAGCCGCCCTTGATTGCAGGCTGTCCACCAGAGCCCGCGGGTCATCGCTGCTGATCAGCTCGGGCTTGGTGTCCCCCAGCCAGTCCTGCAGAGCAGCTTGCAACCGCTGCGGTGCTGCAATCACGGTGGCCGCCCGCAGCAGCGTCTGCTGTGGAGCGGGCAACGAGGCGGGTGCCCCGGCGTCGGTGCCGATCACATCGATCATCCCGTCATTCTGGTGTGAGGGTTTGTGGGGCCATGGCAGGGGGTGATCTGCTGGTGGATCGCTTGGTGGCTGGGGGCTTCCTGCGTCCTGCGGTGCTGCTTCGAGGCTTGCAGCTGCGTCGCCCGGCCCTCTCCTGCTGGAGGGTGGGCCTTTTGATGGGACTCAGTGGCCTGCTGGTGGAGCCTCTGGCTTGGCTGCAGTCGTGGCTGTGGGCTTGCCGGTTGCGGAAGGCTGAACTGCCGGACGATCCGATCGTGGTGATTGGCCACTGGCGCAGTGGCACCACCTATCTGCATCAGTTGCTGGCCTGTGACCCCACGCTGGCCACGGCGCGCAATTCGCTCACCACGGCACCGCAGGTGGCGCTGCTGCTCAAACCTCTGATTCGCTGGGCACTCCAAACGTGGATGACGCGCCAGCGGCCGATCGATGCGGTGCCCTGGGGTCCGGACGACCCCCAGGAGGATGAGCTCGGTTTGGCCCGACTCAGCATCGACACCAACATGGCGGGTATGGCCTTTCCCCTGGCCTATCCCTGGTTTTTCCGGCGCAATGTTCTGGGTTCTTCCGCTGCCTTCGAGCGGCAGTGGCTGCACTTCACCAAGCTCACCTGGCTCCATGACGGGCATGGGAAGGAGGGACTGCTGATCAAGAACAGCGCCCATTCCGCCCGGGTGGAGTTGGTGCTGCGCCACTTCTCCAGGGCGCGCTTTGTGCTCCTGCGGCGTGATCGGCAGGATTCGATCCGTTCGCTGGTTCAGGTGAAGCAGCGGTTGGGTTCACTGGTGGGGCTTCAGCCCCTGCCCGATGCCGTCACCCAGGTGGAGGAAACGGTGGCGGCCCATCGCCAGCTGCTTGAGGCCTTTGAGGCGTCTCGGTACCGGATTCCTGCGGGGCAGTTGGTTGAATTGCCTTATGAGGAGTTGATCCGCCACCCCCTCGCTGCGCTGAAACGGATCTATGACGAACTCGGGCTCAGCAGCTGGCCAGTGGCGCAGGCCCCGCTGCAGGCTCGGATTGCCCAGGCCCGCAGCTACACCGCTGATCCGGTGACCCTGCCCTTGGCGGCGGAACAGCGCCTGAACGACCTGATGGAGGAGGCATGACCCCAGCCCACGATCGTCGCCAACGCTTGCATGAGCTTGTGATTGCCTTGATTGCTCAGCAGGACGATCTGCCCTTGCTCGATCCCGATCAGCCCGACCTGGAGGGGACGGCCCCTGGCCGTTGGCTGGATCAGAACCGCCGCAGCCTGCATCGCTATCAAGCCTTGGTCCGCACGGCGGTCACCTTGGATGCCCTGCTGGATGCCGAAGACAATCCCTCACCACTGTCTGCAGGTTGATGTCTGCGAGCTGATCGCAACGGCTGGCTGATCGCAACGGCTGGCTGATCGCAACGGCTGGCTGATCGCGTCAAACCTGGCAATCTGGGGCGACTCTCGGCCCCTGCATGGCTTCGTTCGGTTGGTCCGCTCTGAACTCCCTGCTGGGTCGCGGCAAGCAAGCCAAGGGCTGGCAGCCACCGGAGGCCTCCTGGAGCCGACCCTTTGGCCTGGGCTGGGACAAGCCCTACACGGTTCGCTATGCCAGCAACCTCGACGACGGCCCCAACCACGGCATGCCGCTGGGGGGCTTCGGAGCTGGCTGCTTCGGGCGGGCGCCCGACGGCAACATCAACCTCTGGCACCTCGATGGCGGCGAGCATTGGTTTGGGGTGCTTCCCGATTGCCAGTTCGCTCTGTTTGAAGGGAATGGCCGCGGCAAGCGCGCCCACGCCCTGGCGGTTCAGCCGGATCGGGATGCCTCGCGGCCGGAGGCTGGCCAGCCGCTAAAGGCCTGGGAGTGGTACCCGGCCAGCACGCCGGATCGCAGCACCGGCACCTATTCAGCCCGTTATCCCCTCAGCTGGACCAGCTATGAGGGCGTGTATGACGCCGAGGTGCGTTGTGAGGCCTTCAGCCCGATCCTGCCGGGTGATTACCAGCGCACCAGCTACCCGGTGGCGGTGTTCGTCTGGACGCTGCGCAATCCCACGGATCAGCCTCTTGATTTGTCGTTGCTGCTGAGTTGGCGTAATACCACCGGCTGGTTCACCAACACCGATGCCTCGGCGGAGGTTCACTTCCGAGATGACGGCAGCCCGGAGCACAACTACGCCCCGGCCATCGGCAGCACCACCGGCCAGCGCAACCGTTGCATTGACGATGGCTCCCTCAAGGGAGTGGTACTGGAGGGCAACGTCTCCAACCCCGTTGCCGAAGGTGAGGGCCAGTGGTGCATCGCCACAGCCGAGCAGCCCGGTCTGACGATCCAGCGCTGCAGTCGCTGGAATCCCAGCGGTGATGGGCGTGAGCTGTGGGACAGCTTCAGTGCCGATGGCTCCATCCCCGAGAGCAACAACGACCGACGCAGTGGATCCGACGATCCCCTCAGTGCTGCGCTGGCGGTGCAGTGTCAGCTGCCCCCCGGGCAGAGCATTGAGATTCCGCTGGTGATCAGCTGGGATCTGCCTGTGACGGCCTTTGCTACCGGCAGCCAGGCGCTGCGCCGCTACACCGACTTCTTCGCTGCGGATGCCAACCAGGCGGTTGCCATTGCCGCTGAAGCGCTGCGTGACTGGCGCAGTTGGCGCCAGCAGATCGAGGCCTGGCAGCAGCCGGTGATGCAACGCCAGGACCTGCCGGAACCGCTGCGAATGGCTCTGTTCAATGAGCTCTATGACCTCTGCAGTGGCGGCAGTCTCTGGAGTGCGGCATCACCGGAGGATCCCTACGGCCGCTTCGGCGTTCTCGAGTGCCTCGACTACGCCTGGTACGAAAGTCTTGACGTTCGTCTCTACGGATCCCTGGCCCTGCTGCAGCTCTGGCCAGAACTCGACAAGGCCGTGCTGCGCAGCTTTGCCCGGGCGGTCCCGGCCGCAGATGCCACCCAGCGCCCGATCGGTTGGTACTTCACCCAGGGCAAGGGCCGGGTGGAGGCTGACCGCAAGGTGAAAGGAGCCACCCCCCACGACCTGGGGGCTCCCAACGAGATCCCCTGGGATGCGACCAACTACACCGCTTATCAGGACTGCAACCTCTGGAAAGACCTCGGCAGTGATTTTGTGCTGCAGGTGTGGCGCACGTTCAAGCTCGCCCCCAGTGGTGAAGACATCCGCTTCCTCGCCGATTGCTGGCCGGCGGCCGTGGAGGCGCTGCGCTACCTGAAAACGTTCGATGTGAACAACGACGGCCTGCCCGACAACGGCGGTGCTCCGGATCAGACCTTCGACGACTGGCCCCTCAAAGGGGTGAGTGCCTACTGCGGTGCCCTCTGGATTGCTGCGCTTGAGGCTGCTCTGGCCATTGCCCAGACGCTTCAGCTCAGCACAGGGCTCGATACCTCCGCTGAGCAACGTGAATTCAGCGGTTGGCTGGAGCAATCCCGAGGCAATTTCGACAAGCTGCTCTGGAACGGCGAGTACTACGACATTGATGCCGAGAGCGGCACGCCGGTGGTGATGGCCGATCAGCTCTGCGGCGATTTCTACGCACGGCTCCTGGGCCTGCCGCCGGTGGTGAGTGACAACAACAGCCGCAGCACCTTGAAGGCCGTGAAGGAGGCCTGTTTCGAGGCTTTCGATGGTGGATCCCTCGGTGTGGCCAACGGCCTGCGCCGCGATGGCATGCCCTTGGATCCCAATGGCACCCACCCGCTCGAGGTGTGGACGGGGATCAACTTCGGGATCGCCAGCTACTACCGCCTGATGGGAGACAAGCAGACGGCGCAAGCGATCTGCTCAGCGGTTGTCGAGCAGGTGTATTCCGGTGGTCTGCAATTCCGCACTCCTGAGGCGATCACTGCGGTGAACACCTTCCGGGCCTGTCACTACCTCAGGGCCATGGCCATCTGGGGGCTCTGGGCCACGGAGACCGATTGGACGCTCATCCCCGGAGCGGATGCCCGTTGAAGCGAGGCGCTGGGGGATTCACCGAACTGGTTGCGGTAATCCCTGGCGAAGTGATTCCGGCTATGGAAGCCGTAATGGCAGGCAATTTCATGCACGGTGCTGCCGCCAATGGTCTCCAGCACCGCCACTTCCACCAGATCCTCCTGGCCCCCTCCCATCAGCTGGGCCTGGATCAAGGCGCTGATCTCCTCAAACCTCTGGGGGTGGAGGTTGGCGGAGTTGGACCTGTGGATCACCTCGAGCGTCTGGTGATCACCGGTGGCGGTGGCGAGCTGTTCAAATCGTGTCTGGGAGACGAGGGCAACCTGGATGTGGGCTCCTGCCGGAAGCTGAACAAAAGCGTCGCTCAGGCCGGTTTGAAAACCATTCAGTGAGCAGTGTTGTATTTCCTTCCCGCGAACCACCGGTAGCTGATCGGTGGTGTTCAAGCTGAGGGGCAAGACCCCAGGGCGTCGGTTGCACTGAAGCAGCAGGTCTTGATTGGTCTGGATGGATAAAACCGGTAGCTGCCGTGAACCACCCAGCGGAAGCTCCCTTCGAGCCGGCCCCGGCTCAATTGGGCGACATCCATCTCAAAGCCCACCGCCTGCAGGCTCTTGCTGAGGCCCAGAGCAGAGTGGAATGCAACCTCCATGGGTTGATTTTTGGCGTGAATCGCCTTCTGTACAGGTTTGTTGTGAGAATTCACTCACTCACCTCCTGCCCATGCGCCGTTTGCTCTGCTGTTTGTTGGCTGCTCTGGGGCTGCTGCTGCTCACGCCAGGTCTGGCATGGGCCCAGGTTCATCAGCACGAAAACGAGGATGGCGTCGCCATGGTCCGTTCGCTGGAGAGCCTCAGGGACCTCGATTACGACAGCTGGCAGGCGGTGGCCTACCGCGAAGGCCCTCCGGGCCAGCCGGTGGTGCTGCGCGTGGTGGGCTATCCCGGGAAACTGCGGCTCGATCATCCGGTGAGCCTCCAGGTGTTGGCGGGTCGGCGCGAATGGCAGCTGGACGACATCACCCTGGCCAACCCGGTGCTGGCCACCGATGGCCGCGACGCAGCGGCTGAATTTGCCCTCGATCCTCTGCTGGACGATCTCAGCAACAACCGACCGCTGCGTCTGGCGTTGCCGGGTGTCTTCACCGAGTTGCCTATCCCTCCCTACGTCGTTGGTGAATGGCGCTCCCTGCAGGAGCTGCCCCTCAGCTGATGTGGGAGCTCTG
The DNA here is from genome assembly GCF_900474085.1 of Synechococcus sp. UW86. Classification (NCBI taxonomy): domain Bacteria; kingdom Bacillati; phylum Cyanobacteriota; class Cyanophyceae; order Synechococcales; family Synechococcaceae; genus Synechococcus; species Synechococcus sp. UW86. The sequence continues at coordinate 227,145 of NZ_UCNU01000010.1, forward strand.
GATGCGGCGGGCTCTGGCCCTGGCCGCCCTTGCCGAAGGCCATACCAGCCCCAACCCCCTCGTGGGGGCCGTGGTTCTTGATCGCGAAGGGCGCCTTGTGGGCGAAGGTTTTCATGCGCGGGCCGGAGACGCCCATGCTGAGGTGGTGGCCTTGCGGCAGGCCGGGGATGCGGCCCGGGGCGGAACCCTCGTGGTCACCCTTGAACCCTGCTGCCACCACGGCCGCACGCCCCCCTGCAGTGAGGCGGTTCTTCGCGCGGGCATTGGCCGCGTTGTGATCGCCCTGGAGGATCCCGATCCCCGGGTGGATGGGGGCGGCATCCGGCAGCTGAGGCAGGCGGGGCTGGATGTGATCAGTGGTGTGCTTCGCGAGGAGGCTCGCCAGCAGAACCGGGCCTTTCTGCACCGCGTTCGCACCGGCCGCCCGTTTGGAATCTTGAAGTGGGCCATGAGCCTCGATGGCCGCACTGCTTTGCCCAATGGCGCCAGCCAATGGATCAGCGGTCCATCCGCCCGCGACTGGGTGCATCAGCTGCGCAGTGGCATGGATGCCGTGGTGGTTGGGGGCGGCACGGTGCGCGGCGATGATCCGCTGCTCACCAGCAGGGGCCGGCGTTCACCGGAACCGCTGCGGGTGGTGCTGAGCCGCAGTTTGGATCTGCCGGATCAGGCTCAGCTCTGGGATACCGCGGTGGCGCCGACCCTCGTGGCCCATGGCCCCGATGCCGACCTCCGGCGTTTGCCATCCGGGCCTGAGGCACTTCGGCTTTCGTCCTGTGAACCGCAGCAGCTGATGGAGGCCCTGGCGGAACGGGGGTGCAACCAGGTGCTTTGGGAATGCGGCCCTGAGCTGGCGGCCGCGGCGATCCGGCAGGCCTGCGTGCAGGAGATTGCAGCGGTGGTGGCTCCGAAGTTGATGGGGGGCATGGCGGCCCGCACCCCCCTTGGAGATCTGAACTTCAGCGCCATGGATCAGGTGCTGCAGGGGCAGTGGCATCAGAGCGAGCCCATGGGCAACGACTGGTTGCTGCGTTGGCGCAGCGGCAGCTGAGCTCAGCGCTCCCGGCTTTGCCGATCGAGGCTGCTGGCAAAGCGGCCGATCAGCACTCCCATCACGGCAGCGAGGTAGAGCGGTCCGGCAACGCTGGTGGCCACACTCACCATCCGTGACAGGGGGAGCATCGGGCTGATGTCCCCAAAACCGACGGTGGTGAGGCAAACGAAGGCTTAGTAGTTGATTGCCGAAAAAAGGCGGGCGCTGGCCAGGACGCTCGAATCGCCGACGTTGGCCATTTCCAGGGGTTGAAAGCTGCCCGGCTGGATGGTTCCCAGAGCACTCATCACCAGGCCGGCGGCGAGTCCGATGTGCAGGTACCCGGCCGTGGCACCCATCAGCAGCGCTTCGGTGACGCGCTTGGTGCTGGCGAAGCGGGTTACCAGGCGGATCACGCTCCAGCCCACCAGCACGCTCCAGCTCAGGGCCAGCGGCATGCCGCTGTAGATCAGCTCCAGGGGCGTGAGCAGCCAGAGCCACATGGTCACCACGGCCATCAGCCCCAGACCCCGATACAGCGCATTACTACAGCTCGGAGCGTTGCTGCTCCCCACCATCACCTGGGTGAGCAGCAAGGCAATCAGGCTGTAGCCGATGTAGGTCGCCCACACCAAGCGGGGAAAGGCGAAGCCCACGGTGGCAATCACAGTGCAGAGCAGCAGCAGCTTTAGCTGGGTGTCATCCCGCCGCAGGAGCCCCTGAACCAGTCCCACCAGCACCTTGGCCACTGTCGCTGCCCCCAGGTTCGGCAGTGAGCTGCGGCTGTCAAGCCTTGCTCAATCGAGCAAGGAGAGCTGCTGGTGCCTGTTGGCAGGGGCCGCTGGCTTGAGTGCTCTGCAGTCCCATGGCTCCGCTGGCGCTGGCGTGAGCATCGGCTCGAGGGCGCGTCGGTGGGCTCCATCACCCGGTTCCAGCCAGATGCTCTCCAACCCCTCGGGGATGATCACCGGCATCCGATCGTGCAATGGGGCCACCAGGCTGTTGGGCTTCGTCGTGATCACGCAGCAGGTCTCCACTTCACTGCCATCGGGGCCGATCCAGCGGTCCCAGACACCGGCCAGCCAGAACAGCTGCCGGTCTTTGCGCTGGATCAGATGACCCTTTTCAAAAAAGCCGGTGCTGGGCAGAAGGCAGCGGTGATGACGCCATGGCCCGCGAAAGGAGGCTTTCTCCGCGATGGTTTCGGCGCGGGCATTGATCGGTCGCGGCGCCTGCAGCGGGTCCTTGACCCAGCCCGGCAGGAGGCCCCAGAGCATGTGGGACAGACGGTCTTCACCGTGCTCACGCCGCACCGCCAGCACCGGCTCATGGGGGCGGATCAGCTCGCGGGGGGCGTAATGCTCCAGCCAGGCGCTGTCCTCCGGCCGCAACCAGCTGCGCAGCAGCTGCTGCAATTCCGCGCGAGGCGTGTCGAGGCAGTAGCGACCACACATGGGCAGAAGCTAGGCGCCGTTCGGTTCTCACACCCGTTGATTGCCAGAGATCCCTCGTAGCGTGTCGGAACTCTCAGGCCATCCATGCCGATCCGCCAGGACGACAACCAGCCGAACCGTCGCTTCGGGATCATCAACCTGGTGCTGATTGGCTTCGGGGTGTTGCTGCTGGCCAGCAGCTTCCTCCCTAGCAACGGCATGCAGCAGGTGCCGCGGGTGCCCTACTCCCTGTTCATCGACCAGGTGAATGACGGTGCGGTGAAGCGGGCCTTCATCACGCAAGACCAGATTCGCTACGAGCTGAGTGATCCCGAAGAGGGCACACCTCCCGTGCTGGCCACTACGCCGATCTTCGACATGGATCTGCCCCAACGCCTCGAGACCAAGGGGGTTGAATTCGCGGCAGCTCCCCCGAAGAAGCCGAACATCTTCACCACCATCCTCAGCTGGGTGGTGCCGCCCCTGATCTTCATCCTGGTGCTGCAGTTCTTTGCTCGCCGCTCGATGGGCGGTGGTGCTCAGGGGGCGTTGAGCTTCACCAAGAGCAAGGCCAAGGTTTACGTACCCGATGAGGAGTCGCGGATCACCTTCGCCGACGTGGCGGGCGTGGATGAGGCGAAGCAGGAACTCACGGAGATCGTCGACTTCCTCAAGCGCCCTGAGCGCTATGCCGAGATCGGTGCGCGCATTCCTAAAGGTGTGCTGCTGGTCGGCCCTCCCGGCACCGGTAAGACCCTGCTGTCCAAGGCCGTGGCCGGCGAAGCCGAGGTGCCCTTTTTCATCATTTCCGGCTCGGAGTTCGTGGAACTCTTCGTTGGTGCTGGTGCCGCCCGGGTCCGCGACCTGTTTGAAGAAGCGAAGAAAAAAGCGCCTTGCATCATTTTCATCGACGAATTGGACGCCATCGGCAAGAGCCGTTCGGGCTCCATGGGCGTTGTCGGCGGCAACGACGAACGGGAGCAGACCCTCAACCAGCTGCTCACCGAGATGGATGGCTTCACCGCCCAGGACAAGCCGGTGATCGTTCTGGCGGCCACCAACCAGCCCGAGGTGCTGGATGCAGCTCTGCTGCGTCCCGGCCGTTTCGACCGGCAAGTGCTGGTGGACCGTCCGGACCTCTCCGGCCGCAAGACTATCCTCGAGATCTACGCCAAGAAGGTGAAGCTCGCTGCAGGTGTTGACCTCGACAGCGTCGCCCAGGCCACCAGTGGTTTTGCCGGCGCTGATCTCGCCAACCTGGTGAATGAAGCTGCCCTGCTCGCAGCGCGTGCCCAGCGCACCAGCGTTGAGCAGCAGGACCTCGGTGAAGCGATCGAGAGGGTTGTGGCTGGTCTGGAGAAGAAGAGCCGCGTCCTTCAGGACGACGAAAAGAAGGTGGTGGCGTATCACGAGGTGGGCCACGCGATCGTGGGCCATCTCATGCCTGGCGGCAGCAAGGTGGCCAAGATCTCGATCGTGCCCCGTGGCATGAGCGCCCTGGGCTACACCCTGCAGCTGCCTACCGAAGAGCGCTTCCTCAATTCCAAGGAGGAACTCCAGGGCCAGATCGCCACGCTTCTCGGTGGTCGCTCGGCTGAGGAGATCGTCTTCGGCAAGATCACAACGGGTGCTGCCAACGACCTGCAGCGGGCCACCGATCTGGCTGAGCAGATGGTGGGCACCTATGGCATGAGCGACACCCTGGGGCCCTTGGCCTACGACAAGCAGGGCGGTGGCCGTTTCCTTGGTGGAGGCAACAACCCCCGCCGCTCAGTAAGTGATGCCACGGCTCAGGCCATTGATAAGGAGGTCCGCGGGCTGGTGGACCAGGCCCACGACGATGCCCTCGCAATCCTGCGGGAAAACATGGCGCTGCTCGAGACGATCGCCCAGAAGATCCTCGAGAAAGAGGTGATCGAGGGGGATGACCTCAAGCAGATGCTCGAGGCGAGTGTGCTGCCGTCCGGTGTGACCGCTTGACGGCAGCGGGCCTCATCCCCGATAACAGTCCTTTGAACCGTCGCGATGGCTACCGCTTCTGCGGGCGTTGCTGCTGTCCTGTCTCCGCTGTGCGGACGTGACTTCCTTTCCTCAGCGGATTGTTCGGCTGAGGAAACAGCAGCGTTGCTGGATCTGGCTGCACAACTGAAGAGCGGCGATCGTCGGATCGATCTCGGCAACCGTGTGCTGGGTCTGATCTTCAGCAAGGCCTCCACCCGTACCCGTGTGAGTTTTCAGGTGGCCATGGCCCGCCTCGGCGGCCAGACGGTGGATCTCAATCCTTCCGTCACCCAGCTCGGCCGCGGCGAGCCGCTGGAAGACACGGCCCGGGTTCTGAGCCGTTACTGCGATGTGCTGGCGATTCGCACCTTCGCTCAGCAGGAACTGGTGGACTACGCCCACTGGGCCTCGGTGCCGGTGATCAATGCCCTCACCGATCTGGAGCATCCCTGTCAGGCCCTGGCCGACTTCCTCACCATGCAGGAAGCCCATGGCGCCCTTCCTGGTCAGACCCTGGCCTATGTGGGCGACGGCAACAACGTGGCCCATTCCCTGATGCTCTGCGGCGCGTTGCTGGGGGTGAATGTGCGGATCGGCTGCCCCGAGGGCTTCGAGCCCTTGCCGGGTGTGCTTGAGCAGGCCCAATCCCTGGCACAGCACGGTGCCTCGATTGAGGTGGTGACTGACCCCCGTGAGGCGGTGGCGGGAGCCCAGGCCGTTTACACCGACGTTTGGGCCTCCATGGGCCAGGAAGCCGAACAGGCGGAGCGGGAGCAGGCCTTTGCGGGATTCTGCGTGGATCAAGCCCTGATGGAGCAGGCGGCAGCCGATGCCATCGTTCTGCACTGCCTACCGGCCCACCGCGGTGAGGAGATCAGCGCCGAGGTGATGGAGGGCACGGCGAGCCGCATCTTTGATCAGGCGGAAAACCGCCTGCATGCGCAGCAGGCGCTGTTGGCGGCGTTGATGGGTGGTCTGTGACGGTGATCCACCGCTGGTTGGTGCCGTTGATCGTCACCGCCCATGCGGTGGCAGCATCAGCGGATCAGGCCACCGACAAACAACAGCAGAGCACCATTGCCCGCTGGACGGCCGAGAAAATCTGTGAAATGGGTGTGGATGCTTTTTACGCCTTGCCGGATCCTGAGCTCAAAACCATGTTTGAGCGCGACACCTCGATGCGTTACGAGGATGTTCCCAACGCACCAACCGATCAAGAGAAGTCCCGTATTACCGGGCAGTTGATGGGATATCTGATGGCGGCCTGTCCGCAACAGCTTGAGTCGTACAAAAACCGCTGAAGAGCATCGCGATGCGTAAGGAACGCTGCTGGGTTTGGTTCAAAGCTGGCCTCTCGGAGGAGGGGCACTGGATGTCGGGCTGGGTGGCCAGCACAACCGAGGAGCCTGGGCTGCTGATTGAGCATCCCGGGTATGTCTCCTGCCGGGTTCCCGAATGGCGTGTGGTGTTCAAGGAGCCCAAAGACCTGACCCTGGCGCCGAGCATTCCCGAGGCTGCGGTGTGGAAGCTGGTTTGAACTGAGCCTGCGCTTGCGGCACACGGCAAGGAGCGGTACAAATGTATTGCCCGAACCTTTTCTTGCGGTGACCCGTGCCCCCCAGGAGCCCCTCACCACTGCTCAGCAAGAGCTTTACGACTGGCTGTCGGACTACATCGGCACCCATCGCCACAGCCCTTCGATTCGCCAGATGATGCAGGCGATGGGACTGCGCTCTCCTGCGCCGATTCAGAGCCGGTTGCGCCATCTTCAGCAGAAGGGATGGATCACCTGGCAGGAAGGCCAGGCGCGCACTCTGCAGCTCTTGGGCGACATGGTGGGTGCCGCAGGGATTCCCGTGCTAGGCGCCGTTGCCGCCGGTGGCCTTGTGACGGCTTTTGATGATGTTCAGGAGCATCTCAATCTGGCGCCGGTGCTGGAGACCCGTGGCCTGTTTGCCCTGACGGTGAACGGTGACTCGATGGTCGACTCCCACATCGCCGATGGTGATGTGGTGTTGATGGAGCCGGTGCAGGATCCGCAGCGGCTGCGCAACGGCACGGTGGTAAGTGCTCTGGTGGCCGGCAGTGGCACCACGCTCAAGCATTTCCATCGCCAGGGAGCGACGGTGGTGCTGGAAGCTGCCAACCCTGCTTATCAACCGATTGAGCTTCCCGCCGAACAGGTGGAGGTGCAGGGTCGCTTGGTTGCCGTGTGGCGGCAGGTCTGAGGCTCCCGCGGTGTAAGCTGTGACACGACAACGGCGGCTCTGAAGCCACCACGTCGATATGGGGCCATAGCTCAGCTGGTAGAGCACCTGCATGGCATGCAGGGGGTCAGGAGTTCGAGTCTCCTTGGCTCCATTGACATCTCACTCCTCGTCTCACGGCGATGAGTGTGTTTTGTAAGTGTGTTTCCGCATTGAGTGTGTTCCGCTCGTGCGGAGGCCACACACCACCCGTTGTGGATCTTTGGATGCATGCAGGCTCTTGCCGCCTCATGTAGTGTTTTTGTGTTGATAGGCGTATCGCATTAGGGCTCTCTAATCCCTTCTCCGCTGCGCACCCGCGACCTCAGCTAGTCGTGGCTTGGTACTTGGCCAGGAAACTGGTGACTGGGTGGATCAGGTCAGCAATGAGGGAACTTCCTATTGCTGTTTCATGCCCCGCAACCGCAACAAATACCGCCGACAGTCTCTGACTGAGGTTCGTGTGAATGGCCAAGACATTCGCATTAGTCCTTATTCGGCTCAGTTCACCGCCGATGGCAAAGGTGAGGCTGAGCACGTACGTCAGATGACCGAGCTGGTTTGTGTAACTCGGCCGGTGCCTCAAGTTGCTGATCAGGTCATTGCTCTTCATCAGGGCAAGCGTGATCCAGTAGCAGCAGCAATCAGAGAAAAGTTGCCCTCAACGAATCCTGATCCTTCGTTTACTACCAATGCAGCAATGGAAACCGACACCAGCCGCAGCTAGCGAGCTGGGCATCAGCAAAGACACGCTGAAGCGAAAGGTGGAATCCAGGGGTGGATTCCTAGAAAACAAAGTCCACTACAACCTGGGCCCAAGCAAAAACAGCGCCATCACCTGGAACGTTGCTCTCGTTCGTGATGCGTTCAACGAGCGTGGCCTTCAGGCTCGATATCAGCAAGGGGTGTCTTGAGCGATGAGACATCTCACTAAAGACCTGGTGCCTTGCGTTGAAGCCAAAAAGCGGCAGTTGAACCCCGCTGAACTATGTGCGCTTTGGCGAAATGCTCCGTATCGGCTGGCTTTCAATGAGCTGACTCAGGAGGTTGAGCTTGATGGCAGACCTCTGCCGGTTGCGGACATTGAGGAGGCGTACATCGGGCTGTCTGAGGTTGGTTATGAGGCCAATCCCAAAACAGCTGCTGACACGGTTCTGAAAGTTGCGCGTGAGGGTCGCTATCACCCAGTGCAGAGGTATTTCGAGGACCTCGAACAGGACGAATCAATTCGACCTGTCGACCTATCGACCTTCTCCGCGGACTACTTCGGGACGTCAGACCCGCTGTATGACGCGATGTGGGCTGCCGCTTTACTTGGTGCTGTCTGGCGGGTGTTTCAGCCGGGTTGTCAGTTTGACTTTGTCTTGACGCTTAAAGGGGCTCAGGGCATCCGTAAAAGCTCAAGCTTTCAGGCGCTTGTCCCCAACCCTGATTGGTTTTCTTCCTCGACGCATGATCAGGCCAAGGACATGACGGTTGCAGCGCATCGCGTCTGGATCACGGAGCTTGCAGAGCTGGAACACATCACGGGTAAGCGATCGACAGGTGCTCTCAAGAACCACATCACCACCAGGACAGACCTCTGCCGTGT